>NZ_CP030064.1:685923-1371846 GCF_003990725.2 Halorubrum sp. PV6
GAAGCGGCCGACATCAGCGTCGCCGATGTAGACGGCCGACATCAGCGTCGCCGAAACAACCGGCGTCGACGGCGCGAGGGCGACTGCCGTCGACTACGCTGGGTCGAACGAGCGCAGTATCGCCGCGAGCGCGCTCGCCAACTCCTCGAAGCGGTCGATGTCCATCGAATCGGTGGTCACCCACACGCCGTGACCGTTGGCGATGACGCGCGTGAGGTACCCGTTCTCGAACACGCGGACGGTGAACTTGTACGCGCCAAGCTGGGTGTCGGCGTACAGCGACTGCGCGTGAAACCCGTGTCGTTCGCTCTCCGCGAAGCCGACGAGGTCGGCCGTCCGGCTCAGGTCGTTTCGGAGGTACAGCTGTTCGACCGCCTCCTCCGTGAAGTACGTGAGGCTCCGCAGCTCGTCTCCCGTGGCGGTTCGCGCCGCGCTGAGCAGTTCGTCGCCGTCGGCCCCGAGTGGATGTGCCATGCTATCACGATCGACCGTCTGCTACATGAGCGTATGGGTGTCCGCGGCCCTCACGCGCTGTGCGCGTCCGTCGGTTTCGACGGACCGCCACGACACAGAGGGACAGAGTTTAGCGACTCGCCTGATATCACCCCGGTAATGAGCGACTACGACGACGTCTGCGTCCTGCTTCCGACGATGGACGAGGTCGAGACGGTCGCGCGCGTCGTCGAGTCGTTCCGCGAGGTCGGCCTCGACGAGATTCTCGTCATCGACGGCGGCTCGACGGACGGGACGCAGGCGGCCGCCCGCGAGGCGGGAGCGCGCGTGGTCGAACAGTCCGGACGCGGCAAGGGACAGGCCGTCAGGGAGGCGGTTCGGAGCCACATCGACGCGCCGTACGTCGTGATGGCCGACGCCGACGCGACCTACGACGCGAGCGACGTCGACGCCATGCTGGCGCCGCTCGTCGACGGCGAGGCCGACCACGTCATCGGGAACCGGTTCGCCGACATGCGGCCGGGTGCCATGACGCGACTGAACCAGATCGGGAACCGGATCATCAACCTCTCGTTCCGCGTCATCCACGGCGAGTCCTACCGAGACATCCTCTCCGGGTATCGCGCGTTCTCCCGCGAGTCGTTCGACAGGCTCCACCTCACCGCCGACGGGTTCGGCATCGAGACGGAGATGGCAGTCGAGTGCGTGAAAAACCAGCAGTCGGTGACGGTCGTCCCGATAACCTACCGCGAGCGGCCCGGCGGCTCCGCCACCAACCTCCACCCCGTTCGCGACGGCGGCGTCATCTTCATCGAACTGTACCGGAAGGCGAAGACGAACAACCCGCTGTTCTACTTCGGGAGCCTCGGCGTCCTCTCGACGGCCACCGGGGCGGCCCTGACCGCGTACGTCCTCTACCGCTGGCTCGTGTTCGGCGCCACCCACGAGATAATCGCCATCGGCGCCGTGGGGTCGGCGATCCTCGGCATCCAACTGCTGATCTTCGGCTTCCTCGCCGACATGATCCACTCGCTCCACCGCGAGCAGGTCGCGCGCTTCGAGCGCGCGGTCGACCGGCACGCGGAGGGGGCGGCCGAGACCGGCTCCGGTCCCTCTGTCGACGACGCCGGAACGGCCGAGGAGGCCGAGTGACGCGCTCGCTCGCGCGGATCGAGCCCACATAGTTTATGACGAATCACTGAGAGAGGCCGCTATGGACGAAAAGCGGTTGGTCATCGCCCTCTTCGGACTCGTCATCGCGGCGCTCGTCGGGTTCATCGCCTACCGGTTCGTCGCCCCGCTCACCGTCGCGGTCTTCCTCTACTACTCCACGCGACGGCTCTACCACCGGCTCGAACGCTTCCGGCTCCCCGCAAGAGTCAGGGCGGCCGTCTCGCTGTCGTTGGTCGGGGTTCCGCTCATCGCGTTGTTGAGTTACACCGTGGTGCTTCTGATCGTGGAAGCGCGCCGGTTCATCGAGCAGTATCCGGTCGCAGAGACGGTCGGCGCCGAAAACTCGTGGGTCGGCGACTTGGCCGAACTCTCGAACCCCACCTTCGACGGCGTCTTGCAGGCCTACCGGTCCGGTCAGCTCGACCCGCTCATCGACTTCGTGTCCGAACAGGCGTCGATTTTGGCGAGTACCCTCTCCGGGCTCACGCTGAACCTCGTGATCACCGTCGTCGTCACCTACTACCTGCTTCTCGACGGCTCGAAGTTCCACGAGTGGCTCCTGACCTTCGACGACGACGCGGTCGTCCGCGAGTACCTCGAGACGGCCGACGACGAGCTGGAGGCGGTGTTGTACGGGAACCTGCTCAACGTCATCGCCATCTCGATCATCGCCGTCGTGACGTACACCGGCTACAACATGATCGCGCCCGAAATCGTGGAGGTGCCGTACCCGGCGCTCGCGGGCGCGCTCACCGGCGTGGCCAGCCTCATTCCGGTCATCGGGATGAAGATCGTGTACATCCCGCTCGCGGCGGCGACCGCGGTTCCCTCGGTCCTCGGCAACGAACTCACCGGACTCGTCTACGTCGCCGGGTTCCTCGTCGTCGCCGCCATCGTCGTTGACACGATCCCCGATATCGTCCTCCGGCCGTACTTCAGCGGAAAGGCCACTCACGTGGGGCTGCTCATGCTCGCGTACATCTTCGGGCCGGTCGTCTTCGGCTTCCACGGGCTGTTCCTCGCGCCGATCATCCTCGTGCTCGCGCTCACCTTCGCCAACACCGCCCTGATACGGCTCCTCGGCGGCGACGTCGACGACCCCGGCCCAGAACTGTCGCGGGGACAGCGGCAACTCGACGAGTTCTGACCGACCCCCCGCCCGACGCGACGACCGACTCGGCCCGCGGTGGCGGCTTTGCGAATATATAAACCCTCGCTCGACGACCGGGGTGACGTATGCGTGTACACGTCATCGGTCTCGGCGGCGCCGGCGGCCGGGTCGTCGACCGACTCGCCGCCGACCGCGACGGGGACCGGTTCCTGCACGGCGTCAACGCGTTCGACACCGACGCCGCCGCGCTCGACGCGCTCCAGTCGGTCGGCGAGTCGCGGCGGTACCGCTTCGGCGACGCGGCCGCCGGGAGCGGACTCGACGGGGACCTCCACGCGGCCCGCCGGCTGGGCGACGCGCACGCCGGCGAACTCAGCCGGGCGATGGACGACCAGCAGCCGTCGCTCGCGGAGGCGTTCGTGCTCGTCGTCGGCGTCGGCGGGGGTGCGGGCGCGGGAGTCGCGCCTGCGCTGGCGGACGAACTGACCCGGCTGTACGACACGCCGGTCTACGCCGTCGGCCTCCTGCCGACCCCGGACGAGTCTGCGCCCGACGACCCCGACGCGCCGCGGTCCGCGGGCGACGACCCCGAGCGTCGCACCCCGGACCGCCCGCTGGCCGAGCAGAACGCGGCCCGGACGCTGAACGCGCTCTCTGACCGTTGTGCGGCGATTTTTCCCTTCGACAACGCCGCGTGGATCCGGCCGGGCGAGGACATCGCCGACGCCCGAGACCGACTGAACGGCGTCCTCGCGACGCGGCTCGCGGCGCTCTTCGGCGCCGGCGAGGCGGACGACGCGGACTCGACGCCCCAGCAGGTGCTCGACGCGAGCGACGTGGCCCGCGCGGTGGGGTCGGACGGGGAGATCGCGGTCATCGGTCATGCGACGCAGGCGGTCGAACCCCCCGATTCCGGGTCTCGGTTCGGCCTCGGACTGTTCGGCTCCTCGGAGCCGGCCGAGGTCGACACGAGCGCCGCGGTCTCGGCGATAGAGACGACGATCCGGAAGGCCGCTCGCGGGAAGAACACGAGCGAAGTCCCCGAGGGCCGAGCCGATCGGACCCTGCTCGTTGTCGGCGGCCCGCCGGCGTGGCTCAACCGCGAGGCGATCGCCGACGGCCGGCGGTGGCTCGCCGACGAGACCGGATCGGGCGCGATCCTAAGCGGCGACGCTCCTGTCCCGGACGGCGACGAGGTGTTTGCAGTGGTCGTGCGATCGGGGGTCGACGAGCCGCCGCGAATCCGGGAGATTCGGTCGTCGATCGCGTGAGGAGCGACGACGGTCCACCATGGTTCCGACCCGAACTCGTTAACCGGATGAGGCGCCCAGTACGCCCGTGACATCCGCCGACCTCGGACTCGATCTCGACGTGCGCGACACGGACGCGGTCGCCGACCGACGCGACGACCTCGTCGCGGCCGTCCGGGACCACGCCGGGACGATCGCCTACCAACTCGCGCGGCTGCAGGGCGGCGACTACGGCCGCCAGGAGCTGTCGACGCCGGGCGGGACCTGGACGGTCAAACACGAGGCGGGCGAACTGGAGTTCCTGCTGTTCTCACCGAAATCCGGCTCCGACGTGTACGTCATCTCGACGAAACAGCCGCCCGAGCCAGCGGACCTGTCGGCCGCGCTCGGCGACTACGCGAACTTCGTCGCGGCGTGGAACGAGTGGGTCGACTCGCTGTCCGGCGTCTTAGACGACGTCCACGTCGACTTCCCCGAGCCCGCCTCGACGGACGGCCTCGTCGCCGAGCGCGACCGCGTGCTGGACGCGATCCGCGAGGCCGCCTCGGTCATGGCCGGCGAGATCTACCGATACGAGGGAGACGACTACGGCACCTTCACCGCCCGCGTCGACGGCGACCGGTGGGAGTTAAAGTGGGAGGAAGGCGCCGTCTCGTACCTCCGGGTGGGCGGCTCCGGCGGGCTCTACCTGCTCTCGCAGTACGAGGCCCCGTCGGCCGTCGACGTGCGCGAACACGCCGACGCGGTCCGGGGATTCATCGAGGCGTACAACGAGTTCGTCGCGGAGGTAGAAAGCGATCTCGCGGCGGTCGAACTCGCTCCCTGAGGGAGCCGGTGGCGGCGCTGTTGTCCACGAATGTGCACATTCACCCGCCCAATGTGGGAATATTTATGCAGTAACGTCCGGTAGCGGCGCGCATGAGTGTCACCCTGCCGGGACCCACGCTCGGTATCGTCGGCGGCGGCCAACTCGGGCGCATGATCGGCGAGTCGGTCGCGCGGCTCGGCGTCGAAGTCGTCGTGTTAGACCCCACGCCGGACTGCCCGGCCAGTCCCGTCGTCAGCGACCAGATCGTCGGGGGGTTCGACGACCCCGAGGCGATCCGCGAGTTGGCGAGCCGAGTCGACGCCCTCACATTCGAGATCGAGTTGGCCGACCCGGATCTGCTGGCCGAGGCGGCCGCCGACCACGACGTGCCGGTCCATCCGGACCCGGACACCCTCCGCACCATCCAGGACAAACTCGTCCAGAAGGAGGCGCTGGTCGACGCGGGAATCCCGGTCCCCGAGTTCGTCGCTACCGCCACGGCCGATGGGCTCAAACGAGTCGTCGAAGAGTACGGCGGCGTCATGCTGAAGGCCCGCGAGGGCGGCTACGACGGCCGCGGAAACGTTCCGGTGCAGGACCCCGACGACGCGGCCGACGCGCTCGACGAGATCGGCGGCGCCGCGATGGCCGAGGAACTCCTCGACTTCGAGCGCGAAATCGCCGTGATGGGGTTAAAAGGGACAGACGGCGAGATCCGGACCTACCCCGTCACCGAGACGATCCACCGGGAGGAGATCCTCCGCGAGAGCGTCGCGCCGGCCCGCACCGACGACGCCATCGTCGCCGAGGCCGAGTCGGTCGCTCGCGACGTGCTCGGCGTGCTCGACGGCCGCGGCGTCTTCGGGATCGAGCTGTTCGAGACCCGCGACAGCGAGGTGCTCGTCAACGAGATCGCCCCCCGCCCGCACAACTCCGGTCACTGGACGATCGAGGGGGCGCGCACCTCCCAGTTCGAGAACCACGTTCGCGCCGTGCTCGGGTGGCCCCTCGGACCGACCGACCTCGTCGCGCCCTCGGTCACCGCGAACGTGCTCGGAGACGTCGAAGAGACCCAGTCCGCGACGCTGCGAAACGTCGACGCGGTGTTGGAGGCGGCCGAGGCAGACTTCCACTGGTACGGCAAAGCCGACGTGCGACCGCTCCGGAAGATGGGGCATCTGACGGCGACGCTCGTGGACGACAGCGATGCTGGTACGGCCGGCGAGTCGGACCGCGACGCGCTGCTCTCGCGAGCGCGGGCCCTCCGTGACGAGTTGACATTTATCAGCGAGTAGCCGGCCGACTCACAGACCGTCACGATTTACACCCTCGCTCGCGTCACTCACGTCCATGACCACGGTTCAGGATCTTATCGATCGACTCGACGCAGAGGCGGCGGCCGACGCCGACCCGGCGACGACCCCCGACGTGGGGATCATCATGGGGTCCGACTCGGATCTCCCCGTCATGGAGGGGGCGTACGACGCGCTCGACGACCTCGGGTTCGCAGAGCAGACCGACTTCGACGAGGCGCCCGCTGAGCGATTCACCTACGAGAGCTACGTCGTCTCCGCACACCGGACGCCCGATCTGATGTACGCGTACGGGGAGACCGCCGCGGCTCGGGGGCTCAATATCGTGATCGCGGGCGCGGGTGGGAAGTCGGCCGACCTCCCGAACATGACCGCGTCGATCGCGTACCCGATCCCGGTGATCGGCGTCCCCGTCCAAGAGAAGTCGGTCGACTCGGTGATCGGGATGCCGACCGGCGCCCCGATCGTCGCGGTCGACGCCGGCAAATCGTACAACGCCGCGCTGTCGGCGGCGCAGGTCATCGCGCGCGAACACGATACCGTTGAGGACCGACTGGTCGCCCTCCACGAGGACCAGAAGGCCGGCGTCGCCGACGTCTCGGCGGCCCTCCACGACCGCGGGCTCGCCGGATTCAGCGAGCGCGACGACGCGTAACTCCGGGCGAGCGTACCGGGGCGGCGAGCGGTGACCGACGCGCCGTCCCGTTCGGTGCCGTTTTCGGTGACGTTGGGTTCGTTGCGGTGAAGACTCAACGCTTATGAGGGGGCGGTTCAAACCCTCGGACGTTACGGAGACCTATATGAGCGATTGGATAGCGATTGGCGCCTTGGCGGTCGTCGGCCTGCTCATCCCGATAGCGATGATGACAGTGTCGGCGTTGCTCCGACCAAGCGTGCCTGAGACCGGTAAAAGTACCACCTACGAGTCCGGCGAAACCCCGACCGGCGGGACGAAGATCCGGTTCAACATTCAGTACTACATGGTCGCGCTGTTGTTCGTCGTGTTCGACATCGAGACCGTGTTGCTGTTCCCGTGGGCCGTCATCTACCGCCCGGCCATCAGCGCGGGCGTCCCGATGATCGACCTGCTGTGGCCGATGTTGGCGTTCGTCGGCATCCTCGCCGTCGGACTCGTCTGGGCGTGGCGCTCCGGCGCCATCAGCTGGGCGCGGAGTCCGCGCGCGACAAACCGAAAGACGGAGCGTGACCTCAACTAATGAGCAGCGATCAACCATTCATCACCGACGAATCGCAAGTCGTGACCGAGACGCGGGACGCCCGGATGACCGGGCAGGGAGACCGGTTTAACTCCCGCCTCCGCGAGGCGTTCGGCTCTTCGCCGTTCATCCTCACCAAGTTCGACAAGTTCCTGAACTGGTGTCGCGGCTCCTCGATGTTCATGCTGCAGTTCGGTATCGCCTGCTGCAGCATCGAGATGATGCACACCTACGCGGTGAAACACGACCTTGACCGCTTCGGGTCGGGGGTCCCCCGCGCCTCGCCGCGACAGGCCGACGTGATGATCGTTCCGGGGACGATCGTCTCGAAGTTCGCCCCCCGGATGAAGCGCGTCTACGACCAGATGCCCGAGCCGAAGTTCGTGGTCGGCATGGGTTCGTGTACCATCTCCGGCGGCCCGTTCCAGGAGGGGTACAACGTGATCAAAGGCGCCGAGGAGGTCATCCCGATCGACATTCACGTCCCCGGCTGCCCGCCCCGTCCGGAAGCGCTCGTCTACGGCGTCGTGAAGCTGCAAGAGCGCGTCGCCAACGGCGAGGCCGCCCCCGTGACGGTCAAGCCGTACGAACTGGAGGAGTTCTCCGACCTCGAACGCGACGAGCTCGTCGACAAGCTCGCCGACCAGATAGACGACGACGAACTCGTCATGCGGTACAACTTCGCTGATTCGCCATGAGCCTCGAACGACAAGACCCCGTCGACGACGGCGCCCTCGAGCGCACTCCGGACGAACTGGAGGCGCTCTTGGGCGACCTCGTCGTCGACCGCGACGACCACCTGAACGCCCCCGGTTTCGTCATCCGCCCGGACACCGTCCAGGAGACGCTCTCGACGCTGAAACAGGAGGCGGGCTACGACCACCTCTCGGTCGTGTCCGCACAGGAGTACGAAAACCGGTACGAGTCGATCTACCACTTAAAAAAGTACGACGACCCGACCCAAGAGGTCAGCATCGTCGTGCCCGCCGACAAGGACAACCCGGTCTCGGAGTCGGCCGAGCCCGTCTTCCGTACCGCCGACTGGCACGAGCGAGAGGCGTACGACCTGATCGGCATCGAGTACGACGACCACCCCGACCTCCGCCGGATCCTGCTGCCGGAGACCTGGCAGGGACACCCCCTGTCGATGGACTACGACAAAGACCGGCCGCAGATCGCCACGCTGCCGGAGCACGCGAACCCGCTCGAGGAACACCACAAGGACGCCGAGTCCGACACGATGTTCCTCAACATCGGGCCGCACCACCCGGCGACTCACGGGGTGCTCCACCTGAAGACGGTCCTCGACGGCGAGCAGGTCGTCGACGTCGAGCCCGACATCGGCTACCTCCACCGGAGCGAAGAGCAGATGGCACAGTCCGGGACCTACCGCCACCAGATCATGCCGTACCCGGACCGCTGGGACTACATCTCGGCGGGGCTGCTCAACGAGTGGGCGTACGCCCGCGCGGCCGAGGACCTTGCAGACATCGAGGTCCCCGAGTACGCGCAGGTCATCCGGACGATGGGCGCGGAGATGTGCCGGATCGCCGCGCACATGCTCGCGCTCGCCACGTTCGCGCTCGACATCAACGGCGACTTCACGGCGACGTTCATGTACGCCATCAACGACCGCGAGCGCGTACAGGACCTCTTAGAGGACCTGACGGGTCAGCGCCTGATGTTCAACTACTTCCGGCTCGGCGGCGTCGTCTGGGACCTGCCGGAGCCGCGCGAGGAGTTCTTCTCGAAGACGCGCGACTTCCTCGACCAGCTCCCGGAGTCCGTCGAGGAGTACCACAACCTGATCACCTCGAACGAGATCTTCCAGATGCGGACGATCGACACCGGCGTGCTCCCGCCGGATGTCGCGAAAAACTACGGTGCGACCGGCCCCGTCGCCCGCGGCTCGGGCGTCGACTACGACCTGCGTCGTGACGACCCGTACGGCTACTACGACGAACTCGACTGGGACGTCGTCACCGAGGAGGGCTGTGACAACTTCAGCCGGCTGCTCGTCCGGATGCGCGAGGTCGAAGAGTCCGCGAAGATCATCGAGCAGTGCATCGACCTGCTCGAAGACTGGCCCGAAGACGAGCGCAACATCCAGGCGAACGTGCCCCGCACGCTCCGCCCGGACGACGACACCGAAATCTACCGTGCCGTCGAGGGCGCAAAGGGCGAGCTCGGTATCTACATCCGCGCCGACGGCACCGACAAGCCGGCGCGGTTCAAGATCCGGTCGCCCTGCTTCTCGAACCTCCAAACGCTGCCGGAGATGGCGAACGGGGAGTACATCCCCGACGTGGTCGCCGCCCTCGGTAGCCTCGACATCGTTCTCGGGGAGGTGGACCGCTAATGGGCGCGGTGCCCGCACAGCTGTTCCCCGAGTTCCTCGCTAACGCGGTCGGCGTCGAGGGGCTCCTCGCCGAGATCGTCAGCTCCCTTATCGGAGCGACCGTCGTCGCCAGTATCATCCTCGCCTTCTCCGGCGTCGCCGGACCGTGGGCGAAACGGAAGATCACGGCCGCGTTCACCGACCGCATCGCGGTCGACCGGATCGGGCCGTTCGGGCTGCTCATCATCCCCGCCGCGTCGGTTCAGCTGCTGGCGAAAGAGCTCATCATCCCCGAAGGCGTCGACCGCCCGACGTGGGACATCGCCCCGATAATCCTCCCGGCGTCGGCGCTGCTCGGCTTCTCCGTGATTCCGATGGGACAGATCGGCCCGCTGAACATCCACCTCGCGGACCCCGAAGTCGGGCTGGCGCTGGTGTTCGCGTTCGCCTCCATCGCCTCAGTCTCGCTGGTGATGGCGGGCTACGCGTCGAGCAACAAGTACTCGCTTCTCGGCGGGCTCCGCGCGGTCGCACAGAACCTCGCGTACGAGATCCCCCTCATCGTCACGGCCATGTCGGTCGTGATCTTCGCGGGGACGCTCCAGATCAGCGGCGTCGTCGGGGCACAGACCGAGACGCTCGTGACGATCGCCGGGTTCGACATCCCGTCGTGGTACGCGTTCGTGAACCCGTTCGCGTTCGTGCTGTTCCTCACGGCGAACATGGCGGAGATCGGGCGGAACCCGTTCGACATCCCCGAGGCGCCGACCGAGATTGTCGGCGGGTACCAGACCGAGTACTCCTCGGCGTACTTCGTGCTGTTCTACCTCGGCGAGTTCGTCCACATCTTCCTCGGCGGGGCCATCCTCTCCGTGGTGTTCCTCGGCGGGGCGTCCGGTCCGGGTCCGGAGAGCATCAGCTTCATCTGGTTCGTGGTGAAGGTCTGGGGCTTCTTCCTGTTCACGCAGTGGGCCCGCGCGGCGATTCCCCGCGTCCGGATCGATCAGCTGATCGAGATCGGCTGGAAAGGAATGCTGGTGCTGTCGTTCGCGAACCTGGTGCTCACGGCCGTAATCGTGGGGGTGATCGCGTAATATGATTGGACTGATGAAATCCATGGCGACGACGATGAAACACGCGCTGGACGGGACGACGTTCACGGTGGAATACCCCGAGGACGCGCCCGACGTGAGCCCGCGGTTCCGCGGCGTTCACAAGTTCAGCCAGGAACGGTGCATCTGGTGTCGGCAGTGTGAGAACGTCTGCCCGAACGACACCATCCAGATCGTCCAAGACGACCAGCGAAACGGCGAGCAGTACAACCTCCACATCGGCCAGTGTATCTACTGTCGGCTGTGTGAGGAGGTCTGCCCCGTCGACGCCATCCTGTTGACGCAGAACTTCGAGTTCACCGCGGACACGAAAGACGACTTCGTGTTCAACAAAGAACAGCTCAAGAACGTCCCGTGGTACAAGGGAATCGACCCGCTGGAGTCCCGGAACCCCGATCGCGGCGCGTGGATCGGGGAGGGAGACGGCGAGGTCGACTACCAGTAGCGGGCGCGTCTCGAAATCTTCAAAGGGGTTCTCATAGGAGACAAACACAATGGTTTATCCTACCATCGCGTTCGGGCTGTTCGCCGCGGTCACGCTGGCGTTCGCCCTCGGGGTCGTCCTGGCGCGCGACGTGTTCCACGCCGCGTTGCTTCTGGGCGGTGCCCTCACGAGCGTTGCGGTTCACTACGTGATGCTGCAGGCGGAGTTTATCGCCGCCATGCAGATCCTCGTCTACGTGGGCGGGGTGCTGATTCTCGTCACGTTCGCCGTGATGCTCACGCGATCGGACACGAAAACGGAGGTGAATAGTGCATGAGTGACGATGAAACGCGGCGCGGCGGGCGTCTCGTACCCGCACTTACGGTCGGGCTCCTGTTCGCGGTGATGGCGTTTACCGTCCTCTCGGCCGAGTTCAGCGCCGAGATGGCGGCGTTCCCGGCGGACGCGTCTATCGTCCACAACATCGGGTACGCCCTGTTCAACCTCGGCGAGTACGAACTCGGCTCGGTGCCGTCCGAAGGGTTCCTCGCGGCGTTCCTGATCGCGGCGGTCGCGCTCGACGTGGCCGTTGACGGCGCGGTCTACCTGGCGAAACGCGAGAAAGACGGCTCCATCGTCTCTGCAGTTAGTGCCGCCCTCACCGACGGCGGTCGCGACGGAGGTGACCGGCAATGACGGCCGTCGCGTCGTCGATCCCGCCCCAGTGGTACCTGCTGCTCGCCACTGGGGTGTTCTGTATCGGTCTGTTCGGCGTGCTCACGCGTCGTGACGCGCTGTACTTCCTCATGAGCGTCGAACTCATGATGAACGCCGCGAACATCAACTTCGTCGCGTTCGCGCTGTACTACGGCGACCTCACGGGGCAGGTGTTCGCGCTGTTCGTCATCGCGCTCGCGGCTGCCGAGGTCGCGATCGGGATCGGCATCATCCTGGTGTTGTACCGCAACTTCGGCGTCACCGACGTCACCGTTCCAACGGAGATGAGATGGTAACATGATTGATGTGTTTTCGTACGTTCCGGCGATCGTTCTCCTCCCGTTCTTCTCGTTCCTCGTCGCTCTCAGCGTCGGGAAGTACCTCCCGAAAGGCGGCGCGTTCGGCGGTATCGCGGCGACGGCAGGCTCGTTCCTGCTCTCGCTGTGGGTACTCGCGTCCGTCGCGGGCGGGGAGGCGGCGAACCGCACGCTCTACACGTGGGCAAGCGGCGGCGGGATCGGCCCGACGGACGTGGAGCTGTCCTTCGGCATCCTGATCGACCCGCTGTCGGCGCTCATGCTCGTCATCGTTACGCTCGTGGCGATGCTCGTCCACGTGTTCTCGCTCGGTTACATGAACGACGAGGGCGAGACCGGGCTCCCCCGGTACTACGCCGGACTCGGCCTGTTCACGGCGTCGATGCTCGGCTTCGTCGTCGCCGACAACCTGCTGATGGCGTTCATGTTCTTCGAGCTGGTCGGACTCTGTTCGTACCTGCTCATCGGGTTCCACTTCCGCGAGCCCGGCCCGCCGTCGGCGGCGAAGAAGGCGTTCCTCGTCACCCGCTTCGGTGACTACTTCTTCCTTATCGGCGTCGTCGCCGTCCTCGCGACGTTCGGGACGGCGCAGTTCGGCGGTCCGGAATCGTTCCCGGCGCTCGCCGAGGCGGCGCTCGCCGGTGAGGGATCGCTCGCATGGACTCCCGGCGGCGTCGGCGTCCAAACGTGGTTCACCGTCGTCGGGCTCCTCGTGTTGGGCGGTGTCGTCGGGAAGTCCGCACAGTTCCCGCTTCACACCTGGCTCCCCGACGCGATGGAGGGCCCGACGCCCGTCTCCGCGCTCATCCACGCCGCGACGATGGTTGCGGCCGGCGTCTACCTCGTCGCGCGGATGTACGGGTTCTACGCCCTCACGCCGACGACGCTCGCGGTAATCGCCTTCATCGGCGGCTTTACCGCGCTGTTCGCGGCGACGATGGGGCTCGTGAAAGACGAACTGAAGCAGGTGCTCGCGTACTCGACCATCTCGCAGTACGGCTACATGATGCTCGCGCTCGGCTCGGGCGGGTACGTGGCCGCGGTCTTCCACCTGACCACGCACGCCTTCTTCAAGGCACTGCTGTTCCTCGGTGCCGGTGCGGTGATCATCGCCATGCACCACAACGAGAACATGTGGGACATGGGCGGGCTCAAATCGAAGATGCCCGTCACCTACTACACCTTCCTCGCCGGGTCGCTCGCGCTCGCCGGCATCTTCCCGTTCGCCGGCTTCTGGTCGAAAGACGAGATCCTCTACGAGGCGCTCGTTCACGCGCCCGGCGAACCGCTGCTGTTCGGCGGCTACCTGATGGGGCTGCTCGCGGTGCCCGTCACGGCCTTCTACACCTTCCGGATGGTGTTCTTGACCTTCCACGGTGAGGCCCGGAGCGACACCGCACGCGACCCCGAACCCGTTCGCTGGAACGTGAAGGGGCCGCTGACGGTCCTCGGGTCGCTCGCGGTCGTGACCGGATTCATCAACATGGTGCCGGTCCAGAAGGTCCTGGGACTCGAGGGGATCGACTTCCTCCACCTGTGGCTCGACAACGAGTGGGGCGGGATCGAGGGACTCTCCTCGCACCACTACGGAGACATCGGGCCGTACAGCAGCCAGTACCTCGTCGGCGGCGAGGTCGGCACGGTGCTCGCCGGCGCGGCCGTCTCGCTCGGCCTGGCGCTGGCCGGCCTCGGCGTCGCCTGGCGGCTCTACAACGTTCCGTCGCCGACGGAACACACGGCGAAGCTCGGCGGGATCAAAGACGTGCTGTACAACAACTACTACTTAGACGAACTGCAGGTATGGCTCGCGTATCGAACTGAGGACGTGGCCGGCGGCGCAAACACCTTCGACCAAGGCATCATCGACGGCGTCGTCAACGGCGTCTCGTCGGTGAGCCTCTTCGGAGGGAGTCGCGTCCGGCGGCTCCAGAACGGCGTGGTGTCGCAGTACGCCATGCTGCTTACGCTGGGGCTCGTCGCGCTCATCCTTGTCCTCGGCCTGACCGAAGGAGGGTTCCTATGATACTTGAAGCGCTCATCGGCGTGACGTTCGTCGCCGCGCTCCTCGTGCTCTTGGCCCCGGACGCGTGGGCCGGCCGGCTGGCGTTCGTGTTAAGTTTGCTCCCGTTCGCCGGGTCGCTGTACCTCTGGTCCGGCTTCGACGCCGCCGGCAACGCACTCAAGGGCGGCGACATCGCGTACGCGACGCAGGTCGAGTGGCTGGAAGTCGGCGGACGGACCGTGTCGTGGTTCGTCGGGCTGGACGGGATCAGCCTCCCGCTCGTCGTCCTCACGACCTTCCTCGTCCCGCTCGCAATCGTCAGCGCGTGGACGCCGATCGACGCCCGGCAGAGTCAGTTCTACGGGCTCATGTTGTTCATGGAGGCGAATCTGCTCGGCGTGTTCACCGCGCTGGACTTCTTCCTGTGGTTCGTCTTCTGGGAGGCCGTCCTCGTCCCGATGTACTTCCTCATCGGCGTCTGGGGCGGTCCGCGCCGGAAGTACGCCGCGATCAAGTTCTTCGTGTACACGAACGCGGCGTCGCTGCTGATGTTCATCGGGTTCATGTCGCTGACCTTTGCGCTCGGCGACTCCGTGAGCTCGTTCGCGCTGCCGGAGATCACGGGGGCCATCGCCAACGGCGGACTCGGTGAGTTCTTCGGCATCGCCGGCGGACAGATCGCGCTGTTCGCGTTCCTCGCGATGTTCCTCGGGTTCGCGGTGAAGGTCCCGATCGTGCCGTTCCACACGTGGCTCCCGGACGCCCACGTCGAGGCGCCGACACCGGTGTCGGTGCTCCTGGCGGGCGTCCTCCTGAAGATGGGGACGTACGCGCTGCTCCGGTTCAACTTCACGATGCTCCCCGAGCAGGCGTCCGCGCTCGCGGTGCCGATCGCGGCCATCGCCGTCATCAGCGTCATCTACGGCGCAATGTTGGCGCTGGCACAGAAAGACCTCAAGCGCATCGTCGCGTACTCGTCCGTCTCCTCGATGGGCTACGTCATCCTCGGCCTGATCGTGTTCACCGAGTACGGCGTCGGCGGCGCGACCTTCCAGATGGTCGCACACGGCCTCATCTCGGGGCTGATGTTCATGGCCGTCGGCGTCATCTACAACGCGACGCACACCCGGATGGTCGGCGACATGTCCGGCATGGCCGACCGGATGCCCATCGCCGTGGGCATCCTCGTCGCCGGGGCGTTCGGCTACATGGGACTCCCGCTGATGGCCGGCTTCGCCGGGGAGTTCTTCATCTTCGTCGGCTCCTTCGCCGCGCCGACGCTGCCGTACGCGCCGGTGTTCACGGCACTCGCGATGTTCGGTATCGTCATCGTCGCCGGCTACCTGCTGTCGGCGATGCAGAGCACGCTGTTCGGACCCTTCGAGATCGAAACGGACTACGACATCGGTCCCGCGCCGTTCCACGACGTCGCCCCGCTCGCGGTGCTTCTGGTGGCGATCATCGTGCTCGGCGTCGCGCCCGACATCTTCTTCGAGATGATCCGTGATGCTGCCGTCCCCGTGGTCGAGGGGGTGACCGTCGATGGATAGCACGCTACCGAACCTGGTCGCGCTGCTCCCCGTCCTCCTGCTCGCGTTCACGGGGCTCGCGCTGCTGCTCGTCGACACGATCAGTCCCGACGCGCGGTCGAACACCTCGATGGCGATCGTCGGCGCCGTCGGATCGCTGGCCGCGCTCGCGGCGAGCGTCTGGCTGGTCGTCGCCGGCAGCGGCGAGCCGATCACGCTGCTCGCCGAGGCGATCAAAGTCGACACGATGGCGCTGTTTTTCACCGCCATCTTCGCCTCCGTGACGGCGCTCGTCGTCGTCGCGGCCCACGACTACTTCCACGACCACCCGAGCCCGGCGGCGTTCTACTCGCTCGTCGTGTTCGCGGCGACCGGGATGGCGCTGCTCGCGGCCGCGAACTCCCTCGCGGTCGTCTTCGTCGCCTTAGAGATGGTGTCGCTGCCGTCGTACGTCCTCGTCGCCTACCTCAAGGAGAACCGCGGGAGCGTCGAGGCGGGGATGAAGTACTTCCTCGTCGGCGCGCTCTCGTCGGCGATATTCCTGTTCGGCATCTCGCTCGTGTACGCGGCGACAGGGTCGCTCCTGTTCGCCGACGTCGCTGAAGGGATCGGCTCGCTCGACGGTCTCGCCGGCGTCGCCGGCATCGGCATCGTGATGATCGTCGGCGGGGTCGCGTTCAAGACCGCCTCCGTGCCGTTCCACTTCTGGGCGCCGGAGGCGTACGAAGGCGCGCCCGCACCGGTGAGCGCGTTCCTCTCGTCCGCCTCGAAGGCGGCCGGGTTCGTGGTCGCGTTCCGCCTCTTCACCGAGGCGTTCCCGGTGGGCGCAGCGCCCGCCATCGACTGGGTGCTCGCGTTCGGGATCTTAGCGGCCGTGACGATGACGCTCGGTAACTTCGCGGCGGCGGTCCAAGAGGAGGTCAAGCGGATGCTCGCGTACTCCTCGATCGGGCACGCGGGCTACGTGCTCATCGGCGTCGCGGCCCTCTCGCAGGGCTCCGGCGGGAACGGTGCCGTGATGGGCGCCGCGATGGCGCACCTGCTCGTCTACGGCTTTATGAACACCGGCGCGTTCCTCTTCGTCGCGATGGCGGAGCGGTGGGGTGTCGGCCGGACCTTCGAGGACTACGCCGGGCTCGCCAAGCGCGCGCCCGTCGCCTCCACGGCGATGGCCGTGTTCATGTTCTCGCTCGCCGGCCTGCCACCCTTCGCCGGGTTCTTCTCGAAGTACTTCCTGTTCATGGGCGCCATCGACAACGGCTTCCTGTGGCTGGCGGCCGTCGGCGCCGTCAACAGCGTCATCTCGCTGTACTACTACAGTCGGGTCGTGAAGGCGCTGTTCATCGACGATCCGGCGTCGTCGAGCGCGCTCGACGCGATCGACGTGCGGCCGACCGGCCTGTACGCGGCGGTCGTCTTCGCCGCGGTCGCGACGGTGCTGCTCCTGCCCGGCTTCGGCCCGGTCATCGAGACCGCCGAGGCCGCCGCGTCGGCGCTGTTCTGACGCGCCGGCTCCGTTTTTCGCCGTTTTATACGGGCCTTCGGTACCGCTATCCGCAGGTATTAGCGCGTTCGGTCCCACCATTCGGTATGAGTCGAACTCGGACGTACCGCTGTCTGAACTGTCTCGAACACACCGTGAGCCGCGAGTTCGACACCTCGCACCTCTCGGTGACGTGCCCGAACTGCGACTCGTTCGAGCGGTTCGTCAACGAGGCGGTGTACCAACGGTTTCAGTCGTTCGAGGAGTCGCCGCCGCCGGAGTTCGAGTGGAACCGCCTCGACAAAATGGAGAAGCTCGTCGTCGCAGAGCGGCTCGTCCGCTCGACGAAGACGCTCGCCGACTTCGAAATCGTCGACAGTGGCGCGCCGGACGAGGGCGCCGACGGCGAGCCGGGCGAGTCGCCCGCGCTCAAATAGCGCCGAGCAGCGTTACCGGGCGTACAGTTTGCCGCCGACGAGCGCCGCGAGGTCGTCGTCGTTCGGCGTCACCGCCACGTACGGCCGCTCGACGGGACCAAACACGTCGACGACGCGGCCGACCGTCGCCAGCGACTCGTCGACGACGGACGACCCGATGCGCGGCGGCTCTGTCTCCGAGGCCGTGCGCGCGATGGCGAGGCCGCCGGCGGTGCGGACGACGGTGCCGACGCGGCGCATCGTCACTCTCGGATGACGCCGAGGTAGGCCCCGACCGCCTGCACGAGGTCGTTTTTCGCGGTGTCTTCGGTTCCCCGAACGACCACCGCGCCGCGGGGCTCGAACTCCCGCGAGTAGGCTTTCTCGCGTTCGATCACCGCGTCGTACCCAACCTGCTGGACCGCCTTCGCGATCTCGTCGACGGTCGGCTCCTCGATCGCGAGGTCCATCGGAACGCGACGCCCCGCGGACCGCGACAGATCGGCGTCGAAGTACGCTGGATAGACGACGTTCTCGACCATATATCAGAGACGCGAGCGCGTGTCGTAAGGTCGTTTCGGACCGACTCGGAGCCGCGATTGCAGTCCTCGATTCGGTTACGATGTTCTGAACTCGAAGCGCGCGCCGCCAGACTCGCCGGCCACCGCGTGAACCTCCCACCCGTGGGCCTCGGCGATGCGCTCGCTGATCGCGAGCCCGAGCCCGGTCCCCTCCTCGTTGGTCGTGAACCCGCTCTCGAACACGCGGTGCGCCTCTTCCGGGAGCCCACAGCCGTCGTCTTCGACGAAGAACCCCTCGCCGTCGCCGTCCGCAGTCTCGGAGCCGAGGCCGCCGATGCGCACCGTGAGGCGGTCGCCCGCACACTCCTCTGTGGGAGACTCGGGCTCATCGCCCGCCGGCTGCCCGTGTTCGACGCTGTTCCGAAACATGTTCTCTAACAGCTCACGGGTCCGGGCCGGGTCCGCGGTGAGCGCCACGTCGTTCGCGACGACCAAGTCGGCGCGGGGGGTGTCGACGCTCTGCCAGGCCTCTCGACCGACCGCCGCGAGCGAGACCGATTCCGTGTCGCTGACCGACTGGCCCTGCCTGGCCAGCGAGAGCAGGTCGCCGACGAGCTCGTCTATCCGACCCAACGCCTCGCCGGCCGTCGCGAGATGGGCCGTCTCCCCGGTTTCGCTCGCAAGGTCGACGTACCCTTCGGCGACAGACAGCGGGTTCCGGAGGTCGTGTGAGACGATGCTCGCGAACTCGTCGAGCCGCTCGTTTTGCTCCCTGAGTTTCGCTTCGCGCTCGCGTTGCTCCGTGACGTCGGTATAAATGGCGTACCCCGAGCCGTTGTCCTCGTCGAGCCGGACCGGGACCACGTGAACGATGAAGTGGCGGGCGCCGTCGGCCGTTTTTCGGGCCGCTTCGCACCGAACGCTCTCGCCGCGCTGGAGCCGGGTGTTGATCTCGGCGACCTCTTGGACCGCCGTCGTCTCGTCGGGGATGACGTAGTCGTCTATCGACTCGCCGACGACGGTCTCCGCGTCGTAGCCGAACGTCGCCTCGAAGGCCTCGTTGACGCGGTAGACGACCGGCTCGCCGTCGACGTAATCGTAGGCGACGGCCGGGTCGGGGATGTTCGAGAACAGCGCGAGCAAGTGCTCGTGTTCCGTCCGGAGGGCCTCGTCGACGCGGATCCGGTCGAGGGTCTCCTCGACGTGCGACGCGAGCAGCGCCGCGAGTCGCCGGTCGCCCGCGTCGAACCCGTCCTCGTCGGTCGCGAGCTGGAACACGGTGTCGCTGCCGACCGGAATCGAGAGGACCGAGTCGTAGGGGCTCTCGTCGCTCGACCGGGACTCGATCACCGGTTCGCCGTCCTCGATGGCGGCGCCGGCCGAGCCGCGGCCGACGCGGACCCGCTCGCAGTCTTCGACCGCGACCTCGGCCGACGCCGCGCTCGGTTCGACCCACTCCTCGTCGCGCACGCCGACGACGCAGTGGTATCGAGGGAACACCTCGCTTGCGACGTCGATGGCCGTTTGGTGGGCCTCCTCGGTCGACCGCACCGACGCGAGCCGCGTCATCTCGGCGTTCAACTGCTCGATCCGTGACGGCGTCCGCGCCGGTTCGTCGTGTCTCCGGTCGGCGTCGCCTCTGGCGGCGAGCCAGCGGACCGTCGCGTCCAACTCGGCGCGGGTGGTCGCGACTGCGTCGACGAGCGGGTCGGTGGCCGTCGCCCCGGTGGGGTCGTCGACGAGCGCGACCACTCGGCACGCTCGGCTCTGCCCCCTGACGGAGTCGAGTCCCTCCGCGTCGACCACGACGACGACGTCCGCCCTCCCGACGTCCGTGTCGCCGTCGCCGGGAGAACGCGAGGGCGAAACGTCGGCGGCGGCCGCGGCAGTGGCCTCGGCGGACGGTATCGCGCCGGCCACGTCGCTCGCCGTCTCCGCGTCCCCGGCGAGAACGAGAACGGACGGCCGCGCTTCGGACTCAGACTCCACGATACATTTGATAACTGTTCGCATGCGCATAAATTTTCCTCAACGACCGTGCCACCTCGATATCGGTCGCGCGGGCGAAGAACCGTCGTACTGAGCGCGGAAACCGGGTCGCGCGGTACCCCGGAACCCTTTTGGATGAACACGGGCCACGTTTCAGTAATGAGCGATCTCGAAGCGGAGTACCGCCTTGACTACTTCGAAGAGGAGGGGTTCGAGCGCAAGGAGTGCCCCGACTGCGGCGCGCACTTCTGGACCCGCGACGCCGACCGCGAACTGTGCGGCGAGCCGCCCTGTGCGGACTACAGCTTCATCGACGATCCGGGCTTTCCCGAGCCGCACTCGCTGACCGAGATGCGAGAGGCGTTCCTCTCCTTTTTCGAGGATCACGACCACGAGCGGATCGAGCCGTACCCGGTCGCCGCGAACCGCTGGCGCGACGACGTCCTTCTGACACAGGCGTCGATCTACGACTTCCAACCGCTCGTCACCTCTGGACAGACGCCGCCGCCTGCGAACCCCCTTACCATCTCCCAGCCCTGTATCCGGATGCAGGACATCGACAACGTGGGGAAGACGGGCCGGCACACGATGGCGTTCGAGATGATGGCCCACCACGCGTTCAACACGCGCGAGGAGGTCGACGAGGACGAGTACGCCTACCACGGCGAGGTGTACTGGAAAGACGAGACCGTCGAGTACTGTGACGAACTGTTCGAGAGTCTCGGCGCCGACCTCGAAGAGATCACGTACATCGAAGACCCGTGGGTCGGCGGCGGCAACGCCGGACCGGCCATCGAAGTCATTTATAAAGGCGCCGAGCTGGCAACGCTCGTCTTCATGTGCATGGAGCGGGACCCCGACGGCGACTACGAGATGAAAGACGGGAACACGTACTCGTTCATGGACACGTACATCGTCGACACCGGGTACGGGCTCGAACGGTGGACGTGGATGAGCCAGGGGACGGCGACGGTGTACGAGGCCGTCTACCCCGACGCGATCGACTTCTTAAAAGAGAACGCGGGGATCGAACACACCGAGACCGAACGCACGATCGTTCACCGCGCCGCGAAGCTCTCCGGACGGCTCGACATCGACGACGTCGACGACGTAGAGGCCGCCCGCGGCGACATCGCCGACCGGCTCGACGTCGACGTCGACCGGCTCCGCGAACTCGTCGAGCCGCTCGAATCGATCTACGCCATCGCCGACCACTCGCGAACGCTCGCGTACATGTTCGGCGACGGCATCGTCCCCTCGAACGTCGGAACGGGCTACCTCGCGCGGATGGTGCTGCGACGCACGAAGCGGCTCGTCGACGAGGCGGGCGTCGACGCCCCGCTCGACGAACTGGTCGACATGCAGGCCGAACGGCTCGGCTACGAGAACCGCGACACGATCCGCGAGATCGTCCGCACCGAAGAGCGGAAATACCGCAAGACGCTCGAACGCGGCTCCCGCAAGGTGGAGTCGCTCGCGGACGAGTACGCCGGCACCGGCGAACCGATCCCCACGGAGGCGCTCTTAGAGCTGTACGACTCCCACGGGATCCAGCCGGACATGGTCGCCGACATCGCGGCCGAGCGCGGCGCGACCGTCGACGTGCCGGACGACTTCTACGCGCTCGTCGCCGACCGACACGAAGAGGAGGACGGCGACGAGACCGTGGCCGACCGCGACGACCGGGTCGCGGACCTCCCCGACACGGAGAAACTGTTCTACGAGAACCAGGGCCGAACCGAGTTCGAGGCCGTCGTCCTCGACGTGTTCGAGCGCGAGGAGGGGTACGACGTCGTCTTAGACCAGACGATGTTCTACCCCGAAGGGGGCGGCCAGCCGGCGGACAGGGGACAGCTCGCGGCCGGCGAGACGGTCGTGGACGTGGTCGACGTACAGGAGCGCGACGGCGTCGTCTTACACCGGACCGACGCCGACCCCGGAAAAGGCGAGTTCGTGCGCGGACAGCTCGACGGCGACCGCCGCGACCGACTGCGCGCGCACCACACGGCGACCCACCTGATCGGGCACGCGGCCCGAGAGGTCCTCGGCGAGCACGTCCGGCAGGCGGGTGCACAGAAGGGGATCGACTCCTCGCGGCTCGACGTCCGCCACTTCGATCGGATCAGCCGCGACCAGGTCAAAGAGATCGAACGCGTCGCCAACGACCTCGTCCGCGACAACGTCCCGGTGCGACAGGAGTGGCCCGACCGGAACGCGGCCGAGGCCGAACACGGCTTCGACCTGTACCAGGGCGGCGTCCCGCCGGGAACGAACATCCGACTGATCCACGTCGGCGACGCCGACGTGCAGGCCTGCGCCGGCACCCACGTCGACCGCACCGGCGACATCGGCGCGATAAAGGTCTTAAAAACCGAGCCGGTCCAGGACGGCGTCGAGCGGATCGTGTTCGCCGCCGGCGGCGCGGCCGTCGAGGCGACACAGCGCACCGAGGACGCGCTGTACGACGCCGCGGAGGCGCTCGACGTCGACCCGCTCGACGTGCCGGAGACCGCGGAGCGGTTCTTCGAGGAGTGGAAGGCGCGGGGCAAGGAGGTCGAGTCGCTGAAAGAGGAGCTCGCGGCCGCGCGGGCCTCCGGCGGCGCCGACGCCGAGGAGGTCGACTTGGGCGACGCCACGGCCGTGATCCAGCGGCTCGACGGCGACGCCGACGAACTGCGCGCGACGGCCAACGCCCACGTCGACGACGGGAAGGTGGCGGTCGTCGGCAGCGGCGCCGACGGCTCCGCGTCCTTCGTCGTCGGCGTCCCCGACGGCGTGGACGTGAACGCCGGACAGGTGGTCTCCGAACTCGCCGGCCGCGTCGGCGGCGGCGGCGGCGGGCCGCCGGACTTCGCGCAGGGGGGCGGCCCCGACGCCGAGGCGCTCGACGACGCGCTCGCGTCGGCCCCGGACGTGCTTCGCAGCCTCCAGGAGGCGTAACGAACCCGACTCCCCCTTTCATGCCACACGCGAACAACGCCGGCGTCGAGATCCGGTACGAGGTCGACGCCCCCAACGCCGGCCCCGACGACGAGGCGGTGGTCTTCTGTGGCGACGTGGGGCTCGGCGCCTGGCAGTTCGGCTGGCAACACGCCGCGATCGCCGGCCCGCACACGGTCGTGACGCCCGAGACGCGCGGGGTCGGGCGTTCGGACGCCCCGCCGGGGCCGTACACCGTCGAGGAGCTGGCGAGCGACGTGGACGCGGTGTGTGCCGCGGAGGGGCTCCGAAACGCGCACCTCGTCGGGTACGGGCTCGGCGGGATGGTCGCGCTCGCGTACGCGCTCGCCTCGTCGCGCCCGGCGAGTCTCACCGTCGTCGGCACACCGCCCGCGGGCGACGCGTACAACCCCGACGGCGTGTGGGCCGACCCGGCGACGCCGGCGGCCGTCGAGCGGTCGCTGAACGGCCTGCTCTCGGCGTCGTTTCGCAAGGGCCATCCGGACGTGCTCGCTCGGATCGCCGACTGGCGGGTCGGCGAGGACGCCGGCCGCGAGACCTTCGAGGCACACCGCGCCGCGGTCGAGGGGTTCGACCGCTCCGACACCCTGTACGAGCTCACGACCCCGACGCTCGTCGTCCACGGGACCGAAGACGCGGTCTGTCCGAAGTCGGCCGCTGAGGGGCTCGCGGACGGGCTCCCGCGGGGGGAGCTCCATCCGGTCCCCGGCGCGCGCCACCTCGCCGGCGTGGAGGCGTCCGCCGCGGTCAACGACGCCCTCGTCGGCTGGCTCGCGGAACACGCCACGGACCCGTTCTCGGGGTGAGGGGGTCGCGGTCGGCGGCGCCGCTGCGTCATCCCCTCGTTCACGCGGCTCGCCGTCGCAACCGTTTTTGCGCCGTCACGCCTCTCACCGAGCAATGACACGGCTCCGGTTCGCACTGTTGAACGCCGCCCACGACGACGCGAACACCCGGCGGAACTTCCGCCGGGAGATCGACGCCGACCTCGTCGAGTTCTCGGCCACCGACGGGCACCTCCCCGACCACACCCGGTTCGACGGCGTGGTCGTCACCGGGTCGCGCTCCTCTGTCTACTGGGACGAGGCGTGGATCCCGGCGCTCGTCGACTACGTCGCCGAGGCCGCGGACGCCGGCCTCCCGATCCTCGGCGTCTGTTACGGCCACCAGGTGCTCGCCGAGGCGCTCGGCGGTCGCGTCGCCGGGATGGACGGTTTCGAGATCGGATACAACACGGTGCGCCACCGCGGCGACGATCTGTTTGCGGGGATAGACGAGTCGTTCACCGTCTTCACGACGCACGGCGACACCGTCGTCGAACTCCCCCCGACCGCGACGCCGCTCGCGGAGAACGACCACGGCCTGCACGCGTTCCGCGACGGGCACTGCTGGGGCGTACAGTTCCACCCGGAGTACGACCTCCAGACGGCACGCGAGGTCGCGGAGGGCAAACGCGAGAAACTCGGCGACGCTCGCGTCGACGCGGTGTTGGCGGACGCCACGCCCGAGGCGCACGACGCCGCCTGCGAGGCGAAGTCGCTGTTCGACAACTTCACCGAGTACGCCCGTCGGCTGAAGGCCGACCGGGAGCCGTCCGCGGCGGCCGGGGACTGACGCGGTCGCTCGGGTCGAACACGCTTATACGCTTCCCGACCGATTCCTGCGTATGAACGTAGTACCGGACACCAGTGCGGTCGTGGACGGCCGCGTGTCCGAACGCGTCGAGGACGGGACCTACGCGGCGGCGACGGTGCTGGTCCCGGAGGCCGTCGTCGGCGAACTGGAGTCGCAGGCCAACGACGGCCTCGAGTCGGGGTGGGACGGCCTGAGCGAACTGAAACGCCTCGCCGACTACTCGGACGAGGGGACGATCGAACTGGTGTACGTCGGCGAGCGGGCCGACGGCGACGCGCGCTCGAACGCCCACGAGGGCGACGTGGACGCGCTCATCCGGGAGGTCGCCGACGACCGCGACGCGACGCTCCTCTCCAGCGACATCGTGCAGGCGGAGGTCGCCCGCGCGAAGGGTATCGACGTGGAGTACGTCGAGCCGGTCGCCCGCGGCGTCGTCGACGAACTGCCGATACAGGAGTTTTTCACCGAGGAGACGATGTCGGTCCACCTCAAGACGGGGACGAAGCCGAAGGCCAAACGCGGCGCCTTAGGCGAGATGCGGTACGTCGAGATCGACGACGCGGAGACCGACGAGACGCAGATGCGCGAGTGGGCCAACGCCATCGTCGACCTGGCCCGCCAGTCCAACGAGGGCTTCATCGAACTGTCGAACGACGGGATGGACATCGTCCAGTTCCGGAACTACCGGATCGCGGTCGCGCGGCCGCCGTTCGCCGACGGGATCGAGATCACCGCGGTGCGGCCCATCGCGAAGACGACGCTCGACGACTACGAGTTCGCCGACGAACTTCGCGATCGGTTCACCGAGCGGAAGCGCGGCGTGCTCATCTCCGGCTCACCGGGCGCCGGGAAGTCGACGTTCGCGCAGGCGGTCGCGGAGTTCCTTTCGGATAGCGACTATGCGGTGAAGACGATGGAGAAGCCGCGGGACCTCCAAGTCGGTCCGGAGATCACTCAGTACGGTGCGCTCGGCGGCGAGATGGAGAACACGGCAGACTCCCTCCTCCTGGTCCGGCCCGACTACACAATCTACGACGAGGTCCGGAAGACGAACGACTTCGAGGTGTTCTCGGACATGCGGATGGCCGGCGTCGGGATGGTCGGCGTCGTCCACGCCTCCCGCGCCATCGACGCGCTCCAGCGCCTCGTCGGTCGGGTCGAACTCGGGATGATCCCCCAGATCGTCGACACCGTGGTCTACATCGAGGCCGGCGAGGTTCACACCGTCTACGACGTGACCACCGAGGTGAAGGTGCCCGCGGGGCTCACCGCCGAGGACCTCGCGCGCCCCGTCATCCAGGTGTCGAACTTCGAGACGGGCCGGCCGGAGTACGAGATTTACACGTTCAACCGGCAGGTCGTCACGGTGCCCCTCAACGACGAGGACGAGGCCGACACGGAGACCGGCGTCGGTCGGATCGCGAAACAGGAGATCGAACGCGAGATCAAGTCGGTCGCACACGGGCGCGTCGACGTCGAACTCAAAGGGAACGACGAGGCCGTAGTGTACGTCTCCGAGGGCGACATCGGCACCGTCATCGGCAAGGGCGGCGGCCGCATCAGCGACATCGAAAACCGGCTCGGGATCGAAATCGACGTCCGCACGCACGACGAGCAGCCGGGCGGCGGGTCCGGCCGCGAGACGAACGGACACGCCGGCGGGCAGGGCGGGCAGGTCGGCGAGGAGCGCGGCACCGTCGTGACGCCCGAGATCACCGCCAGACACGTCGTCATCGGCGTCGACGCCGGCGTCGGCGAGACCGTGGAGGTGCGCGCCGACGGCGAGTACCTCTTTACGGCCACCGTCGGCCGCGGCGGCGAAGTGCAGGTGTCTCGCGGCTCCGCCATCGCCGAGGAGTTAGAGGACGCCATCGACCGCAAACGGACCGTGACGGTCGTCCCGGCTCGCTGATCGTCGCTTTTTGCGCCCTGTCAGCGCGTCGCACTCGAATTTGCGCCGACCGACGCGCCGAAAACCGACGGACGGCGGCAGCGTCGTTCGACGCGACGCCGCTCGACGATCGTCGTGCGTATTCCTCCTGAAAGATAACGCTTTTTTGGCGCTGGTCGGAAGGTGACTGCATGTCAGACGAGTTAAAGCGCGGGCTCGAAGGCGTCCTCGTCGCGGAGTCGGAACTGAGCTACGTCGACGGCGCCGTCGGCAAGCTCGTATACCGTGGATACGACATCGAGGACCTCGCCCGCGAGGCGAGCTACGAGGAGGTGCTGTACCTCCTGTGGCACGGCTCGCTGCCGACGCGCGACGAACTCGACGCGTTCTCGGCCGACCTCGCGGCCGAACGCGACGTCGACGACGACGTTCTCGCGACCGTTCAGACGCTGGCCGACGCGGGCGAGCGCCCGATGGCCGCGCTGCGAACCGCGGTCTCCATGCTCTCGGCGTACGAGCCGGAACCGGACGCGGACCCGGAGGATCTCGACGCGACGCGCCGACAGGGACGCCGGATCACGGCGAAGGTTCCGACGGTTCTCGCGGCCTTCGAGCGCGCCCGGCAGGGCGAAGCGCCGGTCGCTCCCGACCCGGACCTCTCGCACGCCGCGAACTTCCTGTATATGCTCACCGGGACCGAGCCGGACGACGTGAGCGCCGAGACGTTCGACATGGCGCTGACGCTCCACGCCGACCACGGGCTCAACGCCTCGACGTTCACCGCGATGGTCATCGGCTCGACGATGGCCGACGTGTACTCGGCCGTCACCGGCGGTATCGGCGCGCTCTCCGGCTCCCTTCACGGCGGCGCGAACCAGGACGTCATGGAGGTGCTCCACGAGGTCGACGCCTCGGACAAAGGTCCCGTCGAGTGGGTCACGGACGCCCGCGACGCGGGGCGGCGCATCCCCGGCTTCGGCCACCGCGTTTATAAGGTGAAAGACCCCCGCGCGAAGATTCTCGAAGAGAAGCTCCGCGACCTCTCCGAGTCGTCCGGCGACACGAAGTGGCTCAAGTACACCTCGGCGATCGAGTCGTACCTCACGGATCAGGGGCTCTTAGAGAAGGGCATCGCGCCGAACGTCGACTTCTACTCCGGCTCCGTCTACGACTCGCTCGGGATTCCGGTCGACATGTACACCCCCATCTTCGCGATGAGCCGCGCCGGGGGCTGGATCGCCCACGTCGTCGAGTACCAGAGCGAAAACCGCCTCATCCGTCCGCGAGCGCGCTACACCGGCGCCGAGGACGCGACGATCACGCCGATCGACGAGCGGTAAGGGTCCCGCGGGCCGCAACCCTCGACGGTCTCTTTTATAACGTGTAGTCGTGTTCGCCGGTCTCGGAGGTCAGAAACGCCGTCAGCAGATCGATCGTCGCGGCGATGTCGTCGCCGTCCGCGGTCTCGGTGACGGTGTGGAGGTAGCGCGTCGGAATCGAGATGGCCCCGACCGGCTTCGCGCCCGCGGTGTTCTGGAACCCCGCGGTGTCGGTGCCGCCCGCGGGCAACACCTCGTGTTGATGGTCGATCCCCTCGGTCTCGGCCACCGCCGTGAGCCGCTTGTGAACCTTCGGGCTCGTGATCACGGAGGCGTCTTTCAGCTTGATCGCCGTCCCCTCACCCAGTTTCGTCACCGCGTCGGCGGCGTCGCCGATCTGGGGAACGTCGTTCGCGACGGTCACGTCCAAGGCGAGAGCGAGGTCCGGGTCGATGTCGACGCCGAGCGCGGTCGCGCCCCGGAGTCCGACCTCCTCTTGGACCGTCGCCGCGAAGTGTATCGTCACGTCCGGGTCCTCGATCCGCTTTGCGGCCTCGATGGCCGCGAACAGGCAGACCCGGTCGTCGAGCGCCTTCCCCGTGATCCGATCGCCCATGCGCGTCGTCGTCTGATCGAGGGTGACGACGTCGCCGACGCCGACGAGTTCCTCGACCGTCTCGGCGTCGCGGCCGAGGTCGATGAACACGTCCGAGACCGCGTCGGCCTTCTCGCGCTGCTCCTCGGTGAGCGTGTGCGGCGGCACGGAGCCGATGACGCCGGTGAGGTCCTCATCGCCGTGGACGGTGACGCGCTGGGCTCGCAGGACGCGGGGGTCGAACCCGCCGAGCGGGTCCACCTTGACGAACCCGTCCTCGGTGACGTGCCGGACCATGAAGCCGATCTCGTCCATGTGGGCCGCGACGGCGACCGAGTAGTCCGAGTCGCCCTCGATGGTGCCGACGACGTTGCCCATCGCGTCGGTCCGAACCCGGTCCGTGTGTTCCGCGAACTCGCGGCGAGCGATCGCCCGCACCGCGTCCTCGTACCCCGGAACGCCTCGGGCCTCGGTCAGTTCACGCAACAGGTCGTACGCGAAATCGAACGACATGCCTCACTCTCGTGGCCCCGTCGACAAAGATTCACGCGATCCGGCACGCCGTCTCGGCGTCGGTCGCGGTCGTCGGCGCGCCCCGTGCCCGCATCGGCGGATCGGTCTTTTAAAACCCTCAACCGGTTTGTCGTTGTTCCGCAACGCTTTTGCGGTCGCTTGCGGGAAGTGTGTGTATGTCAGACGTTAAAGCGGAACTCCGCGAACAGTTCATGGAGGCGTTCAGCGGCGCCGACTTCCCCGTCGATAACCAGATGGACCTCGTCCCCGCGCTCCCGGACGGGCCGGGCACGAAGTTCGAGGCCGGCGACGTGAGCTTCACCGCGATGGAGATGGCCGCGAAGCTCGGCAGCGAACAGGAGTTCCCCTACGACACCGCCGAGGCGCTCGTCGACGACATCATCGACGGGCTCGAAGCGAAGGGCATGCTCTGAAACGGCGGCCGCAACTGCGCTCCGTTCTCCGCTCGCCGAACGCGTTGGTGAGTACTCGCGATGTCCCCGGCGAGAGGTTGATACCCTCGGAGCCGTTACTACGCTCGTGGTCGTCGAACTGATCCGTCTCCTGCCGCCGTGGGTTGCGCTGGGCCTCGCGCTCGGCACCGTCGCGTCCGGATTCGTCGCGCTCGCCTTCTACCTCGGAGACCGCTACGTCGACCAGGCCCCCAACGCCGGCGGGCAGGGCGCCGGCAGCGCGACCGGCGACGAGCGACGGCGCCGAGAGCTTCGCGAGTACCTGACGGCTATCGGCGAGCGGTTCCACGAGGACCACGGGCTCG
The DNA here is from genome assembly GCF_003990725.2 of Halorubrum sp. PV6. Classification (NCBI taxonomy): domain Archaea; kingdom Methanobacteriati; phylum Methanobacteriota; class Halobacteria; order Halobacteriales; family Haloferacaceae; genus Halorubrum; species Halorubrum sp. PV6. The sequence goes on from NZ_CP030064.1 coordinate 715,789, forward strand.
GGAGCGTGACGGTTCCCTTCTATCTCCCCGAGCGCGGGGTCGCCATCACCTTCGACGCGCACGACTACTTCAGACTCGAAGGCGAGGGCGTCTACACCGTCCTCTGTGAACACGAGATGCCCGGCCGCGGGCTGGGTCGGCGGCTCCCCTTCGACGTGACCGAACCCGATTGGGGGCCGTCTCGACCGCCCAGGAGCGGCGGCCGCGATCCGGTCGCCGCCGCGTTCGCGGAACTCGACGTCGCCCGCGACGCCGACGCCGCCGAGGTGAAACGCGCCTACCGCGAGCGCGTCAAGGAGACGCACCCGGACCAGGGCGGCGACGAGGAGTCGTTTAAACGCGTCCGCGAGGCGTACGCGACCGCTCGCAACCACACCGGCGACGCGGACGGCGGCGTCGGACGAGGCGGCCCGGCCGCTCGGGCCACGCGATCCGACCGCGCCGACCCGCAGACGGGCTTCGGCCGATAACGCGAGCGCGACTCGAACGCCGCCGCTCGCCGAGACGGGTCGGGGTCGTCGACCTCCACACCAGTCGCTACGACCTCGGCGCCGTGAAAGCCGTCGCGGAGGGGCTCGAACGCGGCGAGACCGACGGCCGCGCCGTGATCACGCCCTGTGAGGGACAAGTCGGGACTGTAGCCACGACAAGGACTTTACCCGGCGTGGCTGATGTTGGTTCATGGACAGTTCTCGCGCCGCCGAACTCGGCCCGTTCACCGCCCGGCAGTGGTCGCTGCTCGCCGGCGTCTACGCGTTCGGTTGTGCGACCCTCACGGCGTTCGCGCTCTCCGGGATGCTCGGCCTCTTCGCGGAGGTGATCGGACTGCCGGCCGCCGTCGCGCTGCCGCTTCTCGCGACGCCGGCGCTGATCGTTGGCGCGGGCGTCTGGTGGACGCTCGTCGAGCGGCGGGAGACAGCCACCTACCCTCGCGGGGCCGCGTTCGGGCTACTCACCGCGCTGCTCACCGGCGGCGTCTGGACCGCTCGGTTCGTCTCCGTCTGGAGCGTCGAGATGCTGACGGCCGGCCCCGTCCCGCTGCTCGTCGGCTTCGTGCTCGGCGCGGTCGGCGTCGCGGGCGTGCTCGTCGGACTTCCGTTCACCTTCGTCCGCCGGCGGAGCCGGGTGCGGTCGGACGCCGACGCGACCGCTAACTCCTTGTGATCGTGGGCCACACAGACGGTATGGACGAGCACGGCGCCGACGAGGACGACTCCCCCGAGTCCGACGACGCCGCGACCGACCCTCTCGCCGACGAGGACGTCTACCGCGTGCTGGGGCCGGACGGGTCGCCGCTGCCGGACGCGACGGTCCCTGACCTGTCAGACGAGGAGTTCCGCGCGATCTACCGCGATCTGGTCATCACGCGCCGGTTCGATGAACGCGCAGTCAGCCTCCAGCGACAGGGGCGTATCGGGACGTACGCGCCCTGCGCGGGCCAAGAGGGCTCCGCGGTCGGATCGACCCACGCGCTCGCGGACGAGGACCTGATAAGCTACCAGTACCGCGAGCACGGCGCGGTCGTCGTCCGCGACCTCCTCGCCGACTACCTCCCGTACTGGCTGGGACACGAATCGGGGACCGAGGCCATCGCCGAGGGCAACGTCTTCCCGCTGAACATCGGTATCGCCGCGCACCTCCCCCACGCCGTCGGGGCCGCGTGGGCGTTCGACTACCGGGACGAGGACCGAGTCGTCGCCGCCCACTTCGGCGACGGCGCGACGAGCGAGGGGGACTTCCACGAGGCGTTGAACTTCGCGGGCGTGTTCGACACCCCGACCGTCTTCTGTTGTCACAACAACGGCTGGGCGATATCGATCCCCGAGCGGCGACAGACCGCGAGCGACACGTTCGCGCGGAAGGCGACCGCCTACGGCTTCGAGGGCGTTCGCGTCGACGGGATGGACCCGCTCGCGAGCTACGCCGTCACGCGCGAGGCTGCCGAGCGCGCCCGCGGCGGAGCCGACGCGGCGGCCGACGACACCGGCTCCCCTCGACCGACTCTCGTCGAGTTCGTCGAGTACCGGTTCGGCGCGCACACGACCGCCGACGACCCGACCGCGTACCGAGACGCCGACGCGGTCGAACCGTGGCGCGCGCTCGACCCCCTCGACCGGATGGAGACGTTCTTACGGGAGACCGGTCGGATTGACGACGCGGGCGTCGAAGCGATCCGCGAGGACGCCGACGAGGTCGTCGCCGACGCCATCGACGCCGCCGAGTCGGTTACGGCCGACCCGAGCGACATGTTCGACTACGCGTACGACGATATCCCGCCCGAGATCCGTCGCCAGCGCGACGAACTGCTCGGGATGGTCGCGGAACACGGCGACGACGCGTTCGTCCGCGACGAGTGACCCCGCGGCCGTGAGCAACTCTATTTATAAATACTCAGTCGCGACGGTCGCCGCCTCTCGCCCGCTCGCTAACGCGCCCTGAATCGACGACCACTCGGTGTAGTCGCCGGCGAGAACCACCGGCCCCTCGGGGTCGTCCGGGTCGGGAAGGCGGTCGTGGACGCCCGGCGGCTGTGCGAACTGCGCGAACGGAATCCGGTGGACATCGACCGTTTCGAGGCCGCCGAACTCGCGTTTCGGATACCACGCCGCAAGCGCGTCGCGCACGTCCTCGCGCAGGGCGTCCGCCGGCCGGTCCTGCGCCGCCTCGCCGAGGAACGTCGCGGCGAGCAGCGCGCGGTCGTCGGGGGCGTACTCGGGCGCGACCTCCGACATCGGGATCACGGCGTTCGGCGACGCTTCGGCCGCGTTGAGCAGGATGCGCTTCCCCGTCTCGAACGACTCGCCCGCGGGGAGCGTGTACCAGCCGGTCGCGTTCGGCACGGCCTCCGTGGGAATCGACTCGACGCCCGTGAGCCGGCGGGCCTCCGGCGGCGTGGTCGCGACGACGACGGCGTCGGCCTCGCGGGTCGACCCGTCGGCGAGTTCGACCGTGGCGCCCTCGGCGTCGGCGCTCCCGGTCCGGAAGGGGATCCGGCCCTGCCCCGCGGTTCGGACGGTCTCCACGTCGGCGCCGGTCTCGACGTCCACGCCGGCGTCGCGGGCGCGGGCGGCGAGCGCCTCGGGGATGGCCTGCATCCCGGCCGCGGGGACGCCTATCGCCCCTCGGCTCATGGCGCGGAAGGTGTACTCGAACACCTGCTTCGAGGTCGAGAGGCTCCGATCGAGGGTGATACCGCCGTAAAAGGGCTCGACGAAGTTGCCGATGTAGTCGTCGGCGAACCCCCAGTCGCGGAGGTACTCGCGGATCGAGGCGTCCGGGCCGCCGAAAAACGACGCCTCCTCGCGCTGCGCGAGGTCGTACCGGAGCGCGAGCGTCCGGAGTTTATCCGAGACCGACACCTCGCGGTTCAGGAGGGAGGGGATCGCCCCGCGGGGGTCGCGCAGCGGGTCCGAAAGCGTCGCGCGCGAGCCGGGGCGACAGATCGTCGCGCCGGGCGCGAACGTTCGGAGGTCGAGGGCGTCGGCGTCGAGTTCGCTCGCGACGGCCGGATAACTCGTGAAGAGCACCTGAAAGCCGCGGTCGAGGGTGAACCCGTCGACCGTCTCGGTCCGGACGCGGCCGCCAAGATCCGGTCGTCGTTCGAGAAGCGTCGCGTCTGCGCCGGCCTCCGCGAGCCGAGTCGCCGCGACGAGCCCCGCGATCCCGCCGCCGACGACGGTGACGTCTCCGTTCATACGCGGAGTATCGGGTTGCGGGTTTATAAGCGGCCGCGGCGCGGCGGCGAGGGGCCTCGGCCGCCGCGGTCCGCGAGAGGGAAGCGATTAGTCGCCGCCGCCGTAAGGGTCGGTATGGAGACGACGGAGACGACGACGGCGTTCCGCGGGCTGGAGAGTCGCGCGTCGGGTCGCGTCCACGAGACGGCCGATCCGACGACCGTGCCGGCCGACGAGCAGGCGCGCGGGCTCGACCCCGCCTACGACTACGACGCGGTCGACCCCGAGTCGCTGCTCGCCCCCCCGGCGGACGGGCCGGCCGGAGCGGGCCGCGGTCACTGGCGCTTCGACGCGCTGCTCCCCTTCCCGGCCGAGTCGGCCATCTCCGCCGGCGAGGGCGCCACGCCGCTCGTCCCCACCGAGCGCCTCGCGGACGAGCTGGCCGTCGACGCGGTGTACGTCAAAGACGAGGGGCGGAACCCCACCGGCACCGTGTTCGACCGCGGGCTCTCGGTCGCGCTGACGGCCGTCGCCGCGCGGGCGGCCGAGGGGCAGGACGTGGAGCCGCTCGCCTGCGCGAGCCCCGGCAACGCCGGGCAGTCGATGGCGGCGTACGCGGGCCGGGCCGACCTGCGCTCGTACGCGTTCGTCCCCTCGCGCTGTGCGTTCTCGAACAAGGCGATGACGAACGTCCACGGCGGCGACATGCGCGTGGTCGGCGGTCGCTTCCCGGACGCCGCCGACGCCGTCGACGAGCAGCTGGAGACGGAGTACACCGACCTCGGCGAGTTCACGACGCCGTACCGCCACGACGGCGTGAAGACGCTCGCCTTCGAGCTGGTCGCCGACCTCGGCGCGGCGCCCGACGTCGTCGTCGTCCCGACCGGCTCCGGCGAGGTCGTCGCCGGCGTTTATAAGGGGTTCACCGAACTGGAGCGCGTCGGCGCGATCGAGTCGGTTCCGAAGATCGTCGCCGCCCAGGCCGCCGGCTGCGCGCCGATCGCGGCGGCGGTCGAGCGCGACCTCGACGAGCCGGAGCCGTGGTCGACGCCGGACACCATCTGCGGCGAACTCGAGATTGCCGACCCCGCTGGCGGCGCAGCGGCGGTCGAGGCCGTCACGGAGAGCGGCGGGACGGCCGTGACCGTCGAAGACGAGGACATCCTCGCGAGCGCGGTCGCGGTCGCGCAAAACGAGGTCATGGAGATGGGCGCCACCGGCGGGGCCGCGCCGGCCGGCGCGTGGGCGCTCAAGGAGGCGGGCTTCTTCGACGGCGACGAGACGGTGGTCCTGGTGAACAGCGACGCCGGGCTGAAGACGCCCGACGTGCTGCGCAGCCACCTGATGGGACAGGGTATTTAACCGGGCGCCGCGCGGGGAACCGTTTTTACGTCGCCCGGCGTAGGCGTAGGTATGTACGCCCGCGACGCCAAGAACCGTGACGAGGCGTGGTTACTGGACGCGATCGAGCGGCTCGGGCTCGACGACGTCGCCTTTCGGTCACGGGACTACGTGATCGCGGTCGACCAAGAGTCGGGCGACAGAGCGGGATTCGGGCGGCTTCGCCTGCATCGGGCGGACGACGAGGACGCGCCGAACCGCATCGAACTCACCGGTATCGGGGTCCTCCCCGAGTGGCGCGGCCGCGGCGTCGGCGCGCACGTCGTCGAACGGCTCGTCGACACCGCGGCCGCGGACGGGTTCGAGACGGTGTACGTGCTCACCGACCAGCCGGAGTACCTGACGCAGTTCGGCTTCGAGCGCGTCGACACCGACGACCTCCCGCAGGCGCTCTCGGACCGGCTCACGGAGAAACGCGAGTTCCTCGGCGGCGACGTGGTCGGCCTCCGACTCGCCGTCGACGACTTCGAGATGGCGGACCGGTTCCGCGAGGCGTTTAAATCGGCAGAGCCGGCGGACGCGGCCGGCGCCGACGACACGACCGAGTCGGCCGAGGACTTCGGCATCGACCCCGAGTCGGCCACGTACAAGTACGACACCGGGCGATAGCCGCGCCCGGCGCGCGACGACGCCTGCCGCGAGTCGACCGTGATCCGACCGCTTATCGGCCTGCCGAGCAACGCCACCGTATGGACGCAGACCTGATCGAGGCCGCGCGCGACGCCCTCGCCGACGCGCACGTCCCGTACTCCGACTACCGCGTCGGCGCCGCGCTCCGGACCGCCGACGGCACCGTCTACACCGGCTGTAACATCGAGAACGCGAACTACTCCAACAGCCTCCACGCCGAGGAGGTCGCGCTCGCAGAGGCGGTGAAGAACGGCCACCGCGAGTTCGACCGCATCGCCGTGGCCTCCGGGGTCCGCGACGGCGTCACCCCCTGCGGGATGTGCCGCCAGTCGCTCGCGGAGTTCGCGGCCGACGACCTCGTCGTCGTCTGTGACGAAGGCGAGGGGGAGACGAGCGAGTACACGCTCGGCGAGCTCCTCCCGAACACCATCTCCGAGGGGACGCTCGACGACGCCCGCAACGCCTGAGGCGGCGGGCCGCCCGAAGCCGCCGAGACGGAACTGCTTTGAAACGGCTCGCCGAAGGGCGAAGACATGACCGACGAAAGCGCGAAGAGCGAAGACATGACCGACGAAAGCGCGAAGAGCGAAGACCCGAACGACGAGGTGCAGTACCACCTTGAGGTCGCCGCCGAAGACGTCGCGAACGCCGTCTTGCTCCCCGGCGACCCAGACCGCGTAGACAAGGTCACGGCCCTGTGGGACGGCCACGACGAGGTCGCCCACCACCGCGAGTACCGAACCGCCACCGGCACCTACGACGACGCCCCGATATCGGTGACGTCGACCGGCATCGGCTCGCCGTCGGCCGCCATCGCCGTCGAAGAACTCGCGCGCGTCGGCGTCGACACGTTCATTCGGGTCGGCTCCTGTGGCGCCATCCAGCCCGAGATGGACGTCGGCGACCTCGTGATCACGACCGGCGCGGTCCGACAGGAGGGGACGAGCGACGAGTACGTCCGGGAGGACTACCCGGCGGCCGCCGACGGAGAGGTCGTCTCGGCGCTCGTCGCCGCCGCGGAGCGACTCGGGTACGACTACCACACCGGCGTGACGATGAGCGCCGACTCGTTCTACGCCGGGCAGGGGCGTCCCGGCCTCGACGGGTTCGAGGCGGCCGGCTCCGACGAACTGGTCGCCGAACTGCAGGAGGCGAACGTCAAGAACATCGAGATGGAGTCGTCGGCCATCCTGACCATCGCGAACGTGTACGGGCTCCGGGCCGGCGCGGTCTGTTCCGTCTACGCGAACCGCGTCACGGGCGAGTTCCGGACCGAGGGCGAGTCGCGAGCGGCCGAGACCGCGAGCCTCGCCGTCCGCCTCCTCGCTCGGATGGACGAGGTCAAAGAGGAAGCGGGCGCCGACCGCTGGCACGCGGGACTCTCGCTGTAACGCCCCCGGACCGACCCGCTTTCCCCCGTACGTGTCGGCTCGCCGACGGCCGGCTGAGGGACGTTCCAAAGCGATTTTACCCGCGGACCGCAGACCAGAACGTATGAGTACACAGGTCGTCGTCGTCGGCTCCGGCTACGCCGGCGCAGGGGCGGTGAAGGCGTTCGAAGACGAGGTCGGCGACGGCGAGGCCGAACTCACGTGGGTCGCGGAACACGACTACCATCTCGTTCTCCACGAGGTCCATCGCGCGATCCGAAACCCGGCGGTCGCCGACAAGATCACCATCCCGGTCGACGAGATCAAATCGCCCGAGTCCGACTTCGTGCAGGGCCGCGTCGTCAACGTCGACACCGACGAGCGCGTGGTCGAGACGGGCGACGGGACCACCGTCGACTACGACTACCTCCTCTTGGCGGTCGGCTCCACGACCGCCTTCTTCGGCATCGACGGGCTCAAAGAGCACGCACATCAGCTCAAGAGCCTCGACGACGCGAAGGCGATCCACGAGGACGTGCGGTCGGCCGCCGCCGAGGCGACCCGGTCCGACCCGGTCGAGGTCATCGTCGGCGGCGCCGGGCTCTCCGGTATCCAGACCGCGGGCGAAATCGCGGAGTACCGCGACAAACACCGCGCGCCCATCAACATCAAGCTCGTCGAGGGGCTCGACGAGGTCTTCCCCGGCAACGACCCCCAGATCCAGGGCGCGCTCCGCCAGCGACTCCAGGACGCCGACGTGGAGATCCTCACCGGCGACTTCATCTCGAAGGCCGACGAGGACGCGGTCTACCTCGGCGGCGGCGAGGACGAAGCGCCCGAGGAGCTCGGCTACGACGTGCTGATCTGGACCGGCGGCATCACGGGCCAGCCCGAGATCGAGGACGTCGAAATCGACAAAGACGAGCGCTCGCACCGCGTCCACGCCGGCTCCGACTTCGCGACCAGCGACGACCGCGTGTTCGCGCTGGGCGACACCGCGCTCGTCGAGCAGGGCGACGACGACGTGGCGCCGCCGACGGCACAGGCCGCCTGGCAGGCCGCGGAGGTCGCCGGCGAGAACCTCGCCCGCGCCGCCCGCGGTGCGCCGCTGCAGTCGTGGCAGCACTCGGACAAGGGCACGGTCATTTCGGTGGGCGAGAAGGCGGTCGCCCACGACGTGGTCGGCATGCCCATCAAGACGTTCGGCGGCACCCCGGCGAAGCTGCTGAAGAAGTCGATCGCGGTGCGGTGGATCGCGAAGGTCTCCTCGGCCGGACGCGGCGTGAGCGCGTTCGGCGACATGTAACGTCGGCCGAAAAACCCGGCTGCGGCGCGACTTTCCCCGTTCTCCGATCGCTATTTAAATAGCCGCGGCGTCGTCTGCGCTCACGGTCGAGTGGAGAGAAAACTGCCGGTCGCGGCGGGCGCGTTCAGTGTTCGGCGGGCTCGTCGGGCGCGCGCATGTCGTCGATCCGGAGGATGAGGATGTTCGCGGTGTCGTCTTTCCCGTCGACGGTCCCGTCGATGACGAGCTTCGAGAGGGGCGTCGGCCCCACCGTCACGGAGTCGCCCTCGTGGAAGTCACGGACGGACCCCTGAACGTGGATCTCGGCGCGGCAGAGCTCGGGGTGGTGAACGCTGGACAGGTCGATGCCGTCGACGTTGACGCCCGGTACCTCCTCGCCCTCGTGCGAAATGGGCACGTCGGCGGGCTCGTCCATGCGCTGGATGTCGAGCGCCTCGTACGCGTTCGAGGTGGGCTTATACCCGCCTTTCGGCCCCGGTACGCCCTCGACCAGTTGGAGGGCTTTCAGGCTCTGCATCTGGTTGCGGATCGTCCCCGGATTGCGGTCGACTTCCTCGGCGATGGCCTCGCCTTTGACCGCGTCCTCCTGTTCGCCGTACAGGTTGATCAGCGCCGTGAGTATGCTCTTCTGACTTGACGTAAGCTCGATGGATGACATGGACACGAATAGATGGCCGTACCGCTTAAATGCGATGGAAACTCGTTATAAATGATCGTGTGGGTTCTCACGATTCGCGGAGTCGACGAAGCCGAATATACGCGATCGGACTGGTGAGGGCCACGACGACGCCGACGCCGATGAGGGCGATTCCGAGGTCGCCGACGAAAAACGCGAGGGCGGCGCCGACGAGCCCGATGACGGCCCCGGTGAACGCGACGGCGATCATCGCGCCGATCGGTTCGAGATCAGCCGGTTCAAAGGAGTTCCCGCCGCTCATACCCTCCGTAGGCGGGCGGTCGTGAAAACAGCCACCGTTCCGGCCGGCAACCCCACCTTTCAAGCGCCGGCGGGCTGCTCTGTTTACTGTGACTACCGTCAGAATCATCGGCGCACCGACGGACTACGGCGCGAACCGACGCGGCGTGGACATGGGACCGTCGGCGATCCGCTATGCGGGACTGGCCGAACAGCTCGCGGGCGCCGGCGTCGACACGGTCGACGCGGGCGACCTCGCCGTCCCCCGTGCAGAAGAGCGCGACCCCGACGTGGAGGCCCCGCGCGAGGGTGACGCGAAGTTCCTCCGGGAGACGGCGGACGTCTCTCGCCGGCTGGCAGACGAGGTCGGCGACACGCTGGCCGCGGGCGACGTCCCGCTCGCGCTCGGCGGCGACCACTCCATCGCCATCGGCTCGCTGGTCGGGTCGGCTCGCGACGCGGAGATCGGCGCGGTGTGGTTCGACGCGCACGCCGACCTCAACACGCCCGCGACGACGCCTTCGGGGAACGTCCACGGGATGCCGCTCGCGGCCGCCCTCGGGCTCGGCGAGTTCGCGGGCTCCGACTGGGCGACTGCGCCGGGGCTCAACCCGGAGAACGTCGCGCTCGTCGGGCTCCGCTCCGTCGACGACGCGGAGGTCGACGTGATCCGCGACCACGGCTTCTCGGCGTACACGATGACCGACATCGACGAACGGGGTATCACGGCCGTGACGGAAGAAGCGATGGCCGAGGCGGCCGACGGCGTCGACGGCGTCCACGTCAGTTTAGACCTCGACTGGCTCGACCCCAAGGAGGCCCCCGGCGTCGGGACGCCCGTCCGCGGCGGGGTCACCTACCGGGAGGCTCACAGCGCCATGGAGATCGTGGCGGAGACCGACTCCGTCCGGTCGATGGAGCTCGTCGAGGTGAATCCGACGCTGGACCAGCACAACGAGACGGCGGAGCTCTCCACCGAGTTGGCGGCGAGCGCGTTCGGAAAGCGCGTCCTCTGAGAACGACCGGTGCGTTCGACCCGACGGCGCGCTCAGGGGCTCCGGTCGAGCCGGTCGACGATCCGCTGGAGGTCCGCCTCGCGCTCTACCTCGCCTTTGATCTCCTCGCGTTTTCGGACCGCCGCGGAGTCGGCGTCGTACGCGCGAACGAACTCGGCGCGCGTGTGCTCGTCGAACGCGTGCCGGATCGCGAAGTAGCCGTCGGGGACGATTGTGCCGCACACCTTACACTCGTGGCGCTGGTGCTCGTTCGTCTGGTGGACGATAGTCGACTCCACGTCGTCGAAGGCGGCGTCGCAATCGCCGATTCCGCACGTCCAACGGGGCATGTGAACCCGTCGCCGCCGCGGGGGATTAACCGTTTCCCCCGGCGACCGTCCGTCACGCCGTCCCGACCGTCGGCCCTCGGCGGCTCGCCGTCGAACGATACCCCTTTGCTCGGCGACGAAGAACGCGTATCCGTGACCCGATCGAGAACGCGCGTCGACGCCCACGTGAAGGTGCTCGACGACGACGTCGTGGCCCTCGCGAAGGAACGGGGGATCGACGCGCTCGTGTACGCGCCACATTTCACCCGGCTGCCGACGATCCGCGAGCGCGCGGCCCGGTTCTCCGACGACGACCTCACCGTGGTCCCCGCCCGCGAGGTGTTCACCGGCGACTGGGGGAACCGGCGACACATCCTCGTTCTCGGCTTAGACGAACCCGTCCCCGACTACATCACCTTCGAGGCGGCGATGGCCGAGGTCGACCGACAGGATGCGGCCGTCCTCGCGCCGCACCCGAGTTTCGCGACCATCTCGCTCACCCGCCCGGAGATCGACGCGCACGGCGCGCGGATCGACGCGATAGAGACGTACAACACGAAACTCCTCCCGCACCAGAACGCCCGAATGCGTCGCATCGCCGCGGCCACCGGCCAGCCGGGATTCGGCTCGTCGTACGCGCACCTCTCCGGCACCGTCGGCGAGGCGTGGACCGAGTTCGACGGCGCGTTCGACGGCGTCGACGAGGTCGTTGCGGCTTTCCGCGAGCGCCGCCCGCGGACCGTGGTCCACCGCGGCGGCGCCGGCCACCAACTCCGCGGGCTCGTCGAGTTCGCGCACCTCGCGTACGAGAACACCTGGGAGAAGGTCGACCGACAGTTCCTCTCCGGCGACGAGCCGACGCTCCCGACCAACGTCGCCTACGAGGGTCGGTTCGACGACGTGAGCGTCTACGCCGGGACGCTCTCCGACTACCGGCCGCGGTAGGCCGCACCGGGCAGACGAGCCGCCGGAGGCCGCGAGAACGGCGCAGGCGATCTCGCCGCCCCTTATAAGCCGAGCCCCGCCGCCGCCTCCGAGGCGGCCGTCGAGATGTCGAGGTCGAGGCTCACGACGTAGGCGTTGATCGCCCAGAAGACTACCAACTCCACGGCGGTGATGATCACGGTGACCAGGTCCGCGTACTTGCTGCTCGTCGTCACGCCGGTCGGCATCCCGTACTCGGTGTCCGAGAGGGGGTGGAACAGCGCGATGCCGCGGCGGCTCCCGACCACGTCGAGGATGTAGTGGGTCAACACGCCGATCCAGACGTACTGGAGGTTACCGAAGACGATGGGGTACGCGAGGAAGATGCCGAGCACCGGGAGGCTGTGGAGCGTCTTCCGGTGGCGGCCGAAGGCGGTGTCGACGTCGGGGAACAGCGCGCCCAACACGATCGGGACGGTGATCTCGGCGATGGTCCGCGCGGTGGCCGCGTCGAGGCCGGGCTCGATGACGAAGCCGAGCCCGAGCGCCAACAGGAGGCCGTTGAGGACGTGGCCGCGTTTGTTCATACGGCTGGATCGGCGCGGGCACAGGTGAAACCACCGGATCGCGGGTCCCCGGACCGGCGGTCGAGCCGGCCCCCGAGCCGACGCCGCCCCGGTCGAAAGAGCCACGGCGGTCGCCGCCGAGCGACCCGTATGGAGTACGAGGAGCCAAAGTTCTTCCACGTGATGCAGTACGCGGCCGCGGCCGACGGGGACGTCATCGACATGGTGAGCGGCAACCCCGACTGGGAGCCGCCCGGCGCGCTCCGGTCGGCGCTCAGCGAGTACGCCGACCTGCCCTCCGAATCGTTCCAGTACCCGCCGAGCGAGGGACTCGTCGAACTCCGCGAGGCCATCGCCGAGCGCCGGAACGTCGACCCCGACCGCGTGGTCGTCACGAACGGGACCGGCGAGGCCAACTACCTCGCGCTGGCGCGCGCGTTCGAGCGCGACGCGGGCGACGAGGCGCTGCTCATGGACCCCGTCTATCCGTACTACCCCGGCAAGGTGGACATGCTCGGCGGCGAGAGCACACTCGTCCCGGTCGAGCGCGACGGAGGGCTCGACGTCCCGGCGATCCGCGAGGCGGCGAGCGAGGACACCGCCCTCATCGTCCTCAACACGCCGAACAACCCGACCGGGGCCGTCTACGACATCGACGCGATCCGAGAGGTCCTCGCGGTCGCCGAGGCGGTCGACGCCCTCGTCGTGGTCGACGAGGTGTACGACCACTTCGATCTCACGGGGGAGTTCGAGTCGGCGCTCACGCTGTCTTCGGACCGCGTCATCGTCACCAGCGGCTTCTCGAAGTCGATGGCTATCACCGGGTTTCGTGTCGGCTACGGCGTCTTCCCCGAGTCACACGTCGGCTCCGCCAAGACGCGGCACATGCTCGTGAACGTCACCGGCGCGCGCCCGTCGCAGTACGCCGTCTGCCACGCGCTCGCCGAGACGCCACCCGAGTACTACGCGACGGTCCGGGAACGGCTCGCAGGCCGAGTCGACGCGTTCACCGACGCGCTCGACGCGGCGGGCGCCGAGTACAGCCGGCCAGACGGTGCGTTCTACGTCCTCGCGCGCTTCGACGACTTCCCCGGCACGATGGCGAACGTCAAGCGGCTGATCGACGAGGCCGGCGTCGCCGGGATGCCGGGCGAGGCGTTCGGCAGCGCCCGCGACGAGTGGATCCGGTTCGCGCTCGTGACGCCGCGAGTCGAGGCGGCCGCGGAGCGCCTCGCCGACTACTTCGGAGCGTGAGCCCCGCCGCCGATTTATAACTGATCAACCGATAGAACGGTCGCCCACGCGGTCACGTTCGAAGGCGACAGATCGCGGCGGCGTGCCGGCGAGCGCCTCGGTAGCGGCGCGAGCCGACCGCGAGGGAGTCGGCGCGGCGCTTTTAATCGCCGCGCCGACGAGGCTGGGGAGGCGTGAGGTGCGGTGCTGTGCGGGGCGGGACTCGAACGGGCAGCAGCCTCACGGCTGGGGCTTTGGTGGTGTGTATCGCCGCACCGCAGCCAGCAACCGTTTATAAGCGATATCCCGAACCGTCGTCGATCGCGTCTACCCGAAGTTCTCGACTTTCGCGGCGTCGGCGTCGCCGCCGGCGGCCTCGATCGCGGCCTCCGCGTCGGCCACCAGGTCGGCGAAGCCGTACACGAAGACGGTCTCGCCGTCGCCGCCGGTCGTCGACTCGGCGACCGCGGCGTCGAGTTCGTCGGCGGCGTCGAGGCGGTGGACCGCGACGCCGCGCTCGGCCAACCGGTCCAACCGATCCGCGTGCGACACGTCGTCGTCGCGGTAGACGATCGCGGCCTCCCCGCCCTCGTCGAGCGCGCGCTCCGCGATGGCGACCGCCGGACCGACGCCGGGGCCGCCCGCGACGATCACCGCGCGCGCCTCGCCGTCGTAGTGCTGGTCGCCGAACGGCCCGGAGAGCGTCATCTCCGTGCCGGCCTCGGCGCCCGCGAGGAACGCGGAGAACTCGCCGCCCTCGTCGGGGTCGATACCGACCGTCACCTCGAAGCTGTCCTCCACGGTCGGCGACGAGAGGGTGTAGAAGCGCGCGACCGACTCGCCGTCGATCTCGGTTCCGAGCTTCACGAACTGTCCGGGCTCGGCGTCGAACCCGTCCGGCGCGTCGAAGGAGAGTGCGTAGGTGTCGGGGCCGACCGTCTCGACCGCGCTGACCGTCGCTGTCGTGTCCATGCCTCGGATCGGGCCGGGAGACACAAACGTGTTCCCGTCGGCGTCGATGCCGGTCGCGCCGCTCCGGTGGGGGCGACCGGGCCGGTCGCTCTCGGTCGGGTCCGACCGTGGCTGGGCCGGAAGCGTCGCGCGCGAGTCCGGCCGCGGCTCGTTCGACGGGCGTCGAAACCCCCCACGACGATGCGGGTCGATCGTGAGAGATCAGATAAACATTCGTCCATTCGAACGTGGCTATATGCGATATACGGCGGTGGCCCGCGACAATATTCGCGAAAAACGAAACGAACGTTGGAAAATGACCCGATGGCTCCTTCCAGAAGTCTTTTGATGAGTCCGGCGAAAGCCCCGGTATAGCATGGCTGCGGACTTCAACTGGGCCGTCGGCGGAGAAGCCGGTGACGGCATCGACTCGACCGGGAAAATCTTCGCGCAAGCGCTCTCTCGGGCGGGCCGACACGTGTTCACGTCGAAGGACTTCGCGTCGCGGATCCGAGGCGGTTACACCGCCTACAAGGTGCGAACATCCGTCGACAAGGTACAGAGCGTCGTCGACCGTCTTGACGTGCTCATCGCGTTAACGCCTCGAACCATCGAGGAGAACCTCGACGAACTCCACGAGGGCTCGGTGATCATCTACGACGGCGAACGGACCACGATGCAGGACGTGGAGATCCCCGAAGAGATGATCGGGATCGACGTCCCGCTTAAAAGTCTCGCAGAAGAGGCCGGCGGGGCGATCATGCGGAACGTCGTCGCGCTCGGCGCCGCCTGCGAGGTCGCGGCGTTCCCCATCGAGAACCTCGACTCCGCGCTGGAAAAGCGGTTCTCCGATAAGGGGCAGAAACTCGTCGACAACAACAAGGAGGCCGCCCGCGCCGGGCAGTCCTACGTCGCCGAGGAGTACGACCACGCGTTCGACTACGACTTAGCGACCACCGACGAGGACTACGTCCTCCTCAACGGCGACGAGGCCATCGGCATGGGCGCTATCGCCGCCGGCTGTCGCTTCTACGCCGGCTACCCGATCACGCCCGCGACCGACGTGATGACGTATCTCACGGGCCGAATCGAGCGGTACGGCGGCCACGTCGTGCAGGCGGAAGACGAGCTGTCCGCGATCAACATGGCGCTCGGCGCCGCCCGCGGCGGCGCGCGCTCGATGACCGCCACCTCCGGCCCGGGGATCGACCTGATGACCGAGACGTTCGGACTCATCGCCACCTCGGAGACGCCGCTCGTCATCTGTAACGTGATGCGCTCCGGTCCCTCGACCGGGATGCCGACGAAACAGGAGCAGGGCGATTTAAACCAGATGCTGTACGGCGGCCACGGCGAGGTCCCCCGCTTCGTCCTCGCGCCGACGACCATCGCGGAGTGCTTCTGGAAGACGGTGGAGGCGTTCAACCTCGCCGAGAAGTACCAGATCCCCGTCTACCTCACCGCCGACCTCTCGATGGCGGTCACCGAGCAGACGTTCACGCCGGAAACGTTCGACATGGACGAAGTCGAGATCGACCGCGGCAAGGTCGTCGACGAGACGACGATCGACGACCACATGAGCGAGTCGGGCGGCTTCCAGCCCCACGAGATCACCGACGACGGGATCTCGCCGCGGGCGTTCCCCGGCACGGCGGACGGCGCACACATGTCCACCGGCCTCGAACACGACGAGCAGGGCCGCCGGACGGAAGACACCGAGATGCGCGTCGAGCAGGTCGACAAGCGCAACCGGAAAGTCGAGACGGCCCGCGAACGCGAAGACTGGAGCCCGCGCGAGTTCGGCGACGCCGACGCCGACACGCTCGTGGTCACGTGGGGCTCGAACGAAGGCGCGCTCGCGGAGGCGGTCGAGTTCCTCGCCGACGACGGCATCGACGTGCGGGTCCTCTCGGTCCCGTACATCTTCCCGCGCCCGGACCTCACCGAGGATATCGAGGCGGCGGAGAACGTCATCGTCGTGGAGTGTAACGAACAGGGACAGTTCGCGAACCTGGTCGAACACGACGTGTTGGCGCGCGTCGACCGGATAAACAAGTACAACGGCGTGCGGTTCAAGGCCGACGAACTCGCAGACGACATCAAAGAGACCCTCACTGCAGGGGTGGAGGCGTAACCAATGAGCTCAGACATTCGATTCACCGACTTCAAGTCAGACAAGCAGCCGACGTGGTGTCCGGGATGCGGCGACTTCGGCACCATGAACGGGATGATGAAGGCCCTCGCAGAGACGGGAAACGACCCCGACAACACCTTCGTCGTCGCCGGCATCGGCTGTTCCGGCAAGATCGGCACGTACATGCACAGCTACGCGCTCCACGGCGTTCACGGACGCGCGCTCCCCGTCGGCACCGGCGTCAAGATGGCCCGGCCCGACATCGAAGTGATGGTCGCCGGCGGCGACGGCGACGGCTACTCCATCGGCGCGGGCCACTTCGTCCACGCCGTCCGGCGCAACGTCGACATGACGTACGTCGTGATGGACAACCGCATTTACGGGCTCACGAAGGGGCAGGCCTCGCCCACCTCCCGCGAGGACTTCGAGACCTCGACGAGCCCGGACGGCCCGAAACAGCCGCCGGTCAACCCGCACGCGCTGGCGCTCGCGTCCGGCGCGACGTTCATCGCGCAGTCGTTCTCCTCTGACGCGCTCCGCCATCAGGAGATCATCCAGAAGGCGGTCGAACACGACGGGTTCGGCTTCGTGAACGTCTACTCGCCGTGCGTGACGTTCAACGACGTGGACACCTACGACTACTTCCGCGACTCGCTGGTCGACTTAAAAGAGGCGGACCACGACCCCACCGACCGCGAGGCCGCGAAGGACATCATCTTCGACTCCGACACGGAACACCAGGGCGTCATCTACCAGGAGGAGGACTCGGTGCCGTACCACGAGCGTCACGGGGTCGACGAGGACATGTCGATCATCCCGGACGGCGCGCCCGAGGGCGCGACCGACCTCGTCCGCGAGTTCTACTGACGCGTCACGGACGGACTCCGCGTCGCGGTTGTCGTTCCGTTTTCGCCGCTCCGTTTTTATATATCCCCGCGGACAGCGGCGGCTCCATTCCGACCTCAGTAACACGCCAAATTCCGGCGACCGAGCCGTCTCGCGGCGGGTTTCCGACCGGTTTCAGCAAGCCTAATTACGTGGGTCCGTATGTACGAGTATATGGTTGATCGCTACGACGTCGTGATCGCGGGCGCCGGTCCCGCGGGCGCTCAGTGCGCTCGCGATCTGGCGACGCGAGACTACGACGTCGTCGTTCTCGAAACGGAGCCGGAAGCCGAGTTCCCCCGCCAGAGCAACAAGTCGACTGCCGGAACGTTCCCGTCGATGATGTCCTCCTTCGGCATCCCGGACGACGTGGTGATGTCGTACACCGACGACGTTGTCTTAGAGTCGCCCAACAACCACTACAAGAGCTACCAGCCCGGCGCCGTCTTAGAGTTCGCCGACTTCAAACAGTTCCTCGTCGCGGATGGCCGCGACAACGGCGCCGAGTACCGGTTCGACTCGCGGGTCTCTCGGCCCATCCTCGACGACGACGGCGTCATCGAGGGGGTCCGGTACAACGGCGACGAGGAGGTGTACGGCGAGGTGGTCGTCGACGCCACCGGCCCCGCCGCACCGATCGCGAGCGCGCTCGACGTCGTCGACCTCGAACGCGAAAATCAGGCGATCGGCATCGAGTACGAGATGGAGGGCGTCGAGATGAACCACCCGGAGTACGCCGACCTGCGACGAGCGATGATGCTCCGACTCGACCACGACATCGCGCCCGGCGGCTACTCGTGGATCTTCGCCACCGGCGAGGACACCGCCAAGGTCGGCATCTGTTACATCCAGAACGACCGCCACCGCGAGTTCGCACAGGAGGGGCAAACCGTCGACGGCTACCTCGACTCGTGGATCGACCGCGACCCGCGCTTTGCCGACGCAGAGCAGATCGGCGAGACGGTCCATCGCGGCTCCGCCCACATCCAGATGCCGGACGACATGCACACGGACCGATTCCTCGCCATCGGCGATACGGTCCCGGCAATCGACCCGCTGTGGGGCGAGGGCATTCATAAGGGAATGAAGTCGGCCCGCGCCGCGGCGGCGACCATCGACCGGTGTCTCACCGACTCGAAGCGCCGCCTCGACGCGGAGAGTCTCGCCGTGTACGAGCGGCTCTGGCACCGCGACGTGGCCCCGCGCATGAAATCGCGGCTGATGCTCACGCGACTCCTGTATCTCGCTCCGAACGAGCGGTACGACCAGTTCATGCGGGACCTCCAGCGAACCGAAGAGAACACCCTCGAGAAGGCGAATCAAGGCGAGAAGTCGTCGATGGCGAAGCTGCTCCACCTCAGCGACCTCCCGCTCTTAGCGAAGTTCGCCCGCGAGCAGTTGGGTTCGTAACGCCGCGCCCGTCCCGGTCTCCAGAACTGTTTTGTCCGCCGGTTCCCGACAATCGATCATGCTCGACTACGTGGGGCTCGAGGCTGACCTCGATCAGGAGGAGCGGCTGATACGCGACACCGCTCGGGAGTTCGTCGACGAGCGGGTGCGTCCCGACATCGGCGACCACTTTCAGGCGGGGACGTTCCCGACGGAACTGATCGAAGAGATGGGCGAGATGGGGTTTTACGCCCCCAACCTCGACGGGTACGGCCTCCCGAACGTCTCGGAGACGGCGTACGGCCTGTTGATGCAGGAGTTAGAGGCGTGTGACTCCGGGCTCCGGTCGATGGCGAGCGTGCAGGGCGCGCTGGTCATGTACCCCATCCACGCGTACGGCAGCGACGAACAGAAGGAGCGATGGCTGCCGGCGCTCGGCGAAGGCGAGGCGGTCGGCTGCTTCGGGCTGACGGAGCCGGAACACGGCTCGAACCCGTCTGCGATGGAGACCAGCGCGCGGCGAGACGGCGACGAGTACGTCCTCGACGGCGCGAAGACGTGGATCACGAACGCGCCGATCGCGGACGTGGCCGTGGTCTGGGCCCGCGACGAGTCGGCGGACGACGCCCCCGTCCGCGGCTTCCTCGTCGAGACGGACCGCGACGGCGTGACCACGAACAAGATCGACGACAAAATCTCGCTGCGCGCGTCGATCACCGGCGAGGTCAGCCTCCAGAACGTGCGCGTTCCCGAGTCGAACGTCCTCCCCGGCGTGTCGGGAATGAAGGGTCCGCTGTCGTGTCTCACGCAGGCCCGCTACGGGATCGCGTGGGGAGCGGTCGGTGCCGCCAGGGACTGCTTCGAGCAGGCGCGGGCGTACGCCACCGACCGCGAGCAGTTCGGCGGACCGATCGCGCGGTTCCAACTCCAACAGGAGAAGCTCGCGGAGATGGCCACCCAGATCACCACGGCGCAACTGCTCGCGTACCGGCTCGGCGAGCTGAAAGAGCGCGGGGATCTCACCCCCCAACACGTCTCGATGGCCAAGCGCAACAACGTGCGCACGGCACGCGACCAGTCGCGGGTCGCCCGCGAGATGCTCGGCGGCAACGGGATCACGACCGACTACTCGCCGATGCGCCACATGGCGAACATGGAGACCGTCTACACCTACGAGGGGACCCACGACATCCACACGCTCGTCCTCGGCGAGGACCTGACCGGCATCCCGGCGTACGAGTAACGGGCCGAATTCGGCTGACGACCGACGACCGACGGACCGCTCCCGGCTCAGTCGTGCCGGAAGCAGCGCGAGCCGGTGAACGCCATCGCCATGTCGTGTTCGTCGGCCGCGGCGATCACGTCCTCGTCGTTGACGGAGCCGCCGGGCTGGATCACGGCTTCGACGCCGGCCTCGGCGGCCTCTTCGATCGCGTCCGGGAACGGGAAGAAGGCGTCCGAGGCCATCACGGCGCCCTCGGCGGATTTCCCCTCCGCGTCCTTCTCGGCTTTCATGGCCGCGAGCGTGACGGCGTCGACGCGGGACACCTGCCCCATCCCGACGCCGACCGTCTCGGTGCCCGTCGCGAACAGTATCCCGTTCGATTTCACGTGTTTGAGCGTCTTCCACGCGAACACCATCGTCTCGATCTGCTCGTCGGTGGGCTCACGCTCGGTGACCACGTCGAGGTCGGCGGCGACCGGGGACTGCCGGTCCCGCTCTTGGATGAGCCGCCCCCCGACGATCGGCTTCTCGGTGAAGCGCTCGGAGAACCGCTCGTCGCCGTCGCCGAGCGGGCCGACGTCGAGCACGCGGAGGTTCTTCTTCTCTCGGAGCACGTCGAGCGCGCTGTCGGTGTAGCCGGGCGCGACGACGACCTCTTTAAACGAGTCGACGACTGCGTCCGCGGTGTCGGCGTCGCACTTGCGGTTGACGGCGACGATGCCGCCGAACGCCGACTTCGCGTCGGTACGGAGCGCGCGGTCGTACGCCTCCGCAATCGTGTCTCCCGTCGCACAGCCCGCGGGATTCGTGTGCTTGATCACGGCGGCGGCCGGCTCGTCGAACTCCTTGACGAGGTTCAAGGCGGCGTCGGCGTCGTTGTAGTTGTTGTACCCCATCCCCTTCGCGCCGGGGTTCAGCTGCGGGGCGTCGACGACGCTCGCCTCCTCACAGCCGTCGTCGACGTAGAGCGCGGCGTCTTGGTGCGGGTTCTCGCCGTACCGCAGCGTGGCCGCGCGCTCCTCGGAGACGAGTCGGCGCTCGGGGAAGTCCCCGCCGTCGTCGCCGTCGACGGTCACGTCGACCGGCTCGTCGCCGTCGCGGTCGATCGTCACCCGGTCTTCGGCGAACCACCGCACCGCACGCGGGTACGCGGTGAACTCGGCGTCACGGAGGACGCGGTCCTTCAGCGAGTCGACGTCGTCGTCCTCGTAGACGGGGACCGGTTCCTGGGTGACGATCGGCCCGGCGTCGACCTCCTCGGTGACGACGTGGACCGTGCAGCCGGTGGTGCGGACGCCGGCGTCGAGCACCTGCTCGTGGGCGTCCGCGCCGGGGAAGGAGGGCAAAAGCGAGGGGTGGACGTTCAGCGTCGTGGGTGTCGCTTCGAGGAACTCGTCGGTGAGCACGCGCATATACCCGTCGAGACAGACGATGTCGAAGTCGTACCCTGCGAGTCGGTCGAGGAGTCGCTGTTCGTGGGATGTACGCGACTCGCCGTCCTCGCGTTGGACGACCTCGGTCGGGACTCGACGCTCCGTCGCGGCCTCCAAGACGGGCGCCTGTTCGCGGTTGGTCACGACGACAGAGAGCTCCGCGCCGCCGGGCGCGGTGTCGGCGATGTGTCTGAGGTTCCGTCCCCGGTTGCTCGCGAGTCCGGCGATCTTCATACGCGAGTGGTCCGACCGATCGCGTATATCGATTGCGGTCCGCACCGGACGAGGATCCACGTTCGCGGATAGATACTCCCCGAGAGCGCGACAGAATCCGACGACGTATCCACGTCTGTGCGACTCACCATCGACACGCTTTTGCTGGCTCCGGCGGCAGTCGCGGATATGACCGACGACTCCGAACCGACTGGCGACGACGCGATCGCAGGGCTCTCTCGGTCCGACCCGCTCGCCGCGGTGTCGCCGCTCGACGGGCGATACGCCTCACGGACCGCGCCGCTCTCGCCGTACGCGAGCGAGGCGGCGCTCATGCGCGCGCGGACCCGGGTCGAGGTCGAGTACCTCGTCGCGCTCGCCGACCTCGACGCGACGCCCATCGCGCTCGACGACGACGCCGAGGCGGCGCTGCGCGCGGTCCACGAAGAGTTCACCGCCGAGGACGCCCGCCTTATAAAAGCGCTCGAAGTCGAGGGCACCGAGGGGTACAGCGCGACCAACCACGACGTGAAGGCGGTCGAGTACTTCCTGCGGGTCCGACTCGACGCGCTGGCGGACGACGGGGTGATAACCGACGGCGAGACGCTGTACCCGTGGATTCACTTCGGGCTCACGAGCGAGGACGTGAACAACCTCGCGCACCGTCTGCTCGTAAAACGGGCCGTAAGCGAGACGATCGTCCCCGCGATCCGCGAGGTCAGAGACGCGCTCGCGACCCTCGCCCGCGAGCATCGCGACACGCCCATGCTGGCGCGGACGCACGGGCAACCCGCCACGCCGACGACGTTCGGCAAGGAGATGGCCGTGTACGCGTCTCGGCTCGGTCGCGCGCTCGGCCGAGTCGTCGTCGCCAACGGCGACCTCTCCGGGAAACTCGCCGGCGCCTCGGGGACGTACGCCGCCCACGACGCCGCCTACCCCGCGGTCGACTGGCCGGCGTTCGCCGAGTCGTTCGTTCGCGGCCTCGATCTGGAACACACGCCGCTCGCGACGCAGGTGAACCCCTGTGACGACCTCGCAGCCCTGTTCGACGCGCTCCGGGGGGTCAACAACGTCCTCCTCGATCTGGACGTGGACGCGTGGCTGTACGTCTCCGACCGCTACCTCGGACAGCGAACCGTCGAGGGCGAGACCGGCTCCTCGACGATGCCCCACAAGGTGAACCCGATCGACTTCGAGAACAGCGAGGGGAACCTCTCGAAGGCGAACAGCGACCTCACCTTCCTCGCCGACTACGTGACGAGTTCGCGGCTCCAGCGCGACCTGTCCGACTCCACCGTCAAGCGCAACGTGGGCGCCGCCCTGGCGCACTGCCTCATCGGCTACTCGAAGGCCGGCGACGGGCTGGAAACGATCGTCCCGAACGAGACGGTCATGCGCGAGGAGCTGGCTTCGACCCCCGAAGTGATCGGCGAGGCGGTCCAGACGATCCTCCGGCGCGAGGGCGACACCGCCGCCTACGAGCGCGTGAAAGACCTGACGCGCGGACAGTCGGTGACGCTCGACGACTTCCGCGACCTCTTCGCCGACCTCGACGTCGACGAGTCCGTCCGCGAGGAGCTACAGGCGCTGACGCCGGCGACGTACGTCGGCGTCGCCGACGAGCTGGTCGACGAGACCGACGAGTAAGCGCGCGGCTCGTCCCGGACGGCGACCGATTTATGTCGCCCGCGAGGAATTTTTCGACCGCGCATGGTCTCCCTCCGTTCACCCTCCGCCATCCCAGTCGTCGGCGTGTTAGTCGACGGTCGCACGTACGTCCACCTGTTGTACCTCCTGATCGCGATTCCGCTCGGGGCCGTCTACTCCTCGCTTTTCTCGTTCGGATTCGCGTTCGGGATCGCCTTCTCCGTGGTGCTCGTCGGCCTCGTGATCCTGTTGGCGACGCTCGTGGCCGCCAGACTCGCGGCCGGCGTCGAGCGCTGGCTCGCGAACCGGCTTCTGGGCACGGACCTGACGCGATACGACGACCTGGCCGACGACCCGCCCGGCGCGCTCGCGGGCGTCAGGAAGTACGTCGAGGCCGCGTCGACGTGGCGAGCGGTCGGGTTCATCTCGCTGAAGTTCTTCGTCACCGTCTTCGCGATCATCCCCCTGTTCGCGCTCGCGAACGGGCTCTCGCTGCTTTCCGCCCCGATACGGTACCCGTACGTGGCCACTTTCGGCGAGTCCAACGGGGAACCGATCACGTGGGCGATCGGCACGCTCCCCGAGTCGCTGCTCGCGGTTTCGGTCGGTTTCGTCGGGGTACTCGTGGCGCTTCACGTGACGAACCTCGTCGCGTACGCCAGCCGGCAGATGGCGATCGCGCTCCTCGGGGAGCCGGCGGCGGCCGAGGGGGGCGCGACCGGAGACGACCCAGAGACGACCGAGGAGGGCGCGACCGGAGACGAACCCACCGCGTCGTCTCCATCCTCGGGGTTCGCCCCGGCGGACGCCGACGAGTCGGAATCGGAGTTCGTCCCGGCGGACGCGGTCGAGCCGGAGTCGGACGGCGACTCGGACCGCGACGAAATCGGCTCCTAACCTGCCGGCTCGCGGCGGCTCTACGCCCCGGTGGGCTTATTCTCGTGGGGCCGTCAGGGTCGGTATGGCACCGACGCTGGTCGCCGCCGCCATCGGGGCGATCCTCGCGGTGGCCCTGCTTGGCGCCGCGTTCGACCGGCGCGCCGTCGCGGTGGTCGTCGCGGCCGCCGTCTTCCCCGACCTCGACGCGGTCGCCAGCCTCGTCGTTCCGGGCGCGACCAACGCCCTCTTTCACGCGGTCTGGCTCCCGCTCGTCGCGGGCGTCGCGCTCTACTGGGACACCGCGGCGGCGAGCGACTCCCGCCTTCGCGCCCGGTTCGGGTGGCGAGGCGTCCGGGTCGCGTGGGTCGCGCTCGCGGCCGCTCTCGTCGCGGGAATCGGGCCGGACCTCTTCGGCGGGGCCGGCGCGAACCTGCTGTACCCGTTTCACGACGCCTACTACCGCATCGACGGGCGCCTCCTGTTCTCGACACAGGAAGGGGTCGTACAGACGTTCGTCGCTCTCGGGGCCGAGGGGCCCGGACCCCTCCCGTTTCCGAGCCCCGGCACGACCGCCTCGTATCCGATACCGACGTGGGTGAATCCGGACGGCCGTCCGGGGCTCTCGCTCGGAACGGATCGCGAGCTGGTTCTCGTCCGAAGCGGCTGGCAGCTCGTCGTCGTCGCCGCCGGGACGGCCCTGCTCGCGGTCCGGTTCGTGCAGGCGCGTCGCTCGGGCGAGTCGGACACCGACCGCGATCGGAGGGAGGTGGCCTGACCGATGGTCTCGACGGTCGTCCACGCGGCGTTCGCGCTCGCGCTCGCAGCCGGGCTGCTCGGCGAGCACTACGACCGTCGCGCGCTCGCGGTCGTCCTCGCGGTCGTCCTGTTGCCGGAACTCGACAGCTTCCTGGGGCCGGTGATGCCGGGCGCACACCGAACGGTCGGGCACAACCTCGTGTTCCCGGCGGCGGTCGCGCTGCTGCTCTACTACGACACGCGGCTCCGGTCTGTGTCGGTGCTCCGCCGGCGACTCGCTCGGTGGACCTCGGAGCGACGCGCCGAGCGGTGGATCGCGGTCGCGTGGGTCGCCATCTTCGTTCACGTGTTCGCCCACGTCGCGCTCGATTGGGTCCACCTCGACGGCGTGAACGCGCTCTGGCCGCTCCGAGACCGGTTTTACGCCTTGTCCGGCGAGATTCTGCTCTCGTCGACGGACGGGTTCACGCAGACGTTCGTCGACGTGCGGGTCGACCCGGCGACGGGGAGCCGCCAGATCGACGCGGGCGCAGGCGGCACCACCGCCACGGTCCACGTGAGCAATCCCGTCGAGCCGCGCGCGCCCAGCGAGGTCGCCGACGAGCCGGTCGACAGGCGGTTTCCGGTCGCGAGCGCCGGGTGGCGGCTCTACCTGATCGGCGTCGGCCTGTTCACGCTCGTCGCGCGGCGGCTACAGAGCGCGGACCCGCGTCAGTAGGCGGCGTTTCCCACCTGCCGAGGTGTTCGACTCGCGTGCGACGCCGCCCGCGTTCAGCGCTCGTCGCGGGGGTCTCGGTCGGTCGGTTCCGCGACCGCCTCCTGCACCGCGGCCCAGTGAGTGATGGTCCCGTCGGCGCCGGGAAGCGGTCGCAGCGAGACGCGGTTTAAAAACGGCGTCCCGTCGCGGCGGTGGTTCCACACCTCGACGGTGACCGGCTCCCAGATGGACACGGCCTCGCGCAGCGCTGCGACCGACTCCGGCTCCGTGCGCGGCCCCTGGAGCAGTCGCGGGTTTTCGCCCCGGAGCGCTTCCAGTGAGTAGCCCGTCAGCGCGCGGAACGTCCGGTTCGCGTAGAGGATGGGCGTGTCGCGGTACGCCGGGCCACACAGGGTGACACCGACCGGAGCGGTGTCGAGGGCGCGAACGCGGTCGATGCGGCGTCTGTCGGCGTCGCCGAGGGGCGGATCGTCGGCTCCACTCGCGGGGTCGCGGCTCGCGTCGCTTCCGGCGGTGTCCGCGTCATCGTCGCGCAACTCGGGTTCGAGTTCGTACCGAGCCACCAGACCGTCGAGTCGGTCGCGAGCCGCCTCGTCGTCGCGGCACGCGAGATAATCGAGAATGTCGCCTCTGAGGCCCATCTGCTGGCTCGGTTTACGCCTCGGTCGGGCAAGTGACTGTCGTCCGCGGGGCGCCGTTGCTCGCGGCGGAAAAGCATGGACTCGCGGGGGTCCCGTGAGCGGTGCGAGGTATGAGCAAAGCGAATACTCGATTGCGAGCGGCGAAGCCGAGAGCAGCGAACGGGACCAAGCGAGGAAACGAGACGAACGGAGTGAGTCGAGTGGACTCGCGGGGATTTGAACCCCGGGCCTTCCCCGTGCCAGGGGGATGATCTACCACTGATCTACGAGCCCTCGAACGCATCCAATCGTTCCCCGCTGGATATATTAAGGCCTTCGACTCGCCGACCTCGGCGACACGACCTGACACACCCGGTCAGATCCGCGCCGAGTCGACGTACACGTCCAGGTCCACGTCTCGCGTCGACCCTTCGAGGTCACGGACCGCGCGCTCGACGACGCGCTCGGCCTCGCCTCTGATCAGGGGGATCGCCTTTTTAAGTACCCAGTCGAACGAGACGAGCCGCGGCAAATCGAGCGCGTCCGAACTGGCGGAGCCGGGGTCGAACGCCACTTCGAGCGCGACCTCGCAGGGCTGATCGGTCGGACTGTCGTCGGTACCGTCGGCGTCGTCCGCCGACTCGGGCGGCGTCACGCGCCAACACCCGCCGGCGTCGATGTCCTTCGTGATCTCCCAGTCGATCCGTTCCGGCGGTTCGACGCCCGTCACGTGCGAGTGGGCCGTGTACGTTATCTTCCACCACGCGAACGTCAGCGCGTAGCGAGTCCCCGGACCGCCGTCGCCTCGCATCGTTCGCACCTCGCGGAGGTACTCGGAGTAGTTGGCGTACTGCGGGAAATCGAGCAGGAACGCGTACACGTCCTCGGGGTCGGCGTACACCTCCGTACTCACGACGAGTTCGTCCACGCTCTGAGGTTCGGCCCACGCGTAATAAGCAGTCCGGCGCGGGCGGGCCGATCAGTCGTCGCTCGACGCCTGCCCGGTCGCGTCGGCGGCGGAGCCGGGGACGGCGGCGGCGGGCTCCGGCGGCTCCTCGCGCACGTCGGCGCCCGTGCCCTCCGCGATGACCTCGGCGTACGCGTCGGGGAAGACGCGGACGAAGTCGTCTAGGGCGGCCGTCCAGTCGTCGAGGAGTTCGCTCGCGCGTTCGCTGTCGGTGTACGCCCGGTGGTTCTCCACGAGCCGGCGGAGCATGCGCTCGTCGGACTCCGCTAAGCTCTCCGATACCGATACCATCCCGCGGTTCACGCGGTCGGCGAAGCGGTCGTCTGGGTCGTACACGTAGGCGACGCCCCCGGACATCCCGGCCGCGAAGTTGCGGCCCGTGTCGCCGAGGACGGCGACGACGCCGCCGGTCATGTACTCACAGCCGTGGTCGCCGACGCCCTCGACGACGGCCTTCACGCCGGAGTTGCGGACGCCGAAGCGCTCGCCGGCGACGCCGTTGACGTACACCTCGCCCTCGGTGGCGCCGTACAGCCCGACGTTGCCGGCGACGACGTTCTCGGCGGGGTCGTAGCCGGCCTCTTCGGGCGTGTTGATAATGATTCGACCGCCGGAGAGTCCCTTGCCGACGTAGTCGTTGGCGGCGCCGGACAGCTCCATCGTGACCCCGGACGCGAGGAACGCGCCGAAACTCTGGCCCGCGTAGCCGTCGAACCGGCAGGTGACGGTGTCGTCCGGGAGGCCGTCGCCGCCGTGCTCGCTGACGATGCGGTTCGAGAGCGTCGCGCCGACCGCCCGGTCGACGTTCTCCACGTCGCGGGTGAGCGCGACCGGCGCGCCGTCTTCGATTGCCGGGGACGCCTCCTCGATGAGGTCCCAGTCGAGCAGGTCGTCGATGCCGGCGTGCTCCTGCTCGCGGGTCTTGGTGCGGGCGTCGCCAGCGGGCTCGGCGATGACCGCGGACAGGTCGAGGTGTTTGGCCTTCTCGTGGTCGGTCTCGCGCTGAGAGAGCAGCTCGGGGCGACCGATGAACTCCTCGACCTCGGTGTAGCCCAGTTCGGCCATGATCTCTCTGAGCTCCTGGGCGATGAACGTCATGTAGTTGATGACGTGGTCCGGCTGACCGGGGAAGCGCTGGCGGAGGTCCTCGCGCTGGGTCGCGACCCCGACCGGGCAGGTGTTCTCGTGACACTGCCGCGCCATCACGCAGCCGGCGGTGACGAGCGAGGCGGTCCCGAACACGTACTCCTCGGCGCCGAGCGCGGCGGCGATGGCCACGTCTCGGCCGGTCTTCATCCCGCCGTCGGCCGTCACGCGGATGCGGTCGCGCAGGCCGGTTGCGCGGAGCATCTGGTTGGCCTCGGCGAGGCCGAGCTCCCACGGGAGCCCCGCGTTCTTGATCGACGTCTTCGGGGAGGCGCCCGTCCCGCCGTCGTGCCCGGAGACGTGGACCACGTCGGCGTTGGCCTTCGCGACGCCCGCCGCGATGGTGCCGATGCCGGCCTCGGAGACCAGCTTCACGTTGACATCGGCGTCCGGGCTGGCGGCCTTCAGATCGAATATCAGCTGTTTGAGGTCCTCGATCGAGTAGATGTCGTGTTGCGGGGGCGGCGAGATGAGCCCGACGCCGGGGGTCGAACACCGGACGTGCGCGATCATCTCGTTGACCTTCTTGCCGGGGAGGTGGCCGCCCTCGCCGGGCTTCGACCCCTGTGCCATCTTGATCTGGAGCTCGTCGGCGCTCGCGAGGTACTCGGAGGTGACCCCGAACCGCCCGGAGGCGACCTGCTTCACCGAACACTCCTTCTCGGTGTCGAACCGCTCCGGCGGCTCGCCGCCCTCGCCCGTGTTCGACTTCGCGCCGATGCGGTTCATGGCGATGGCGTTGTTCTCGTGGGCCTCCGGCGAAATGCTCCCGAGGCTCATCGCCGCCGTGGAGAAGCGCTCCACGATCGACTCGACCGGCTCGACCGCTTCTACCGGGACCGCGTCGCGGTCGGAGTCGAACTCCAGCAGCCCGCGAAGCGTCTGTAACTCCTCGGACTGGTCGTTGACGAGCTCCGCGAACTCCCGGTACTGCTCGTAGTCGCCCCCGCGGACCGCCTGCTGGAGCGTGCCGACCGTCTGGGGGTTCCAGCCGTGTTTCACGCCCGACGAGCGGTGTTCGTACTCGCCGATGGTCTCTAAGTCGGGGTCCGCGCCGAACGCCATCGCGTGCCGGGTCCGGAGGTCGTCTTCGATCTCCGCGATCCCGATCCCCTCGGTGCGGATCTCGGTCCCCTCGAAGTACTCGGCGACGAACTCGGAGGCGAGCCCGACCGCCTCGAAGATCTGGGCGCCCTGGTACGACTCCATCGTCGAGATGCCCATCTTCGCCATCGTCTTGAGGAGGCCGTCTTCCAGCGCGTGGCGGTACGCGGCCAGCGCCTCCTCCTCGTCGGCACCGTCGGGGCCGGCGACCACGTCGGCGATGGAGGCGTACGCGAGGTAGGGGTCGACCGCGTCGGCGCCGTACCCGACGAGCGTCGCGACGTGGTGGACCTCGTGCGGTTCGCCGGACTCGACCACGACGCCCGCGCGATTCCGGAGGCCGTTCCGCACGAGGTGGTGGTGGACCGCGCCGGTCGCCAGCAGGCTCGGGACGGCGAGCCGGTCCGGGCCGACGTTCCGGTCGGAGAGCACCACCACGTCGGCGCCCTCGCGGATCGCGGTCGCGGACGCCTCGCGAACGCGGTTCACCGCGTCGACGAGCGAGTCGTCTCGGTCGTAGGTCACGTCGACGGTCGACGCCGAGAACGCGGGGCCGTCGCCGGCCTCGGACGCCCCGTCGCCCGCGGGCTCGCCGTCCAACCGCTTCAGCGCGGCCGTCTCGCTGTCGGTGAGTATCGGCGTCCCGGAGACGATCTGTTCGGCGTGTGCCGGCGTCTCGTTTAAGAGGTTGCGCTGGTTCCCCATCCGGGTTTCGAGCGACGTCACCAGCTCCTCGCGGATGTAGTCGATCGGGGGGTTCGAGACCTGTGCGAACAGCTGTTTGAAGTACGTGAACAGGGGACGGTCGACGTCCGCGAGCACCGAGAGCGGCGTGTCGTCGCCCATCGACCCCACCGGGTCCTTCCCGTCTTTCGCCATCGGCTCGACGAGGTGGTTCAGCGAGTCGGTGGTGTAGCCGAACGCCGCCTGGTGGGCGCGCACCGTCGGTTCTGGCTCGTCGGGGTCCGCGTCCGCGTCGCCGTCGGCCGCCTCGCCCTCCACGTCGTCGCTCTCGTCGCCGTCTGCACCGACCTGGTCGATGCCGGCGGCGATCCCGTCTTCCTCGACGAGGTCGTCGAGGTCGACCTGCCCGTCGTCGACCCACTCGCCGTACTTCTCGTCGGTCAGATCGGCGAACACCTCGTCGTCCGGGACGATGCGGCCCTGCTCCGGGTCGGCGACGAAGATCTCGCCGGGCTGGAGCCGCCCGCGACGGCGCACGTCCGCCGGTTCGGTCGGCAGCGCGCCGACCTCGCTCCCGACGATCAGCCGGTTGTCCTCGGTCACCTCGTACCGGCACGGTCGGAGTCCGTTGCGGTCTAACACGCCGGCGACGCGGTCGCCGTCGAAGCCGATGACGAGGGCGGGGCCGTCCCACGGCTCGACGAGCGACGCGTGGTAGTCGTAGAACTGCTTCCGGGCCGTCTCCATGAGGTCGTCGTTCCGGAACGCCTCCGGGATCAGCATCCGGAGCGTGTGCGGGAGGTCGCGGCCGGACTGCAAGAGGAGTTCGACCGCGTTGTCGACGCTCGCCGTGTCGGACTGGTTCGGGTCGTCGATCACCGGCTTGATGGTGTCGAGCTCCGCCCCGAACGCCGGGTGTTCGAGGTCGTTCTCGCGAGCGCGCATCCAGTTGACGTTCCCGCGAATCGTGTTGAACTCGCCGTTGTGGACGATGTTTCGGTACGGGTGAGCGAGATGCCACGCCCCGAGCGTGTTCGTCGAGAACCGGGCGTGGACCAAGGCAACGTGGCTCGCGAACCGCTCGTCGGTCAGGTCCGGGAAGTAGCCGGCCAACTGCGAACCCTTCAGCAGTCCCTTATACACGACGCGCTGGCGGTCGAGCGAGCAGACGTAGAACTGCCCGGCGCCGTCGACCTCGGACACCGCGTTCTCGATCTCGCGGCGCGCGGCGTACAGCGCTCGGTCGAAGCCGAGGACGCTCGGGTCGACGTCGTCGGGGCGGCTCTCCTCGTTGGTGAACCGCTCGGCGAGGCCCGCGCCCTCGACCGGCGCGGCGAACAGCTGGGCGACCTCCGGCTCGGAGTCGAGCGCGGTCGCGCCTAGGTCGGCGTTGTCGGTCGGAACCGACCGCCACGCCAACACCTCCAGCCCGTACACGGAGAACACCTCCGCGATGACGTCGTGGATCTCGGCCTGGACGCTCGGTTCGGTCGGCATGAACACGGAGCCGACGGCGTACTCCTCGGGGAGGTCGGCGTCGACGACCTCACGGAAAAAGTCGTCCGGGCGCGCGACCATGATCCCGGCGCCGTCCCCGGTGTTCTCCTCGGCACCCGTCGTCCCGCGGTGTTCGAGGTTTTCGAGCAGTTCGACGGCGTCCGTCACCGTTCCGTGGCTCGGGTCGCCGTCCAAGTCGACGATTCCGCCGATCCCGCAGTTCGACCGCTCGTCCGTTACTGCCGCAAGCCCCCCACTGTGGCCCGAGGATCCCTGTGCCGATTCCTCTCGGGTGTTACTACGTGGCTCGGTCATGATACACACTCGTGATCCGCCACTTAAAGGTATGACCCTGATAGGGGTAGGATCCATCGTACACACATTAGGGAATATAAGGTAATTATTGATCAGGGGTGTGTACCAATACGCCGGCTCCCTGTTCGATCAGAAGATACCCGAATTTGAGTAAACTCCCCTTCGCTGGCGGCGTCGAGCCCGATGTACGGGAACGAATCCCGGTCGCTACTGTCTGATTGTCAACCACTCACGGACCGCGAATTCACGAGGGTGAACCGTTCGCCGAGTAGATATGATCGACCGGCCAACACGAGCGCCGACCCGAGCGGCGTCGGTCGCGCGCCTGCTACCTACTCCACGGTCACCGGCGTGAACGTCCCGTTGATGTCCCACTCGTGGATACAGTAGACGTTGCCGGCGTCCCCGTCGATCCGCCACCCGGTGGCCTCGTCGTCCCACCGCTCGTCCCGGCCGCACAGCTCACACTCGCGCTCCCGTGGGGGGGTGATGGTGACGCTCATACCGGTATACAGCGTGTCGTCCAGCAAAAGGATACCGCTGACACCGCCGTCTCACCACGAATGATCGCCGCTCATCGGGGTCGTGTCCGTCGAACCGCCGTCAACGCAGTTACCGCGAGCGCCGCCACCGAGTGAAGCGGACCGAACCCCGGAACGTCTTCGGCGGTCGCCCGAATCGGCGCGTTCTCGTAGGTCGGCGTCGGCCGCGCCGAAGCGTCTCCCTCCGGATCGCTCCGGCCGCCCTGTTCGGCCGTCGCCTCCCCGAGTTCGCCGGCGTCGTTCCCGCCTGTGGACTGTGCGCTATCGACGGGCGGCGCGCGGTCGGCCGATGTCTCGGGCGCTCCGGCTTGGACCGCTCCCGTCGATACCACGAGCCCGTTCGACCCGTGCTCGAACGGAAGCCACCCCGCGGCGGTCGGGAACGGCGCAAACCGAATCGCGCGCTCGGACGCGTTCTGCCCGTCGCTCTCACCGGCGCTGGGCGCGCTCGTATCGCTCGCCCCGTCCGAGCGGCCGCGGCCAGACGGGTCGGTTGGATTCGCGCCCTGCGTCGCACCCGCGGGGCCGGCGCTCCCCGCTCCGCCGGCACCGGCGGCGTTACCAACATCGCCGCCGCCACTACTACCGGCGCCACCGCCAGCACCACCAGCACCACCACCCACCGCGCCGCCGCCTCCAGCACCACCCACCGCGCCGCCGCCGGCGACGCGCCTGGTTTCCCTTCCCGCCGACGCGCTCTCGTCGCTGGTGACGAACGTCACCGTCTCGTTCACCCGGTGATCACTCGACCGGTCGGAGGCGGCGGTCTGCAGGTGGTCGTCGACGACGCGAAACGCGGCCGTGAACTCCGTCCCCGGCGTCGGTACCCCGTCGGTCGGGAACGCGTCGTCGCCGTCCGCGACGACGTAGAGCCCGGTCCGGTCGACGTGAACGGTCGCATTGGATGGGACCTCGCCGAGCGTGTCACCGCCCGACCGGGTGCCGTTGGGCTCGGCCGAGCGCACCCCGAACTCCACGCCGTCGAGGCGAGCGAGGCCGTGACCCGTCTCCAGGGTGGCGTTTCGCGCGCCCACCAGTCCGGTGAGCCCGGAGGCGTTCACGGCGTACACCACGGTGTCGGTTGCGTCGATACGGTCGGTCTGCGAGAGGGTGCCCTCCGCGATCGCGTCTCGTACTGCCGTGGGGGTCTTGAGCTCCGACCGAACCGCTTCCGGTCCCGTGTAGGCGGTGAGTCGGCTCGTCGACCGGCGGGCGAGCGTCAGCGTCGCGTTGTCGCTCGTCTCTGCGAGTCCCTGCGTCGAGCGAACCGCGAGCTCGTAGGTGCCTGTAGGGAGGGTTTCGTCGTTGTCCGGCGTCGAAACCGACGTGATCGACGCGTTCGAACCCCGTACGGACACGCTCTCGTTGAGCGACTTGGTCGCCGCTAGGTAGGTGTTGAGTTCGAGCGTTGTCGCTTCTTGCTTTGGGGTTGCGAGTTTGATAGTGGCGGCAGTAGAATTCGATCTTTTGAGACTAATTCTTGACTCTGGGGTGTGATGCTGAATTCGAAACTTAACGATACTACCATTTGCTACTAAATTTCTTACTTGGTCAATTCGCACATATTGGTCCTCTGAGCCAATTATTCTAAAAGAATATCCATCTGATGACTGGTTTTCAGTAAGTACATACTCCCCAGATTTCAACCCTTTCGTTCTGTATCTTATTTTACTATCGTTATATCTTGAATATCCAACTGAAGATAGGACACGTGCACTCTGGCTGATAGAATATAAATTTCTAGATTCTACTGCACTGCTACTATTATCAACTATTGTTGTTCCTGAATATATAGTTGGCTTCGCCGTGCCTCCATGATTTAATTCAGTAATGTGAATCTGTTTGTCGCTAGTATTTGGTTCTTGATCAGCCGCCACTGTTGCTGTATCTGAAACACCTGCACCTACAAATCCATTCTCTAGGTCTGAGTTAGGGAGACGTACTATTGACTCAACTAGAGCACTATCTGTAGTAGTATTATTGTACAGTTGTAGTACTGCTGCTAATTTGTTTCTGCCATATAATTCGGAGTTACTACTGTGATTTTCCAAATCCACACTTACACCCCCTTCACTATCAACCAACTTGCCAGAGTATCCATAAACTGTATCATAAGCAACCCGTTGGTTGCTGGTTATCGGATGAACTGAAACGATATAGGGCGTAGATCCCCCTCTCATATCAAGTAAACTCACATTTTGTATCGTTAGGTTGGATCTAAGTTTACTGTTATATGTCTGAGTCTCTATATTTATTATCCCTGAATATACGTATGCTGTATCTGTTGCAATAGCGGAATTAAGTACTGAATCTGAAATGGTATCTCTAGGGTCTTCCCTGTCCAACTTTATTTCACTATCTGGAATTATGTGGACTCGCTTTTCGCCGCCGATTGTATTTAATCTAACAGAAATATTTTGTTTACCCCGTGTTGGCGTTGCAGGTTGGTCAGCAAAACCAGCTAACTCGTTCCCATCATATCCTTGTGTGATGACTATGGTCGAATCAACATCTGCAACAAGATTATCGATTGTCAGTGAAGAAGAAGTAGGGAACTCAGAGAATGCCTCAGTTGAGACCGTTGCTTGATCTGAAACACTAACTGAATTAGCTATCAGCTCAAATGGCCTTGATAATCTTACTTTATCATCAGCTAGCAGATGAGAGTAATCCACATCTGACTTGACCTCAGATGCTGACATTTTGAAGCTTGCGTTAACTGTCGAATTAACTTTCGAACTGTCTAATCCAGATATTGTAAGATGGTCGATTTTTAGAGTATCTTTGTTGTTGCTCTTATTAGAGATAACCTCAAAGACAGTGTGGTTCTTGTGCTCAAACCGATTTATTCCGGTTACTTCACCGCCTGTGATCTTATAATCAGTCACATTGCTAGATGCTGCGTCTATCGCTTTATTTTCTATAATTTCAGTACTAATAAACACACGTGCACCTGATCCGTTCGTTTTGACGGATACATTTTGCAACGTGGTTCTATTTTCATGGATAAATACATCTCTACCCTCTCCTGTGTCCGTTATAATTGGTGTCTGTGTTTCATTATTAGTTGATTCTGCACTAGTAGTTCCTACCCCAACGACCGCAAAGACACTGACAACGAGAACAAGCGCACAAATGGCGACACGCCGACCCGACATGTCTTGGATCATTGTTCGGTCCGCGGTGGTCAGAACGGCGGCGACAGGGCTCGAAACCGCTCGACTGTAGCGGTATGGGCCCGGACCGCAGTCTCACACCGCAACTGGCTGAGATTCGGTCTGATTGCTTATAAATCGGTTACGGACCGCGAAGCTTCCGCTCGCGGAAACGTCGGCGGCTGACGGCGACGCGGTCAGTCGTTTTTCGCCGTCGCTTACGGGTGTAAACGCACGGCAGAATCGCGCGGGCTGAAGAAGTGACCGCTGTGTTAGTGCTCGACCTGCTCCATCAGAGACAACACGGACTCGGAGGCGTCGACCTCGGTCGGGTGGACCCCGACGATCGCGATCACGTCCTCCTCGTGTTGGACGGTGCCGACGTACAGGTACACCGGCACGCCCTCAACCTCGCTGCTCTGTCCGTCGCCGGTTTCGACTTCGGCGTCGATCGTCGTCTCCAGAATAGAGATCTCGACCTCTTCCCCGAGAATCGTACGCGTCTCCGACCCGACGTCTTTGATGTCGTCCGCCTTGATTTCGGTCCCGCCACCGCCGACGTCTCGCTGGTTGACCTGCTCTACGAGCCGCCGTATCAGATCGCCTTCATCCGCCCGAACGAGCGGGTTGACGGACTGCCCGGCCACCTTCCCGTCCGGCGTGCTCGCCACGAACACCGCCGACCCGTTGTCGGGGTTCTCGTACCCGGCGAGCCACGTCGTCGCCGACACCTCGACGTTGACTCCCGAGGCTTCGAGCCGCTCGTCGATGGTGAACGACTGCGGCGATTCGCCCTCGTACCCGGCCTCCGTGACCGCCGCCGCCGGGATGCTGGCCGGTTTCGCGTCGAACTCGAAGGACCCGTCCTCGACGCCGCTACAGCCGGCGACTGCGAGGGACGTCGAGGCGGCGACCGCCGCGAGCAGTTCACGTCTTTCCATGCGAGCAGGTACGACAGGTCGCGGTGTTAAGCGTGTCGCCGCGATTGTGGCGATCTGATACTCGCACGGGAGCCAACTCACGCGGAGACCGAGTGAACGGGCGGAATCAGCGATCCGCCTGAGTGGATTGAGCGGCTGTCGAGGGAGGTAGTTCGTCGGGCCGTCGGTGGCGAGACACCACGCTCTCCGGACCGTCGTACAGACACTCGCTCCGACCAACCGTACAAACCAACCGTACAAACACCGCGGCCCGATCAAAGGCACAAAGTTCACGGTGTGGCGCGCGCGAGTCAAGCCAAATGGAACGCCGAGGACAAATCGGGCTGGTGGAAGCGCTCCTCCTTGACGTCGTCCGTCTCCACGAGACCTGGATGGAGGTCGTCTTCCCGAGACAGCTCGACCCGAGTGCGGTGTTAGGAAAGTGGAAGCCGGAAACCGCCGTCCAGAGCGTCGGGTACTACCTCTGGGCGCTGCTCGGCGCGCCGCTCGTGGCGGTGACGTACCCGCTTCTTCTGGTCGGGTTCGCGACCCGGTTTTACGCGGCGAAGCTCGATTCCGCCGTCGCGCGGTTCGGCGTGGTGGGCGCGGTGATCGTCGCGACCGTCGTCTGGGGGTCGCTCACGGTTCTCGCACACTTCCAACTCCCCACGGACGTGATGCTCGGCATCGGCCTCGCGAGTATCGTGGCGGTCGTCTCTGCGGGCTTGGCCGCCGGGTTCTCGAAGGTCGGGGGGCGATTCGTCAGCGTCCTGCTCGCGTACCCCTTCGCGATGACGGCGTTTTTCCTGCCGCCGGTCGTCGCCGCGGTCCTCACCCCGGCGCTTTCGAGCGCCGTCCTCGACCCGAGCTACGAGCTCGCGCGGTGGATCCTCGACACGTTCCTCGCGGTCGGCGGAATCAACGAGACGCTCCGCGGCGCCTTCGATCTGGAGACGTTCGGGCAGCAGTGGGGGCTCCCCGGTCTCGGCTACGTGTTGATGTGGATCGGCATCTCCGTCCCGCTCGGCTGGTTCCTCGGACTGCTCGTGGCGCTCGCCGACCTGATCCGACCGAAAGCCGACGACTGACGGCCGACCCTCGGCGCCCTTTTCTCTCGCGTCTACTCGTCGTCCCGGTCGAACCGCTCGCTCGCCGTCTCGAACGCCGACTCCGACTGCTCTCTGCTCCGCCGGCTCTCACGGGCCGCGATCGCTTCGGGGCCGGGGCTGGCGTCGTCGTTGATGCGGGCGAACGACCGGTGGACCTTCGTGTGACACCAGCGGCACAGCGCCACGGTGATCTCGTGGGGGCCGGCGTCGTCGCCGCCGGACTCCTCGCCGTCGTCGGGGCCAGCGGCGTCGTCGGGGCCAGCGGCGTCGGCGCCGCCGTACGACAGGTGGTGTTCTTCGACGAGCGGCCGCGAGTCGTCGTGTGCGATCCGGACTTCCGGGAGGCCACAGCGGTGGCACTCGCGGCCGTCGGTCGTCGACCGGTAGTGGGGACACGCGCGCCACGCGCCGTCGGGGCCGACGTGGCAGGCGTAGTCGTCGTCGCGGCGCGCGGCGGCGAACTCCGGGTCGTCGCCGGCCCGCGTCAGCGCGAACCGACAGCGACCGTCGTCGGTGAGGTGATCGCAGACGCCGGCGACAGAATAGGGGTCGTCGACGCCGACCGGGGTCCCGTCGGGTGTTCGTTCCATGTCGCCGTCTCCTCAGTCGACTCAGATCAGACTCGCGCCGTCGAGGTCGGTCCGGCCGTAGTCGATGTCGAGGAGTCGCAGGAGCGTCGGCGCGATGTCGAGTAAGTCCGCGTCCTCGACCTTCGCGTCCGGGTGGTCGACGAACAGCGCGGCGTCCTCGAAGGTGTGCATCCCGGTTCGCGGGCCGGTCGTGTCGAACACCGAGTCGTGGGGGCGGAAGCCGGCCTTGAGGTCGAACCCTTCGTTCGGGATGACGACCAGATCCGGCGCGATGGCCTCGTGATCGCCGCGGAACACCGTCTCGCGTTCGACGACTCGCTTCGCAACAGGGTTCCCGTCCGGTCCCTCCCAGGCTTCAAGATCAGCCCGCAGGGACTGCCGGGTGGACTCGTACTCCGACTCGGCGACGACGCCGTTTGGCTCGCGGCCCTCCACGTTGAGGTAGAATCGACCGGGGACCAGCGAGTACGCGCGGGCGTCGTCGGCGATGTCTGCGAGTGAGCCGTGGTCGTCGTCTTCATACGAGAGCCACCCCGACTCTTCGAGCCACTCGTTGCAGTAGACATCGTACTGCAACCGGGTGAACCCGTGGGTGGAGCCGACGACGAGCCGCACGTCGTTCGGGAGCGCTCGCCGAATCTCTCCGATGTGTTCGTCGAGCGCCGCGTAGAAGTCGAGCATGGCCTCGCGGTACGGCCCCTCGGTCTCGTAATCTCCCCAGAGGAAGTGGTTGATCCGATCGGGCGCGGAGAACACGCCGACGAACAGGTCCCAGTCGTCCATCTCGACGCAGCGGGAGAACGCCGCCGCGCGCGCGTCGAGCGTCTGGCGGGCCTGTTCGATGAACTTCGTCTTGTCGTCTCGGTGGCCGAGTTTCGCGTTGACGGACAGGCGGTAGTCGCTCTCCGTGAGGTACTTCCGGAACTCCTCGGGATGCGCGGCCTTGTCCACGTCCGGCGAGAGGTACCCGGAGACCATGCGCTG
This sequence comes from Halorubrum sp. PV6, assembly GCF_003990725.2. NCBI lineage: Archaea > Methanobacteriati > Methanobacteriota > Halobacteria > Halobacteriales > Haloferacaceae > Halorubrum > Halorubrum sp. PV6. The sequence goes on from NZ_CP030064.1 coordinate 754,999, forward strand.
GACGGTTCGCTGGGGCGGGAACGTGACGGGGACGTTCAGCACCGTCGCGTTGAGCCCGGCCTCGGTCGCGCGGTCCCAGACTCGCGTCGCCTGCACGTCGCGGCCCATGGGAACGTACGTGTCGTACGAGCCGACCTCCCGGTCTTGGAAGCCGTACACGCCGGTCTCGCCGGGATTCACGCCGCTCGTGAGCACCGGCCAGCACGCGCTCGACTCGGGCGGCACGGCGCTGTCGATCGGTCCCCCGTCGCCCTCCTCGGCAATCGCCGACAGCGTCGGAAACGTGTCCGGGTTGTCGGCAACCAGGCTGTGGGGGAGCCCGTCGATCCCGATGAACGCCACGCGGGGCGTATCGTTCCCTCGTAGCCGGTCGAAGAGACCCATAGCAGTATATCCGCCGTGGAGGGCAAAAGGGTTGACATCGCTTTCGGTCGGTTCGCGCCCGCCCGACAGATCGCCCGTCGCTCTCGGGAGCATTTTAAAGCCGGGCCGTCACCGTGGCGCATGGAGACGCGCCGCACCCTTCTCGTCGACGCGTTCGCGGACGAGCCGCTGGCCGGGAACGTCGCCGGAGTCGTCCCGAACGCCGCAGGGCTGAGCGATGACCAGATGCAGCGGATCGCCGCGGAGCTCGGCGCCTCGGAGACCGCGTTCCTGCTCGGGAGCGACGAGGCCGACGAGCGACTCCGATACTTCACGCCCGCGACCGAGGTCGACCTGTGCGGTCACGCCACGATCGCGGCCTACGGCGCCCTCTTCGAGGAGGGGGCGATCGACGCCGGCGACCGGACCCTCCGGACCAACGTCGGCGACCTCGACGTCACCGTCGACGACGACGGGACCGTCTGGATGGGACAGAACCCGCCGTCGGTCGAGCGTATCGAGGCGGACGAGCTCGACGCCGACCGCCTCGGCGACGCGCTCGGCATCGACCCCGCGGCCCTGCGCGACGTGGGCGCGGACCTCCCGGTGGCGGTCGCCACCACCGGCCTCCCGTGGCTCGTCGTCCCCGTCAACTTCCTCGAACGGCTCGGCGAGGCGGACCCCGACTCGGCCGCCATCGAAGCGGTCTGCGCGGCACACGACGCGGTCGGGATATACGCGTACACGTTCGACGCGCTCGACCCGGAGTCGACGCTTCACGGCCGGGCGTTCGCGCCCGCGGTCGGCGTGCAGGAAGACCCCGTGACGGGAACCGCGAGCGGCGCCGTGGGCGCTTACCTGCAAGAGGTCGGCGCCTTCGACGGCGACTTCCCGGACGAACTCCGATTCGAACAGGGTCACTTCATCAATCGTCCCGGTCACGTCCGCGTCCGCGTCGCAGGCGACGAGGTTCGCGTCGGCGGCGACGCGGTCACCTCGCTGGACGGCGACCTTCGGGTGCCGGCCGCGGACCGCGACGACGACATCATCGAGGCGTAGCGCCCTCGTCACACCGGGCGGCTCGCTCGGGGCGTGCCGGCCGAACCGGGGCGCGAATCCGACCCGAAGGGCGAACGCTTACGAGTCCGCGAACCGTATCGTGTTCATGGAGTTCGACTTGCCGCGTGCGGCCGGTATCGTTGCGCTCATCGTCGTCGCCGGGACCCTCGGGGTCGCGTTCGGCACGCCGATGGCGCTCTCGACGACGCTGATGATGGTGCTGCCCTCGATGTTGGTCTTCGGTGCCATCGCGTTCGTCGTCGGAATGAAACACGGCGAGTTCCGGGCGACGCGCGCCTGAGGCGGCTCCGGGGTCGGCGAACGCCCCGCGTCCGTCGCGACGCGGAATCACGACGCTTTTTAAAACGGTGACGACAATCCGGAGCCGTGCTACTCGGGTCGCCGCTCACGGAACTGCTGTTGCTCGCCGGCGGCGCCGCCCTCCTGTACGCCGGCGCCGAGCTACTCGTCAAGGGCGCAAGCGACCTCGCGCTCGCGGTCGGGCTGAAGGCGTCGACGGTCGGCGTCACCGTCGTCGCGTTCGCGACCACGGCCCCCGAACTCTTCGTCTCCCTGCTCGGCGCGGTCACCGTCTCGACCGACACCGGGCTCGGCGCCATCGTAGGATCGAACATCGCGAACATCGGGCTCGTGTTGGGCGTCTCGGCGCTGATCCGCCCGCTCGATATCTCACAGACCGTCTTCGAGCGGCACGTCCCGTTCATGGTCCTCGCCGCGCTGCTGCTCGTCGGACTCGGGTGGGACGGCCAGATCGGCGCGCTCGACGGCGTCTTCATGCTCGCCGTTCTCGTCGCCTTCACCGCGGTCGTCTTGCGACGCGTCCAGCAGACGCAGTCGAGCATCTCGGCGGCCGAACGCGAGGGGATGCCCGACGCACGCCTCCGGGACGCCGCCTTCGTCGTCGTCGGCATCGTCGCCCTCGTCCTCGGCTCCCAGTGGCTCGTCGAGGGCGGGCAGTCGCTGCTCTCCGCGGCCGGGTTCTCGGACATCTTCATCGGGCTCACGGTGCTGGCGCTCGGCACCTCGCTGCCGGAGCTGGCGGCGAGCGTCGTGGCCGCGATCCGGGGCGAGGCCGACTTCAGCGTCGGCAACGTCGTCGGATCGAACATCTACAACGTGCTCGCGGTCCTCGGCATCGTCGCGGTCATCACGCCCATCAGCGTCAGCGCCGACGTCCGCGGGTTCGAGTTCCCCGCGCTGCTCGTCGTCACCGCCCTCGTGGTCGGGCTGATGTCCCGCGGCAAGCGCATCTCGCGGGCCGACGGCGCCGTCCTCGTCGCCACCTACGGCGGGTTCATCTACCTGTTGTTGCCGTAGGCGCTCTCGCTGTCGCGAACCGACGGCTATTCGGCCGCCCGACCCGGACCGCCGTCCGTGATAGCGATCGTCGTCAGCCGGGCCGACAGCGCCTCGGAACACATCGGCGAGCAGCTGCTCGCCGTCGGCGACTGGGAGCGTCGGACCGACCCGACCCGACCGGACGCCGCCGGCGGTGGAACCTACTACCGGACCGACGGGTTCGAACTGCGAGAGTTCGACGACCTCCACATCGAACTCTCCGATCCGGCGGCCGCGTTCGGAGCGAGCGAGGACGCGGGCGACGACGAGCCCGCGTTCCTCGTGTTCGTCTCCCGCCACTCCGGCGAGACGGGAGCGCTCCTGACGGCGCACGTCACGGGCAACTTCGGTCCCGCGCCGTACGGCGGCGCCCCGGAGACCCTGGCGCGAGCCGCGCCGGGCGCCGAAAAGCGCGTCGTCGAGGCGCTGGCGGCTCACGCCCCGGCGGGGTACGACGTGGGGATCGAGTGTACGCACCACGGCCCGACCGACACCGCCGTGCCGTCGCTGTTCGTCGAACTCGGCTCAGGCGAACCGCAGTGGCGCGATCCGGACGCGGCTCGCGCCGTCGCACGGGCGGTCCTCGACCTGCGGGGCACCGGCGCGGAACTGCGCGGCGACGGCGACCGCCGGCCGCGCCACGTCGTCGGGTTCGGCGGCGGCCACTACGCCCCGCGGTTCACCCGAATCGTCCGGGAGACGGACTGGGCAGTGGGCCACGTCGCCGCCGACTGGTCGCTCGGGGACCTCGGCGCGCCCGACGCGAACCGCGACGTGATCGAACAGGCGTTCTCCCGGAGCCGGGCGGATCTGGCCGTCATCGAGGGCGAAAAGCCCGCCCTCGCGGCGACGATCCGGGATCTCGGCCACCGCGTCGTGAGCGAGACGTGGGTGCGCGAGGTCGGCGACCGGCCCCTCCCGCTGGTCGACCGGCTGGCGGCCGACCTCGCGACCGTCGAGGAGGGGCTCCGGTTCGGCGACGTCGTCCCGGCGGCCCCCGACGCGATCCGTCTCGGGGACCTCCCGGCGGCGCTGTGCTCGCGGGCGCAGGGCATCGACGCCGACGCGGCCCGCGCGGCCGTGGAGTCGGCGACCGTCGCCTTCGAGACCGCGCAGGCGGGGACGCGAGCGACGGGGCGGGCCGCCTTCGACGCCGCCGACTCGTCGCCCGGCTACGCCGACCTCGTCGCGGGGCTCGCGGCGGTGTTGGAGGAGGGCTACGACGCGGTCGAAGTCACCGACGAGGCAGTGACCGCCCACGAGACCGCCTTCGACCCCGAACTCGCGGCCACACTGGGCGTTCCGGAGGGCCCGGCGTTCGGGCGACTCGCTGACGGGGAGTCGGTCGAGGTCGACGGCGAAACGATCGCGCCGGAGGCGGTGTCGCGAGAGCGGACGGACCGGTTTCCGATCGGTCCGGCGCCGACCCCGGACTGACTCTCCGAGGCGAGCGACGGCGTCGGCGACCGTCGCCGCGCGAGCGATCGCCGAAGGGCCGGTTTCGGCGGGTATCGAGACGTCTCGGGCCGTCTGACCCACGTCAGACGATCGGGCAAAAATAAATACGTCCGGGTCGCAACCACACGATATAATGGACTCTATCGTTGAGGACGCCATCGACGAAGCCGAGGAACCTCCGGCGGACGACGCCGGAGGCGCCGGCGCCGGCGACACCGACCCAACCGCCGGCACGCCGCCACAGACGGGAACGATGACGGACGACGAGCTGCAGGATGTTCTCCAAGACCTCCAGACGAACATCACCGTCGTGGGCTGTGGCGGCGCCGGCGGCAACACCGTAAACCGGATGACAGAAGAGGGGATTCACGGGGCGAAACTCGTCGCCGCGAACACCGACGTACAACACCTGGTCAACATCGAGGCCGACACGAAGATCCTCATGGGCCAGCAGAAGACGCAGGGCCGCGGGGCCGGCTCCCTCCCGCAGGTCGGCGAGGAGGCGGCGATCGAGTCCCAAGAGGAGATCCACGACGCCATCGACGGCTCCGACATGGTGTTCGTCACCGCCGGGCTCGGCGGCGGAACCGGCACCGGCTCGGCCCCGGTCGTCGCCAAGGCGGCCCGCGAGTCCGGCGCGCTCACCATCGCCATCGTCACCACGCCGTTCACGGCCGAGGGCGAGGTCCGACGCACGAACGCGGAGGCCGGTCTCGAACGCCTTCGCGACGTGAGCGACACGGTCATCGTCGTCCCCAACGACCGGCTGCTCGACGCGGTCGGCAAACTCCCCGTCCGGCAGGCGTTTAAGGTGTCCGACGAGGTGCTGATGCGCTCGGTGAAGGGGATCACGGAGCTCATCACGATGCCCGGCCTGGTCAACCTCGACTTCGCCGACGTTCGCACGGTCATGGAGAAGGGCGGCGTCGCGATGATCGGCCTCGGCGAGTCCGACTCCGACTCGAAGGCGCAGGACTCGGTGAAGTCCGCGCTCCGCTCGCCGCTGCTCGACGTCGACATCTCCGGCGCGAACTCCGCGCTGGTCAACGTCACCGGCGGCACCGACATGTCCATCGAGGAAGCCGAGGGCGTCGTCGAGGAGATCTACGACCGGATCGACCCCGACGCGCGGATCATCTGGGGGACTTCCGTCGACGAGGAGTTGGAAGGCGAGATGCGGACCATGATCGTCGTGACCGGCGTCGAGTCCCCGCAGATTTACGGACGCAACGGCGAGGGCGCAGAAGAGGCCTCGCCCGAGATGGAAGACATCGACTACGTCGAGTAATCGCGCCGCTCGCGTGCCGGTCGATTCGATGGCGTGGACGACCGTGTCTGTGGCCGCTTTTTTCCGGGCGTCGCCCGCCGCCCACCGCTCGCGAGCGTCGCGCCCGTGTCGGCCACGTCGCGGGCGTCGGCGAGCCGGAGGCGCGCATCAAAAGGTAAAAACCGGATCGACTCGAACTGCCTCGTAACATGGACGTCCCGTACGACCTCAACAGCTACATTCGGGTGCTGAAACTGGCGAGCACGCCGAGCTCCGACGAGTTCCTCCAAGTGTCGAAGATCGCCGGCGCCGGCATCCTGCTCATCGGCTTCATCGGCTTCCTGATGTTCGCGGTCATGAGCCTCCTGCCGGGGGTCGGCGCGTAATGCCGATCTTCTCGGTCAAGACCACCGCGAGCCAGGAGCGGACCGTCGCCGACATGCTCGCCGAAAAGGAGATGCCGGAGATCCAAGCCGTCATCGCTCCCGACCAGCTGACGAGCTACGTGATGGTCGAAGCCAGCGACGGCAGCGTGTTCGCCCGGATCCTCGACGAGATCCCCCACGCTCGCGGCGTGATTCAGGGCTCCGAGGGGCCGGCCAGGAGCCCCTTCTCCGAGGTCGAGCACTTCCTCTCGCCGACCCCCGACGTGGAAGGGATCGCCGAGGGCGACATCGTGGAACTCATCGCCGGGCCGTTTAAAGGCGAGAAGGCTCGCGTCCAGCGGATCGACGAGGGCAAAGACCAGGTGACCGTCGAACTGTACGAGGCCACCGTTCCGATTCCGGTGACGGTCCGCGGCGACCAGATCCGCGTGCTCGACTCGGACGAACGCTGACCGGCCCGCTCCGGCGCTGATATCCCCTCTTCTGTCCTGCGGTGACGGATCGGCTGCAACGACAAGGGCTTTATCCGGCGATGACTGACGGTCTCGATATGCTCGGTTCCGGCGTCCCGGCGGTGCTGTCCCTCGTGCCGGACACGTTCACGTTCGCCTGGATCGTCGCCCTCCTGTTCGGACTCGCGTGGCTCTTGGACAGCCGCGGCCTCGCGGCCGGTCGGTCGATAGCGGCCGGCACGTGGGGGTTGTTCGGGCTCTTCTGGCTGTCGACGGTGCCGTACTTCGCGTTCGAACACCAGAGCTACGTCGAGTCGATCCTCGCGCTCGTCGGGGTGCCGGCCTGTCTGTACGCCGGCTATCTCCTGTACAACGGGCGGGCGTCGCTGTTCACGCTCACGCGAGCGATCGCCATTATGCTCTTTATCTACCTCCCGTTCGAGACCATTCCAGCGTTCACGCTCGGCGGCGTGGCCTTTCCCGAACCGCGGCGAATCCTGATCGAGGTCGTCGCGACGCAGACCGGGATGCTCATCGACCTGCTCGGCTACGCGCCGGAGCGAGTCGCGAGCAGCGAGGGGTACGACGCGGCCTACCTCTGGACGCTCGACGACGGCCACACCTACCGGATCGACATCGTCTTGGCCTGTACGGGGCTCGGGAGCATGGCGATATTCGGCGGGCTCGTCGCGGCCGTCGAGGCCCCCCTGCGGCGCAAGGTTCGCGGACTCGCCGTCTCCGTCTCGCTCATCTACGTCCTCAACATCCTCCGGACGACGTTCATCTCGGTCGTCGCGGGCAACCAGTACATGCAGTGGTACCCCGATATCGTGTTGACGATGTTCGGCGCGAGCGACCCGTACCGGGTGTCGTTTCTGATCTCCGACCGCATCATGAGCCAACTGCTCGCGGTCGTGGCGCTGATCGCTATTACGTTCCTCGTGGTCCGAGAACTCCCGGAGCTCGTGGTCATCCTCGAAGACGTCCTCTACCTGCTCACCGGTGAGGAACACGACCTCACGGAGACGTTAGATCTCCCGCGGTCGCCGACGAACCGCTGATCGGGCTCCACCGACGGGGTCGGACACCACGGCGGCGCCGACAGTTACGAGAGGTGTTCGGCGACGTCGGTCGAAGAGACCATCCCGACGTAGTCGTCGTCGACGACCGGGAGGTGTTTGACGCCGTACATCGTCATCATCGCCGCGACTTCCTCCATCATGAGGTCCGGGGTCACGGTCTCGACGTTCTGCGTCATCACGTCTCGGACGGTCGTCTCGTCGGTGTCCTCGCCGACGGCGACGGCGCCGACGATGTCGCCTTGGGTCACGATACAGCCGCCGCCAGTGGTCACGACGAGCGCGCTGATGTCGCTGTCGCTCATCCGTCGCGCCGCCTCGCGGAGCGGTTCGTCAGCGCCGATCGTCTCAAGCGGCGTCGACATGACGTCTTTGACGCGGGTCCGGTCGTTCAAATCCATAGCACGTCCTGCGACAGCGCGTCTGATTATTCTTCCGGTGTCTCACATCCTCGCCCGGAGGAGTATTTAAAAGCGCTACGGGGCCCGGCAGCGAGGGCTATCGCTTCCCCGAGACGTACGCCGTGAAATCGGTCGTCGAGACCATGCCGACCAGAGTGCCGTCCCCGTCGACGACCGGGAGGTGGGTGTACCCCTGCTCCGTCGGCTCGGCGAGCTCCGCGACGGAGTCGTCGAGCGACACGGTGAGGACGTCCGTCGTCATAAACGCGTCCACGACGCTCGTGTCCTGTGGCTCGTTCTGCCGGACGAGCGAGACGAAGTCCCTCCCGGTTATCAGCCCCGCGAGGCGTCTGTCGTCGTCGACGACGAGGATCGAGTTCACGCCCGTTTCCAGCATGCGGCTCGCCGCTTCCGCGGCGGCCGCACCCGTTTCGATGGTGACGAGGTCGGTCGACATCAGTCGCTCGACAGTGATCTCTGCCATGTTGCTTGATAACGCACGACAAGAATATCAACCAACCGGTCGGCGACCCGACAGGCTCGGCCCTACTCCTCGAGGAGTTCCGCCGGTGCGCCGGCGAGTCCAGCGAGCGCGTCGGCCTCGACGTGGTGGAGGGCTCCGGGAATGACGAGGAGGTGGAGCGGGTCGCCGAACTCCCGGTCGGCGAGCGCGCTCAGTCGGTCGGCGGCCACGACCGCGTCCGGTGAGCCGGCGCGAGCGACGACGACCCCGAGCGGGTCCGCCCACTCGTCGGCGAGCAGGCCGGCGGCGACGTCGGCGGTCATGTACTCCTCGTGGTCCGGATCGGGGCCGGTCGGACCCGTACCGACCTTGATGTCGAGGTACACGACGGTGTGGAGTCCGCGGTCGCGGTTCGCCGCTATCGTCTCGATCACGCTCGCCGGCACGTCGTCGCCGCCGTGCGCGTACGGGAACGGGAGCGTCGTCGCCTTCCCGAACCGATAGTTCTGGAGCCCGGTGAGGCTGGAGGCGGCCGACTGGGCCGTGACCCCGTGGATCACGCGGGTGTCGATGCCGCGCGACTCGGCGCGCAGTCTGAGATCGGTGTGTGTCGTCGAGATCATCGTGTCGCCGGCGGTGAGGAAGGCGACGTCGCCATCTTCGGCCGCCGCGAGGATCGCCTCCGGGTCCTGTTCGACGCCCTCGCGCGGGCGAACCTCGATCTCCACGTCGTGGTAGGCCTCCAGCGTTTCGACGTCCGCGCCGACGAGTTTGCTGGTGTAAAACTCCGCGAAGACCCGATCCGCGTCTCCGAGCGCCTCGCGACCCTTGACGGTGATGGATCGCTCGTCGTAGAGACCGAGGCCGATGAAGGTAAGCATACGGGGACTCAGACGGGCGGTGAGTAAAAGGACGCGGAACGTCCCGAAACCGGCGACTCCGTCGCTGCCGTGTCCTTCATGATCGTCTCTTGTGATTCCATAGCAAGCCATAAGAGGTAACCAACACAACGTGGATTCACGAGGCCCTCACGGGCTCACATACCACTATGACTGATGATGAACTCATCTGGCGGATATCGGGGGGATCCGGTGACGGGATCGCTTCGACCAGCCAGAACTTCGCCAAGGCCTTGATGCGGTCGGGGCTCAACGTCTTCACGCATCGCCACTACCCGTCGCGGATCCGCGGGGGCCACACGTACACCGAGGTCCGAGCGTCGTCGGACCCGGTACGGTCCCGAGGTGACGGATACAACTTCCTGCTCGCGCTCGGCGACTCGTTCGCCCGCAACCCGCAGGAGGACGCGCTCTACGGGAATGAGGAGATCAAGCCGCTCTCCGAGAATCTCGACGAACTCCGCGAGGGCGGGGTCATCGTGTACGACGAGGGGCTCTTAGACACCTCCGAGATCCCCAACTTCGACGAGCGCGTCGAAGAGAACAACTGGCACGTCTACCCCCTCGACCTCCGCGGGCTCGCCCGCGACATGGGCCGCGAGGTCATGCGCAACACCGCCGGCGTCGGCGCCACCTGCGCGCTGACCGGCATGGCCCTCGAACACGTCGAGGACCTCATGCGCGACGCGATGCCGGAGAAGATCCTCGACCCGAACCTGGAGATTCTGGAGACGGCGTACAACCAGGTGCGCGAGGAGTACGACGTGGACGCCCCGGACGTGTCGGTTCCGACCGGCGAGCACGACGAAACGCAGCTGCTCATGTCCGGGTCGGACGCCATCTCCTACGGCGCCATCGACGAGGGCTGCCGGTTCATCGCCGGCTACCCCATGACGCCGTGGACCGAGGTGTTCACCATCATGACGAACAACCTGCCGAAGCTCGGCGGGATCTCGGAGCAGGTCGAAGACGAGATCGCCGCGGCCGCGCTCGCCGTCGGTGCGTCACACGCCGGCGTGAAGGCCATGTCGGGCTCTTCCGGCGGCGGCTTCGCGCTGATGTCGGAGCCACTCGGCCTCGCGGAGATGACGGAGACGCCCGTCGTCTTAGTCGAGGCCATGCGCGCCGGTCCCTCGACCGGGATGCCGACGAAGCCCGAGCAGTCCGATCTCGAACACGTCCTGTACACCTCACAGGGCGACTCCCAGCGCGTCGTCTTGGCGCCGGGAACGGTCGAGGAGGCGTACGAGCAGTCGCGGATCGCCTTCCGGCTGGCCTACGAGTACCAGATCCCGTCGATCCTCCTGTACGACCAGAAGCTCGGCGGCGAGATGACCAACGTCCCCAAGAGCCACTTCGACCGTGAGCCGAACCCGACGCTCGGGAAGACGCTCACCGAGGACGCGCTGGCCGACGAGCCGCACTCCCCAGACGGGAAGTTCCACCGGTTCCAGCACGACGTCGACGACGGCGTCTCCCCGCGGTCGATCCCCGGCCAGAAGGGCGGGCGCTACCTCGCGACCGGTAACGAGCACGACCCGACGGGACACATCTGTGAGGACGCGGACAACCGCGTCGCGCAGATCGACCGGCGGACGGAGAAACTGGAGGCGATCCGCGCCGACCTCGACACCGTCGACACCGGCTCGTACGCCGGCCCTGACGACGCCCAGTACGGCATCCTCACGTTCGGCAGCCAGCAGGGCACCGTCGAGGAGGCCGTCGGCCGACTCAACGACGCCGGCATCTCGGTGAAGTCGTACGGCGTCTCGGACATGCTCCCCTTCCCGACCGATCAGGTCGAGGCGTTCGTCGAGAGCGTCGACGAAGTCTTAGTCGTCGAGATGACCGCCTCGGGGCAGTTCCGCGGGCTCATCCAGAAGAACCTCGGCCGTTACGGCGAGAAGCTGTCGAGCCTGTTGAAGTACAACGGTAACCCGTTCGAGCCCGCAGAGGTCGTCGACGGGTTCGAGGCCGCGATCATCGACGACGACGGTGACGCGTCCGGCCATCAGACCACCTTCGTCCCAGCCGCAGGTGACTAACACATGAGCACGTTTTCAGCAATCGGAGAGGAGCGAGAGATCGACCGCGACGAGTACACGCCCGGCGTCGAGCCCCAGCCGACCTGGTGTCCCGGCTGCGGTGACTTCAGCGTCCTGAAGGCGCTCAAGCAGGCGCTCCCTGAAGTCGGCCGCTCGCCCGAGGAGACCCTGCTGTGTACGGGGATCGGCTGTTCCGGGAAGCTGAACAGCTACCTCGACACGTACGGGTTCCACACGATCCACGGGCGGTCGCTGCCGGTGGCTCGCGCCGCGAAGCTCGCGAACCCCGGCCTCGAAGTGATCGCCGCCGGCGGCGACGGCGACGGCTACGGGATCGGTGGGAACCACTTCATCCACACGGCGCGGGAGAACCACGACATGACGTACATCGTCTTCAACAACGAGATCTTCGGACTCACCAAGGGACAGACCTCCCCGACGAGCCCGAAGGGACACAAGTCGAAGACGCAACCCCACGGGAGCGCCAAGGAGCCGCTCAAGCCGCTCTCGATGTCGCTCAACGCTGGTTCCTCCTACGTTGCCCGCACGGCCGCGGTCAACCCGAACCAGGCCAAAGAGATCATCATCGAAGCGATCGAACACGACGGCTTCGCGCACGTCGACTTCCTCACCCAGTGTCCGACCTGGAACAAGGACGCGCGCCAGTACGTCCCCTACATCGACGTCAACGAGTCGGACGACTACGACTTCGACAAGACGGACCGCGTCGAAGCCGCGGAGATGATGCGCGAGACCGAAGAGTCGCTGCACGAGGGTGAGGTCCTCACCGGCCGCTTCTACGTCGACGAGGATCGCCCGTCTTACGGCGAAGAGAAGCGGACGATCGGCGAGATGCCCGAAGAGCCGCTGGCGGAGCGCTACTGGGACGACGACTACGAGTGGGAGCGCTCTCACGACCAGTTCCTCGACAAGCACGCCTGAGACGGCCGTCTACGGTCTCTCCCCGACCGGGCCGTCCATCAGCCAACTCGTTTTTCGGTTCGCAAGGTATTTTTTCTGTGGTGACAAAGTGGTTGGTATGAGTACGGTATCGACGGAAGAACGGATCCTGTCGGTGTTAGAGGAGGACGCGCAGGCGTCCTGTGCGGAAATCGCCGACCGGGCCGACGTCTCGAAACCGACAGTGCGGAAGTACATCGATCGCCTCGAAGAGAAGGGCGTTATCGTCGGCTACTCCGCCGAGATCGACCCGAAGAAGCTCTCCTCGCAGTCGATCGCGATGGTGGGGATGGACGTCGACTCGGGACAGTACGTGGGTGCGACCCGCCAGCTCAAGGCGCTCGACGAGGTACAGGCGCTGTACACGTCCTCCGGCGACCACATGCTGATGGCCGAGGTCCGCGCCGGCGACGGCGACGAACTCGGGGATGTCATCTCGGAACAGCTGCTCGGCGTCGACGGCGTCACCGCGGCACACCCCTCGTTCCTCCAAGAGCGACTGAAGTGACGACCGGCAGTTAAAAGCGAACGGCGCTCGCGAGGTCGCGCGTGAATCGACACACGGACTGCTGTTACTGAAGCGACTCCACGTCCGCGGCGAGGATCGACTCGTCACCGGCCGGGCCGCGCCGAGTGCGGCGGTGGGTGAAGCCGTGCGCGCTGAAAAACTCCGTACTGCCGGGATTGTCGGTCGCGACGGTCGCACGGAGGGTGTCGACGCCTCGGTCGGCGACCGACGACGCGACGCGAGCGAGCAGTTCGTTCGCCACGCCCTCGCCCGCGTGCGTCGGGTGGACCCACAACGCGAGCAGTTCGGCCTCGCGATCCCCCTCGCTCGCGTCGGGGCGGTCGACGGTCGCCTCTTCTACGTCGGGGTGCGCGATGGCGACGCCCACGGGTCCCTCCTCGTCCTCCATGAGGAACGACCACTCGGCCTCGGCGGCGGCCTCGCGGACGCCGGCGGCAGACACGTCGAGAAGGGGGGCTCCGATGTCGTCGAAGACGGTGGCCTCGCGGGCTCGCGACACGGCTGTCCGCAGCGCCTCTGCGTCGTCGGGCCGGGCCGCCCGGACATGCATGTGTACCCATGAGTAAAGAAGTCACCTATAGGTTTCGGGGTGACAACGTTTCACACAGTACGATCGACCCGAACCGGGCGAACGATCGGTTCGAGTCGGGGAGCACGTCAGACCGCCACCCGATTGTCACTTCGGATGGGCGAACGCCCGGAGAAACGCGTGTCAGATCGTCACGCGACCGGTTCGATCCCGATGGTCACCGTGACGCGCTCGACGTCCCACTCCTCGGTGAGGCCGCCGGCCGCCTCCGCGGCGTCGCTCGGCTCGTCGAGCCACGCGTCGGCGCGCACTTCGCCCGCGATGAGGTCGGCGTGCTCCTCGACGAACCCGGCGACCCTGTCGTCGTCGACGGCGACGCCGACGCGGATGGGCGCCTCGACGTCCAAATCGAGCTCCTTCCGCATCTCCTGGATCCGGCGGATCACGTCGCGAGCGTACCCTTCGGACTCGATTTCGGGGGTCAACGAGGTGTCGACGTAGACGGCGCCGCCGTCGAACTCGGCGCCGGAGACGTGCTCGGGCGGTTCGGCGACGTACTCGACCATCTCGTCGTCGAGTTCGATCGGGTCGCCGTCGACGGTCAGTTCCCCGCCCTCGACTTCGGCGCGGGTCGCGCCCTGGACCGCCTCCATCACCTTCTGTGCGTCGGCGCCAAAGGCGGGACCGATAGCGCCCATCTGCGGCTCCGCGGTCTCGACTAACTCCTCGAACGCGTCCGTGACGACCACCTCGCGGGCGTTGACGCGGTCGCCGATCAGGTCGGCGAGCCGGTCTGCCGCGGCCGTCACCGCCTCGTCGTCGCTCTCGACGACCACGCGCGGGACGGGCCAGCGGAGCTTCCGACCGGCCTGCTGGCGGGCGTTCGCGGCGGCCTCCTCGACGTTGCGGAGGACGGCCACGTCGCGTTCGAGTTCCGGGTCGCGGAGGTCGTCGTCCGGCGTCGGGTAGTCGAGCTGGTGGACGGTGGTCGCCTCGCCGTCGAGCGTCTGGTACATCCGCTCGGTCATGTACGGCGCGATCGGCGCGAGCAGCCGGGTCGTCTCGTCTAAGACGGTGGCGAGCGTCGCGTACGCGCCGCGCTTGGAGGCCGAGTCGGCCTCCTCCCACATGCGGTTCCTGACGGCCTTCACGTAGAACCGCGAGACGTCTTGGGTGACGAACTCGATCACCGCGTTGACGGCGTCGCTGACGCGGTAGTCGTCCCACGCCTCGGTCACCTCGGTCTCCACGGACTGGAGCCGAGAGAGGACCCACTCGTCGACGAGTTCGAGGTCGCCGTCCGCGAGGTCGGCCTCGGCGGGGTCGTAGCCGTCCAGGTCCATGTACTCCAGCGGGAAGCGGAAGACGTTCCAGAGGATGTTGAGCTTCCCCTGAATCTCGCCGAGCCCGTCCCACTCGAAGGCGAGGTCGACGCCCTGCTGGTCGTGGCTGAGCAGGTAGGTCCGGAGCGGGTCGCGGCCGGCGCGTTCGATGGCCTCCTCCGGGGTGACGATGTTGCCGACCGACTTCGACATCTTCCGACCGTCTTTGTCGTTGGCGAACCCGTGCATCAACACCTCTTCGTAGGGGACCTCGCCGACCGCGGCGGTCCCCATCCCGAGCTGCGACCAGAACCAGCCGCGGGTCTGGTCGTGGGCCTCGACGATGAGGTCGGCGGGCCACAGCTCGTCGTGTGCGTCCGCCTCCGAGGGGTAGCCGAGCGTGCCCCACGTGGCCACCGACGAGTCGAGCCACACGTCGAAGACGTCCTCGACGCGGCGGTACGTGGTGCCGTCCTCGACGATGGTCAGGTCGTCGACGGCGGGTCGGTGGAGGTCGATCGACTCGGGGTCGATCTCCTCCTCGACGCGCTCGGCCAGCTCCTCGCGGGTGCCGACCACGATCATGTCCTCGTCGAGGCTGCCCGCCTCGGCGTCTTCGGGCACCCAGATCGGGATCGGGATCCCCCAGTAGCGCTGCCGGGAGACGTTCCAGTCGGGGGCGTCCTCGATGAAGTCGCGGAAGCGGTTGTCCCGCGCCCACTGGGGGTGCCACTCGGACTCCTCCATGTTGTCGAGGAGGTCGTCTTTGACGTCCGTGATCGAGATGAACCACTGGTCGGTGACGAGTTGGATGATCCCGGTGTCACAGCGCCAGCAGTGGCCGTAGCTGTGGTCGACCGTGCCGTGCGCGAGCATGTGGCCGTCGGCGACGAGGTCGTCGATGATGTCGTCGTTGGCGTCGCGCACGAACTGCCCGGCGTATTCGCCGGCGGCCTCGGCGAACTCGCCGTTCGGCCCGACGGGACAGTGGATGTCGAGTCCGAGCTCGCTGCCGCGGTGGAAGTCCTCCTCCCCGTGGCCCGGCGCGGAGTGGACCAGTCCGGTGCGGTCGGCCTCCACGTAGTCTGCGGCGTACACCTGCCCGGCGCCCTCGAAGTCGGGGTGCTCGGCGACGCGGTCGGCGAGCGGGTGGTCGTACGCCCAGCCGACGAGCTCCTCGCCGGTGAGTTCCGACTCAATCTCGTAGGAGTCGTACCGGCCCTCGCCCAGCACGTCCTCGACGCACTCGGCGGCGACGTAGAGGACCTCCTCGTCGCCCCCCTTCTCGGCGCGGACCGCGTTGTAGGTGAGGTCCTCGTCGACGGCGACGAAGGTGTTCGCGGGGATGGTCCACGGCGTCGTCGTCCAGATGACGAGGCTCCCCTCGCGGTCGGCGAGCGGGAACTTCACGTAGATGGAGGGGTCCTCGACGTCCTCGTACTCGACCTCGTTGTTGGCGAGGCCGGTCTCACAGCGCGGGCACTGCGAGATGGACCGCTTCCCCTGCTCGACGAGCCCGTTGTCGGCGACGTTCGAGAAGGCCCACCACGCGGCCTCCATGTACTCCGGCGAGATGGTCTCGTACGGATCGTCGAAGTCCATCCACACGCCGATGGACTCGAAGTCGTCGTCCATCGCCGCGCGGTTGGTGACGGCGAACTCCTTGCACTTCTGGATGAACGACTCCATCCCGTACTCCTCGATGTCCCCTTTGTTCTCGAAGCCGAGTTCCTCCTCGACTTTCACCTCGATGGGGAGCCCGTGCATGTCGTACCCTGGGCGGTCGGTGACGCGGTGGCCGCTCATCCGCTTGTGGCGGATGATGGCGTCTTTCAGCGTCTTGTTCCACGCCGTCCCGAGGTGCATCTGCCCGGACGTGTACGGCGGTCCGTCAACGAAGAAGAAGGGCGGGTCGTCGGCGTGTGCCTCCTTCGCCGCCTCGTAGGCGTCCGTCTCGTCCCAGTACGCGTCGACCCCGGACTCGACGTCCGCGGGCGTGTACTGGTCGTCGATATCGTCCATACAGGTTGGTCTTGACGCGGATATTTGAATACGACGGAGTTACGCAGGTGCGTGGCACGGACTGGCGGGGGCGTCGGCAGCCGATTGACGGGTGCGAGACGCCGCTCGCGCGCGGCTCGCTAATTTATAAATGATCTCTGCCGGCCGTACGCGCTCACCGCTACTGCTACGATTTATATTTCGCCACCGAGTCGTGCGGGTGTGAACTACCGACGACTCGGCAACACGGGACTGTCCGTCTCCGAACTCTGCTTCGGGACGTGGCGCTTCGGGCGGGAAACGAACGGCGTCGTCGAGACGGGTCGCGAGGAGGCACACGCCCTCCTCGACGCCGCGGCCGACCACGGGATCAACTTCATCGACACCGCGAACGTGTACGGGACGCCGAACGGGACGAGCGAGGAGTACGTCGGCGAGTGGCTGGCCGACCGCGACCGCGAAGACTACGTGATCGCTTCGAAGGTGTACTTCCCGTTCGACGGGCGCGGCGAACCCGGCCCGAACGACTCTGGACTGGGGCGCAAACACATTCGCGCGCAGATCGAGGGGACGCTCGACCGCCTCGACACCGACTACCTCGACATTTATTACATCCACCGCTGGGACGACGAGACGCCCATCGAGGAGACGATGCGCGTCCTCGACGAACTCGTCACGGAGGGGAAAGTCCGCTACCTCGGCGCGTCGACGATGGCCGCGTGGCAGTTGACCAAGGCGCTGTGGACCGCCGACACCAACGACTACGCGCGCTTCGACGTGGTCCAGCCGCTCCACCACGCCGGCTACTACGAGGATGTGAAGGAGTATCTCGGCGTGTGTATCGACCAGGATATCGCCGTCTGCCCGTACTCGCCGCTCGCCGGCGGCTTCCTCACCGGGAAGTACGAGCGCGCCGACCCGGACGACCCCGAACAGGTGATCGCGCCGGACGGCTCGCGCGCCAGCTTCGACGACCGCTTCGAGCGGTTCTACCTCTCCGAGCGCGGGTGGGAGGTCCTCGACGCGGTCCGCGAGGTCGCCGCCGAACTCGACGCGACGCCGGCGCAGGTCGCGCTCGCGTGGCTCACCGAGTGGGACGAGTTCACGTGCGTCCCGATCGTCGGCGCGCGTACGGCCGACCAACTCGCGGAGAACGTCGCCGCGACCGATCTTGCGCTGTCCGACGCGCAGTGGGATCGGATCATGGACGCGCGGTACGCTCCCGACGGGACGCTCTGGGGACACTGAGCGAATCGCCCGCCCCGCGTTACTCGCCGAAATCAGGCAGGTCGTCCGGCGCCTCGAACTCGGCCTCCCAGTCGATGTACTCGGCTTTGAGCGTCTCACAGACGATCTGGCCGAGCTCCGTGAGCCCCGCGTTGATCGCGGAGACCGTTCCCCACGACTCCAGATCCGGGTGGAGGTCGCGCTCCTTCCAGTCTTCGGGGAGGCCCGGCGCGTGATAGCCGACGCGGTCGGCGAAGTCGTCCCAGAAGAAGTCGAACCGGGAGACCAAGCCGAGATCGACGGCGATCTCCCAGTCGGCTTCGTCCATGTCGCTTCCGGCGGCCCACTCGGCGAACGCCTCCTCCCACGCGCCCTCGCGCAGGAAGGCCTCGAGCTCGTCGCGGCGGTACTCGCCGCCCGCGACGTCCGCGTCTTCGTACTCGTTCGGGTCAACGGCGGCGAGTTCGGGCGGCTCCGGCGGGTCCACATCGAGAGTCATACCGCCCCCTCGGCGCCGCCGCGGCAAAACGCTACGGGAGATCGGTCGTCATCGCTCGGACGGTCCCGGTCGAGCGCGGCCGCGATCCGGTCCTTTTACCGCCGTCGGCCGCCGAGTTCGCGTATGGATTTCCGTGAGGTCTCGCGGGGGGTGGGGATCGGTGCCGCCGTCGCCACCGTCCTCGTACTTGGCGCCCCGTACGCGATCATCTCGGGCGAGGCGTACGCGTCACAGCTCGCGAGCTACTACGCGTCGGGCGTCGTCGGCGGCGGCGGCATCGCGCTGTTCGCGCTGCTCAGCGTGGTCGTCATCGCCTCGGTCGAGAAGGGGAACCTCGAGCCCGGCACGCTCGCCGGCGCCGCGGTCGTCCTCGGCGTCGCGACGACCCTGAGCGCGGTGACGTGGGCGCTCGCCATCGAGCCGAGCGCGATGTCCCGCGACAACCTCTGGCTGTTGTGGCACCCCCGCGCCGTCGTCGCGCTCTCCGTCCCGATACCCCTGGCCGCCGCGGCGTACGCCCGCGGGCTGCTCGCGTAACGGATTTCGTCGGCGGCGAACAGGGGGCGCGATACGACGAACGAAAGGCCCTTAAGGTGGACACGTATATCGGGAAGTGGACTAGGTCGGGCGGTTAGGCCCCGCTCGTCACCCGTGAGGTAGTCTTTAGCGGGGACCGAACAGCGGGCGCGTCCGGTCTGACCGGCACGGGCCCCGAGAGCCAACGTGGAAGCCTCGTCCGCCGGGGACAGCGGTCCGTGGCGCCCGCTCGCAGGAGCGGTCCGTCACGGTTCGTCGGCGACACCGGGTCAGGCGCGGAAGCGAGCAGCCCACCGCCGGACGCCCGTCGCTCGTCGGGTCGCGGGGTGGAGAAGGCAACCGGGATACCCCGCGCCGGAACGCCGGGCCACCCCGTCTGTCCACCATTCATACGCGGTCGCTATCCTCGGAGAGCGGCAGATGTCCGCAGCGTCGCCGGATCAGTCGTTCTGCACCAACGCCCCCGAGCAGTCGTACGTGATCAGGTCGAACTCGTTTGCGGCCTCGACGGTGTCGTTGCTGGGGATGGTTCGCTCGTACGACTGCGTCACCGTCAGCTGCTCGACGCTCGTGTCGTGGGTGCGATTCCAGTCGTCACAGAGGTAGTTCGCGAAGTACGAGCGGTGCTTCTCGTTGTCGGCGGAGTAGACGTTCGAGAGGTACTTGCGCCACCGCGCGCTCGGATACGTGGTCTCTACCCGTGCCGGCCGATCGTAGTCGACGGCCGCGTCGCGGAACACGTCCCACTCGCTCCCGTCTTCGAGGGTGCCGGGCACGACGTACCAGCGGGTCGTGTGGAGGGGGTCGGGTGCGAACATCCGCCACGACTGGTCCATCTCGACCGCCTCTAAGACCTCCTCGCCCGGTTCGGGCGTGTCCGCGTAGCCCACCGCCTGCGCGCTCGACAGGACGATCAACACGAGGAACACGTACGGGACGACCGTCGTGACGAGGACGCGCCCGCGGGCGACCCCGGCGGAAAGCCTCTCGACGCGGGATCGAAGCCCTCGGCCGTCGACGGCGGGTCGCGGGAACGCTCCGGTGACCGCGAGGAACCGACGCGCCGTCGACACGAAACGGGCGCGCCACCGCGTCCGACTCCCCGAACGGTCCAGGAGGGCGACACCGCGCTCGGCGAGGTCCCAGACGGGCGTCTGGTAGAACGGAATGAAGGCGACGACGACGACGAGCGGAAAGAGCCCGATCCGAATCGTGGCCGCCATGCCGAGGTGCATGCCGACGAAAAGCGAGGCGACCGCCGCGCGGGGGAGGCCGCGAAGCAGGAGCAGCAGCGGCGACGCGAACAACAGTCCGATCCACAACAGGCTGAACGCCCGCAAGAGCCCATGGAACTCGGCGAGGTGGTTCCCGAGGAGGTAGGTGAACTGGTCGGCCTGCATGATGTACGCGATCGCGTCGCCGTTCATCCAGAGCTCGCTCTCGTACTTGTGGACGGCATTGGTCGCGTACATCACGAGCACCTGCACCAGCACCGCCATCGTGGCGACCGTCGCCACCGCGGGACCGCTCGGGCTCCGCGACGCCGAATCGGTGTCACCCGTCGTCGTCGAATCGGCGTCGGCGTCGGAACCTGCTCCCGCGCTCGCGTCCGCCCGCTTGACGGCGTCGACCGACCAGCGCGCGCCGAGCGGGAGGAACACGCTCCAGAACAGCAGCATCAAGAGCAGGCTGTCGCCCGCGTTCAACACCATCGGGTTCCGAGTGTGGAGCGAGAGCAACAGCAGCCACGACACCACCGTCGCCAGTCGCGTGCGATATCCGACTGTCAACGCGAGCGCGAAGACGGCCGCGGCCGCGAACAGCACCCCCACGGCCCACGGCTCGCCGACGAAGGCGTGTACCGACCGGATCGTCGAGTAGTCGGCGAAGAACGCGCGACTCGGGAGCACGCCGCCGTCAGTATAAAAGGCGGTCAGCGAGCGCGACCGTGCCAGGAGGTCGACGATCAACAGCACCCCCAGCCCGATCCGGAAGGCGGCGAGCGCGCGCCGGTCGATCTCGACCCGCGCGGCCAGCGCCGTTCCGAGCCGACTGGCCGCGGCTGTGAGTCGTGAGCGAGCCGTCGTGGAGGGTTGTCGATCCATCTGTTCGAACTCCGTCGTGGTCGAAACACCGGCTTCCGACCGGCATAAGTTTGGTGTGTCCCCGACCGCGGCGCGTCCCGACCGACGCACGACGCGATTCGGTGACCGGAAACGTGAACTGCGACAACGACGTATCGCCGACAGGCGATGGCAACAGAGATACCGGACGACAAGGCGGTCATCCTCTTCGACGGCGTCTGCAACCTCTGTAGCGGGTTCGTGCAGTTCGTTCTCCCCCGCGACACCGAGGAAAAGTACCGCTTCGCCTCGCTGCAGTCCGACGTGGGCCAAGCGCTTTTAAGTGAACACGGTCTGCCGACGGACGAACTGGAGTCGGTCGTCTTGATCGAAGACGGGAACAGCTACGTCAAATCGACGGCCGTCATCCGGATCGCGGCCGATCTGGGCGGCCCGTACCGGCTGTTGTCGCCGTTTCGGTACCTCCCCCGCGCCCTCCGCGACCGCGTGTACGACTTCGTCGCCGACCACCGATACGGGTGGTTCGGCAAGAAAGACCAGTGTCTGATGCCGTCCGGGGACGTCCAGTCGCGGTTCTTAGACTGAACGCGCGTTTCGGCACACCGCGACCCTGTTTCTGCGCCTTGCCGACCTGGCCGTCCTCTCGTTCCCGTCTACTGGCCACCCACTGACCACCCACTGACGACCTACTGACCGTCGGTGTCGGGCTCGATGCCTCGAACGGCCGCGCGCGCGTCCCCGTCCGTACCGACGTGCACGACCCGGTCGCTGGCGGCGAGGACCGCGGCGTTCACTCCGGAATCGCCGCGCGCATCGCGCTTGTCGCCTCCGACCGCGACGGTCACGTCGGCCTCCCGAGCGAGCGCGACGGCCTCGGCCTCTCGCTCCGGGGGCACCGGGGCGAACGGCGGCGCCGTCACGACCCGCGCGCTCGCCTCGGCGTCGCCGCCGTCGGCTTCGGCGCCCCGCGCTGCGTCGACAGCGACGCCGGCCGCCGTGTCGCCCTCGGGCACGACGCCGACGGACACGACGTGACCCGCCGCGCTCAGCCGGGCGACCGCTCGCGCCGCCGGTCGCCCGCCGCCCGCGACGTGAACGCGCCGGGGGGCATCTCTCTCCGAGGCGTCCGAGCCGGTCGGCGCGTCGGGGCCGGCCGCGTCGAACGCGGTGACGGTCGGCGACCCGGTGGCCGGATTCTCGCCGACGAACGCCTCGGCGTCGAACGCGGCCCGGAGCGCCGTCGCCGTCAACACCGTCTCTGGCGGGCCGGCGGCGTGGACGCCGCCGTTCGCGAGGACGACGATCCGATCGCAGTACCGCGCCGCCATGTCGAGGTCGTGGATCGCCGCGAGCGCGGCGCGCCCGTCGTCGACGAGGTCCCTGACGAGTTCGAGCGTCCGGACCGCGTGGGTCACGTCGAGGCTCGCGGTCGGCTCGTCGAGCAGAAGCGACGGGGTCTCCTGGGCCAGCGCTCGGGCGAGCAGGACCCGCTGGCGCTCACCGCCGGAGACCTCGGTGATGGACCGGTCGGCGAACCGGGCGACCCCCGCGTCGGCCATCGCCTCGCGGACCGCCCGCTCGTCGTCCGGGCCGTGGCCGTCGAACCGCCCGAGGTGCGGCGTCCGTCCCATCTCGACTATCTGCCTGACCCGAAAGTCGAACCCGAGGGTCGTCTCCTGCGGGACGCTCGCGACTCGCCGACCGGTCTCGCGGGCGGACAGCGCGGTCGTCGGGTCGCCGTCGAGCCTGACCGTCCCGGTGTCGGGCGAGAGCGTCCCCTTGATAGCGCGGAGGACCGTCGTCTTCCCCGCGCCGTTCGGTCCGACGAGCCCCACGAGCGACCCGCGCTCGACGCCGAGGTCGACGCCGGAGACCACCGGCACGTCGCCGAACGAGACGGACAGGTCGTCGACTTCGATCGGCGGAGGCGTCGGTGAGTCGCCCGCGGCGGACGCCGACTCGCTGCGGGCAGGTGAGTCGGCGGTCACAGTTCGTGCACCTCTCTGGTGACGAGCAGGTAGACGAAGAAGGGCGCGCCCACCGCCGCGGTGACGATTCCGACGGGGAGTTCCGTGCTCCCCGCCCGCGCGACGGTGTCCGCGGCCACCAGGAACGACCCGCCCGCGAGCGCGGCGTTCGGCAGCAGGACGCGGTGGTCGGGGCCGACGACGAGCCGGACCATGTGCGGGACGATCAGCCCCACGAAACCGATGACGCCCGCGAACGCGACGCCCGCGGCCGTGATCAGCGCGGCGGCGCCGAGGAGGATCCGCTTGGTTCGCTCGACCGCGATCCCGAGCCCGCGGGCCTCCTCTTCGCCGAGCAGGAGGACGTTGAGATCCCGCGCGTACACCAGGAGAACGACGAAAAGCGGCGGCACGACGACTGCGGTGACTCCGACGTCGCTCCATCCGGCCCCGGAGAGGTGGCCCATCAGCCACGCGACGATCCGACGGAGCGACTCGCCGGCCTGCAGTTGGAGGTAGGAGATGACCGCACCGAGGAAGGTCTGTACCGCGACGCCGGCGAGCAGCAGCGTCGCCACGGGGGTCCGCCCGTGTCGCGTCGCGATGGCGTACACGCCGAAGGCGGCGATCACGGCGCCGACGAACGCGAAGAGGCTCACGCCCGCGCCGTACGAGAGCCCCACGTCGACGGCGCCGACGACCGGGAGCGTCAGCGTCGCCGACAGCGCGACCGGGAAGACGATGAACGCGACCGCGCCCGCCGCCGCGCCCGACGACACCCCGATGATCGACGGGTCGGCCATCGGGTTCCGGAAGAACCCCTGCATCACCGTCCCGGCGGCCGCGAGCGCGAACCCGACGAGGGCAGCCATGAGGATCCGCGGCAGCCGGACGCCGACGACGATCTGCTGGTGAACGTCGTCGACGGGGAAGGCGAACGGCGACTGGTACGCGAGGGTGACGCCCGGCAGCATGAGCGCCCCGGTCCCCTGCGAGGTCGTCTCGATCCCCGCCGGAACCACGAGCGCGTTCAGCACCGATTTCACCACCTCTACCGGCGGAATTCTGACGGGGCCGATCGCGGCGCTCACGACGACGACGGCGACTAACGCCGCCGTCAGCGCCGCGGACCAGGCCGCCGATCGCCCCCAAGCACTCATTCGTTCTCCAACAAAACTTGTAGTAGGTAAATACTTATTGGACGAGCCGCGTCGTCAACTCGATGCGAGACACGTACGTTGTCGCGATGGCCCTGCTCGTGACGGCCGCCCTCGTGGGCGGCGTCGCGGGCCCGGCCGCCGGCGCACAGCCGACGATAGAGACGCCGCCGACCGCGAGTGCGGCAGACGGCCCCGCCGTCGCCCAGGCGGACGGCGCCGACACCTGCGAGTCCCCCGTCGAACTGACCGACGCCACGGGGACGACGATCACCCTCGACGAGCGCCCCGAGCGGGTGACGACGATCAACCCCTCCGCCGCCCAGACCATGTGGGAGTTGGGCGCCGAAGACCGGGTCGTCGGCGTCACCCAGTACGCGTTCTACCTCGACGGAGCCGAGGCGAGACAGAACGTCTCCGCCGGGTTCGGCGCCAGCGTCGAGCGGGTCGTGGCCACGGACCCCGACCTGGTCCTCGCGCCGAACGCCTCCGCGGGCGACGTCGCGCCGCTCCGCGAACAGGGGCTCACCGTCTACCACTTCGAGTCGGCGACGTCCATCGACGACATCGCCGAGAAGACGGAGACGATCGGGCGCCTCGTCGGTGCGTGCGAGCGCGCCGCCGCCACCAACGAGGAGATGTACGACGCGGTCGCCGAGGCGGAGAACCGGACGGCCGACCTCGACCGGCCGGCCGCGCTGTACCCGCTCGGCGACGGCTACGTCGCGGCGGGCAACACCTTCATCGACGAGATCATGCGAGTCGGCGGGACGGAGAACGTCGCGGCCGCGGAGGGCGACGGCTACCCGCAGCTTTCGAACGAGGTGATCCTCCAGACCGACCCCGAACTGCTGATCGTCACCGACCCCGAGGCGCCGATCCTCGACGAGGAGCCGTACGCCAGCACGACCGCCGGACGGGAGGGCAACTACGTCGTCTTGAACGTCAACTACCTCAACCAGCCCGCCCCGCGGAGCGTGATCGAGTCGGCGGAGACGCTCTCGGTCGCGGTCGAGGAGCTACAGACGACGGACGCCGGGGCGACCGAAAGCGAGGGCGACTCGCAGAGTCAGGCGCCCGGATTCGGTGTCGTGGCGGCCCTGATCGCGGCGCTCGCGGCTGCGCTCGTGGCTCGGCGCCAGTAACCGGTCGGTTCTCGGTTCGCGATTTCGGACCGCTCTCTGAGTCGGGCTATCGCTTTTAAACTGGCCGCTTCTTTTTAAATCGAGTACTGCATTTTAAACCGACTACTGCCGATTAAATCGGCTACTGGTTCGCCGAGCGCGCGTCGAGCGCGACCGGGATCGAGCGCGCGGCCACGTCGCCCGCGAACGCCTCGCCGTCCGCCTCCAGCTGTTCGAAGGTGTCGTAGTGGATCGGGACGACCAGGTCCGGGTCCATCGCTTCGGCCAGTTCCGCGCTCGCGCGGCGGTCGGAGACGATCCCGCCGCCCCCGATGTTGGCGAGGAAAATCGAGACGTCGAGCTCCGCGAACCCGTCGAGCGCGTCGGCGTCGCCCGGCCAGAAGACGGTGCGGTCACCGATCCCGAGCAGGAAGCCGCAGCCGAGTCCCGGCGGATGCGGCACCGATCCGTCGGGGCCGGCGTTGGGGCCGTCCGGGTCGTTGTGCGCGGGGACGGACCAGACGGTGATCTCTCCGGCCGGGGTCTCCACGTCGACGCGCGCCTCCGCGTCGACGCGGATCACGTCGTAGTCGTCCGCGAGCGACGCGACCGACTCCACGTCCCGGTCGATGCCCGCGGCGTCGACCGCGTCGTAGATCACCAGCGTCGCGTCGTCGCGCGCGACCGACCGTATCCCCTCGGGGTCGTAGTGGTGGTCGTGGGTGACGACGACGAGGTCCCCGTCCCGCGCCCAGTAGTCGTCGAGGACCCCGTATCGGCCGGGGTCCGTGTAGGCGACGGGACCGTCTTCGGGCGCCAGCCGCGCCGTCGCGTAGCCGAGCCACTCCACCGCGAAGTCGTCGTAGCGAACCGTCATGGGTCCCGATCCGACAGCGGGCGCCTTGAGGGTGGCTATGCGTCGTCGGCCGCCGCGAACCGGCGCACGCACCACGCGTCGGCGAGGGCGACGCCGGAACCCACGCCGGCTCGCCGGTCGGGGGCGTACGACGGCCCGAGGACGTGTTCCGGAACGAGCGGCATCGGCACCGGGACGTAGCCCGCCGCGCGCATCGGCGCGAACCCGCTCGCGCTCTCGACGACCTCCCCGTCGGCGCCGCGGCGGACCCGGAACCGCTTGTCGTCGGCGTGCCGGCTGTAGGCGTACGGGAAGGCCTCGGCCGGGGGGTCCCTGAGGCTCTCGACGCCGGCGAGGACCGCAACCACCCGCCCGTCGACCTCACAGACCAACCGCGGCACGGTCGGTCGGCCGTCTTCCGCGACGCTCGCCGCGTCGACGCCGGGTCCCGAGGGGACCGGTCCGACCGGGGTGTCGGTCTCCCGCCACACGAACGTCGGCGTCCCCGCTCCCTCGAACCGGATGCAGGCGTACCCGCCGCCGGCGACGGGGATCCGGTCCGGTCCGGCGTGAAACGTCCGGCGACCCTCCCGTTCGGCGGCGAGCAGCGCGGGTTCGGACAGCAGCGTTCGCACCGTCTCGGCGGTCGCGCCGTCGTCGACGGCGAAGCAGACGCTCCGGTCGCGGTCGAGCGCGTGGGCGAGCCGCGAGGCGATCACCGTCGCCGTCGCGTCGTCCGCGGTGAGCGGCTCGACCGCGAGCGTCCGCTCGCCGTCCGGATGGGTCGCCACCGCCGGCGGTTCGACGCTCGTCTCCGGGCGGCTCACCGCGTACCCGTCCCCGGCCAGTCGGGCCGCAGCCGCGTCTGCCAGCCGCCCTCGCGCCGCGTCCCCGATCGGGCCTAACATAGCCTTGAGGAGGGGCCGGATCGTAAAGCGCGTTTCGCGTCCGCGCGTCCGCGGCGGGACTACGCCTCGCTGTCGCCGTCGCCGTCGCCGGCGAGCCGCGAGACGCGCGCGACCGAGTCGGCGTCGGCGGTCGACTTGTCCTCGCGCACCCCGACGAACCGCGGGAATCGGAGCGCGTACCCGGACGAGTAGGTGGGGGAGCGCTGGATCTCCTCGTAGCCGACTTCGAGGACGACTTCCGGACGGATCGCGATCTCGGTCCCGTCTTCGCTCACGACGTGCGGTTCGAGCCGCTCCGTGAGGGCCGCGAGCGCCTCGTCGGTGAGTCCCGTCGCGACCTTCCCGATGGTCGCGAACCCCTCGGGAGCCTCCTCGGCGGTTCGACCGTCGGTTCCGTCGTTCCCGTTGGCGCGCTCGTCGGCGCGGACGGCCAACAGAAACGTCCCGAACAGCTCCGCGCGCCGGCCCTCGCCCCACTCCGCGCCGACCACGACGGCGTCGAGCGTCTCCACGTCCGGCTTGCGCTTGAGCCAGTCTCGCCCCCGATCGCCCGGCGTGTACGTCGACTCGGGGTTTTTCAACATCACGCCCTCGTGGCCCGCCTCCAGCGCGGCCGCCTCCGCCCTCTCGACCGCCGCGGCGTCGCTCGCGGTCTCGACGGTCGCGGCCGCGTCGGGAAGCACCGCGTCGATCCGGTCGTGGCGGGCGCGGAACGGCTCGTCGAGGAGGTCGTCGCCGTCGGCGTGGAGGCAGTCGAACGCGTGGAGCCTGAGTCGAACCTCATCGCGCATGCGGTCCACGTCGTGTTTCCGCCGGAACCGGCGCAACACCTCCTGGAACGGGCGCGGGTTCCCGTCCTCGTCGACCGCGACGACCTCGCCGTCGAGGATCACGGGGACGGAGACGCGCTCGGCGACGTACTCGACTATCTCCGGGAGCGCGTCGGTCACGTCCTCCATGTTTCGCGAGTAGATCCGCGGACCGAGGTCGTCGCCGTCGCGACCGGGCACGTAGTGGACCTGCACGCGCGCCCCGTCGAACTTGGTCTCGACGGCGACCTCCCCGAACGACTCGACCGCGTCCGTGGCGGTTCCGGCCTGTGCGAGCATCGCCTGGACCGGCCTCCCGACTTCGAGCCTCTCCGAGCGCAGGCCGGGCACCCCGTCCTCGCGGGCCACGACGGCGACGTGCCCGTAATCGTTGGTCACCTGCAGCGCGCGTTCGACCGCCGAGACGGCCTCGGGGTCGGCGCGAAGCCTCGCGTCCCCCGCCTCGGAATCGGCGTCCGCGTCGCCGCGCTCGTCCGTCAGGAAGGCCTCGGCTATCGCATCGCGGACGGCGCCCTCGCCGACGCCGAGGCGCATCTCGCCGAGCACCAGCCGGGCGAGGACCGTCGCCTCGGCCGGGTCGCATCGGTTGAACAGCCCGAACAGCGTGTCGCGCTTGCGGGACTCGCTCCCGTCGCCGGCGGCGGCGGCCAGCTCGCGCAGTTCGTCGTCGACCGCGGCCACCGTGAGCCCGTCTCGTCCCGCACCGAACGCGGCGAGCCCGCGCTGGCCGCCGAACTCGAAACTGGCGGCGACCGCGCCGATCTCGCCGCGCTCGGCCAGCCGCGCCTCTACGTCGTCGTCGGTCACGTTCGGGCCGGCCGCGCGGGCGATGGCCTCTCGGCACAGCGCCGGGCCGACGTCCAGCGTCCGGGTGTCGTGGGCCGGGAAGACGCGCCCGAGCAGAAACCGGGTGACCGTCGCGAGGTCGTCGCCCCCGTCCGCGGCTCCGGCGGCGGAGAGCAGGTCGGCGACGAGCCGAGTCGTCTCGATGTCCGCGGGCTCGGCCGCCAACTCGCCCGCGCGTTCGGCGAACGCTGCGAACTCCATGCCCAGAATCGGCGATCGCTCGGCAAAAGCGCCCCGATACGGGTCGGTCTCGCCGTCGCCCCGCGACCGTCGAGACGGCGCGTCGGTCGCCTCCGGACGGCGCCGATAGGGCTCGTCACCGCCCGTGTTGACGATACCCAAAGCGACCGATCGGCGCAGACCTTTTTACTGGCCGGGGTCGTCGACCGTCCCATGAGTACTGATTCCGCCCTCGCCGACGGGGTCCGCGAGGCGCTCGCGGTCCCGCACGAAGAGTTCGCAGCCCGCGCCGAGGAGGAGGCGGAGCTGGTCAAACAGGGGCTCCACGACGGCGCCTTCGACAACCACCAGTCGATCGTCGGCTTCGAGTACGAGTTCTACGCCGTCGCCGACGGGCGGTGGAGCGAGGAGTCGCGGGCGGGCGAGTACGCCCTGATGCGGGTCCCGCGTCGCCTGCTGGAACTGATGGGCTTCGAGAAGGAGCTGGGACTCCACAACGCCGAGATGTCGACGAGCCCGCAGCCGCTCTCGGACCACGGGCTCCGGGCGCAGCTCGAAGAGGTCCGAGCGCGACTGGAGGCCGCGGAGAACACCGCCGCCGTCGAGGGGATGCGGCTCGTCTCCGACGGCATCTGGACGATCCCGCCGACCGGCGAGACCGCCTGCGACTACCTCACCGACAGCGTCGAGGTCGACGGGATCACCGTCGCGGTCAACATGAGCGACGCCGTCCGGTACCACGCGATGGCGAACGCCGGCAGCGACGAGGGGCGCGGGACGGTCGTCGAGGCGCCGGGGGTGTCGCTGCCGGCGGACACGGTGATGCCCGAGAGCCTCATCACGTCGATCCAGCCGCACTACCAGGTGGCACAGGCCGAGACCTTACCGGAGCACTTCCGGTACGCCCTCCGTATCGCCGCCCCACTGTTAGCGCTCGGCGTTAACTCGCCGTTCTTCCCGCCGGAGCTGTACGACGACGACTGGGACGCCGAGCGCGTCCTCTCGGAGGGGGCGACCGAAAACCGGATTCACGTGTTCGAGTCCGTTCTCAACGCCCGCACCGACGCCGACAAGGTGCGGTTCCCGAAGGACCTCAGGGACCTCGAAACCGCGGTCGACCGGATCGCCACCGACGAGACGCTGATCCCGATGCCGGAGCCCGAGGGCACCGATCGGTTCGACGACGCGTTCGCGACGTTCCGGACGAAACACGGGAGCTACTGGCGCTGGGTCCGCCCCGTCTTCGAGGGCGCGAGCCGGTCGAGCGCCAACGCGCGGATCGAGTTCCGGCCCATCGCGGCCCAGCCGACCGTCCGCGACTCAATCGCCTTTCAGGCGGCGTTCGCCGGGCTGATGCAGTCGCTTCCGCAACGCGATCACCCGGTGATCGACCTCGACTGGGAGACGGCCCGTTCGAACTTCTACGCCGCCGTCGCCGACGGGCTCGACGCCACGATCGAGTGGGTCGGCCACGACGGCAGGGAGACCACCGACACCGACGCGCTGTACACCGATCTCTTCGACCACGCCGAGGCGGGGCTCCGGACCGCCGGCTGTCCCGAAGCCGAGGCCGCCGCGTGGCTCGCCCCGCTCCGCTGGCGCGTGGCGAACCGGACGACCCCCGCGAGCTGGAAGCGCGACCGCGTCCGCGACCGCCTCGACGCGGGCGACGACTTCGAGACCGCCGTCCACGACACCCAACGGGAGTACATCGACAGGCAGGCCGAGACGCTCATCGACGGCGGCTTCTCCGCGTGGGCGAACGGCGACTGACGGGAGCGGAGGGAACGCCTGATCCGCGGGTCGTGTCCCCGGTGACGCGTCGCCGCTGGCACGCCTCGCAGACACCTTCGCCGCCGCGTCGACCGCGCGCCGACCCCGCGGCGAACGAAACGAACGTCGAGCCGATTTATATACTCGGTTCCGAAACGACCGCATATATACACTCGACCGAATATATAACCCATATAAACACTACCCAGCCCGACGCTGTCGTGCGGTTTCCGTCGCGCTCGGGCGGGGTCGGTCTCGTCGGGGCGAGTCGTTTTTGTGAACGGCACAAGTGTTAAGTTCCTTACCGTGCTTTCGACAGTCGATGACAGACATCACGGAGGCTTCGTCGGACACCCCGGCGGATCGAGTTCTTCCAGGGCACGATAGCTTCTAACATCGATATCGGTCCTGTACGGATCTTCGACACGACGTTACGAGACGGTGAACAGTCACCACGAACGTCGTTCAGCTACGACGAGAAACGCCGCATAGCGGCGACGCTGGACGACATGAACACCCACGTCATCGAGGCGGGGTTCCCGGTGAACTCGGACGCGGAGTTCGAGGCGGTAAGCGACATCGCCGCCGCGACGGACACCACCGTCTGCGGGCTCGCGCGGGTCGTCGAGGGCGACATCGACGCCGCCATCGACTCCGGCGTCGAGATGGTCCACGTGTTCGTCTCCACCAGCGACGTACAGCTGGAGGATTCGATGCACGCGACCCGGCAGGAGGCGAAACAGCGCGCCATCGACGCCGTCGAGCAGGTGAAAGACGCCGGCGTCGAGTGCATGTTCTCGCCGATGGACGCGACGCGGACCGACCCCGACTACCTGCGGGACATCGTCGAGGCGGTCTCGGACGCGGGCACCGACTGGATCAACATCCCCGACACGTGCGGCGTCGCGATGCCGACCAGCTTCGGGAAGACGGTGAAGGCCGTCGTCGAGGCGACCGACGCCCGCGTCGACGTCCACACCCACGACGACTTCGGGATGGCCGCGGCCAACGCCGTCACCGGCTTCGAGAACGGCGCGGAGCAGGCGCAGGTGTCGGTCAACGGGATCGGCGAGCGCGCCGGCAACGCCGCCTACGAGGAGGTCGTCATGGCGGTCGAATCGGTGTACGGCGTCGACACCGGCATCGACACCACGCAGATCACCAAGCTGGCCCGCATCGTGGAGGAGGCGTCGGACATCCCGGTGCCGGCGAACAAACCCGTCACCGGGCGGAACGCCTTCGCTCACGAGTCGGGCATCCACGCCGCGGGCGTCATCGAGAACGCCGACACGTTCGAGACCGGCGTGATGACCCCCGAGATGGTCGGCGCCGAGCGCGAGTTCGTCCTCGGGAAACACACCGGCACTCACAGCGTGCGCAAGCACCTCGTCGAGGCCGGGTTCGACCCGACGGACAGCGAGGTCCGGCGTATCACCAAACGCGTCAAGGAGTACGGCTCCGGCAAGCGGCAGGTGACCGCCGGCGACGTCGAGCGGTTCGCCGAGGAGGCGAGCATCGACCGCGATGAGGAGGAGGTCCGGATCTGATGGCCGCCTCCCTGAACGGGGAGTCCGCCGAGCGACCGCCGTCTGCCGCGACGGCCGACCGCGGGCGCCCGTTCCGCGCCGCCGGGCGGAACCGACCGTCCGGTTCGCCCCCCCGACAGGGATTTATACCTCGGCCGCATTGCTCGATCCGAGATGCGACGGCACACCGCGCGCCAGACGACCGCTGCCGCCGGAGCCGTCGCGCCGATTATTGTAGGGGTATAAGCCCCTACACTACCCTTTCCTCATCGACGCCACGTATCGACGAACGCCAGCGAGCGAGCCAGTTTTCGCCCACCGATTCGGCGTTCGGACCGACCGACTCTCACAGCCGCGAGATGCACCACCGAACACCACCACGACAATGAGCGACACAGCAGCACAGCCACGAGAGGACGACGCGGAGGACACGGACGACCCCACCGAGGGCGGAACGGGCGACCCATCGGACGACCACGGCTCGGGGCCGGTGTCGACGGGCGCCGAGTCGGTCGTCGCCGCGCTGGAAACGGCCGGCGCCGAGACCGCCTTCGGCGTGCAGGGCGGCGCGATCATGCCCGTCTACGACGCCCTGTACAGCTCGTCGATCCGGCACGTGACGATGGCCCACGAGCAGGGCGCGGCCCACGCCGCCGACGCGTACGGCGTCGTCGCCGGCGAACCGGGCCTCTGTCTCGCGACGTCGGGCCCCGGCGCGACCAACCTCGTCACCGGCATCGCCGACGCCGACATGGACTCCGACGCCATGCTCGCGTTGACCGGGCAGGTGCCGACCGAGTTCGTCGGCAACGACGCGTTCCAGGAGACCGACACGGTCGGCGTCACGCGCCCGATCACGAAACACAACTACTTCGCTCACGGCGCGGACAGCGTCGGCGACACCGTCGGCGAGGCGTTCGAACTGGCGCGCGCGGGGCGCCCCGGTCCGACGCTCGTCGACCTCCCGAAGGACGTGACCCAAGACGAGACGAACGAGACGCCCGGCCCGGCGACGGCGCCGCCCGGAACCGATCCCGACCCGAACGCCGACGCCGACGCCGTCGAGGAGGCCGCCCGCGCCATCGAGGCGGCCGAACGGCCCCTGTGCCTGTTCGGCGGCGGCGTGATCAAAGCCGAGGCGAGCGACGCCGCGCGAAGCTTCGCTCGCACGTACGGGATTCCCGTGACGACGACGATGCCGGGAATCGGCTCGTTCCCCGAAGACGACGACCTCTGCCTCTCGTGGGCGGGGATGCACGGGACCGGCTACGCGAACATGGCGATCACCCACACCGACTGCCTTATCGCGGTCGGCACTCGCTTCGACGACCGGCTGACCGGCGGCATCGACACGTTCGCCCCGGAGGCGGAAGTCGTCCACGTCGACATCGACCCGGCCGAAATCTCGAAGAACGTCCACGCCGACTACCCGCTCATCGGCGACGCCGACCGCGTCCTCGACCAGTTGACCGCGGCGGTCCGCGAGGCGCCGGACGCCGAGGCGTGGCGTGACCGGTGTGCGGAGTGGAAAGAGACGTATCCGCTCACGTACGCGACCCCGGACGACGAGCCGCTGAAGCCGCAGTTCGTCGTCGAGGCGTTCGACGAGGCGACCGACGACGACACCATCGTGACGACCGGCGTCGGCCAACACCAGATGTGGGCCTCCCAGTTCTGGACGTACACGGAGCCCCGGACGTGGGTCTCCTCGCACGGGCTGGGCACGATGGGATACGGCGTGCCCGCCGCGGTCGGCGCGCGCGTCGCGGCCGACACGATGGGCGAGGAGGACCGCGACGTGGTGTGTTTCGACGGCGACGGCTCCTTCCTGATGACGATGCAGGAGCTCTCGGTGGCCGTCCGCGAGGACCTGAACATCACCATCGCCGTGCTCAACAACGAGTACATCGGCATGGTGCGTCAGTGGCAGGACGCCTTCTACGAGGGCCGTCACATGGCCTCGGATTACACGTGGATGCCCGAGTTCGACAAGCTCGCCGAGGCGTTCGGCGCGCTCGGCCTCCGCGTCGACGACTACGACGAGGTCGCGCCCGCAGTCGAGGAGGCCCTCGACTACGACGGGCCCGTCGTGATCGACTTCCACGTCGACCCCGAGGAGAACGTTCTCCCGATGGTGCCGAGCGGCGGTGCAAACGGCCAGTTCGCGGCCGTGGAGGACCAGCTATGAGCGACGACGCCCCCGACGCCCGACCCGCGACCGACGGCGGCTCCGCGTCCGACGCCGGGAGCGGCGCCGAGGCCCGGCCGGCCGCGGCCGACCAGCCCGCGCCGGAAGAGCGCGAGCAGCCGGAGGGCCGTCGCAACCTCGAAGGGATCCGCATCGACCCCGTCGTCGAGGCGGAACACGACTCCCGTCGCGCCGTCATCTCGGCGCTCGTGGAAGACGAGCCGGGCGTGCTCGCGCGCGTCTCCGGGCTCGTCTCCCGCCGGCAGTTCAACATCGAGAGCCTCACCGTCGGCCCCACGACCGTCGAGGGCCACTCGCGGATCACGATGGTCGTCGAGGAGACGGACCCCGGCATCGACCAGATTGAAAAGCAGATGGCGAAGCTGAAGCCGGTCATCTCGGTCGGCGAGGTGTCCGGCGACGCGGTCACGGCCGAACTCGTCCTGTTAAAGGTCGAGGCCGACGACCCCGCGGCGGTCCACGCTGTCACCGAGATGTACGACGGTCGGACGCTCGACGCCGGGCCGCGAACGATCACCGTGCAACTCACCGGCGACGAAGACCGGATCGACGACGCGCTCGACGCGTTCCGCCAGTTCGGCATCCTCGAAATCGCCCGGACGGGCCAGACGGCGCTCGCGCGCGGCGACACCCCCACCGCACCTGGAGAGAAACCCGGAACGGCCGGCGAACCGACAACCCACGGCGATTAATTTCCCACAACACATGACCGACGCAGACACGCAGACGTTCGATTCGACAGTATACTACGACGACGACGCAGACGAGGAGGCGATCGCACACAAGACCGTCGCCGTCCTCGGCTACGGGTCGCAGGGCCACGCGCACGCACAGAACCTCGCCGACAGCGGGGTCGACGTGGTCGTCGGCCTCCGCGAGAGCAGTTCCTCGTGGGACGCCGCGGAGAGCGACGGGCTCCGCGTCGCGACCCCTGCCGAGGCGGCCGCGGAAGCCGACATCGTGAGCGTCCTCGTCCCGGACACGGTTCAGCCGGACGTGTACGAGAACGCGGTCGAGCCGAACCTCGACGCGGGCGACACGCTCCAGTTCGCCCACGGGTTCAACATCCACTACAACCAGATCCAGCCGCCCGAAGACGTCGACGTGACGATGGTCGCGCCGAAGTCGCCGGGCCACCTCGTGCGCCGTAACTACGAGAACGACGAGGGGACGCCCGGCCTGCTGGCGGTCTACCAGGACGCGACCGGCGACGCCCACGACGAGGGGCTCGCGTACGCGGCCGCCATCGGCTGTACCCGCGCCGGCGTCGTTGAGACGTCGTTCCGCGAGGAGACGGAGACCGACCTGTTCGGCGAGCAGGCCGTCCTCTGTGGCGGCGTTACCTCGCTGGTGAAACAGGGCTACGAGACGCTCGTCGACGCGGGCTACTCGCCGGAGATGGCCTACTTCGAGTGTCTCAACGAGCTGAAACTCATCGTCGACCTGATGTACGAAGACGGACTCGGCGGCATGTGGGACTCCGTCTCCGACACCGCCGAGTACGGCGGGCTCACGCAGGGTGACGTCGTCGTCGACGAGCACGCCCGCGAGAACATGGAGGAAGTGCTGGAGAAGGTCCAGAACGGCGAGTTCGCCCGCGAGTGGATCGCCGAGAACCAGGCGGGCCGGCCCTCCTACACGCAGCTCCGGACGGCCGAGAAGAACCACGAAATCGAGGCCGTCGGCGAGGAGCTTCGCGGCCTGTTCTCGTGGCAGGAGGAGGCCGAAGAGGACGAAGAGGAGTCGGCCGAGGTGACCGCCTGATGAGCGAGGGAACGCTGTACGACAAGGTATGGGAGCGCCACAAGGTAACGGAGCTCCCGAACGGGCAAGACCAGCTCTTCATCGGCCTCCACCTCGTTCACGAGGTGACGAGTCCGCAGGCGTTCGGGATGCTTCGCGAGCGCGACCTCGACGTCGCGTACCCGGACCAGACGTTCGCCACGACCGACCATATCGCGCCCACCGAAGCCGACAAGCGCGAACGACCGCTGGCCGACGACCAGGCCGAGGAGATGCTCTCGGCGCTCGAACGCAACACGAGCGAGAGCGGCATCACCTTCTTCGGCTTCGAGTCCGGCAAGCAGGGGATCACCCACGTCGTCGCGCCGGAGCTGGGCCTCTCCCAGCCGGGGATGACGGTCGCGTGCGGCGACAGCCACACGGCGACTCACGGCGCGTTCGGCTCCATCGGCGTCGGCATCGGAACGAGCCAGATCCGCGACGTGCTCGCGACGGGCTGTATCGCGGCCGACAAACAGAAGGTGCGCCGGATCGAGGTCGAGGGCGAGCTCGGCGAGGGCGTCTACGCGAAGGACGTGATCATGAAAGTGATCAAAGACCTCGGCGTCGACGGCGGCGTGGGCCACGTGTACGAGTACGGCGGTCCCGCCATCGAGGCGCTCGACATGGAGGGGCGGCTCGCCGTCTGTAACATGTCCATCGAGGGCGGCGCTCGCGCCGGGTACGTCAACCCCGACGAGACCACCTACGAGTACCTGCGGGGTCGCGAGTACGTCCCCGAAGGCGAGGCGTTCGAGGAGCGGAAGCAGTACTGGGAGTCGGTCGCCTCCGACGACGACGCGGAGTACGACGACGTCGTCACCGTCGACGCGGACGGTCTCGACCCCCTCGTCACGTGGGGGATAAACCCCGGACAGGTGGTCGGGATCGACGAGCCGGTGCCGCACCCGGACGACTTCGAGGCCCGCACGGACCGCGAGGCCGCCGAGAAGGCGATCGATCACATGGACGTCGAGCCCGGCCAGTCGATGCTCGGCTACGATGTCGACGTGGCCTTCCTCGGCACCTGCACGAACGGCCGGCTCTCGGACTTCGAGGAGGCGGCGCGGATCTTAGAGAACCACAGCGTCGACGAGGACGTGCGCGCGCTCGCGGTGCCCGGCTCGGAGACGGTCCGCGCGCAGTGCGAGGAGCGCGGCATCGATCAGACGTTCATCGAGGCCGGCTTCCAGTGGCGCCGCGCCGGCTGCTCGATGTGTCTCGCGATGAACGACGACCAGCTCGGCGCCGGCGAGGTCTGTGCGTCCTCGTCGAACCGCAACTTCATCGGCCGGCAGGGGTCGAAGGAGGGGCGAACGGTGCTGATGAGTCCCGCGATGGTCGCGGCCGCGGCCGTCGAGGGAGAGGTCGTCGACGCGCGCGACTACCTGCGCGACGGGCCGACCGGCGGCGCCGGCGGCGTCGAGGAGGTGGCCGACTGATGGCTCCCGAGGCGAGCGCGGGCGACGACGGGGAGCAACACATCACCGAGGTGTCCGGGACGGGCGTGCCGATCCCAGGCGACGACGTCGACACCGACCAGATCCTGCCGGCGCAGTTCATGAAGGAGGTCACGTTCGACAACATGGCGGACTACCTCTTTTACGACGCCCGGCGCGACGAGAACGAGGAGCTCAACGACCACCCGCTCAACCGCTTCGAGGGCGCGTCGATCGCGGTGGTCAACTCCAACTTCGGCTGCGGCTCCTCTCGGGAGCACGCGCCGCAGGCGATGATGCGATGGGGCGTCGACGGGGTCGTCGGCGAGTCGTACGCCGAGATCTTCCGGGACAACTGCAAGTCGCTGGGCATCCCCGCGGTCACCGCGGACCACGAGACCGTGGTGGCGCTCCAGGAGTGGATCGAAGCGAATCCCGACGGCGACATCGAGATCGACGTCGAGGGCGAGACCGTCACCTACGGCGACACCGTCATCGATGTCGACGTGGACGACGCGATGCGAGAGGCCCTCGTCGAGGGTATCTGGGACACGACCGCGCTGATGTACTCGAACCGAAGCAAGGTCGACTCGACCGTCGACGGGCTTCCGTACGTCGAGGGTGACGACTGAATGGGCGACGAGATCGTCGTCATCGAGGGCGACGGGATCGGCCGCGAGGTCATCCCCGCCGCCGTCGACGTGTTGGAGGCGTTCGACCTCGACCTCGAGTTCGTCGCCGCCGACGCGGGCGACGCGACGAAGGAGGCGACCGGCGAGGCGCTCCCGGCGGAGACGTACGACCTCGCCGCCGACGCGGACGCGACGCTGTTCGGCGCGGCCGGCGAGACGGCCGCGGACGTCATCCTCCCGCTGCGCGACGCGGTCGGGTCGTTCGTCAACGTCCGGCCCGCCAAAGCGTACCCCGGCGTCGACGCGCTCCGCCCGGAGACGGACGTGGTCTTCCTCCGCGAGAACACCGAGGGCGTCTACTCGGGCCACGAATCCCGGCTCTCCGAGGACCTCTCGACGCTGACGCGCGTCGTCACCTCGCCGGCCTCGCGCGAACTGGCCGAGTACGCCTGCGAGTTCGTCGAGGACGGGCGCGGTCCGGCCGGCGGCCCCGAAGACGGGTTCACGGTCGCGCACAAGGCGAACGTGATGCGCGAGACCGACGGGCGGTTCCGCGACGAGGTGCTCGCGGTCGCCGAGGAGCAGGGCGTCGACGCCGACGAGGAGCTGATGGACGCGTTCGCGACGAAGCTCCCGCTGAATCCGAACCAGTACGGCGTGATCGTCTGTCCGAACCTCGCGGGCGACGTCCTCTCGGATCTGGCGGCTGGACTCGTCGGCGGGCTCGGACTGTTACCCTCGGCGAACATCGGCCACGACAACGCGCTGTTCGAGCCGGTCCACGGGACCGCGCCCGACATCGCGGGCGAGGGGGTCGCCAACCCCACGGCGGCGATCCTGTCGGCCGCGATGCTCCTCGCACACCTCGGTCACGAGGCCGAGGCCGAGCGCGTGCGCGACGCGGTCGAAGGCGTGCTGTCCGACGGCCCGCGCACCGGCGACCTCGGCGGCGACGCGACGACCGGCGAGGTCACGGACGCGGTCTTAGACCGGCTGTAAGCCGGCTCCGAGGGCGCGTTCGGGTCGGTCACCGACTTCTCGTAAGCCTACGACCTCCGCGGGCGAACCACAAGAAAGGAAACCCTGCGGCCCGTCGAACCGCGTATGAGCAACTACGAAGTCGCGATGGAAGCCGCCTGGTTGGTCCGTGACGTCGAGGAGACCGACGACGCCATCGGCGTCGCGGTCAGCGAAGCCGGCAAGCGACTCAACGAGACGGACAAGCAGTACGTCGAGGTCGAACCCGGCGTCACCGGCTGTCCGGCCTGCGGCGAGCCCTTCGACGCCGCGTTCCTCGCGGCCAACACGGCCTTAGTCGGACTTCTCTTAGAGATCGACATCTTCAACGCCGACAGCGAAGAGCACGCAGAGCGGATCGCGAAAAGCGAAGTCGGCGGCGCGCTGCGAGACGTGCCCCTCGAGATCATCGAGGTCATCGAGACCGAGGGCGACGAGGACGACGACCGCGACGACGAGTAAGCGTCCGTTCGCTCGGCGGCGCGATATCGGTCATCGTCGAAACCTTTTATAATAACTGTGGGTAATCTGGCGTATGGAACTCCCGACGCCACAAGACCTCCGCGAGCGGCGGACCACGCTGGAGTTGACACAGAGCGATCTGGCCGACGCCGCAGACGTCTCACAGCCGCTGATCGCGCGCATCGAGGGCGGCGACGTCGACCCGCGGCTGTCGACGCTGCGGCGCATCGTGAACGCGCTCCAGGAGGCGGAAGGCGAGGTCGTCCGCGCGAGCGACCTGATGAACGAGACGGTCATCAGCGTCGCGCCCGACGACGCCGTGCGCGGCGCGGTCGAGCTCATGGAAGACGAGGCGTACTCGCAGTTACCCGTCCTCCAGAGCGGCGTCCCCGTCGGCTCGATCAGTCAGGGCGACGTGGTCCACGCCGGCGAGAACGTCGGCGACCATCCCGTCAGCGAGGTGATGAGCGAGTCGTTCCCCACGGTCGCACAGACCGCGACCGTCGACGAGGTTCGAAACCTGCTGGACCACTACAAGGCGGTGATGGTGACCGACGGCGGTGAGACCGTCGGGATCATCACCGAGGCCGACATCGCCGCGCACCTGTCGTAGTCAGCTCTCTCGCTGTTCCGAGAGCCGCTCCCAGATCTCCGTACAGCCGACGCCGTCCTCGATTTCGTCGAGGTGGTCGGCGCCGGCGTCGCCCGCCCCGTCTCGCTCCGTTTCCGCGTCCGGTTCGCGGTCGGCGGCCTCCCTGTCGTCGGTCGCCTGCGAGTCGTCCCGCTCGGTCATCGGTCCGCGGAGCGGTCGTCGAAGAGTTCCGGAGCCACGTCCGCGGACGTGTGCTGGCGGTGCTCGTCGTCTGGTGCGGGTCGATCGTCGGTCGGATCGGCGGTCGTCGTCATACCCAAACGCAAGCACACGGGACGGATAAGGCCCTGTACAGCTGTAAATCGAACCACTACTCCCCGATACCGGATTTCTCCTCCGGTATCTCAGAGGGCGTCCTGCGCGCGATCCCGTCGCAGTCATGCGGTTTTCTGATCGGGCGGCGTCACCGAAACTGTCGCCGATTGTGACCACCGCCACGCATTGGGTCGCCGCGGGTGAACTGGCGGTATGACCACTCGTCTGCGCGTCCTCGACGACGGGGCGTGGATCTCCGTCGACGACAGCCGCGAAGTCCGCGTCAGCGAACTGTGGCGCCTCGACGCGCCGGATTTCTGCCGGTGTGCGCTCGCGGATCTGGTCGTCGAGAACTTCCAGTCGGTCGGCGTCGACGGGTCGACCGTGGAGGCGCGGGTGTACGGCCAGTGTATCGCGTGCGGCGAGACGGGCGTCACCGGCTGGGTCCCGGTCGGGCGGGTACACGAGGGTGAGTTCGCCGAACTCGCCCGCGCCGCGGTTCGATCCCCCCAGGGGTGATCGTCCCGGCAACACGTGCCGGATCGCTGAAGCATCGGGGAAGGTTGACTCTACGCGGTCGCCTATGTGGGTACCGGGAGTAGCGAAGGTCGATGCCAACGGACGTAGAGAACTGGAAGTCGGAGGCGTACGGGAACGAGGTCCGCGACCGCTTGTTCGAGTTCGCGGAGGCGGGGTTCGACTCGATTCCGGACGACGAGCGGGACGCGTGGTTCGAGCGCTTCAAATGGTGGGGGCTGTACCACCAGCGAAACGGACAGGAGGGGTACTTCATGCTGCGGATCGGCACCCCGAACGGCGTCCTCGAACCGGGGCAACTCCGGACCGTCGGCGAGATAGCCGACGAGTACGCCCGCGGGCCGGGGACGAACCCGATCTTCGGCGACGCGTACGCCGATTTCACCACCCGGCAGTCGATCCAGCTCCACTGGATCGAGCTGTCCGACGTGCCGGCGGTCTTCGAGACACTCGAAGCGAACGGGCTCTCGACCCAGCAGGCCTGCGGGGACTCCTGGCGGAACATCGTCGGAAACCCGGTCGCCGGCAAAGACGCCCAAGAGGTGATCGACGCGTGGCCGGTGATCCGCGACCTCAACGAGACGTTTAAAGGAAACGACGACCACGCGAACCTCCCGCGGAAGTGGAAGGTGTCCGTGACCGGGTCGGCCGACGGCTCCGGGCAGGGCGACATCAACGACCTCGCGTTCGAGCCCGCGTACAAGGCGGTTGGAGGCGCGGGCGACGACGGCGAGGACGCCGTCGGCTTCAACGTCCGCGTCGGCGGGGGGCTCGCGCGCAACGAACCGCGGCTCGCCCGCGACATCGACGTCTGGGTGCCGCCGGAGCGGGTCGCCGACGTCGCCGGCGGGCTCTCCGCGCTGTTCCGCGACTACGGCGACCGCGAGGACCGGTACAACGCTCGCGTGAAGTTCCTCGTCGACGAGTGGGGCGCAGAGGAGGTCCGCGAGACGCTCCAAGACGAGTACGTCGAGTTCGACCTGGAGCCCGCCGGCCGCGACGTTCGCGAGGAGTACACCTACAACGCGGGCGAAGGCGCGCGCAACGACCTGGTCGGCGTCCACGACCAGAAAGACGGAGCGAACTTCGTCGGGCTGAACGTGCTCGTCGGCCGGATGGGCGCGGCCGACGTGCTCGCGCTCGCCGACCTCGCCGAGGAGTACGGCTCCGGCGAGGTCCGGCTCTCGCAGCGCCAGAACGTCATCGTCACCGACGTGCCGGACGACGCGCTCGACGAGTTCCTCGCGGAGCCGCTTCTCGACCACTACTCGCCGGACCCGTCCCCGTTCATGCGCGGCTCCGTCGCGTGTACCGGGACCGAGTTCTGCTCGCTGTCCATCGTCGAGACGAAGAACCGGCAGGTGCGATTCGCCCGCTGGCTGAAGGCCAACGTCGACCTCCCCGCCGACGTCGAGGAGTTCCACATCCACCTCTCCGGGTGTACGGCCTCGTGCGCGCAGCCGCAGATCGCCGACGTGAGCCTGCGCGGGATGAAGACCCGCAAGGACGGCGACCCGGTCGAGGCGCTCGACGTGGGCCTCGGCGGGGGGCTCGGCGAGAACCCGCAGTTCGCGCGGTGGGTCACGCAGCGCGTCCCCGTCGACGAGGTGCCCGGTGCGATCGCGAACCTGATCGAGAGCTTCGCCGCCGAGCGAGAGGCGGGCGAGTCGTTCCGAGCGTTCGTCGCTCGCCACGACGACGACGCGTTAGACGCGCTCGTCGACCCCGAAGAGACCGACTACGAGGACCCGATGATGCACAACACCAAACGCACCTGGTACCCGTACGCCGAGGACGACGCCATCGAGGACGCGCCGGCGACGCCGGCGGACGACTGACGATGCGGGGTCCGAGCCGGGGGCTGCGATGAGCAACCGACTGCTCCGCGTGAACGCGTACACGACCCTCGACCTCGTCGACGGCCGGGTCCGCGCCCACGAGTTCGAGTCCGACGCGCCGGGCGTCGTGAACGTCACCGCGCCGCGCGAGGCGCCCGAACAGGTGACACTCCAGGTCGAACTCGACGACACGGCGGTCGACGGCCTCCCCGCCCACGCCGACGAGATCGACCTCTCGCCCGCGCAGGCGCGGACGCTCGCCGAGGCGCTACAGTCGACGGCGGACCGCGTCGAGGCCGCACAACGCGG
Organism: Halorubrum sp. PV6; assembly: GCF_003990725.2. Lineage (NCBI taxonomy): Archaea > Methanobacteriati > Methanobacteriota > Halobacteria > Halobacteriales > Haloferacaceae > Halorubrum > Halorubrum sp. PV6. Next base: position 798,217 of record NZ_CP030064.1, read on the forward strand.
CGACTCCTTATAAGCGAACTGTGCGGTGGCGCCGGCGTCAGACCGCCGGCTGCAAGAGGTGCATCGCGCCTCTCTGCGTGCCGGCGAGCGCGCAGACCCCCGAGAGACGGGCGTCACGCCGCCGTCCATTTATAAGCGATCGAGAGCGGTGTCGAGGGCAACCCCTTATAAATCCAGTCCACGGATCGCGACGCTCCCCTCGTCGCCCTCCTCCACGTGCCCGATCACGCGCCCGTCCGTCTCCGCAGCCAGCGACTCGGCGGCTTCGGGGTCGAGCGCCGCGACGAAGCCGGTTCCCATGTTGAACGTGCGGTGCATCTCCTCGTCGGAGACGCTCCCTTCGGCCTGGACGAACTCGAAGACGGGCTGGGGGTCGAAGGCGTCGTCGACGACGTACCGGTTCGCGCCGAGCCGCGTCAGGTTCGTCCAGCCGCCGCCGGTGACGTGGGCCGCGCCGTTGACGCCGTGGTCGCGCATCGGGTCGAGCAGGTCGGTGTAGATCCGCGTCGGCTCCAAGAGCGCCTCGCCGACCGTCTCGTACCCGTCGAACAGGCACGGGTCGGTGTACGCGTGGTCGCGGGTCGCGGCTTCGCGCGCGAGCGTGAGCCCGTTCGAGTGGATCCCCGACGAGCGCCACCCGACGAGCGCGTCGCCCGGCTTCGCCGCGCCGTCGAAGACGGCGCCCTTCGCGGCGAGTCCCGCGCAGGTCCCCGCCAGATCGAGTCCCGAGATCACGTCTGGCATCACCGCGGTCTCGCCGCCGACGAGTTCCATGTCCGCGAGTTCGGCGCCGCGCGCCAGCCCGTCGCCGACCTGTTCGGCGAACTGCTCGTCCGGCTCGTCGACCGCGAGGTAGTCGACGAAGGCGACGGGGCGCACCCCGGCGGCGACCAGATCGTTGACGTTCATCGCGATACAGTCGATCCCGACGGTCGAGTAGTCACCGAGAGCCTCGGCGACGAGCAGCTTCGTCCCCACGCCGTCAGTCGCGAGCGCGAGGTAGCGGTCGCCGATGTCGAGCAAGCCGGCGTAGTCGCCCTCGGCCTCGCCGACCGCGCCGATCAGCGCGGCGGTTGCCGCCTCACTGGCGTCGATGTCGACGCCGGCGTCCGCGTAAGTGAGTTCGTCGCCGTCGCGTGCGTCGTCGTCCTCGCCCTCGGTCATGTGTGTCGAGGGACGCCGGCGGAGCAAAAACGCACCGTTACGGCCGGGAGCGCGTCGAGCGTCGAGCCGCCTCAGAACGGCCCGCCGAATCCGAGCCCGCCCACGAACACCAACCCGACGGTCAAAAGCACGGAGAGGGCGAAGAAGCCGGCCCACACCGGCTTGCTCCACTTCATGACGGTCTTCCCGTCGAGGGGGCCGTACGGGATCAGGTTAAACGCGGCGAGGAAGACGTTGATCGCGATGCCCCGCGAGCCGATCAGGGTGACGACCGGGCTTCCGATCACGGGCCCGACGACAAGCGCCGGCAGGAAGACGGCCGTGAGAAGCAGGTTGACGACCGGGCCGGCGAGCGCGATGTGACCGTGTTCGCGCGGCGTGAGCCGACCGCGGTGGTGGACCGCGCCGGGCGCGGCGAAGATGAACCCCAGGAGCGAGCTCATCACCGCCAGAAACAGCATGCTGTTGTCGGCCCGGAACTCGGCCACCTGGTCGTAGTGGACCGCGACGACCTTGTGGGCGATCTCGTGGAGCAGGAACGCGACGCCCGCAGTGAGCAGCCCGACGAGCAGCGGCGGGAGCACGCCCGCCGCGAGCAGTCGCCCGAAGCCCGCGGTGCCGTTCACGAAGAAGAGCGTGAACGCGACGCCGAGCGCGAGCCACGCGACGAGTAGGTCGCGGAGCTCCGTGCCGCTGAAGTAGAGCCCGGCGATCCGGCGGCCCTGGAAGGTGCCACTCACGGGCATCCCCCTCCCGCGAGTCGGGTTACGGGAGCCACCGAGCGCGGATCGCTCATGCGCCACCCGTGACCGCGTTCCGGACCAACTCGGCCCCAGTGGTTGCGCCCTGGACCAGCAGCCGCCCCACCTCGTCGACGCCGCCGACGTCCCCGAACATCGCGGGGATGACGTACACCGCGAACAGGAAGCTCGCGACGATGCTGCCGATGTTCGTCATCGCGACGACGACGATGAGCTTGAACAGGGGCACGTCGAGCATCGCGGCAATAAGCTCCGAGGGCGACTGCGTCTCGTCGGAGAGCAGCTCGTTGAGCCGCCCGATGTCGCCGACGTTCACCGTCAGACTGCGCAGTTCGACGTAGCCGGTGAACCAGCCGGGAGCCAGCATCGGGTTGATCGAGGTCATCCACGCGACCGCGCCGCCGACCCCGGCAGATGTCCAGCGAGCCCCGGCAGCCTTCGCGAACGCGAACGCGAAGACGCCGTTTATCAGGAACCACGCGGCGAACAGCCGGAGCAGGAACGCGTTCGCCACGCCGGCGAGCGCGAGCAGGACGAAAAAGCCCACGAACCCGACGGTGATCGCGTAGCCGATCGCCTTCTTCCAGGGGAGTCCGCGCCCGCGCTCTTTCCCCACGAGGTCCTCCATCGGGGGCAGCGAGGCGGGGTCGGCGAGGTACCCCTCGATCCCGGCCCGGTGGCCCGCCCCGACGACGGCGACCACGTCGTAGCCGGCCTCGCGGAGGGCGACGAGGCGGTGGCCGATGAAGGCGTCGCGCTCGTCGATGAGCGCCTCGGCCCCGCCGGGCGAGAACTGGCGGAACTCCTCCATCATCATCGTCACCACGTCGGTGTCGGTCAGGTCCTCCATCCCCAACTCTTCGATGCCGCCGTGTTCTGGCTCGCCGCCGCCCCGTCCGAGGGCGCCCATCGCGAGCGACGCGAAGCCACCGAGGATCAGGCCGAACGAGACGCCGAGACCGAGGCTCCCGACCGCGCGCACGGTGAACCCGCCGAGGTACGTCGCGACGACTCCGTCAAGCACCCCGAGGGCGGCGGCGAACACCCCCGCGACGACGCCCGAGACGGCCGCGGCGTAGAGACGTCCGTCGGGCGAGAGCGCGATCTTCCCCCCCTGATCGACGGCGATGGCGACCCCGACCGCGGCGACGACGCCGCCCGTGACGCTCGTCAGCAGCGCGTCGGTGACGCCGAAGCTCCCGCCGAAGAGACCGATCACCGGTCCGGCCAAGATTCCGACGAACAGCCCGACCAACACGCCGACGACCCGAGAGTCGGTGACGCCGAACGCGAGCCCGCCGACCATGCGCAGCTTCTCCGTGATCGTCATCCGGGCCCAGAAGCGCTGGATCGTCGTCTGGATGTCCCTGTCGACCAAGGCCACGTCGATGCCGAGCCCCTCGGCGACGTCGATGGCGGCTCGCATGTCCGCGCCGGGCTCGATGTCGAAGCGGTCGCCCAGCTGGGTCTGGACGTACGACAGCATCCAGTACGCGAGGAACTGGAAGACGGTGTTGCCCCGGAGCAGGTCGCTCGCGTCCAGATCGTCGGGGCTCTCGCCGTTCATCTGCCGGTACCGCCCCTCGTCGAGTTCGACGGCGACCACGTCGGGTCGCTCGCGTTCGATCGTCTCCTCGACCTCGTCGACCGACCGCTCGGAGACGTGTGCGGTCCCGACGACCGTCACCGAGCCGTCGCCCTCGGCGGTCGCGCCGGCCGCGTCGCTCGGCGGGGCGCCCTCGCCGCCGGAGGCGACTGCCGGGCCGTTCGCCGTCGGGGGCGGGGACTCGGATCCCCCTGGCGTCTCTGTCATTGCCACGACCTACTCCGTCGCCGCGTTTAGGGTTTGTGAGTCGGTGAGCCCCGTTCGCGCGTTGTCGATCCAACAAATTTGTATCCTCACGGGGTAGACTGTGGGGTATGTCGCGGCTGTTGCCCTCCATCTCCGACGCGACCCCCGAGAACCGCGAGCCTCGGGTCGTCGGCGTCGACGACGACGACGCAGACGCCCTCATCGCGGCCCTCGGCTCCGAGACGGCGCGTGAGATTCTCACGCACCTCCACGATCAGCCGGCGACCAAGTCGGAGCTCGCCGACGCCGTCGACACCTCGCTCCAGAACGTCCAGTACCACCTCTCGAAGCTCGACGGCGCGAACCTCGTCGAGGTGGTCGACACGACCTACTCCGAGAAGGGTCGCGAGATGGACGTGTACGCGGCCGCCGACGAGCCCCTCGTGCTCTTTGCCGGCGGCTCGGCCGAGTCGCGCGGGATCAAGTCCGCGCTCATGCGCCTGCTCGGCGGGTACGGCGTCATCGGACTGGCGGCGGTCGCGGCCCAGCGTCTCCTCTCCGTCGCCGACCCGACCGCCCGCGTGACGACGACCACCGACGGGGCCGGCGGCGACGCCGTGGGCGCGGACGGCTCGGACGGCGCCTCGATCGAGTCCGCATCGGACGCCGGAGGGGGCGACATCGACGGGACCGTCGAGTACGTCGTCGACCCCCTCGCCGACTACGCCGTCTCGCTCGTCGAGCCCGGACTCGTCTTCTTCATCGGGGCCGCCGTCGTGTTCACGCTCGCGTGGGCGTACTGGTACCGGAGCGGTCGCTGAGGCGGGACGCGTCGCGAGCGTGCGGGCGGCCGTTCCGGGTCGCACGGGTGACCGTCCTGCACTCGACTCTGGGTCGCACGGGCGACCGTCCCGCACTCGACTCGCGTGGGACAGCTATTCATGCCGTCGTCGACTGTACCCACCATGGAACACGAAGCCGAGGTCGTCGGGGTCGGGGCGGGCTCCGCACCCGGCGGCGACGTGCCGGCGGTCATTCTTGCGGCGCGCGACGAGTACGTCCCGATCTTCGTCAGCGGCGATCAGGCGCAGTCGATCGGGATGGCACTGGAGGGCGAACCGTTCGACAGACCGCTGACACACGACCTCCTCGTCGACATCCTCACCGAGTTCGGCGGCGCGATAGACCGCGTCAGGGTCGACGACCTCAGAGACGGCACCTTCTACGCCAAAGTCGACGCCGAGCGGTACGAGGACGGCGAGCCGGAGCGGTTCGTCTTCGACGCGCGCCCCTCCGACGCGCTCGCGCTCGCCGTCCGGATCGACTGTCCGATAGTCGTCTCCGACGAAGTGATAGACGAGGCGGGACGCTCACAGGACTCGGTCCGGTTCGACGACGGCCCTCGCGGCGACTCGTAACCGCCGGCGCGCGTCGGTCAGGAGGTTGAAGTCGCCCGCCGTCCCACCCACTGCATGGACGAGACGGCGACGGTCGCGGAGTCGTACACCGAGATGACCGAACTGCTGTTGCCGAACGACACGAACAACCTCGAGCGCGCGCTCGGGGGCGCGGTCCTCCACTGGATGGACATCTGCGGCGCTATCGCCGGGATGCGCTTTTCGAACCGACAGGTCGTCACCGCGTCGATGGACCACGTCGATTTCATCTCCCCAATCGAGATGGGCGAGGTCGCCGTCATCGAGGGGTACGTGTTCAACGTGGGGACCACGAGCCTCGACGTGAAAGTCGACGTCAGCGCGGAGAACCCCCGGACCGACGAACACCGGCGGACGACCACCTCCTACTTCACCTTCGTCGCGCTCGACGACGACGGGCGCCCGGCGAGCGTCCCCGAGCTGATCGCGCCGACCGAGGCGGAGGCAGAGCTGCGCGACGACGCCATCGAGGGTCGGCGCGAGCAGCTCAAAAGCGTGACCGAGCGGTACGACCTGTAGCCCCGGCTAGCGCGCGTGGGCAGTGAGGGTGTCGTCGGGATTTCCTTTTAACTCGTGCCGGGAACCACGTCGACCCGGCCGTCGGTCCCCGAGACCGCGGCCTCGTGTGCGCTGCGGACGCGCTTTATAAACCCGCCAGCCTCCGCGCTCCCCGCAGCGAGGTGGCTCGCGCAGTCGCAGTCCGACGCGCCGAACCCGTCGAGCGGCCCCGCCGGAAGCCGGCTCGCGACCGCACACTCCACGTCGACGCCGACGCTCCGCACCACGCGGTCGAGCCACGCATCGGGATGGCCGAGCAGGTAGTCGACGTGCCAGTGCCGCACGTCGTTGTCGCCGCGGGCGGTCCGCCGGTGTCGGTCGACGCGCGAGAACCCGCCGGGACCGAGCGCGCTGCCGGTGTACGCGTAGGTGCCGGCGTCGAATCGGTGGGCGCCGAGCGCGCCGACTTCGATCGTCGCCGGGGCCGTGAGGTCGACGAGGAGCGTGTAGGTGCCGCCCGCGTCGCTTTCACCCTCGCCGTCGCCGTTCCCGCTCACGACAGTGCGTCCGGCCGTTCGCTCGCCGCCGGGCGGAGGTCGGCGACGAGGTCACGCGCCTCGTCGCGCAGCCGATACGTCTCGTGGATGTCGGCGGGGTCGCGCCCGCGGCCCGATAAGGTTCCGACGACGCTCGCGATCCGGTCGTAGTTGTCCCGTACCAACCCGCCGACGATTCCCGGCGTGCCAGCGCGGTCCGCGAGCTCCTGTGCCGCCGAGCGCCCGGCGTACACTCGGTTCTCGCCCGGATCGACGAGCACCATCGCGAACGGGCGCGAGCCGAACTGCGCGTCGAGGAACGGCCCGACCGGGTCGGCCTCCCACGGCACCGCGACGACGCCCTCCAGCCGTCTGAGCGCGACGGCGGCGACCGAGCAGTACGGGCAGTCGCCGTCGAAGATCAGCACCGGCGCGTCCGGGTCTGTGTCCATACAGATCGGTACGCGCTCCGACGGGTTAAACTGCCTGCCGGAGGGTCTTCGTGATACATTGCGGCGGCTCCGTGTAGACTGGTGAACTGCTCTATGTAGACTGGTGAACTGCTCTAATATATAAAGGGGTGCGGCGACCGCCGCCGACAGATTAGTGCGAGTGGCCGAGCGCGTCTTCGAGCGACTGCCCGAATCGCTCTTCGAACAGCTCTGCGGCGGTGTCGTTCATCTCTTCGATGTCGTCGGGCACCTCGCCCTCGCTGTGGTGAGCGATCACGTGCGCCTGCTGTGCCATCGCCTGTACCACCACGTCGCTGACGACGCGGGTCGCCTCCTCGCCCTGCTGGCTGAGCACGTCGACGAGGCCGGCGGGCAGTTCGAACGACTCCTCGTTTCCGTCGGGGTCCGTGACCGTGTAGGTCTCTGTGTCTCCCATACCCGGAGGACGGGACCGGAACATAAGGGTCTGTGGAAAGCGGTCGCGGGCGACTCACACGCTCCGACGTGTCGCGATCACCCATGCGAGGAGATGGCGTTCACCGAGAAGCCGGCGCCGACGATGCTCGCGAGGTACACCGCGATGGCCGTGACGACGATCGATCCCCCCGAGGGGAGGCCGAGCCCGATAGAGACCGCGAAGCCGCCGATCACGGATATCTGCCCGAATATCACGGCGAGGTACATCGTCTCTCGGAAGCTCCGGGCGACCTGCGAGGCCGCGGCGACGGGCACGACGAGCATCGCCGCGACGAGGATGACGCCGAGGACCTGCATCGCGCCGACGACGACGACCGCGGTCAACACCACGAGCAGCGTGTTGTACCCGGTCACGTTCAACTGAGCGACCCGCGCGGCCTGCTCGTCGAAGGTGATAAAGAGGAGCTGTTTGTACGTCAGCGCCACGCCCGCGACGACGAGCAGCGACAGCACGCCCATCAGCCGCGCCCCCTGCGGGGTCACGACCGCGAGGTTCCCGAACAGGTACCCCCGGATGTTGACGCCGGTGAGCCCGTCGCCGTAGCTGATGATGAGGGTCCCGACCGCGAAGCTCCCGCTGAGCATGATCGCTATCGGCACGTCGCCGTAGGCGTCGGTGCGCTCCGTGAGCCACTGGACCACGAGCGCCCCGAGGATGCCGACGACGAGCGCGACGAGCAGCAGCGACCCGTTCCAGCCGGTCGACGACGTGACGAGGATACCGATCGCCACTCCGGCGAACGCGGTGTGCGCGAGCGTCTCGCCGATCAGCGCCATCTCGCGGTGGACGAGGAACGACCCCACGAGGGGGGCGACGATGCCGACGAGCACGCCGGTCGCCATCGACTGCCACATGATCGGGTGGCGGAACACGTTCGTGCCGAACGCGGCGTCCATCCCGCGACCGACCGACCGGAACCCGGCGTACAGGTCACTCGCCACCGGGAGGTCCTGCGCCCAGTAGAGCAGGAGAAATCCGAGCATGCAGACGGCGACGACGCCCGTGACCGCGATGCCGGCGAGTTCCGCGGTCCGGCGAAGCCCCCGACTGGGCGGTCCGTGAGTCTCGCCGTTTGTCGGCGGCGTGTCGCTCATTAGTGGTGGTGGTGGACGACCTGTCCGGTGCTGCCGTACGCCTCCGCGAGGGCGTCGCTCTCGACGAACGACTCGGTGTCCCCGTGATGGTACAGCTCGGTGTTGATACAGGCGATTCGGCTCGCTCGGTCGGTGACGACGCCGATGTCGTGTTCGATGAGGATGATGGTGATCCCGTCGTCGTTGAGCTCGTCGAGGAGGGCGTAGAAGGCGTCGCGCGACTCGGCGTCGACGCCGACGGTCGGCTCGTCGAGCGCGAGCAGGTCGGCGTCGCTCGCCAGCGCCCGCGCGATGTACGCCCGCTGTTTCTGGCCGCCCGACAGCTCCGAGACGAGCCGGTCGGCCAGTTCGCCGATGCCGACCGTCTCGATGGCGTCGTCAACGGCGGCGCGGTCGTCGGCCGAGAGCCGCCCGCGGCCGGCGTGCGCGAACCGGCCCATGGTGACGCACTCCCGAACCGTGACCGGCATGGCGCCGCCGCGGCTCGTCGCCTTCTGTGAGACGTATCCGATCCGACCGCCGTCGTCGAACTCGTCGACGGGACGGCCGAACAGCTCGACCGACCCCTCGTCGGGCCGGTGCAGCCCGAGCATGAGGTGGAGCAGGGTGGTCTTCCCGGACCCGTTCGGACCGACGAGGCCGAGGAACTCCCCCGCCTCGACTCGCAGAGAGACGTCGCTCACGGCGACCGTGTCGCCGTAGGAGAACGTCACGCCGTCGAGGTCGACAATCGCGCTCACGTGGTGTGTGCCAGATGGGTCGCCCGCACGTTTATCTCTTTTACTCCGCGCTTCGGGGCCGCCATCCCGCGTATCGCGCCGGTGTGTCCCGCTCACTGCGCGTCGAACGCCCGTTTAAACGCGGGGATGTTGACCTCGGTCATCTGCTCGAGGTAACCGTACCCGGCGTCGTTCCACTCGCGGGTCGTCCCGCCGGCGGGCGTGACCGGAACCGCCGCGGTCGCGTCGCTGTTCTCGACTATCGACTCCGCGAGCCGCGACGACTGGAAACGGTCGTACAACACCGTGTCGATCCCCTCGCTGTCGACGAGGTCGATCGTGTCGGCGATCTCCGTCTGCGTCGGCTCGTTCTGCGGCGAGACGCCGACCGGCGAGTGAAAGCGGAACCCGTAGCGAGCCTCCAAGTACTGGAAGGAGTTGTGGCCCGCCATCACGGCCACGTCGCGCGCGGCGGTGTCGGCGATGGACTGGAACGCGTCGTCGACGGCGGCGAGTTCCTCGCCGTACGCGGCCGCGTTGTCGGCGTACGCCTCGGCGTTGTCCGGGTCCGCCTCCGAGAGGCCCGCCGCGATCGTCTCGACGATGTCGGCCGCGAACACCGGGTCGACCCAGACGTGCGGATCGTGCCGGCTGCCCTCGTGCTCGTCGCCGCCGTGTTCGTCGTGGCTGTGTTCGTCGCCGCCGTGTTCGTGGCTCGTGTCCTCGTGTTCGTCGTCGTGGCTCTGGGTCTCCTCCGACTCGTGGCCGGCTTCCGCGTGAGAGTGGTCCCACTCGAGGAGGTCGCCCTCGAGGCCCGCGAGGCCGTCGATCACGGCCACCGTGTCGTAGTCGGCTTCGAGCGTCGCGGCGAGGTCCTGCGCCCACGAGAACTCCGGGTTGTCGAGGTAGACGAACGCGTCCGTCGACGCGACGTCTGCGGCGAGCGTCCCGTCCGGCGTCCACCCGTGGCCGAGCTGCCCCACGTCGACGGGGTCCTCGAAGGTCGCGTGGTCCCCCGCGACCTGGTTCGCCCAGTCGTGCAGCGTGAAGAAGGCGGCGTAGCCGGAGTCGAACTCCTCGGACCCGCCGCTCGCGGTGTCGGAACAGCCCGCCAACGACGCCGCCGTCCCGGCGAGCGCGATCCCCGCACCGCGCCGCAGCACCGACCGCCGTGAGTGTGTCATACCGATCGATACCGCCGGTTAATAGAAAAAGGTTGTTATTTCACAACTCTGGATTAATAACTCGGGCGTCGAGAGCGGCGCCGATTAACAACTCGGCGGGCGGCGCCCGACCGGCCGGAGACGGTCGGCGACGCGGCTCACTCGGTCAGGTCGACGACCGTCGCGCCGGCGAGGTCCGCGAGCCGTCGCGGCGCAATGGGAAACACGGCCTCCGGCGTCCCCGCCGCGCCGTAGACGGTCTCGTACCCGGTCAGCGTCGGGTCGAAGACGGTCGGGAAGTCGGCGTCGTGACAGATCGGGGGGACGCCGCCGATGCTCCACCCGACGCGCTCGCGGATTCGCTCGGGGTCGGCCATCGCCGCGTCGGCCGCGTCGAAGTGGGCCGCGACCGCGGCCAGGTCGAGTCGGTTCGCGCCGCTCGTGATCGCGGCGACGAGTCGGTCCGTGTCGGCACCGTCGCCCTCGGAGAGCGAGACGACGATGGTGGACGCGATCGCCGCGGTGTCGCACCCGACAGCGTCGGCCGCGGCGGCGGCCGTCTTCGTTCCCGCGTCGAACTCCAGCGCGTCGATGTCGACGCCGTACCGATCCGCCGCCCGCGCCGCGAACTCCGCCGTGCGCTCGTGCATGGACGATCGAGGCCCGCGGACCGCTAAGAAACTCCCGGCCGCGACGCGCCGTCTCGACTCACCGACCGACGAGCGCGAACCGACCGCTACCGCGTCCGCAACTCGTCTTTGTCCTTTATGACGCGGGCGTCGCCCTCGCCGGACGTGACCTCGTTGACGAGGTCATAGAGGTCGTTTTGCAGCCCCGCGGGGAAGGTCAACACGCCGACCCACGACCCGTCGTTTTGCCACTCTTCGCGCTCTAAGTCGCCGAACTCGCGGACCTGTGCCTGTCCGGAGCCGGCGTAGTCGGCCGGCAGTTGGACCGCCATCGTCACCTCTTCGAACCGGATCGGGATGACGGGCCGGAGCGCTTCGAGGGCGTCGTCGACCTGGTTTTCGACCGGCTCCATCGGGTCGACCTGGAAGCCGGCCTCGGTCAGCGCGCGCTCGATTCGCTCGGGCGGGTGCGGGGAGTCGTCCATCTGCGGGTTCACCGCGTTGCGCGTGATGGTGGTCACGAGTTGGTTGTGCTTCCGCTCTTGCATCTCCTCGCGCTGTTCGGCGGTGATCTGTATCTCGCCGCGCCTGACGATCTCGGGGATTATCTCCAGCGGGTCCGTCGTCTCGAAGACCGTCTCTAAGTCCGCCTCAGCCGGCCTGTCGCCACGAGACGCGTTCTCGAACACGTCCTCGGCGGCGATGACGTCCTGCAGTTCTCCGTCGAACTCGCCCCGCTTCATCGAGAGCGCGGCCTCCGGATCGATCAGCACCTCGAACCGTTCGCCGTGCGACTCCAAGCGGGCCGTCACGGCCTCGTCGAGCGATATCATATCTCCCGCTACCACCCCTACGGTGAAAAAGCCTCCCGCGCCGCCGATGGAGTCGCCTCGCCGCGCGTTCAGGTCACCCGCCCGCCGACGGGCGCTCGTCCGTCCACGCCTCGCGACAGGCCTGCGAACAGAAGTGTCGATGCACCGCGTCGTCGCCGTCGACCCACGTGACGGTTCGGCGGCCGACGCCGAGCGCCGGGTCCCCACAACTCGCGCAGCGCGGCGCGGACTCCTCGTCGACGTCCTCCTCGAGGTCGGAAGTCGGGTCTACCATACCCGTTCGTACACCCCCGGCTACTTGAACCTGCGAGGGGCGGCAGTTCTAGCCGTGCGACTCACTCCCGAACGGGCCGCCCGTCGCCCATCCCCGATCGGTTCCCGCGTCGCCGTCGGTCGGTCGAGGCCGGCGTCAGCGAGGGGTGTTCGACCGTGAGTTCCGAATCGGGCGTCGGATCGAGAATCGTTCGCTCCCGGCCGTCCGGCCACCGGACGTGGACGCGGAGCGGGGTCGCGCCGCCGAGCCCGAAGTGGGCGACCGGCTCCGTCTGGCAGAGGCAGCCGCCGCCGGCGTCGACCGTGCGTCGCTGCTCACCGTCGTCGGTCCTGAGCCGGACCACGGCGCCTCGCGCGGGAGCCCCGTGGCGGGTCGTCGGGCGGACCCGGAGCCACCCGGCGGCCGTCGCGCTCGGGTCCTTATAAATCGAGATCGGCTGGGCGGCGACCTCGCCGTGGACGACGAGCAGTTCCAAGACGCCGTCGGCGTCGATGTCCGCCGCCACCGCGCCGGTTCCGAAGCCGTCCGGCTCGGCGGCCGGGCCGGGGTCGACGCGACGCCAGGGGGTGTCGCCGCCGGACGCGTCGGGGTCGCCCCCCCGCTCACCCTCCCGTGCGAACAGCCGGTTGGGTTCGCCGGAGGCGTTGAAGAACAGCTCCTCGCGGCCGTCGTTGTCGAAGTCGGCGGCGACGACGGTTCGGATACGCCCCGTCTCGCGGAACGCCGGCGGCGCCGCGTCGACGAAGCCGTCTCCGGGCGACTGACGGAGGAGCCGGTTCGCCCCGCCCTCGTTCCCGATGGCGACGGCGAACCGCCCGCCCTCGTCGACGAGGGCCGCCCCTCGCGTGTCGCCCGCGGGATCGGAGAGCGCGGCGTCGCCGGCGGTCCGGTCGTAGTGACCCCCCTCGTTCCGGAACAGGTGGTTCGGGCCGCGCTCGACGCCGGCGAACAGGTCGCCTTCCCCCGAGCAGTCGGGGACCGCGAGCAGCGACCGACAGCCCTCGTCGACTGTCAGCCCTACCGCGTCGGCCATGTCGGTTATCTCGCCGTCGTCCCCGACTTCGTAGAACGCCAGGGGCGCGGTGTACCCGGAGACGGCGACGCCGTACCGGCCGGTCCCGAGGCGGTCGAGCGCGGCGACGGAGCGTCCGGCCCGGACCGCGAGTCGGTCGGCGTTCACGTCGAGTGCGAACAGATCGATCCAGCGGTAGCGCTCCGATTCGAGCCGGTTTAAGAGCAGGTCCGGATCGCCGCCCCCGTCGACGCCCTTGGTGCAGTTGTGGACGTACACCTCCTCGCAGCCGTCGGCGTCGAGGTCGGCTGCGCACACGCCCATCCCGTGTCTGGTTCCGTCGGCGACGATGCCGCAGGCCGTGTCGACGAAGCGGTCGCCGTCGCGGGCGTACAGGCGGTTCGGCTCGCCGTAGCCGGCGACGAACACGAGCGGGCCGTCCCGGCCGGGCGTCACCGCGACGCCGTAGCCTCGGACCGGGTCGTCGTCGGCGACGAGGTCGGACCGCTCGGTGAACATGGCCGTTCGTCACCGCTCGGGGGATAAGAACTCATGGGTCCGCTCGAACACAGATGTATACGGAAGCGCGGGCGCGGTCACCCGTTTATAAATGCCCGCCGGAAGCGCTACGCGAGGACGAAGACGAACAGCGCGACGCCGGCCGCGAGCGTCAACAGGAGGACGCTGCGGCCGATTCCCGCCCGAATCTCGACGTCGACGCCCGCGCGTCCGAGCGCCTCTCGCGGGTTCATCGCGGTCCACTCGACCGCCGCGACCGTGCGCATCACGGCGCGGTCGACGGCGCCCCACAGCTCGGTGACGCCCCAGACGGTCCCGCGGGCGAGGTAGAACACGGCCGGGTACGTCGCCGAGTCGGCGTCGGGCATCCGATGGGCGAGCCAGCCGAGCGGGCGCTTCAGGGCGAAGAAGCCGACGAACCCGCTCACGAGCAGCGCCCCGCTCTCGGTCAGGTGTTTCGTGCTGTAGGGTTTGAAGTACACGTCCTCGCTGAGGATGATGTCCGTAAACGGCATCAGCTCGATGAGCTGGTAGTAGAACACGCCGAAGAAGACGCAGGCCCCGCCGGCCAGCACCATCCCGGCGGTCTGGAACGGCGTGGCGTCTTTCGGCGACAGCGACGCCGACCCGTGGAAGAACATGTAGTAGCCGAGCTTGATGAACGACATGAACGTCCCCACGCCGCCGAGGATCAGCAGCCACCAGAGGAGCCCCTCGCCGAGGAGCAGCTCGAAGTTGTGGAGCTCGTGGGCGGAGTCGATCACCATCCCCTTCGAAATGAACCCGTTGAACCCCGGCACCGCGGTAATCGACGCCGCGCCGACGACGTAGACGAGGAACGTGACCGGCATCTCCCGCCAGAGCCCGCCCATCTCCCGGATGTCCTCGACGCCGGTCCGGTAGATCACCACGCCGACCGTCATGAACAGGAGGCTCTTATAAAGAACGTTGTTGAACAGGTGTGCGAACCCCCCGACGACGGCGAAATCGCCGGAATTACCGGCGAGCGTCGCGAGCCCGAAGCCGGCCAGCATGTACCCGAGCTGGGCCTGAATGTGGTACGACAGCAGCCGCCGAGGGTCGTACTGCAACAGCGCGAAGAAGGCGCCGTAGACGGCCATGAACCCGCCGAGGTACGCCAGCCACATGCCGCCCTCGGGGAACGCCCGGTACATCACGTACGCCGCCGTCTTCGTCGTGAACACCGAGAGGAACACCGACGCCGCGACGTGCGGCCGCGGGTACGTGTCCGGGAGCCACGTGTGCAGGAAAATGAACCCGCAGTTGACGCCGATACCGATCGCCGCGAGCAGGGTCGCGCTGGCGTGGATCCCGGTCGTCGCCGAGAAGAGGAATATCTCGGCGGCCGGCACGCTCCCGAGCATCGACGCGCCGTGAACGGCGACCGCGCCGAGGAGGAACGTCCCGCCGATGCCGTGGAACAGCGCGTAGCGGTAGCCGGCCCGCACCGCCGCCCCGCCGTACTGCCACACGAGCAGCGTCGAGGTGACGGCCATCAGCTCCCAGAAGAAGATCAGGGTGAGCCAGTCGCCGGCGTAGATGGTCCCGAGCGTCGAGGAGACGTACACCATCGCAAACGCCGTGACCCACGTCGGCGCGTCGGTGCCGTACGCGTACAGCACCGCCGCCGTCGCGAGGAACCCGACCACGACGCCCATCAAAAGCGAGAACTGGTCGACGTTGAACAGCACTACGTCGAAGCCGAACAGCTGCGTCGCGACGTGGGCCCCGGTCCCGCCGTCGCCGAGCAGCACCGCCTGCACGAACGTGAACAGCGTCGCCAGCGCGGCCGCCGCGTGCCCGGCGCGACGCGGGAGCGCGAGGACGAGGAACGCCGCCGCCGCGAGCACGACGTAGGGCGGCAACGAGGTGAGCACGGCGTTCATGGCCGCATCACCTCCTCAGGGAGCCGCGTGTCGACGATGAGTTCGATCAGCTCCAGGAAGCCCATCTCGTAGGGGATGACGCCGAGCAGCACCGCGAGGCTCATCGCGGTGAGGATGGGGCCGAGGGTGAACCATGTCGACTCGCGCCCGCGGAGGGCGTCGAGGCCGTCGATGTGTCGCCAGCCGCCGGCCGGCGGGCCGCCGCCGTGGCCGTCGTGGCCGTCGTGGCCGTCGTGGCCGTCGTGGCCATCGGCTTCTGGGGGCTCGTCGCCGCCGGTCGCCGCCTCACCGCGCCCTCGCCCGAACGGCACGTCGACGTCCGAGGGCCGCCGGTCGACCGCGTAGTCGCCGGTGTCGACGCGCTCCGCCGGCTCGGAGAAGTCCCGGTCGCTCGTGTCGAAGTCCGGGCGGACCACGCCGTCCTCGTCGGTCGGGAGGTCGTCCATCTCCGCGTCGGGAATGTCGGAGTCGTCCGGGAGGTCCGGGTCGGTGGTCGCCGCATCCTCGCCGTCGACCGCCGAGTCGCCCTCCGCGCTCTCGACGAGGGAGGCGTCGTCGTCTTCGGATCCGTCGTCTGTGTCGTCGACCTCATCGTCGCCTGCGCGGCCGCCGTCGGCGGCCGCGTCGTCGTCTGCGCGGCCGCCGTCGGTCGCCGCCAGCGTCGACCGCGACTCACCGCCCAGCCGGAACTCGACGAGCGGCTTCGCGTCGTGGGCGTCCTCCGCCTCGAAGAAGGCGGTGTAGATGACGGGCCAGAAGTACGCGATGTTGAGCACCCCGGAGAGCAGCAGCGCCCCGACGAGGTAGTAGGCGACCGGCGTCAACTGCGCGCCCATCCGGATCCCGCCGATCAGCATGTAGTACTTGCTGACGAACCCGGCCAGAAGCGGAATCCCCGCCATTCCGAGCGAGGCGACGGTAAACGCGCCCATCGTGAGCGGCATCCGCTTGCCGATCCCCGCCATCTCCGAGATGTAGTCGGTGTGCGTCGAGACGTGGATGTTCCCCGCACAGAAGAACAGGGTGAGCTTCATGAAGGCGTGCGCCGGGATGTGGAGCAGCGCGCCGACGAGCCCGTACCAGCCGAACAGCCCGAGCCCGAGGATGATGTAGCTCAACTGGCTCACCGTCGAGTAGGCGAGCCGCTGTTTCAGGTGGTCCTTCCGCATGGCGATGATCGACGCGGCCGTCAGGGTGACGGCGCCGATAGTCGATAAGACGAGCCCGGCCGTGAAGCCGAAGGGCAGCGAGAGGTCGAAGACCAGCTCGGGGCCGAACACGTCGAGGACGACCCGCGAGACGCCGAACGCGCCGGACTTGACGACCGCGACCGCGTGGAGCAGCCCGGAGACGGGCGTCGGCGCGACCATCGCCTCGGGGAGCCACTGGTGGAGCGGCATGATCCCGGCTTTCACGCCGAACCCGATCGCGAGCAGGAAGAAGGCGAGCATCGCGAGGCCGGGGTCGGCGTTCGCGAGTTCTTGAATGCCGCCGGCGGTAAAGGAGACGTTGCCGGCGATCAGGTAGACGAGGGCCGTCCCGGCGAGGACGAGGACGCCGCCGCCGAACATCGTGTACGCGAGGTATTTCCGGCCCGCAGAGCGCGCCTCGTCGGTCTCGTCGTGGGCGACGAGGGGGTACGTCGCGATAGAGAGAATCTCGTAGAACACGAAGATGGTCACGAGATTGCCCGCGAACGCGATCCCCATCGTCGCCGACAGCGACACCGCGAACGCGGCGAAATAGCGGGTCTGATTCGTCTCGTCGTTGCCGCGCATGTAACCGATGCTGTAAAACGAGGTGACGATCCACAGCCCGCTCGCGAGGAACGCGAACAGCATGCCGAGCGCGTCCGCGCGCAACACGAAGTCGATGCCGGGCAGGAACGTCCCGAGGCTGGTCTCGAACACCGCGCCCTCCAAGACGGCCGGCAGCATCGAGGCGACGATCGCGAACTTCGCGACCGCTGCGGCGATCGTCCACCCTTCGCGGACGTTCGGGGAACGGTACGACGCGACGATGAAAAACGCCGCGACGAACGAGACGAGAACCGCCAGTAGGGGTCGGAGATCGGTGATGGGTGCGTCTATCATGCGAACACCTCCGTGAGGAACGGCGCGAACCACTCGAACAGTGCGAAGCCGCCGAAGCCGAGCGCGACGGTCGAAAGCGCGGTGAGGATGAGAACGACGAGCGACCCCGCGGGCACACGGTCCGGAACGAACCGCGGCCGGGGCGCTCCCTCGACGGGCGCGAGCAGCGCGTCGTCGGTCGCCGACTCGTGCCCGCCGTCGACCGCGACGCCGGCGTGATCGTCGCCGTCGTCACCGTGACCGCCCGACAGGCCGGCGCCGGCGAAGTAGAACCGCTCTATCACGCGCGCGACGTACGACAGGGTGAACAGCGTGCTGATGAATATCACGACCGCGAACCCGACGCCCGCGGGGTCGCCGCCGGCCATGCTCGACTCCACCGCGCCGACGCCGATGTACCACTTCCCGAGGAAGCCGATCGACGGCGGGATCCCGACGAGACCGAGACCGAGCAGCGCGACGGCGCCGCTCGTGTACGGCGCGGATCGCGCCGCGCTCGCGAGGTCGTCGAGTTCTCTGGCGCCGTAGCCGAGCGCCAGCAGGCCGATCCCCAAGAAGAGGCCGAACTTCAACAGCCCGTGACCGACGAGGTGGACGATCCCGCCGAGCAGCGCGGTCTCGTTCGCGAGCGCGACCGCGGCGACGATCATCCCGAACTGGGCGACCGAGGAGTACGCGAACATGCGTTTCAGGTCCGACTGCATCGCCGCGAGGACGGACCCCGCGAGGATCGAGGTGCCCGCGACGACGAGCATCCCCGTCGTGATCGCGTCGTTGGCCGCGAGGAAGTCGACCGTGAAGACGGTGTAGGAGACGCGGATCAGCGCGTACGCGCTCACGGTCGACACGAGCGCCGCGACGACGGTCGTCACCGAGTCCGGCGCGCGCTGGTAGGCGTCCGGCTGCCACGCGTGGACCGGGAACACGGCGATCTTCAGGCCGAGTCCGGCGACTATCAGCGCGTAGCTCGCTCGGATCAGCGGATCGGCGTAACTCGCCTGCGCGACGATCTGCGTCTGCATGTCCAGCATGTTCAGCGTCCCCGTCGCGAGGAACGCGTAGCCGACGCCGAGGAGGTACAGCGAGGCCCCGACCGTCCCCACCACGAGGTACTTCAGCGAGGCGTAGGCGCTCGCGCCCGACCGGTCGGCCGCGATGAGCGCGTACGTCGAGATCCCGACGATCTCTAAGAACACGAACATGTTGAACAGGTCGCCCGTGAGCGTGAGCCCGGCCAGTCCGCCGACCAAGAGCAGGTAGGCGCTGTAAAACGAGTTCCCGCGCGGGCCGGCGACACGGGCAAAGACGAGCGTCGCCAGCGCGACAGCGGCGACCAACGCGAGCACCGCGACGGACAGTTCGTCGGCGACCAGTTCGATCCCGATCGGCGGCTGGTACGTCCCCAGCGCGTGCGAGAGCGGGCCGCCGCGGGCGACTTCGAGGCCGATGGCTCCCGCGAGCCCGGCGAAGACGGTCGTCGCGACCGCCGCCGTCGGCCAGCCGACGCGCTCGTACTTCACGCCGAGCGCGAGCGGGAAGGTCGCCGCGACGAGCGGAACGGCGATGGCGACCGGCAACAGGACGTCACTCATCGACGGCACCTCCGTCGGTGGCGGCCGACTCGTCGGTCGCGACGCCGGGAGCCAGCCCCGCGTCGTCGGCTTCGGTCGCCGCCCCCTCCGGGAGCCCGGCGTCGCCGCCGTCGGCCGCCGCCGACCGCGCCGGCAGCGTCCCCTCGTCGCGCAACAGCTCACGGAGCACGTCGGTGCGGAGCGTCCCGTACTCGTCGTAGATGCGGATACACAGCGCGAGCCCCACCGCGGTGAGGCTCACGCCGACCACGATGGCGGTGAGCACGATCACGTGCGGGAGCGGGCTGACGTAGAGCCCCGTCTCGGCGCCGCCCTCCGGAACGATCGGAATCGCGCCGCCGTCGACGTACGCCGACGCGATGAACAGGAGGAAGATGGCGGTCTGAAACAGATTGAGCCCGATGATCTTCTTCACGAGGTTGGGGTTGGCGATCATCATGTAGAGTCCGATACACAGGAGCAGCGCGAACGCGACGTACGCGTGTCTCGTCGTCAGCACCTCGACTGCGGCGGCGGTCGCGGTGCCGGACGCGAGGCGTCTGGCGACGCCGGCGGCCGCGTCGGCGACGACGGCCGTCATCGGTCACCTCCCCCGCGGACCGAGTCGCTCCCGGCCGCACCGCGGGCGTCGCGACCGCCGTCGGCCACCGCGGCGTTCTCGTCCCCGTCGCCCTCGTCGTCGCGGGACTCGCCCGACTCGCCGGTGCCGAATCCGCCATCGCCCGCGAAGCCGTTCGCGAGCAGGAAGAACAGCCCCATGAGGACGCCGCTCACGATGGGGGCGATCCCGACGATCTCTACCCCTTCCATCCCGTACTTGACGGGGTCGAGGATCGGTATCGGCAGGAGGTCGTACTGGAGGAACGCCCCACCGAGCGCGACCGGGACGAGGCCGATCCCGGCGAACGCGAGCGCGCCGCCGACCGCGAGCGCGACGACGACGGTGTTCGCGAGCCAGCTGCGGGTGGCCTCGATGCCGAACGCGAACGCGATCATGAACACGACCGCGGCCATGATCGCGCCGCCCTGGAACCCGCCGCCGGGCGACCCGCTCCCGTGGAAGGTGACGAAGAGCCCGAAGGTGAACGCGAACGGCGCGACCACCTTCACCGTCGGCATGATCACCTGACTCTCCGTGTACGGGGTTCCCTGCCGCCGCTCGGAGTCGAGCCGCCCGGAGCGGGGGACGGCGCGGTGCGGCGGGAGGTCGTCGTCGGCCCGGTCCGTCGGCGAGTCGTCGGTCGCATTCTCGGAGGGTGTGTCGGTCATGTCGATGTCGTCGTCGCTCATGCGAACGCCTCCCGGTGTAACACGATCAGCGCCGCGATGCCGCCGGCGAAGACGACGACCGCCTCGCCGAACGTGTCGAAGCCGCGGAACGCCGCCAGCACGGCCATCACGGTGTTTTCGACGCCGGTCTGCGAGTACGATTCGGCGAGGTACCACTGGCTCACCTCCGGGTTCGACCAGACCGGCGCGTCCGGCGAGCCGATCGCCGGGATGTCGCCCATCGTGAGCAGCAGGCCGGCGAACAGCAGTCCGGCCGCGCCCGCCGCGGGGAGGTTCACCGACTCGAACACCGCGTCGTGGTCGATCCGCGTCGTCTTCGCGAGCGTCACCAAGAGCAGCACGGTCGTCACGCCGGCCGATATCGCGGCCTCGGTCATCGCCACGTCGGGGGCGCGGTAGAACGTGTACAGCGCGGCCATCCCGAGGCTGTACGCCCCGAACACGATGACCGCGGCGAGCACGTCCCGAGCGAGCGCGGTCGCGAGCGCGGTGAGGACGACGAACGCGAGCAGGCTCGCCTCGATGGCGGTGACCTGCGCGACGACGGCGGGGGAGAGCGCGGTCATCGGCGCTCGTCCCCCTCGGTCCACGGCACGATTCCGTCCTCGAAGGCGGCGCGGGCGATCCCGTGAGCCGCCGTGGGGTTCGTCACGAAGATGAAAAACAGCAGGAGGACGCTCTTGACCCCGGCGGACTCCCAGCCGACGGCGAGCGCGACGGCGGCCAGGCCGAACCCGGCGCCGAGCGTGTCCGCCTGGGAGGCGGTGTGCGCCCGCGAGTACACGTCCGGGAGCCGGAGCACGCCCGTCATCGCGACGAACGAGAAGAACAGGCCGAGCAGGGTGAAGACGACGACCAGCCCCAGCCGAACCGTTCCGAGCGCGTCTATCACAGCACACCACCTCGCTCAACGGTGAACTTCGAGATGGCGATGGCCATCAGGAAGTTCAACAGCGCGTACACCAGGGCGATATCCAGGAAGGTCGGCTCGGAGAGCGCGGCGCTCAGGATGGCGAGGATGACGACGGTGTTCGTCCCGAGGACGTTCACCGCGAGGACCCGGTCTTGCATCGTCGGGCCCTTCACGGCCCGGTAGAGCATTCCGATCGCCAAGACGGTGAAGCCGGCGGCCGCGAAGAGGAGGAACTCGCCGACGGTGTAGCCGGCGACGAGCGCGGCGTCGACGACGCTCATTCGTCGCCTCCCTCCGCCGGCTCTCGCCGGTCGTCGCGGCCATCACGTGGCTCGGCTGCGTCGGTCGCGTCGGTCGCGCCGCCGTCGGTCGCGGCTATCGGCAGCTCTTCCGTCGCGTCCGGCCCTTGGAGGATCGCGCAGTCGTCGCGCTCGCGGGGCGACGGCAGCCGCGCTGCCGACCGGCCGTAGTAGATGAAGCGCGTCCAGCGTTCCAGCGACCCGTCGAAGAGCCCGTCGCGGGCCGCCGGGATGAGCGAATGGACGTACAGGTCGCTGTCTCGGGCGCGAACCGTGAGCGTCCCCGGCGTCAGCGTGATGGAGTTCGCCAGCGTCATCAGCGGGAGCCCGCTGCCGACGATCACGCGCATCCGGTTCATGCTCGGCTCGATCGGCAGCCGCGGGTCGAGTATCACCCTGGCCACTTCGAGGTTCGCCTTGATGATCTCGAACAGGAGGACCGGGACGTACAGGAGGCCGCGAAGGACGCGCAGCGGCGTCCGCGGGAACGCGGGTTCCGCGTCGAAACTCACCCGCGAGAGCGTTATCGAAACGATGGCCGCGGTCGCGACGCCGGTGACCCAGTCGAACCAGTAGAGCGGGTCGCCGAGCACGAAGTAGAAGGCGAGCGAGACGCCGAACATCGCGACGAACCGCTTTCCGGTGGCCTCGCTCCGGAGCCGCTCCCGGCGCGTCGGGCGCGTCACGGGCGCCGTCTCGACGCGCAGGTCGGTGTTCGACAGCGCGAACTCGAGCGGCTGCAAGAGGGTGGTGTTGCCGACGGGGGTGTACTCCGGGTCGAGTATCACCGTGTCGGCGTCGTGCGTCTCGGCGTAGGCGGCGAGGGCGTCAACGTAGTCGTCCGGTCCGAACAGGTACTCGTCGGCGCCGATGACCTCCGTCACGACCGTCACTTGGGGGCGCTCTCCGTCGGTGTCGTCGAGGTCGGAGTTCGCCCACGCCTCGGCGCGTTCGAGGACGCGCACGGCCTCGTTCGCGCGGTCTTCCGCGTCCGGGTCGCCGTTCCGCCACGACGCGATTTCCACGAGGTGAATGGTCGCGAAGCCGCCTTCGACGGCCGTCTCGACGACGTGTGCGGTCGTCGCTCGGAGGGTCGGGGTCGGCTCGACGGGCACGACGAGTCCCCCGGTCGGCGCGGTCGGCGAGCCGTCCGTCGCGTCGCCGCCGGCGTCGCTCGGGGTATCGGCGTCGGCGTCAGCCACCGACCACACCTCCAGCGGGACCGATGTTTGCCGTCTCTATGCACATGAGTAGCTCTGCTTACACACTTTCTCCACCGCCTCAAAACAGTTTGTATCCGCGGGGAGTACGCGGCGGGCGGGTCGGGCGATGGGGTGGCCGACACGAGGGCTGACGCGGCGGGGGCGACCGGGGACGCGGCGAACGATCCGGGTCCGCGATCCGCCCGCCACCCGCGCCGGTTCTCCCCGTCTATCGGGCTCTCTCCGCCTATCGGGCTCTCCCCGCCTATCGGGCTCTCCCCGCCTATCGGATCACGAAGGCCGGCTCTTCGATCCGCTCGCTCTTGCACTCCGGGCACCGCGAGGGCTCGTTTATCGGGTCGTCGAACCCGTCGAAGCCGCAGTCGCGGCACTCGGGCGGCGCGACCAGCAGTTCGGCGTCGCCGTCGACCGACCGCGAAACGTGCTCCACGTGGTCGTACACCACGGGCGTCGGCAGCGACAGCGCCGCCCCGAGGTCGCTCGCGGTCGCCGGGCCCTCACGGAGCGTGTCGGCGATGCGCTGGCGTGTCGTCTCCATGCGTCGCGTTCGGCGGCAGTATATAAAACGTCGGCGGCGATGCGCAGTCGGAATACGGGCGATTCCGTCGCAGACGCCCCCTCGACGGCCGGCTCAGGCCAGCCACAGGAGCCGCAGGTTGCTCGCGGTGAGGTAGGTGCCGACCACGGTCAGGAGGACCGGCGGAAAATAGTAGAGGAGCGTGTCGCCCTCGCGGGTGCCCTGGACGCTGATCCAGAGCATGACGAGGTACACCGCTATCTTCAAGCCGACGAGCCCGGCGAGGCCGAACTCGCCGAGCACGAGGACGATGACCGGATTCGCCTCGTCTATCGTCGGGACGTACTCCAAGAACGCGATAGTCGAGACGATGTCGCCGACGCCGTACGTCGCCGTCGCGGCGATCCACAGCCAGTAGAACTCCTGTGGCCGGCGGCTGTACGCTGGGCGCTGTCGCCGTCGGTCGGGGGCCCGAGACACGCCTCGACCTGTCGCGGCGACGACGTGAATCTGCCGGTTCACGCCGAGACAGGGCAGGCGTTGGCGGGTCGGCAGCGGCATCGGTCGGTTCCGAATCGTGGGTCGGTTCCGAATCGCTGGTCGGTTCCGAATCGTTCAATGGCGCCCGCGCGGTGTGATCGGCATGGGCACGCCACTGGAGCCGCGGAACGCGCAGGTCGAGGTCGTCCTCGACCGCCTCTACGAGGAGTATCCCGACTCGACCATCTCGCTCAACTACTCGAACCGACTGGAACTTCTCATCGCCGTGATCCTCTCCGCGCAGTGTACGGACGAGCGCGTGAACGCGGTCTGTGCCGATCTGTTCGAGACGTACGACGGCCCCGAAGCGTACGCGAACGCGCCCCAAGAGGAGCTCGCGGAGGCGATAAACTCGATCACCTACTACAACAACAAGGCGTCGTACATCCGCTCCGCCTGTGCCGACATCGCCGCGGAACACGACGGCGAGGTCCCCGATACGATGTCGGAGCTGACCGACCTGGCCGGCGTCGGCCGCAAGACCGCGAACGTCGTCCTCCAACACGGCCACGATATCGTCGAGGGAATCGTCGTCGACACGCACGTCCAGCGGCTCACGCGCCGGCTCGGCATTACCGAGGAGGAGCGCCCGGAAGCGATCGAACAGGACCTCCTCCACGTCGTCCCCGAAGACGACTGGCAGCAGTTCACACACCTCATGATAGACCACGGTCGCGCGACCTGCACCGCCATCAACCCGGACTGCGACGACTGCGTGCTGGCGGACCGCTGTCCCTCCGAAAAGGGCGACGGCGACGTGGACTTAGCGAGCGGTGAGCCCTGGTGAGCGCGGGCGATGCTGCGGCCGCCGGTATTTAAATACCCACCCGACGGGGGGAGTCGGCAAAATCCTTCTCTTCGCGGGAGAACGCGCTTCCGCGTTTATATCGACACCCGATGAACGTGTAGTTGAGGAGAGACACAATGTCTACAGAAATCACCAACGAGTTCGGCGGGGAGATTGGCGGCGTCACACTCTTAGGAAAGGCGCACTCGCTGTCGGCGCTGTTTATCGTCGCCCTTCGGGCGGTGATCGGCGGGATGATCCTGTTTGCCGGGGTCGGGAAGGTATTGGCGTGGCCGTTCGACGCGAGCGGCTACCTCGTTCACGGCGTCAACGCGGCGAGTCCGGTAAGCGGGCTGTACGCCGCCATGGGGTCGACGCCGTGGTTCGTCGAGTTCGCGAACGTCTTCGTCCCGGTGACGCAGGTGCTCATCGGCCTGGCGCTCATCGCCGGCGCGTTCGTCCGACTGGCCGCGCTCGGCGGCGCGATGCAGATGCTCCTCTTCTACCTCGGCGGGTGGGAGGGCGAGTTCCTCGCGCTGTTCGACTCGACGCTGGTGTACGCGCTGGTGTTCCTCACCGTCGCCGCGTTCGGCGCGGGGCGCGTCCTCGGCGTCGACGCCTACCTCGAACGGATAGAAGTGGGCGGACAGGCGCTCGTCGAACGATTCCCGGCGCTCCGCTACGTCCTCGGGTGACCGGCCCGGCGTGGCGCTGAGCAGAGCGGTGCGGCGGACAGGCTCGGACGCGTGATCGCGCGACCCCCGACTCGTTTCGGTCGTCGCCGGCGGCGCGGGCTGAGATTTTTCAGGACGCTCACACACGCGAACCGTGAGCGGCGCGACCGCCGGCGGGGACGCCGGCGCCCCCTTTCGGGTTCCAATTCATATAAGACCGCGCGGCGGGAACGAGGCGCTAATGCAACTCGGCTCGCGGGACGCGTTCACCCGGATGGGCACCCTCGGCATCGAAGAGGAGTTCTACATCGTCGATGCCGACGGCCGCCCGACCTCCGGCATCGACGACCTCGTCTACGGGCGCGACCCGCCGCCGGAAGTGCCGGAGGGCTTCGACCACGAGCTATTTAAATGTACCATCGAGGCCCAGACGGAGCTGATCGAGGACCCGTCGAACGCCGCCGACGCCCTCTCGACGGTCCGAAGCGCGCTCGTCGACCACGCCGCCGCGGACGACTACCGGATCGCCGCCGCGGGGCTCCACCCGGCTGCGAAGTGGCGAGAGTTAGAACACGCCGAGAAGCCGCGGTATCAGGCGCAACTCGACCGGATCCAGTACCCGCAACACCGCAACATCACGGCGGGGCTCCACGTCCACGTCGGCGTCGACGACGCGGACAAGGCGGTGTGGATCGCGAACCGACTCCGGTGGCACGCCCCCGTGCTGCTCGCGCTCTCGGCGAACTCCCCGTTCTGGGACGGCTTCGACACGGGGCTCGCGTCGGCCCGCGCGAAGGTGTTCGAGAACCTCCCGAACACCGGGATTCCCTCCGCGTTCGACGACTTCGACGCATTCCAGCGCTACGAGCGCCGGATGGTCGAACTCGGCTCCATCGAGGACCGCGGCGAACTCTGGTTCGACGTGCGCCCGCACACCGGCCACGGCACGGTCGAGGTGCGCGCGCCGGACGCCCAGCGCGACCCGGCCATCACCCTCGCGCTGACCGAGTACGTCCACGCGCTCGTCGTCGACTACGCCGAGCGCTACGCCGACGGCGAGTCCCTCCCGTCGCTCCGCCGAGAGCTGTTAGACGAGAACAAGTGGCGAGCGATACGCCACGGCCACGACGCCTCGTTCATCACCCGCGACGCGACGGAGACGGTCTCGCTCGGCGAAGTCGTCGCCGACGAGTGTGACCGGCTCGGCATCGACGGGATTCAGACGGTCTACGACCGCGAGAGCGGAGCACAGCGCCAGCGACGCCTCCGCGCGGACGAGGGGCTCGACGCGCTCTGTGCGGACCTCGTGTTGTCGCCGTAACCGGGCGATCGCGGGGCTCGTTCCGTTGGAACCGAAACGACGAGAAACGCTTTTGACCGCCCGGTTCCACCTTCCGGTATGCCATCCGACGACACCGTCGACGAGGCCGACGACGACTCCACTGGTGACGCCGTCGACGACGACGCCCTCATCGACGCCGGCGAGGAGTCCCCGACGGAGCGAACCCGCGAGGAACTCCGGAAGACCAAAGAACGGCTCGGCGAGAGCGCCGACAAGGCGGTCAAGGGGTTCGACGACAACGTCGTCGACCTCCTGGCGTGGCTGCTCGACACGGAGACGCGCGCGCGGATCTACGTCTTCCTCCGGGCGAACCCGCACAGCACCAGCGACGAGGTCGCCGACGGCACCGGGCTCTACCCGAGTACGGTCCGCGAGGCGCTCGCGGAACTCCACGACGAGGAGACCGTCAGCCGCGACAAGCGGGAGGCGAGCGGCGCCGGGAACAACCCCTACGAGTACGAGGCGATCGCCCCGAGCGAGCTGGTCCAGGGCGTCGTCGGCGACGTGCAGCGAGAGCTCAACGCCGTCTTCAACCTCGACCGCCGGCTCGGCGGCGAATCGCCGGACGGCGACACGGAGCCGGTACGGATATCGGTCGACGGCGACGGGGAGACCGCTCACGACGAGGGTGACGGCGGTCACGCGGACGATCACGACGCGGACGATCACGACCACGACGCGGACGACCACGACGAAATCGAACAGTAGCCGCGCCCCTCCGCCCCCGGTTCAAGACCATTTAAGTTCCGCCCGCGCAAGCGACGTACATGAACGTCGCGCTGGGTGGTACGTTCGACCCCGTCCACGACGGCCACCGGAAGCTGTTCTCACGGGCGTTCGAGTTGGGCGACGTGACCGTCGGGCTCACGTCGGACGAACTCGCGCCGAAGACCCGACACGTCGAGCGGTACGTCCGCCCGTACGACCGCCGACAGCGTGACCTCGAAGCCGAACTGAGCGACTTCGCCGAAGAGCACGGCCGCGAGTTCGAGATCCGCACGCTCACCGATCCGACCGGCATCGCCGTCGAACCCGAGTTCGACGCGCTGATCGTCTCGCCGGAGACCGAGGCGGGCGGCGAACGGATAAACGACATCCGCCGCGAGCGCGGCCACTCGCCCCTCGAACTCGTCGTCGTCGACCACGTGTCGGCCGAGGACGGCGAGCGCATCTCCTCGACCCGCATCGTCGCCGGCGAGATAGACGAACACGGCAACCTCACCCCCGACCGAGAGGGGCGAGGGGCGACCCGCCCGGAATGACGACCGACGACGACCCCGGCCACCTCCGGAGCATCGCGCTCGGCGAGACGGGCTTCGAGCGCGCCGCCGTCTGGTGTGCGGTCGGCTTCGCGGTCTCGTACGTCGCCTTCGACGCGGTCGCGCTGGCTGGCGGACTCGCCGGAGTGACACCCGCTGCCCCCGGCGTCGCCGCGGTCCTCGCGGCCCTATCCGCGGGCGGCGTCACCGCCTTCGCCGTGTTCGCCGGTGGCGGCGTCCTCCCCGCGATGCTCCTCGCCTTCGGTCCCTTTATCGCAATCCTCCTGCGAACGGTCGGCCCGCAGCCGTACACCGTCCCGCTCGCGGACCCGCTCCCGTTCCTCCGCGCCTTGGTCGGCCCGTTCGGACTCGCCGTCGCCGCCGCGCTCGCGGTCGGCGCCGTCGGCTACGCGGTCGCTCGCGGCATCGCTCGCGTCGACGCCGGTGAGCCCGGCGACGCGGAGCGCGACTCCGCTGGCTCCGACGAGCGCGCAGACGCGAGCGGCTGAGTAAGGCCTCTCAGGCTTCTTCGAGCGTCCCGTTCAGCACCTTCGCGGCGATCAGTATCGGGTCCCACACCGGCGAGAACGGCGGCGCGTACGCCAAGTCTAGTCGCTCGACCTCCGGGACGGTCATGCCCGCTTCGAGCGCCGTCGCGAGCGTGTCGATCCGGATCGCCGCGCGGTCGGGGCCGGCGATGCTCCCGCCGATGAGCCGTCCGGTCTCGCGGTCGGCGACGAGCGTCACGTCGGTCGGGGCCGCGCCCGGATAGTAGCCCGACCGAGAGCCGGCCGTTACCGTCTCGCTGACCGGGTCGAAGCCGGCCTCGCGGGCCGCCGCGTCGCCGACGAGGCCGACGCGGCCGGCCTCCATGTCGAACGCCTTCACGACGGCCGTCCCGGCGATTTCGCCGACGCGCGACGGGTTTCCGGCGACGGTGGCGCCGACGGCCCGCCCGGCTCGGTTGGCAGTCAAGCCGAGGGGCATCCAGGCTTCACCGCCGGTGACGGCGTGGATCGCGGTCGCGCAGTCGCCCGCGGCGTACACGTCTGTGAGGTTCGTCCGGCCGTACTCGTCCGTGCGGATCGCTCCGCCGTCGCCGAGTTCGACGCCGGTCCCGCCGAGGAGGTCGGTGTTCGGGCGGATCCCCACGCCGACGATCGCGAGATCGACGGGGAACGCCTCGCCGCCGGAGCGGATGGCCTCGATCCGGCCGTCGCCGACGAGTTCCTCGACCGGGGCGTCCGTGTGGACCGTCACGCCCTCCGCTGCCAGCGCGGTTTCGACGCGCTCGCCGACTGCCTCCCCGAAATCCGAGAGGACGTGGCCGGAGCGGTGGAACAGGTGCACGTCGAGTCCCCGGCCCGACAGCGCCTCGGCCATCTCCACGCCGACGTAGCCGCCCCCGACGATCGCCGCGGTCTCGGGGGCGGGCATCGCGGCGTTGCGGTCGACGCGCTCGCGGTCCACCGCGCTCACGTCGGCGCGGCCCGGGTCGTAGGCGTCCGGATCGGCGACGTACGCGTCGATTGCGGCCGCGGCGTCCATGTCGTGGAGGGTGAACGCGCCGTCGAGCCCGCGCACGTCGAAGGGGCCAGAAACCGCGCGCCCGCCGGTCGCGACGAGGAGGTCGCCGTAGGACTGTTCGACGCGGTCGCCGGCGGCCGTCTCGACGGCAACGGTCTTCGCGTCCGGGTCGACGCCGACGACCTCGTGGCCGCGCCGGAGGTCGATCCCCCGCTCGTCGACCTCGCTCGGCGACAGCGAGAGGAGGTCGGACATGCGCTCGACGCGCCCCTCGATGAAGTACGGCATCCCACAGAAGGCGAAAGAGATCCACCGCCCCTTCTCGAAGACGACGACCTCGCGGTCCGGCGCCTCGCGGCGGAACTTGCTGGCCGCGCTCAACCCCGCGGCGTCGGCACCGACGACGACGAACGGATCGGTCATGGCCCCACCGACGGCTGACGGTGATAAAAAGCCACGCCGGCGGTGCAGGCGGCACGCCTTTCCTCGGGGCCTCGGGGGCCGCCGTTTTCGGGTCGGGCGCTGTCGCCGTCGGTCGGCGCCGAAACCGAGGTCGCCGTCCGAACCGGTTACGTCTCGCCGCCGTCGGCCAGCCGCTCCAGCGTCTCGCGCGCGTTCTCGACGGCGGCCGCCTTCTTCGCCGGGTACGCCTCGACCTTCGCGCGAACGGTGATCCCCGGACCGAGGCGTACCTCACCCCGGAACGCGGCCTGCTTGTCGACGCGGAGGAACAGCGCGCAGTTGTCGTCGACCCGCTGGTCGAGTTCGCCGATCACCTGGTCGATTTCGTCCAGCCCGGAGAGCCGGTCGAGGACGTGTCGCATCCCGTCGGCGTTCTCGATCCGCGCCGAGAGGACGACGATCCGGTCGCCGTGGTGGCCGACGTTCTCGACGCGGTCGAGTTCGGCGTCTTCGGGGAGGAACGTGCGGAGGGCGTCGGCGACCCGCTTTTCGTCCTCGGTGGCGTACGCGAACGCTCTGAGGTCGACGTAGTGGAAGGGGACTGCGGCCATGCGGGTCGAAGGGGTGTTACTCCTCGCTCTCGACGGCGTCGAGGGCGTCTTCGGGGACGCCGGTCTCCTGCCCGTCCTCGAAGCTGACGGTGTACGTCGCGTCGCCGAACATCGTCTCCATGACCTGCGTGATCGTGCCCGTCTCGCCGTCGTAGTCGCTGTGTTTGTCGTGGAACACGACCTCGTCTTCCTTCTCGAAGCTCATGTGAGAAAGTTCCGCTGGCACGCTTAAAAGCGCCCGGATTCGCACCGATCCGCGAACCCGGCGCGCTACCAGACGGCCAGCACGGCCACAGCGAGCGACACAACCAAGACGACGGCGACGGCCGCCGAGACGACCGCGCTGTCGAGCGCGACGGCGATGGTGACGCCGACCGCGAGCGCGAGGAAGCCGGCCACCGCACCGGGGACGCCGCCCCGCTCGACCAGTCGCTCGACGGCGTTGGCCGCGCGGCGCGTCGGCGGGACCGCCGGCGTGGACTCCGGGGGCTTCGAGAACGACTCGTCGACGACCACCCGCTCGGCGTCGGCCTTCTCGGGCGGGTCGAGACGCAGGTCCACGTACCGGACGTTCGAGCCGTACCCCGTGACGACTTTCAGCTTGCCGCGGACCGGCTCCGTCAGCCCGTCGACCGAGACGTAGACGGTGTTGGTCGCCTCGTCTTCGACGTAGTGGTTCGTCTCGGCCACCGACGCGAACCGGTCGAGGTCGTCGTCGAAGTGCAGGTGGACGTGGGTCGAACGGCCTTTGTTTTCCAGCGCGACGGCGAACGAGCCCGTCGCCTCGAACCGGTCGGGCGCCCGGATCGAGTGGACCGCGTCCCCGTTCAGTTCGACGGAGAGTGTCGACACGTACTGGCCGACGCACTCGCACTAAAAAAAGATGCAGTACGGGTCGAGCGACACCGCGGCCGAACTTGCGGATCCCTTACGCCGCCGCTTCGTCTCGCATGTCCGGCGGGAGGAGGTTGGGGATGCCGTCTTCGATCGGGTAGGTCTCGCCGCACTCCGTACACGTGAGCGTCCCCGCCAGAATCTCGTCGTCGTCGCGCTCGTCGACGGCGAGTTCCAGGTCGGCCTTATCGAGCGGGCAGCAGACGACGTCCATCAGGGATTCTTTCATAAACCACCATTCGCGCGGGCCGTTAAAAAAGCGTGCGGGTTGGCGGATGTGGCGGGGCGGCCGGCCCCTCGATGACAACGACTTTGCCGGTCCGTCACGCCCGGCGAGGTATGGGGATTCCGTCGGAACGGATCGACCGGCTGTTCGCGCTCGCCCGCGAGGCGGTCGTCGACGACGAGTACGACCGAGCGCGGGAGTACGTGGCGCTCGCGCGCCGTATCGCCGAGCGGAACCGCTGTGGCGTCCCCGCCGAGTTCTCCCGCCACACCTGCGACGACTGCGGCGTCTACCTCCGACCGGGAAAGACGAGCCGCGTCCGACTCCAGCCCGGCCGGGTCGTCGTTCGCTGCCGCGAGTGCGGGTCGACCGCGCGGTATCCATTTAAGTAATCGCCGCCGGCCACGCAGTCGTCTCGTGTCGCCCCGCGTCGGCGCACGCTCGGATCGCGAAAGCGTCAGCGTTTATGACGCGCCCCGCGTTCTCGCGACAATGAGCGTCCCCTGTGTCGCGGCCGACCGCGAGCACGGCGAGGCGGTCCGCGAGCGCCTCGCCGACGCCGACCTCCTCGACGGCGACCACGAGATAGCGGTCGAGGGCGACACGATCTACATTCCCGTCACCGACCCCGACGCGGTCCCGGACGACCTCGGAACGACGGTCGTCGAGCGCGACGCGGCCGAGCGCGACCGCCCGCAGCCCCCGGCGGCGATCCTCGGCTACGAGCCCTCGCTCGAACGGCTGGGCGACATCGTCATCATCGACGAGGACGACGCCGACCGCGCCCGCGAGATAGCCGACGCGGTGGTGGCCTCCGACGTGCCCTGCGAGACGGTCCTCAACCGCGCGTCGCCGATCGAGGGCGAACTGCGCGTCCGGCGGTGGGACGTGTTGGCCGGGGACGGGACCGAGACGGTCCACCGCGAGTACGGCCACGAGTTCCTCGTCGACGTCGCGGCGGTGTACTTCTCCCCGCGCCTCGCCACCGAGCGCCACCGGATGATAGAACAGGTCGACCCCGACGAGCGCGTCGTCGACATGTTCGCCGGCGTCGGCCCCTACGCGGTCCCGATGGCCGCCCGCGGCGCCGAGGTGGTCGCGTGCGACCTCAACGAGCGCGCGATCGAGTACCTCCGAGCGAACGCCGAGCGCAACGGCGTCGAGGCGCGCGTCACGGCGATCGCGGGCGACGTGCGAGCGCTCGGCGACGACCACGCGGACACCGCCGACCGGCTCGTGATGAACCTCCCGCACTCCGCCGACGAGTTCCTCGACACGGCCGTCCGGCTGGCCGGCGACGACTGCGTCGTTCACTACTACGACATCCAACACGAGGACGACCCCTTCGGCCCCGGCCTGGAAGCGATCCGCGCGGCCGCCGGCGACGCCTACGACGTGACCGTCGAGACCGAACGCGTCGTCCGGTCGTACGCCCCCTACGAGCACAACGTCTGTCTGGACGTCAGGCTGACGCGGCGCTGACGGGCTGCGACGAGCCCCGCGTGAACCTCCTCCGAGACCGGTGACCGATACCCTGCGCTCCGCGACGCCGAATTTCTGTCAGGTGACACGTTTATGTTACTGTGGCACGTGATACCGCCTATGAGCGACACGGTTGACCCCGAAGAGCGCATCGACGACACGACGACCTGGCCGGACCTCGCGGTCGGTCTCTACGACCGGCTCACCGGCCGGAACGCGGAGATCATCTACGAGTTCGAGGAGATGAGCGTCGACGTCCCGAGCGGCACCGGCGACGACGCCGAACACGCCAACTGGCGGGTCGACGGCACCGTCCGGGTGACGACCCGTGAACGAGACTGACGCGAGGGCACCGCTCTCGGTCGTCACGGAGGACCTGACACTCTCGGTCGCGGGCGTCGACCTCGACGTCCGATCGACCGGGGACCGCCTGTTCGTCGAGGTGGCGACGGTCCGCGACGCGATCCGCGTCGCTCGGCACCTCCCGAACGACACCGACGCGCGCGGGCCCACCGCGCTGTTGACGACCACGGACCTCACGACCGAACTCCGGGTTCGCGGTCGGACGGTCGCCGTCCTCGGCGCCGACGCGCGTCCGGGACTGCTCTCCCGAGAGTTCGGCGTGGCACCGGCGGAAGCGCGGGTGGCGGGCGTCGTCGGGGCCGCGGCCGGCGGCCTCTCGGCCGTCGCGAGCGCGGTGCGGCGACGGCTCTCGTGAGCGGCCAACGCTTTTGCTGACGCGTCGTTCCGGCGACTCTGTGGGTTAATACTGTGGTCGACTGCCGGCGTCGCTCGCTACTCGTGGCAGTCGGCACAGGCTCGACGGATCGAACCGACAGCGTGGCTGCCGTCCCACCCGGTGTTTGTCGTCGGGTGGGGACGGCGAGGGGCCCGTCACATGACAAGAGTCCACGGCCGCGGGTCGGTCGAGACCAGAGGCGATTTCGCGCTTGGCACGTCAGAGACGTGAGTCACACGCCGACCGTGGCTGTTTGCGAACAGGGTGAGCGTCGCGTCGGGTCGCGGTGGGGATCGCGACCGACGGGACGAACGACGCCCGGTACGGGCTCCGACCGGGCAGACACCGACGGGGGAGTTGATCCCCGCCATCACGGCACGCGATCGGTGTTACCATACGTTACTCGAAGACCGAACGCGTATATATGCTTTTTCCTTATATTCTTGTAGTAATCTGCTTGAATACTCATTGATCGATTCACTATCACTTTTATTTCAAAACGAACGCGAACGACGAGTCCGGCCTGAACGCGCGGTCGGCCCGGTCAGCGTCGCGCGATCTTCGCGTCGCTCGCGTCGCGGTTTCGGAACCCTTATTTTGTATTCGGGAATTGTTGTATACGTGCCGGAGTAGCTCAGCTGGCAGAGCGATTCCTTCGTAAGGAATAGGTCGAGGGTTCAAATCCCTCCTCCGGCTTCGTTCTCGCTTACGTCCCCTTCGTCGGCCAGTCGGTCGACTCCGCGCCGCCGTTGCTACAGCGTCTACCCGTACTGCCTGCGCTGGTCTCCCCGACGCGAGCGGTCGCGTCTCAGTCCCGCCGGTCGGTGATCCGCGCCGTCACGACGCCCGCCGTGACGAGCATGATACCGATGAACGCGTTCAACAGGATCCCGATCGACTCGCCGGCGGCCGCGTTCACCGACGCGAGGTAGATGAACACGACGGCGGCTGCGGCGTGGAGCGCGAAGACGCCAGTCGGTACGTTCGCCCCGAAGTCGAAGCCGATTTCCATAGCAAACGTACGCCCAGGCCGGGCAAAAAGGGACCGGGTCAGTACCGCCGTTACGCGCTCGCCGGTCGCACACATCGCGCCGACCCGACGGCGACCGTCGTCGACCATTTTCGATCGGTTGTCCTGGCGACCTCCGTAGCGCGTATGTATAATATAAATAATCATAGGGCGCTGCCTATGTGTGTCTGTACCAAACACGGGCGTATGCGACCACAAACGCAAACAACCGAACAAGAACTGTACGAATGTTTCAATTGCGGGGCGCGGACGAAGGCCGCCGGCAGCTGTGAGTGCGGCGGCGAGCTCCGACATATCGGCCGCTCACGGGATCTGTGATACGGTAACGACTGCAGGGCGTTACTCGCCCTCGTCGCTCTCGGCGGTGTCGTCGCCGTCCGCGTCGTCGCTCCCGTCGCCTCCCTCCGCGGCCGCGTCGTAGCCGGGCAGCGAGAGGACGTTCTCGCGCCCGAGCCGGAACCCTTCGAGGTCGCCGTCGTCCCGCAGCCCGGTGACGACTTGGCTCGTCTTGGCGGCGGTCCAGTCGAGCTCCTCGGCGACCCGCTTCTGTTTCATTCGGCCGCCCTCGGACTCCACGAGCCGAAGGACCTGCTCTTCGTTGCTCAACAGGTCCTCGTCGACCGGCGCCGCCTCGTCGCTCGCGTCGGACTCGGTCTCCCCCGTTTCGGTGTCCGTCTCGACCGTCCCGCCCTCGGACGCCCCCGCACCCGGCTCGTCGGACGCGCCTGTGGGGTCCGACGCGGTCTCCCCCTCGGCCACGCCCGCCGATGTCGCCGCCGGCTCGCCGGCGGCCGCCGTCGCGCCCGCACCCCGTTCCGCATCGCCCCTGTCCCACGGGCGGCGTCGGTAGCCGACCGCCGCGACGACCGCGACGACAAGCCCTATCGCGGCCAACAGGAGCGGGCCCACGGAGCGACTCGCCGGCTCGACCGTCACGCGGGGCTGCCCCTCGGTGAAGTCGACCGGCCCTCGCCAGACGACGGCGTTCTCGCGGGTTTCCGTCGGCGACGGCGACGCATCGCCGAGTCGGTACTCCTCCGGCCACGTCACGATGAGCGACGAGGCCTCGTCGAGGAACAGCGCGTCGACCGCGTCGCCGACGAGGATTCGGTCGTCTTCGACGGCCGCGAACCCCTCCCACTCGAACCGATAGGTAACCACGCCGTACGACTGCGGGAGTTCGCGTCGCTCCGCGGCCACCGTGACGTTCGTGACGTTCATCTCGCGGCCCGTCGCGTTCTCCGCGGCGGCCGCCGTCGCGCGCATCCGCTCCCCGAAGCGCGCGCTGTACGCGCTCGGGTCGGACTCCACGTCCGCCCGGAGCTCCTCGAACGCCTGCTCTTCGTCGTCGCTCGCGAGCCGGACTCGGTACTGCGTCTCCCAGACCGCGTCCCCGTCGGGCTGGACGCCGACTTCGATCAGGATGTCGTCCGGCGAGACGTCCAACTGGTCGAACCCGCCGGCCGGGAGGCCGCCACCGCCCTGTGCGGCGCCACCCGTCGCGAGCGCGACGGCCGCGACGAGCGCGACGACCAGAAGGACTACCCTTCGCTGCACGGGCAAACAGTTACGAGGCCGGGATAAATCGCTTCCCATCTCGCGAGTCCGGGCCGAGCCGAGTGCGCCCTATCCATCGATACCGCCCACGCCGACGACTCGCTGAAGCAGCCGCGCGCCGTCCGTCATCCTTCGATCGAGGCGCTCTGCGAGGTCGCTGCCGACGCTCGTGACGGCCGACGCCGCGCCGGTCGTCCCTCCGTTTCCGGTCCCCGCTCCGCCGGTCCCTGCCCCGCCGTTACCGCTCCCTGCTCCGCCGTCACCGCCTCTCGCTTCGTCGCTCCCTCCCGACCCGTTCCGGTTCGCGTCGGCTCCCGTCCCGTTACCGCGGTCGCCGTCGCTCCGTTCGGTCGGCGAGCCGGCGCCGCCCTCGCCGGCAGAGCCGCTTCCGCTCCCCGTCGGGCCGCTTCCGCTCCCCGTCGAGTCGCTTCCGTTCGTCGCCGGTCCGGACGGCGCGTCGTCGCTGCCGTTCGCCGGGGTGTTGCTGCCGTTCGCGGCGTCTCCCCCGCCGCCCATCCGGTTCGCTCCGTCCGGCGGCCCGCCGCGAGCGTCGCCTTCGCCGGGCGGCCCGCCGCCCGTGTCCGAGCGGTTCGCGCCCGGTCCGTCGCCCCGTCCCGGTCGGTCCGCGTCGGAGCCGTTTCGGGCTCCCTGTCCGACGCCCCGATCCTCTGGGGGGCCACGCCGGTCTGCGGCCAGCGGCCCGCCGACGCCGTTGCCGGCGACCCCGCGAGCGATGGCCGCGACCTCCGGCCCGCTCGCTTCGCCCGCCCGCTCGCGAAGGGTGTCGAGTCGGCTCACGTTGATCCCGCGGGCTTCCCGCGCCGCTTCCGGGAGGTCGCGGGCGACGGCGGCGCTCCGGTTCGCCTCGCGTTTGACCGCCTCGGCCCGAGCGCTCGTCTCCGCCATGCGGGCGGCGAACTGCCCGTGGCTCAACTCGCCGGCCTCGCGGCGCTCGCGGAGCGACCGCTGTTCACGTTCGATCGCTTCCAGTCGCTCTTCGGTCCGGTTCAGTCGATCTGCGACCAACGCGGCCCGCTCTTCGGGCGTCTCCGTCCGGTTGAGGCCGACCTCGAACGCCCGCGCCTCGACCTCTCCGGATATCTCGGCGCGCTGAACGCCGATCACGCCGGAGAGACGCTCGCCGGGGCTGATCTCGTCCGTCTCGTTTGCGGTCCCGGTGCCGTCGCTCGACGCTTCGGTCTCGTTCGTCTCCACCGGATCGTCTTGCGCGGCTGCTATCCCAATAGGGCCGGCCGCGGCGATTCCGGCGACGCCGACCACGACGACCACGGCGACGACGAGTGCGGTGCCTCGGTTCATTACCTGTCGGTACGGACCGTATCGGTATATAAACCGATCTCCGTTAAGCCGGATCAACGCGGATTAAACGGGCGACGGCAGCGGGGTGGGTAGAACCGTGCTCTTCGGCTCAGTACGACTTCGCGAAGTACGCGGTTCGCTCGGCGTCGTCGTCGCAGATCGCGCAGGTCTCGTCGTGGTCCGTCTCGCGGAGCGGGTCGTCGTCCTCGAACGGGACCATCACGATCTCGGCGGCCATCGGCTCTTTGATCGGCTCCTCGCAGGCCTCCTCGCCGCACCACGGCGCTTTCACGTAGCCGCCGTGCTGGCCGAGCGTCCCGAGGATGTCGGCGCGGTCGTCGGCCTCGCGAACCTCGCCGTCGAGGGTCTCTTCCGCGGCGGTGTACAGCTTCGCGTACACCGTATCGAAGTGGTCGCAGACCGTCTCGACGACCCCGTCGCGGGCTTCGACAACGCTCTCGCCGTCGGGCCGGTGGACGAAGGTGAGTTCCTCGTCCTCGACCTCGTGGGGGCCGATCTCGATCCGGAGCGGGACGCCGTTGAGCTCGTGTTCGTTGAACTTGAAGCCGGGATTGCGCTCGTCGCGGTCGTCGAGTTCGACCCGGATCCCCGCGTCGTCGAGTTCGTCGGCGACGCCCTCGGCGTACGCCAGCACGTCGTCTTTCGTGTCCTCCTGCCAGATCGGGACGACGACGACCTGTTCGGGGGCGACGCCGGGCGGGAGCACGAGCCCCTGCTCGTCGGAGTGGGTCATGATAAGCGCGCCGAGCGCGCGCCACGAGAGTCCCCACGAGGTGGTGTGTGCGAGCCGCTCCTCCTCGTCTTCGTCGGAGTACGTGATGCCGAACGCCTCGGCGAACGACTGCCCGAGGTGGTGAGACGTCCCGGCCTGGACCGACTTCCCGTCGGGCATCAACGCTTCGACCGTCGTGGTCGTCTTCGCGCCGGGGAAGGTGTCGTGGTCGGGCTTTTGGCCTTTCAGAACGGGCATCGCCAGCAGATCCTCGTAGACGGAGGCGTACTGGTCGAGCCGCGTCATCGTCTCATCCCAGGCGTCCTCGCTCGTCGCGTGGGCGGTGTGGCCCTCCTGCCAGAGGAACTCCTTCGTGCGGAAGAACGGCTTCGTCTCCGTCGCCTCCCAGCGCACGACCGAACACCACTGGTTCACGCGCAGCGGGAGGTCACGGTGGCTCCGGACCCACTGGCTGAGGTAGGGCGTGATGATCGACTCGGAGGTCGGTCGGACCGCGAGGCGCTCCTCGAGTTCTTTGTTCCCCGCTTCCGTCACCCACGCCACCTCGGGGTCGAACCCCTCGACGATGTCCTTCTCGCGTTCGAGGTACGACTCCGGGATGAAGAGGGGGAAGTAGGCGTTCTGGACGCCGGTGTCTT
Organism: Halorubrum sp. PV6; assembly: GCF_003990725.2. NCBI lineage: Archaea > Methanobacteriati > Methanobacteriota > Halobacteria > Halobacteriales > Haloferacaceae > Halorubrum > Halorubrum sp. PV6. The sequence goes on from NZ_CP030064.1 coordinate 837,193, forward strand.
TGAACTTCGCGTCGAGGAACCCCTGGAGGCGCTCCCAGACGCCGTAGGCGCGCGGTCGGGTGACGATGAACCCGCTCATCCCCTCGGGCCCGTAGTCCGCGAGCCCGGCCTTCTGTACGACTTCGGCGTACCACTCGCCGGTGTTGTGTGACTTGGACTCGGTGATACCGAGCTCCTGGTCGTCGTCGCTCATTGTTCCTCACAGGGCGGGTCGCGGGCTTAAAAGGTCCGAAGGAGCCGTCGTCGCCGCCCGCAGCGGCCTCCGTCTCGCCCGCCGGCCGGAGAAAGGTTAACGGCGTCAGGCGGTCTACGTCGGGTATGAACCTGTCGGGGCTCCGCCGGTACGCGTCGCGGTCGCTTGCCGGTCGCCGAGAGGCGGCGGTGTTAGCCCCCGTCATCGAGCGCGACGGCGCGGCGCACCTCCTCTTCACGAAGCGAGCCGCGCACCTCGGCGAACACCCCGGACAGATGAGTTTTCCCGGCGGCGGTCGCGAACCGGTCGACCGAACGCTGACCGACACCGCGCTCCGGGAGGCCGACGAGGAGGTGGGGCTGCGGCCGGAGGAGGTCGACGTGGTCGGCCGCATCGACGACACGCGAACCAGCAGCGACTACGCGGTCCGCCCCTTCGTCGGCGTCGCGCCCGACCGGGAGTACATTCCCGACGAGTCGGAGGTCGCGGAGGTGGTCGTCCTCCCCGTCGAGGGGCTGATGGACCCCGCGAACTACGAGTCGGAGCGCCGCGTCGGCCACCCGGACTACGGCGACCACCGCGTCCACTACTTCCACGTCGGCGGCTACACCGTCTGGGGCGTCACCGGCCGGATGGTCGTCCAACTGTTGGAGCGGACCTCGGACTGGCGCGCGCCAGAGGAGGTCGACCGGGTCGTCGGCGCGGACGCGGAGCTTCCGATTTAAGTACTACTTAAAAAACCGTCTCACGCGTCGGGCGTCACGCGCAGTCGCAGCGTTAGATCTGCGCCGTTCGCGAGCGCGGCAACGAGGTCGCGGTCGAGGTCGGCCGCGGCGCCGTCGCCGTCGACGAGAATCGTTCGTTCGTCGTCGGTGTAGTCGCTCGTCCGACCGACCATCGAGCGGTCGTCGAGGAGCGTCAGTTCCGGATCGCCGCGGCCCGTGATCGTCTCGCTGAACTCGCTTTCCCCCGCCTCGACCACGAGCGTCGCCTCGATGGTCGCGTTCGGGTCCCGGCAGGCCTCACGGAACGCGGGGGCGAAATCGCGGGGGGTTCGGTCGGCCTCGACGCCGACGATGCAGTCGCCCGCGGGGGTGAGCCAGTCGTCGGTCGTGAGTTCGAACGTGCTGGCGTGGTCGGCGCTGACGTGTTCGTGACCGACGGCGCGAACGACCTCGACGAGGGTGTCGCCCGCGGCGTCCCCGTCGGCGGTCGGTTCGCTCGTGGCGTCTGCGTCGCTCATACCTCTCGCTTTCGGCGGCGCGATAAGTGGCTACCGCAATCGCGCTCAGACGTCCGCGCCCTCGGCCAGCGCGGGGATCAGCCGCGCGGGATTCTTCGCGAACACGCGACGCATGAGGTCCTCGGAGACGTCGAGCGTGAGGATCTCCATCACGCCGATGTTCGGGTGGACGTCCGGCGCGCCCGACCCGAAGAGCACGCGGTCCGGGTGTTCCAAGACGCCGCGTTCGAGGACCTCCCGGTAGCGCACGGCGCTCGTCTCGACGTAGAGTCGGTCGTACTCGCCCAACAGTCCGAGGGTCTCGTGCATCAGGTCGGCGTCGAGCGGGTACCCGCCGAAACTGGCGAGGACGACGGGCATATCGTAGTCGAGCAGTTCGCGCTCGACGGCCTCCGGCGGAAACCGCGTGCCGGCGTGGACGATGACGGGCAGGTCGGCGGCCTCCAAGCGGGTGAGCACGTCCTCGTTCGGGAGCCCGTCGGCGTGGGGGACGAGCGTGAACCCGTGGAAGCGGTCGTCGTAGGAGTACTGCTCGACGTCGTCGGGCCGGGCGTGGTGGTCGTCGCGCTCGGCACGGAGGTTCCGGATCGCAGAGAGCGGGCCGGTCCCCGGATCGCGGGGGCCGTTGAGTCGGGCGAACGCGACGAATGGGCGGTCGATCGAGAGCCGCGCGACCGCGTTGTTCGCGCGGAGGTAACTCCGTCCGGGCGCGCGCTGACCGGGGCTCGCGACCGCGCGGACGACGCCGGCCTGCAACATCTCGCGCTCCAGCAGTTCGGGGGAGATGTCCCGCCCGTGGGTCGCGACCGACGACTCGTCGGGGTCAAGCGTCGCGCGGGTGTCGACGATCCGGAAGTCGTGTTCCAGCCCGAGCATCTACCGACCCGTCTCGGGCGACCCGCATGTGCCTGTCGGTCGCGGTCGTCTCATTGTAGGGGTTGCGGTCGTCTCCCGAGGCGCTTCTTAGGCCCTCACGGCCCAGCAGTCGAGACGATTTTTATTACGTCCCCCTCCGAGAGTTCGCGGTCCTCGCCGATCCGGCGAGCAGAGCGCGCGTCGACCGCGTGGAGATACCCCTCGCCAATGTCGGTGTGGACCGCGTAGGCCAGATCCGGCGGGGTCGCTCCCGACTGCAGGAGAAACGCGTCTGGGAGGACGTTTCCGGTTCCGTCTGTCCACTTCGAGGCGTCTTGGACGGGGTAGACGGTGATTCGGTCGAGCAGATCGTACACTGCGGCGTTCAGTGCGGTTTGCACGCCCGTCCCCCCGTATTGGTCCATCGCCGATCGGATCGCCGCAAGGCCGGTACGCTGGCCGTCCGAGACGTCGCCGACAACGTCGAACGCCTCGTCGCCCGGGTCGTAGTCGACGACGCCCGCCTCGGCGGCGCGGCGGAGCCCGAGTTCGCCGTCGGCCGTCGCTGGAATAACCGGCTTGTCGGTCCCGTCTCTGAGCCGGTCGACCGCGCCCTCCGGCGCCGCGTCGACTTTGTTCGCCACGACGACGATCGGTTTCGTCCGCCGCCGGATCGCCCGCGCGAGCGCCTCGCGGTCGGCCTCGGTCCAGGCCTGCGGGTCTTCCGGGTACTCCAGCCCGCGCAGGACGGCCGTCACGTCGTGCTCCGTCGCGCCGAACCCGGTCAGCAGGTCGGTGACCGCCGCCTCCAAGTCGAAGTCGGGCGAGCGCGACTGTCGCTCGACGCCCTCCCAGTTGCGCTCGACGATCCCCGCGAGCCACAGGTCCATCTCCTCCTCGATGAAGTCGACGTCGTCGAGGGGGTCGTGCGCGCCGACCTCGACCGGCTCGCCCTCCGCGTTCGTCGCGCCGGAGGCGTCGACGACGTTGAGGACGACGTCCGCGTTCGTCAACTCGTCGAGGAACTGGTTGCCGAGGCCCTTCCCCTCGTGGGCGCCCGGAACGAGCCCCGCCACGTCGAGGAGTTCGACGGGGACGTACCGCTTCCCGTCGCGGCAGTTCTCGGCGCCGCACCGCTCCTCGCGGTCGAGACAGGGACACTCCGTGCGGACGTGTGTCACCCCGCGGTTGGCGTCGATGGTCGTGAACGGGTAGTTCGCCACGTCGACGTCGGCCATCGTGGCGGCGGTATAAAAGGTGGACTTGCCGGCGTTCGGCTTGCCCGCGAGCGCGACCGTTATCATGGTCGTGCGTCGCGGCCCCGTAAAAAGCGCCTTTCGGTCGGACGCGACGACCGCGTCGTCGCTATCGGCGACCGACCGGACGGTATCTCACTTCCGCGCGATGATCCGCAGCACGTCCTCGTCGGCCAGCTCGTGGCCCTTCCCGACCTGCTGGTCGTCGTGTTTCGCGCTCGTCCCCGAGACGCGCGCGAACTTGAATCGCTCGTCGAACTCGCCGCCGATCTTCGTACAGGCATCGCCGACGGTGTCGCCCTCGAACAAGATCAGCGGCTCCTCGTAGTCGACGCCGCGACCGGGCTTGTCCATGTAAATTCGGATGAGACCGAGCTCCTCCCAGAGGCGCTCTCTGAGCCCGTCGAGCCCGAGCTCCTTCTCGGCCGAGATGAAGAGCACGTCGTCGGGGTCGAGGTCGCGCTCGCGGAGTTCCTCCTTGACCGTCGGCAAGTAGCTCTTGTCGATGAGGTCCGCCTTGTTGACGGAGACCATCGAAGGGAGGTACTCGCGGTTGTCCATCACGGCGTCGACCAGCTCGTCGATAGTCAGATCGTGGGGGATGGTCACCTTGGCGTTGACGTAGCCGTACTCGCGGAGGACCTGCTTGACCGTCCCCTCGTCGAGGCTCACGTCGTCGCTCATCGTCACCCCGATGCCGTCTTTGTGCGTCTTTCGGATGTTGATGTTCGGCGGCTCCGTGTCGAGGCGGATGTTCGTGTTGTACAGCTCCTCGCGGAGTCGGTCGTACTGCTCGATTTCGAACACCGAGAGCATAAACACGACCAGATCGGCGGTTCGAACCACGGACAACACCTCCTTCCCGCCGCCGCGTCCGCCGGCGGCGCCCTCGATCAGTCCGGGCACGTCCAATATCTGGATGTTCGCGCCGCGGTACTGCAGCATACCGGGGTTGACGTCGAGGGTCGTGAACTCGTAGGAGCCGACCTCGCTGTCGGCGTTGGTCAAGGCGTTGATGAGGGTGGACTTCCCCACGCTCGGGAACCCGACGAGCGCGACCGTGGCGTCCCCGTGTTTCTCGACGGCGTACCCGTGGCCGCCGCCGGCGGAGGACTGGTTTTCCAGTTTCTCCTTTTTTTCCGCGAGCTTCGCCTTCAGTCGCCCGACGTGAGCCTCCGTGGCCTTGTTGTAGGGCGTGTTGGCGATCTCCTCGCGGAGGTCCTCTATCTCCTCTTCCAGTCCCATTATGCTACTGTCGGCCGTTCGGCTCGTTAAAGGTGTTCCTTCCGCCTCGCAGCCGAGTCGTCGGGTTCGCCGGCTTGCGGGAGACCCGAGTCGAACGGGCTGGAAACGGTGATATTTCGACACGATTATCCCGAGGGATCGTGAGAGTTGACACGTCGAATGCCCGATCCGACGATCCTCCGTGACAGCACGCAGATCGTCCTCCCTCGTTGCGCGCTCGACGGGTTACGAGACGGGGTCTGCGAGCGATTCACGGTGACGATTGTCGAAACCGATGACCACTACCGGATCATCGGGAGTCCGGTCGAAATCAAGGCCGCGAGCAACTTCCTCGCGCGGAACGGCGTCGCGGTCGCCTGACTGCCCCTACCGACCGACTCTGCCGCTCGATCGTACTCCTCGTCGCTCTTCGTCGCTCCTAAAAATCTCACCAGCAGCAGGAGAACTCGTCGAATCAGCCGGCCGCCTGCCCGTCGAACCGTCCAAAGTCGGCGTCCCGCCGAACGCGCCGACGACTTACCCGATGACGCCGACGAGCAGCTGTGCCACGATGAGCACGAGGAACAGCAGTCCGGCCGCGAACGACCCGGCCGCGACGCCGTGCGCGTTCCCGAGGCCACGCCCGCGGGCGCCGAAGTAGGCGCCGAAGAAGACGAAGCCGGCGATCAACAGCGCGACCGCGGCGTACACGAGGGTGAGCAGACTCCCGGAGAGCCCTTCCGGCACGCCGAAGCTCCCGACCGCGAGGAGCGCGACCGCGCCGATACCGACCGTGATCAGGATAAACGAGATCGCCCAGGTTATCGGTTTCTGGGCGACCTCGCTGAGGGTGCCGGTGATCGCATCGTACCTGCTGATCGATCCGGCGCCTGGGGCGGTGCGTTTCGCGCCGATCTGCGCGACGGCGACGAAGGTGCCCACGACGAGCAGCCCCATCAGTGCCGTACTCAAGAGCGTGAGTGAGACCATGGTGAGTTCGTTGTAAGCAGGTCCGTTCCCGCGTACAAATAGCCTTCGTATGTTGTGCCGGTCGACTTCCCGTACGCTGTGCCGGTCGACTTCCCATACGCTGTGCCCGTCGGCTCGTCCGCGCTGCCGACAGCCCCTCGACTGTGCTACCGGCCGATTCGACCGCCCCGCTCACCACACGGGCTGTCAGCACCCCCGGCGGCGACGCTGGGCGACTCACGGGCGAGTTACGCTTTCGCAGTGATACGTTGGCCGGGCGCTACTGTGGCTGTTTCAGGGGGTCACGCCGCGGCCATTCACACAAGAGTTAACTGCGCCTTCGCCAAGGAGTAGACAAGAGCAAAGAGACGAACATGATAGACACACTTATCCTGCAACAGGGGAGCGACTGGCGCGCGCAGGCGGAGGTCTTCGACGAGATTTTCTTCGTCTTCCTCGCGCTGGGAACGCTGGTCGGAACGGTCGTCGTCGCGTACACGCTGTGGAACGTGTACAAGTACCGCGACGACGGCGGCGAACCCAGAGAGGGGTTCGACGCGCCACAGGTCGGCGAGCTCCCGACGGGACAGGGCGGTCCGAAAGCAAAGAAGCTCTTCCTCTCCTTCGGGTTGAGCGCCATCGTCGTCATCAGCCTCGTCGTGTACGCGTACGGGATCCTCCTGTACGTCGAAGACGGCCCGGATGCGGAGGGTGACAACATCGAGATCATGGTCGAAGGCTACCAGTACGGCTGGGACTTCGAGTACCCCAACGGCCACAGCACGACCGGTGAACTGACCGTGCCCGCCGACACGCGGATCGACATCACAGTGACCTCACGGGACGTGTGGCACAACTTTGGCTCGTCGGACTTACGGATCAAGTCCGACGCCATCCCCGGAGACACCAACACCAACTGGTTCTCCGTAAGTTCCGAAGAGGTCCAGGCGCAGGGCGGCGAAGCCACGTACATGATCGAGTGCTTCGAGCTCTGCGGACCCGGCCACTCCGCGATGAAAGGACAGATCACCGTCATCCCGCAAGACGAGTGGGAAGAGTGGTACGAGGGAACCGGTAGCAGCGACGCCAACGTCGAAGGCGGCGTCGGTACCGACAGTCCCGCACGCGTTAGCGGGGCGGCGCTCGGAGGTGTGAGCGCATGAGCGAACTCCCACCGACCACGTCCGTCAAGCGCTGGTTCGTCACGACGAACCACAAAGACATCGGCATCCTCTACACTATCACCGCGCTGTTCTTCCTGCTTTTCGGCGGGGTGCTCGCGCTGCTCATCCGGATGCAGCTGTGGGACCCGACGAGCCAGATCCTCTCCGGGCTGGCGTACAACGAGGCCGTCACCGCCCACGGGATGATCATGGTGTTCTGGTTCCTCTCACCCTTCGGATTCGGGTTCGCGAACTACTTCGTGCCCTTGCAGATCGGTGCCGACGACCTCGCGTTCCCCCGGCTGAACGCGCTCTCGTACTGGATGTACCTGCTTTCGGGCGTTCTCCTCGGAATCAGCTTCTTCCAGGGCGGCACGCTCAGCGCTGGCTGGACGATGTACGCCCCGCTGAACATTCCGATGTACACGCCGAGTATCGGGTCCACCGGGGCGGTACTCGCGCTGTTCATGTTCGTCGTCGGCGTCACCGCGTCGACGGTGAACTTCCTCACGTCGATACACCACTCCCGCGCGGAGGGGATGGGCATCATGGACATGCCGATGTTCACCTGGTCTATCCTCACGACCGCGTGGATGATGCTGTTCGCGTTCGCGGCGCTGCTCGCTCTCGGACTCATCTTGGCGTCTGACCGGGTCCTCGGCAGCGTGTACTTCTCGGCTACTGAGGGCGGCTCTCTCCTCTGGGGCCACCTCTTCTGGTTCTTCGGTCACCCCGAGGTGTACATCGTCTTCTTCCCGGCGTTGGGCGTGATGTTGGAGCTGTTCCAGACGTTCTCCGGACGCCGGCTCGTCGGTCGGAAGTGGGTGATTATCTCCATCTGTCTCATCTCCGTCCAGTCGTTCCTCGTGTGGATGCACCACATGTTCCTGACGACGATCAACCTGGAGATCAAGACCCTGATGATGGCGACCACCATCGGGATCTCACTCCCCTTCGACCTGCTGGTGTTCTCGCTGATTTACACCCTGATCAAGGGGCGCGTGCAGTTCACGACGCCGTTCCTCTTCGCGTTCGGGGCGCTGCTGCTGTTCATCCTCGGCGGCATCACCGGGGTGTTCCTCGGCGCGATCGTCCTCGACTACGAGTTCCGCGGCACCTACTGGGTGGTCGCCCACTTCCACTACGTGATGTTCGGCGGTGCGACCGCGCTGTTCGGCGGGGCCTACTACTGGTTCCCGAAGGTGACCGGAAAGATGTACGACGAACTGCTGGGGAAGATCCACTTCGTCATCTTCTTCATCAGTTTCAACATGGTGTACTTCTCGATGTTCCTCGGCTGGGAGACCCCCCGCCGCGTCTTCGAGTACAACCCCGAGTTCCAGATCTTCCACCAGTTCGGGACGATCGGAGCCTTCATCCTCGGGTTCTCGTTTTTCATCATGTTCTACAACTTCGCGAAGTCCTACGTCTCCGGCGAACCCGCCGGCGACAACCCGTGGGACTACTCGCGGACGGCGGAGTGGGCGGTCTCCTCGCCCCCGCCGCTTGAGAACTGGCCGAACCGCCCCTCGTACGCGTCCGGTAAACTCGAGTTCGTCAAAGACTACGTGCCTGACGGCGGCCCGGCCCTGAAGGCCGACGCCGACGGCAACGCGGCGACGGACGGCGGCAGCAGCCACGAAGAACACATCACGAAGTACCCGCACTGGGACGAACACCCGAGCCACGCGAGCATCTGGCCGTTCGCGCTCTCGTTCGCGCTCGGCGTGATGCTGCTCGGGCTCTCCGGGTTCAGCGAGGCGCTGTCGTTCGCCGTCGGTGAGTCGCTCGCAGACACCACGCTCACCGTCTCGAACCCGGTGTACCCCATCCTCGTCCTCGTCGGGATGGCCGGGCTGATCTGGACCGGCGTGAAGTGGGGGCTCGAAGACTTCTACGCCCCGCCCAGCGAGTTCGCCGAGCGGTGGCCCTTCGAGGGCGTCGAGAAGGTGAAACTGGGCATGTGGTTCTTCATCGCGTCAGACGTGATCGTCTTCGGCGCGTTCCTCTCCGCGGCCATCTTCGTCCGGTACAACGCCGGCTGGATGACGTGGCAGCCGCTGACGGAGTCGCTGCCCGGCCTCATCAACACGTTCGTGCTGATCACCTCCTCGTTCACGGTGATCCTCGCGCTGGTCGCGGCCCACCGGAACAGCCGTCAGGGGCTCCTCGCGTCGCTCGGGAGCACGATCCTGCTCGGATTCGTGTTCCTCGGGATCAAGATGTGGGAGTGGCACCACGAGATCTACGACGTGGGAGTCCGCCTCGCACAGAACCCGTACGGCGACCCGGTTCAGGCGTCGATCTACTACGTGACGACCGGGCTCCACGGGATCCACGTGGTGATCGGACTGGTAGTCGCCATCTTCCTGTTCGTCAGGGCCTACCAGGGACACTACCTAGACGACGAGCGGCCGATCGAGTACTTCGGCCTCTACTGGCACTTCGTCGACATCGTCTGGGTGTTCATCTTCCCGCTGTTCTACCTCTTCTGAGGTAGCCGCCGACCCGGCTCGTTTTTCATTTCGTTCGCGTTTTGAGACGCCTCCCTCACAGCGGCGCGTCTCCTCGGAGCGTTTATGTGGCCGAGTCGCCGAACACGGGTATGTTCGGTGTGCCGACCGGCGAATTCCTGATCGGTATCGGGTTCGCGCTCGCCGGCGTGGGGACCTGGTTTATTGGGCTCGGCGTCGCGTACCTCCTGTACCGTCGCTGGCGCGGTGACGGCCCCCGCGAAAAGTACGACGAGTAACACGACAAGTAACCCGTTCCGGTTCGGTCACGTTTTTGAGGGCGCTACTCCGAGACCCGGTATGACAGCGACGGCACTCGTCATCGGCGGCACGCGGTTTATCGGTCGGCATACGGTCTCCGACCTGCTCGCGAACGGGTACGAAGTCACCATGCTGAATCGCGGCAACCACGAGAACCCCTTCGCCGACGACGGCCGGGTGACCCACGTCGAAGGCGACCGAAAGACCGAACGCGACCTGCGGACGGCGAAACTCTCGGCCGAGCCCGACATCGTGATCGACTGCGTCGCGTACCAGCCGGCCGACGTCGAGACGGCGACCGACGTGTTCGCCGACGTCGACGGCTACGTGTACATCTCGTCGGGCGACAGTTACGCGGCCGAATCGATACCCAAACGCGAGGGAGAGACGCCGCTCCGGTCGTGTTCGCCGGAGCAGGCGACCGACGACACGTCCGACACCTACGGGAACCGAAAGGCGGAGGGCGACCGTGCGGTCTTCGCGGCCGCCGAGGAGGGCGTCCAGGCGATGGCCGTGCGCCCGTGTATCGTCTACGGGCCCTACGACTACACGGAACGGCTCGACTACTGGATCGACCGAGTGCTCGCGCACGAGCGCGTCGTCGTCCCCGGCGACGGCCAGAACCTCTGGCACCGGGCGTACGTCGAGGACGTGGCCAGCGCGCTCCGGATCGTCGCCGAGCGCGGGGAGGCGGGGCGGGCGTACAACGTCGGCGACCGGCGGGCACTCACGCTCGAAGCGACGCTCGAAACCATCGCCGAGGCCGCCGGGACCGACTGCCGGGTCGTCACGGCGAGCGCCGACGCGCTGGCGGCCGGCGGGCTCGAACCGGACGACTTCGTGTTGTACCGGGACCATCCCCACCTGCTCGACACGTGTGCGCTCGCCGACCTCGGCTGGGAGTCGACGCCGGTCGACGAGGCCATGGCGCGGACCGTCGCGGAACACCGCGAGGCCGACCGCGACGGCAGCGAGTGGGATCCGGGACGGGAAAACGAGGAACGCGTGTTGGGCGTCAAAGAGACGCTGTAGGTCGCGAGCGACTCAGTACGCCGCGTCCCACCGAGCCGGCTTGCGCCGGTTCCCGCACTTGCGGCACTCCATCCGGTCCATCGTGTCGATGGCGATGTTCGTCCCCTCGCAGTTCCCGCAGAGGTACCCGTACCGCTGGCTCATCTCGGCGTCCGCGTACGCGACGTAGAAGGGGGCGTGCGAGCCGCGGTCGCTCTCGTCGAAGGCGACGTGGACCGTCTCGCCGTCCTCGGTCTCGTAGATGCCCTCGGAGATGCCGGCCAGCCGACCGATCTGCTTTCGGTACTCTCGCTCTTCGAACGCCTCGTCGCCGATCTCCACCGAGCGCTCGCCGTCGAGGTCGTACCCCTCTCGATCGTAGAAGGCCGTCCCGGCCTCGTTGTCCGCGAGGACGCGCGCCTCGATCCGGTCGACATCGGCCGCGCGAAGGTCCGACTCCACGCGTTCGAGGAGTTCCGAGCCCACGCCGGACCCCCGGTGGTCGGGATGGACGTGGAGCCAGTCGATCTCGCCGACGCGCTCGCGTCGGCCGACGACGTAACTCTCGGCGAACCCGACGACCGTCCCGTCGACGAGGGCTACCGGGAACACCGTGTCCTCGTCGCCGATGTCCGCGCTCAGCTCCTCGGGGTCGTACCACTCGTCGACGGCCTCTGCGAGCAGCGCCTCGTCGACCGCGTGCCCGTATGACGCGAGCAGGGATTCGCGTGCGATCGTCCGGATGCTGTCGATGTCGTCGAGCGTTGCGGGTCGCAGATCCATACGTATCCATTTACGCGTATATATAAAAACGCACAGGCAGCCACAGACGCTGCGGCAACGCGGTAAATTGGGGGACGGCGTGAGAAAAGCGGGGCTCGGTTTACGAGATGGAGTACGTCGCGGCGGCCATCAGGAGCATGGTGAGCGCGAGCGCGAGCGCCATCACGTAGGTGAGCGAGCGGTTCTCCCACCGGAGGTGCTGGAAGTACGCGACGATGAGGAGCGTCTTGACGGTCGCGATAACCATCGTTCCGGCAATCGCCTGGGCGTAGGTGAAACTGACGAAGTCGGCCTCAAAGAGAATAAAATTCAGCGTCGCCGCGACCAGCAGCGCGACGTAGATGGCCGAGTACAACTTGATCGAATCGTGCGACATTGCTTGTATTCCCCTTCGGCCGTGTGCTTAAAGAATTAACCATCCGGGGAACCGGCGGCCCCGAGCGGCCGACAGCGACACGCGTCGATCGGTGTGGCCTGACAGATCCGGACCCGCCGACTCCGGATCCCGAAACGCCTATCCGCGCCACGCGCGCACCTCTCATCGGTCGCAGCCCGGCCGGAATCACCGTGGACCCGCTCGAACCGACAGCCGATCTGCTCGAATCGCTGTACGTCGTCAACAAGGTCGCAAAGCAGTTCGCCGACGAGGCGACCGCCGCCTACGAGCGCGGCGATCTCACCGAAAGCAACGTCCAGTCCGCCCGCAAGGACGCGCTATACCGGACGAAAACCGCCGTCCTCTCCCGCGTCGTCGCCCACGACCCGTCCCGCGTCTCGGGGGAGTATCACACGATCAACGGCGACGTGTGGCTCTTTTTATCCATCGACGGCTGGCACTTCCACCAGCCGGCGTACGCGATCGGCGGCGAACTCACCGAGGCGATCGAGATCGCGAACGATCGGTCCGCCCCCATCGACGCCCCGTACGCCCGCGATTCGTCGGTCGAGCGCTCGGACCGAACGCTGGCGGAGTCGCTCTCGCGGCTGGCCGACGCCGGCGTCAACGCCAACGACCACCTCGCGCGGCCGACGGTCACCAGCGCGGACGACCGGATCGTCGACGTGCGATGGTCGTTCCTCCCGTAACGCACGCCACCGGCGAGACGATCGGTCCAGTCGCTATCCGGGATCACGTTCGATAAAACCGAACTGCGGTGCGAGGTCGCGTTACGCTTCGACGACTTCGATGGCGCCGAGCATGCCGTTCGCTCGGTGGGGCGTACACTCGTAGAGCTTGACCCCTGCGGCGTCGAACGTCTGCTCGAAGGTGTACCCCTCCTCCATCACGGTCTCGCCGTTGTCGAACTCGGTCTCGGAGCCCTCGGCGGAGGCCACGTTGTGTCCGCCGCCCTCCCCGGTCCACTCCCAGACGACGGTCGTGCCGGCGTCGACCCGGATCGCGGCCGGGTCGAACGCGAAGCCGACGTCGCCCGCGCCGACCGCGACGCTGACCTCGTCTTGCCCGGTGTAGTCGAGGATCGTCCCGTCGTACATCCGGGCCTCGCCCTCGCTGAGGTAGGTGTCGATTTCGCTCGGCACGTCGTCGAGCGCCTCCGGGCCGCTGTCGCCGCCGTCGGAGCCGTCGCCGCCGTCGCCACCGTCCCCGCCGCCCGAACAGCCGGCGAGCGTTCCGAGGGTCAACGCGGCTCCGGTTCCGGCGACGTACCGCCGTCTAGACAGTCTATCAGACATCGCTATTTAGTACGGTTTCTAGCCTTACAAACCCCTTGATGGCGGCCGTTCGGTGAGAATACCCCGCAGGTTATATATTCGCTATCGCCCCGCTGCCGGCGGGTTTATTCGCGGCCGTCGACGTTGCCTACCTATGCGGGAAGACGACCTGGCGACCCGCGTGGTCGACCACTACGCGGCCACCAACGACGACCCCGAGATCAACGTGGAGGAGCCGTACGACGCCGAGGGGCGGCGCGGGGTCGTCGACGTGTACGTCCGCCGTCACACGCCGGAGCGCGTCGACCACGTCATCGAGTTAAAAAGCGACGCGGCGGTGCGGGCCGCGACGGGCGCCAACGAGATCCTCAGGCAGTACCGGCGCATGGAGCGGTACTTCCACGCGGACGAGCGCCACGCGATCCGACCGAAACTCGGGCGCACCCAACCCGGCGCGCGGTACCTGCTCTGTTTCGCCCCGACCCCGACCTGCGTCTATCACGTCGCGACTCACCGGTCGCTGTACGGCTCGGTCGACACGGCGGCGCGAGTCGACGACGTGCCCGCGGTCAGGACGGTCGGGTTTCTCACCGGGCTCGACGGTTCCCCCGCGGACCTCGGCGTGGTGTCGGTCAACGGGGACGCCCCGTTCGGCTCCGAAGCGTTCCTCCGTGCCGTGCCCGACGGCTCGCGGTTAGCGGAGAGCATTCGCCGGGTCGACGACGACGTGATCGACCCCGCCGTCGACGGATAAGAGGTACACGGGTCAGTGCGGCCGGTGCAGCCGTGTCGCGGCCGGCTCAGTACTCTTCGTACGCGAGATTCATCATCCACTGGGAGAACGCGTCGGCCTGCGCGTCGACCTCTTCCTCGCCGATGAACGGCGAGAGCATGTCGCCGGCCATGAGCAGCGAGAAGTCGAGGTCGCGAGGCGCGGGTTCGAGGTAGTACGTGTTGTGACCGTCGTAGACGGTGTCCGAGCGCTGAATGAGCCCGGACTCCTCTAGCGCCTCCGCGATCCGACTTCCCTTCCGCGAAGAGACGTCGAGTTCCTTCCAGAAGTCGCTCTGGTGGATGCCACCGGTCTCGCGGATGAGGTCGAGGCCGGCGCGTTCGTCCTCCGAGAGGTCGGCCTCGAGTTCGGACACACTCATACGCTAACACCCGCCCGCGACTCGCTTAAAACTGGCTTTCCGCGCCGTCGCCGTCGCTACGCCGACCTGTCCGCGCCACGCGAGCCGACGGCTCCGAAGCCGGCCGGCAGCGACACGGGCTCCGCGGGCGTCTCGCACGGCGGGCCGTCGGCGTACGCGAACGCGACCGACCCGTCCGCGTCGGCGGTCGTCCGGATCCGGGTGAACGACCGGGTACCGAACCCGTCGCCGTGGAGGCACGCGCCGTAGGCGTGGTCCGCGAGGGTCGCGCTCGCCCGGTCGAGCCACTCCTCGCTCGACTCACCGGGTTCGGGCGGCAGCGCGCTCGCGACCGAGCGCGCGCTCTCGACGCGCTCCTCGCCGACCTCGCGCCGCCGGTCCGGGACCGAAAAGCGCTCGACACCGTTGACCACGCCGCCGACGTTGCCGACGACGTGGACGCCGGGGTCGAGCGGCGTGACCGTCAACTCCCCGTCGTACGAGAGCAGGAAAGCGTCGTCGCCGTCGGCGATGGCGAGGTTGAACCCGTCGTACGACCGACTCGCGACGGCGCGCTCGACCGCCTCGACGGTCTCGGTCGCCGAATCGGTCTGCAGGCAGTCGCGGACGAGCAACCCGCGCGAGCGGTCGGCTTGTCGGTCGGCGTCGAGCCAGCGGTTCGTAATCGCGACGACGACTCCCGACGCGGAGACGCCGATCCACGTCCCGCCGGCTTCGGCGTCGCGGGGCGCGACGAACCGGTCGTCGTCGTCGCCGCGCAGCGCCGGCGGTTCGGCGGGCCGGTCCATCGCTTCGTCGCGGTTCGCGGCGAGCGCGACGGGGGCGTCGTCGAACGCCCGCCACGCGAGCGTGAGCGTGCACACGACCGGAGATACGGCGCCCCGCGAGGAAAAGCCCGCGATCGGCTGGGTGAAACTCTTTACTCGGTATAAAAGAAATCTTTTGGTGGCTGGCCGCGAAGGTAGTGATATGAATGCGATCGCCGTGTACGACGGGGAGGGCGAACCGGTCGTCACAGAGAAGCCGCGACCGACGCCGGCCGCCGGAGAGGCACTCGTGCGAACCCTGCGAGTCGGCGTCGACGGGACCGATCACGAGGTCATCGCCGGGGGGCACGGGGGATCGCCCGAGGGCGAAGACCACCTCGTCTTGGGGCACGAGGCCGTCGGCGTGGTCGAAGACCCGAACGGGACGGCGTTCGAGGTCGGCGACGTCGTGGTGCCGACCGTCAGGCGCCCGCCGAACGGCGAAAACGAGTACTTCGCCCGCGGCGAGCCGGACATGGCGCCGGACGGCCAGTACCACGAGCGCGGGATCGTCGGCGCTCACGGGTTCATGGCGGAGTACTTCACCACGCCAGAGGAGTTCTTGATTGAGATTCCCCCCGCCCTCGCCGAGTGGGGGTTCCTCGTCGAACCCGTCTCGATAGCGGAGAAGGCGATCGAACACGCGTACGCCAGCCGGTCGGCGTTCCAGTGGGCGCCGGAGTCCGCGCTCGTGTTGGGGAACGGCTCGCTCGGCCTGTTGACCGTGGCGACGCTGGACGAGTCGTTCGAGCGGGTCTACTGTCTCGGGCGGCGCGAGCGTCCCGACCCGACGATCGACATCATCGAGTCGCTCGGCGCGACGTACGTCAACTCGAACGAGACGCCGGTCTCGTCCGTACCGGACGCCTACGAGCCGATGGACTTCGTCTTCGAGGCGACGGGGTACGCGCCCCACGCGTTCGACACCATCGAGGCGCTCGCGCCGAACGGCGTCGGCGCGCTGCTCGGCGTGCCGGGTGACTGGGAGTTCGAGATCGACGGCGGCCGGCTTCACCGCGAGTTCGTCCTCCACAACAAGGCGCTCGTCGGCAGCGTCAACTCCGGGTACGAACACTTCGAGGCCGCCGTCGACTCGCTGTCCCGCCTTTCGCCCGGCTTCCTCGACGATCTCGTCACCGGAGTGTACGGGCTCGACGAGTTCGAGGCCGCGTTCGCGGATGACGACACGACTATTAAAACGGCGGTTGAATTCGACACATATGAAAAACGTTGACGACCTCATCGACAGCGCGGCCGAACTCGCGGAACACGGGCTTTCGAAGGGCGAAATCGCCGACGAACTGAACGTCTCGCGTGAGACCGCAAGCTGGCTCGTCGAGCGCGGCGGCGGCAACCACGCGGACACCGAGACGGCGGCGACGACCACGACGGCCGACATCCACATCGACTGGTCGGCGCTCGGGCGCGACTCGACGCGGCTCGGGTACGCGGCGAGCGCGATGGCGGATCTGCTTGCCAAGCAGGGCGAGGAGGTCGACCTGACCGTCGGCATCGAGAAGGCCGGCGCGCCCCTCGCGACCGCGGTCGCAGACCGGCTCGACACAGACCTGGGAACGTACGCGCCCGCGAAACACCAGTGGGACGAAGGCGACATCGACGAGCAGGGCGGGGGGTTCTCGCGGAACTTCGCCGCGATCCGCGGCCGCGACTGCTACGTCGTCGACGACATCATCACCTCGGGGACGACGATGCGAGAGTCCATCGACGCGATCCGCGAGCAGGGCGGCGACCCCGTCGCCTGCGTCGTGCTCGTGGACAAGCGCGGCTACGACGAGATAGACGGCGTCCCGGTGTACTCGCTCGTCGACGTGGTTCGCGTCGACCGCGAGGAGTAATCGCGGGGCCGTCACCCGTGCGGAACCCATTTGCCTCGCGGGTGCGTACCGCTGTCCATGACGTTCCAACCCGAAAGCGACGCCGAGCCCGAAGAGATCAGCGCCCGCGTCGAGGAGACGCTCGCCGAAAACGACGTGGTCTTGTTCATGAAGGGGAACCGGCTGATGCCCCAGTGCGGCTACTCACAGCGCGCCGTCGAACTAATCGGCCAGCACGTCGAGGAGTTCGAGACGGTCGACGTCCTGCCGGCGCTGCCGCACTACCGCGAGGCGCTCGAAGCGGAGAGCGGCTGGGAGACGATTCCGCAGACGTTCGTCGACGGCGAGTTCATCGGCGGGAGCGACGTCCTCGCGGAGCTCGACGAGCGCGGCGAACTGGCCGCCGAACTGGGCGCGGAGTAGTCCGACCGTCCGGTCGCGGGCAGCGTCGCCCCGCCACACCAGCGAATCGCCCCGTCACACCAGCGAATCTCCCTGCCACACCAGCGAATCGTCCCGTCACGACCCTCGAACCGGCGTTCACGTCGCGTACGCCGCCACGCGCGGGAGCGTCGTTCGATCTTGAAGTTCGGAATTCGAAGGGCAGGCGATATAAACCCTCGGGCCGTAGTTAGGGTAGAAGCAGCAGTCGCCGCTGCCGCCGTGCCGATCGGTTCGACCCACTTCACCAACCCAACAATGACAGGCCGCGTGTTCAGACTTCATTCGACGCTCGAACTGCCACTCGAAGACGTGGAGACGTACTTCGAAGAAGATCCCGACCTACCCCCGGAGATCGAGGACATCGACATCACGCGTCGAAACAACACCCTCATCATCAAGGCCCTGTCCGACGACGAATCGATCAGCAAGTACACCCCGACCGCCCAGCTGAAGGCGTCCGTCACGGAGACGCGCGTCTGGGAGGAAGAGCCGCCGCGCGCCGGCGGCCCCCAGTGGATGGACGACGAAGAAGAGGAGATCCCATCCGAACTCGTCGAGTTCGCCTGCTTTAAAGGCGACCGCGAGACCGTCCTCCAGAACTCCGCGCTTCAGTACCCGATGTTTCTCGTCCTCCGGAAGATCGCGACGCTCTCCGAGAAGGGGACGCTGACGGCGATCACCGAAGAGGACGGGACGCTCGAAGCGACCCGCATCGTCGAGGGCGAACCGCGCCCCGCGAGCATCGAAGTCGTCGAGAGCCCGCAGGGCGGCGGCGACGGCGACGGCGGCGTCAACTGGCGCGACAACGAGTTCATCTCGGACTGAGCCCGGCGCTTCGGGCGTCGACCCGCGTCAGTCCTCGGCCGTCGGCGTCTGCGCTCGCCCCATCGCCTCGAAGCCGCCTTTTAAATCCGCGAGCAAGTCGTCCGTTCCTTCGATACCCACCGAGACGCGGATGAGCGTGTCCGAGATACCGAGCGCCTCGCGTTCCGCCGGCGAGAGCGGTTCGTGTGTCATCGCGGCCGGCAGTTCGATCAGGCTCTCGACGCCGCCGACGGAGACCGCGAGCGTGAACTCGGACAGCGCCTCGACGAACCGCTTTGCCCCCTCGATGCCGCCGGCGAGTTCGAACGAGAGGATGCCGCCGTAGCCGGACATCTGCTCGCTGGCGAGTTCGTGGTCCGGGTGGCTCGGCAGGCCGGGATAGTACACGTCGGTCACCTCCGGGCGGTCCGCGAGGAACTCGGCGACGGCCATCGCGTTCGCCTCGTGTCGCTCCATCCGGGCGGCGAGCGTCTTCATCCCCCGTAACACGAGGTAGCTGTCGAACGGTCCGCTGACGGCGCCGACGCCGACCTGTTGGAGGAATCGGATCTCTTCGGCCAGCGCGTCGTCGTCGGTGACGACCGCGCCGGCGATGGCGTCGGAGTGACCGTTGAGGTACTTCGTCGTGCTGTGGACGACGGCGTCGGCGCCCAGTTCGAGCGGCCGCTGGAAGTACGGGCTCGCGAACGTGTTGTCGACGCCGAACATCACGTCGCGGTCCGCGAGCAGGTCGGCGATGGCGGCGATGTCACACAGCGCGAGTTTCGGGTTCGTCGGCGACTCCATCCAGACGGCGGCGGTCTCCTCCCGGAGCGCGGCCGCCACGTTCGCCGTGTCCGTCGCGTCGACGTACGTGACGTCGACCCCGAGACGCGACCGGAACACGTCGTCGAGCATTCGACGGGTGCCGGCGTACAGGTCCTCGAAGGCGACGACGTGGTCGCCCGGCGTCACGCTCGCGAGCAGCGTCGTGAATATCGCCGCCGTGCCGGAGGCGAACGCGGCGCCGTGAGCGCCGCCTTCGAGCGCGGCGATCCGCGTCTCTAGCGCGTGTCGCGTCGGATTCGACAGGCGCCCGTAGACGAACTCGCCGGCGCTCGGGTCTACGTCTTCGAGCCGCATCTCGGTGTCGAGACCGGGAAGCGCGAACGTCGACGCGAGGTGAATCGGCGAGACGACGTCGCCCGCCTCGCTGCCGTTCTCGAACGGCGCCTCGCCTTCGGTGACGGTGAGCGTCTCCAGCGTCGGCTTCGATTGGTCCTCCATACGCGGACTCCGACGCAGGGGCGGTAATATGTTGTTATTTTTCATTAATAACGCGCGTTCGTCGGATAACTCACGGGGATACGAGGGTTCGGCCGACGAACCCTCGCTGCTCGCCCGGCTCGGTCGACGCGCGTCGATCCGGACCGTCGACGCTTTACGCGCGCCCGGCCTCCTCCCGCCCATGACCGACGACTGGGTGAGTCTCTTTTCGGGCGGCAAGGACTCCTCGTGGGCGCTGTACCGCGCGCTGGCGGAGGGGCTCGACGTCTCGCGACTCCTGACCGTCCACCCCGCGGGCGACTCGTACATGTACCACACGCCGGCGACCGAACTCGCGACGCTCGCGGCCGAAAGCGTCGGGATCGACCTCGTCGAGGTGTCGCCCGACGACTTCGGCGCCGACGACGTCGACGACGCCGGCGAGCAGGGCGACGCCGAACTGGAGCCGATGGAGGCCGCGCTCCGGGAGATAGCGGCGGACGACGAGATCGATCTCGCGGGCGTCACCGCCGGTGCGGTCGAAAGCGAGTACCAGACCAGCCGCATTCAGGCGATGTGCGACCGACTCGGGATCGACCTGTTCGCGCCGCTGTGGCAGGAGGACCCGGTCGCGCTCGCCGAGGCCATGTTCGACGCCGGCTTCGAGATCCGGATCGTCCAAGTCGCCGCCTACGGCCTCGACGAGTCGTGGCTCGGTCGTCGGTACGACGCCGACGCGCTCGCGGACCTCCTCGAACTCCGCGAGGAGTACGGCGTCCACCCGCTCGGTGAGGGCGGGGAGTTCGAGACGTACGTCGTCGACGGCCCGCACATGGACCGGCGGATCGCCATGGAGTACGACACGGTGTGGGAGGGCGACCGCGGGCACATCGACGTTCGGGACGCGCGACTGGAGTGAGTCCCGGCTGCCGCCGTTGCGGCTCGGCTGACGCCTTTAAAATAGGTTCTCTGCTTAAAAACCGACTGCCGCGTTACGGCCAGTTTCCGGCCTGGTCGTAGGCGTCGACGATCCGGTCGATAGCGACGACGTACGCCGCGGTCCGAAGGTTCGGCGTGTCCCGCGCCTCGAAGGCGTCGACGATGCCCGCGAACGCCTCCGTGATGGTCCGTTCTAACTCGTCGTTCACCCGCTCTTCCGTCCAGTGGAACCGCTGTCGGTTCTGAACCCACTCGAAGTACGAGACGGTGACGCCGCCCGCGTTCGCCAGGATGTCCGGGACGACGTACACCGACCTGTCGACGAGCACGTCGTCAGCGCCGGGGGTGAGCGGGCCGTTCGCGGCCTCGACGATCAGGTCCGCGTCGACGTCGGCGGCGAGGTCGCTGTCGATCGCGTTTTCGAGCGCGGCGGGCACGAGCACGTCGACGTCCAGCGTCAACAGCGCCTCGTTCGTGATCGAGTCGGTGTCAGCGTAGCCGTCGACGGTCCCCGTCTCGACCTTGTGGGCTTTTACCGCGCGCGGATCGAACCCGTCGGGGTCGTGAATGCCGCCCGAGGAGTCGGAGACGGCGACCACGTCGGCGCCGAGGTCGTCGAGCAGTTTGGCCGCGACCGAACCCGCGTTGCCGTACCCCTGCACGGCGACCGTCGCGCCGTCGATATCGCGGTCGAGCCAGTCGAACGCCTCCCGCGCCGCGAGCGCGACGGAGCGCCCGGTCGCCTCGACGCGCCCCTCGCTGCCGCCCGAGTCGATCGCCTTGCCGGTGATGACGCCGGGCGCGGTCGTGTTCTCTAAGGTCTCGTAGGTGTCTTTGATCCAGTTCATCTCCCGCTGGCCGGTGTTGACGTCGGGCGCGGGGATGTCGCGGTCCTCGCCGATGAGCGGGCGGAGTTCGGTCGCGAACGCGCGGGTGAGACGCTCCATCTCGGCTTCGGAGTACTCCTCGGGGTCGATCGCGATACCGCCCTTCCCGCCGCCGTACGGGATGTCGACGACGGCGCACTTGTACGCCATCCACCCGGACAGCGCCTTCACCTCGTCGCGGGTGACGCCGGGGTGATAGCGAATGCCGCCTTTATACGGGCCGCGGTCGCCGTTGAACTGCGACCGGTACGCCCGGACGGTCTCCAGCGACCCGTCGTCGCGCTCGAACGTGAGGTTCGTCTCCAACACTCGCTCGGGGTTTTGCAGCCGCGTGACGACGCCCGGAGCCGGGTCGAGGAAGGTCGCAGCGTCGGCGACCTGCTCTTTGAGGCTCTCAAAGGGATTGGCTTGCTTGGTCATACAGAGAGTTCCCGAGGGACCGCGGTTAACTGTGGCGGAGGGTTCGCTTTTTTGTCTCAATCGGTGTCGTCGCCGTCGCGCTCCGCGGCGCGCTCGGCGATGCGCTCCGCCTGCGCGATCAGGGGTGCGTCTATCATCTCGCCGTCGACCTCGAAGACGGCTCTCCCCTCGCGCTCGGCGTCGTCTCGGGCCTCCAGCACCGCGTTCGCCCACTCGATTTCGTCCGGGTCCGGGGCGAAGGCGGCGTTGATCGGCTCGACCTGTGCCGGGTGGATCGCCATCTTCCCGTCGTAGCCGAGCGTGAGCGCGAACGTCGCCTCCTCACGAACCCCTTCGACGTCCGAAAAGTCGGGATAAACGGTGTCTATCGCGTCGACGCCCGCCGCGGCGGCCGCGAGGACGACGTGCTCGCGGGCGTACAGCACCTCCGTCCCCTCGTCGGTCCGCGTCGCGCCCACGTCGGCCGCGAGGTCTTCGGCGCCGAAGACGAGGGCGTCGGTCGCGTCGGCAGCCGCGATGGCCTGTGCCGAGAGGACGCCGGCCGCCGTCTCCACGAGCGCGAACACGGCCGGGGCACACCCGCGCTCGGCACACAGATCCGCGACCCGGTCGATGCGGGCTGGCGACGCCACCTTCGGGAGCATCACCGCGTCGAGGCGCCGGGCGGCGCGGCGTTTCGGGCTCGACGTCGAAGCCGAGTCCGCCTCTCCGTTCCCGTCCTCCGGCGCGCCCACCACCGCGTCGAGGTCCGCCGCCGGATCGGTGGCGGTGAGGCGGACGCACACCTCCGCGTCGGGGTCGAAATCGGGCGACGCGAGCACCGCTTTGACCGCCTCGCGGGCTTCGGTCTTCCGGTCGAGCGCCACGGCGTCTTCTAAGTCGAAGCAGATCACGTCGGCGTCGGTTTCGGGGGCCTTGCGCATGAGGTCCGGCCGGTCGCCGGGCGAGAACAGGAGGCTTCGTCGTGCCATGTCGGGCGCTCCGCGCGCAGCGACATAAATCGTCCCGACGCCGGCACAGCGGTACCGATTTGTCGCTCGCGGGAGACGGGGTCGGCATGACGGGCCGTTACTTCGAGGAGTTCGCGGTCGGCGAAACGTTCGACCACGAGCGCCGGCGAACGGTGAGCGAGGCCGACAACCAGCGCTTCTGTGACATGACGATGAACCAGCAGCCGCTCCACCTCGACGCCGACTTCGCCGGGGAGACGCAGTTCGGCGAGCGCCTGGTCAACGGGCTCTACACGCTGTCGCTCGCGGTCGGGGTGTCGATTCCGGAGACGACCGACGGCACCATCGTCGCGAACCTCTCGTACGACGCGGTGGAACACCCGAACCCCGTGTTCCACGGGGACACGATCCGCGCCCGCTCGACCGTGACGGATAAACGAGAGACGAGCGACGGCGAGCGGGGCGTCGTCACGATGCACGTCGAGGCGTACAAGACGGTCGCGGACGGCGACGACGTGCTCGTCTGTGAGTTCGACCGTACGGTCCTCTCGAAGAAGCGCCCGGAGCCGACCGACGACGGGAACAGTTAGGACTCCTGAGCCAGCAGCTGTCCGAGGTACGACGTTCTGACCTGCGCGTCGGCGTCGAGCCCCAGCCGCTCTAACACCGCCAGCGCCTCGTCGCGCGTGGCCGCCACCTCGTCTTCGGCCGCGACCTCTCGCTCGATTTCGACGAACTCCCCGAGGCCGTCGACCGCGTCCAGGGTCACGGTGAACGACGCCAGCGACCAGAACTCGCGGCGCTTCTCGACGGTCGCCGCCGGCTCGAAGCCGAGTCCGGAGAAGAGCCCCGCCGTGGCGTCGGCGTCGCTCACTTCGGTCTCGTGTTCCACGCGCGTCTTCGAGTCCGCGTCGATGAGCGGGCCCTTATACGTGAGCTTGGTCGTCGCCGCCGGCGTCTGCCCGTCGTCCAACGCGCCGCCTCGGTCGACGCTCGCCTCTCCGTGTCGCTCGCCCGATCCGACCCCGTCGGGGAGCGGCGTCTCGTGGCGCACTCGCAGCGCCTCGTCGGTCTCGGCGAAGTCGCGGTGCGGGGCGTCGTAGTACGTGTCGCGCTGCAGTCGGGCGTCGAGTCGCTCGGCGCCCGCGTCGCGGAGACGGTCCCGAACCGAATCGACGTCGGCCGGGACTTTGATCTCGACTTCGAACATACACCGGATTCCGGCGGACGTGTTCTTAAGCGCCGCGGGACGCTGGCTCTCTTCTGGGTGCCCGTCGCCGCGTCGAACCGTGCGCCTTAAGGGTGTAACAGGTGACGTTCACGGTATGAGCGATCAGGAGCAAGCGGACGCGGCCGAAGACGCCGATGAGGCCGAAACCGAAGAGCCCGCCGGACTCGCGGACGGCGACTTCGTGCGTATCGCGTACACCATTCGAACGACCGACGACGACCAGGTTAT
Source organism: Halorubrum sp. PV6 (assembly GCF_003990725.2). Lineage (NCBI taxonomy): Archaea > Methanobacteriati > Methanobacteriota > Halobacteria > Halobacteriales > Haloferacaceae > Halorubrum > Halorubrum sp. PV6. The sequence goes on from NZ_CP030064.1 coordinate 861,299, forward strand.
CGACACCACCGACGAGTCGGTCGCGGAAGAAGCCGACATCGACACCGAGGACCACGAGTTCGAACCGCGCGTCATCACGCTCGGCGCCGGACACGTGTTCCCGTCGGTCGACGAGGCCTTTATCGGCGCCGAGGTCGGCGACGAGGGCGTCGTCGACGTGCCCGCCGAGGACGCCTTCGGCGCGTACGACCCCGACGAAGTCGAGACCGTCAAAGCCGACAAGATCCCCGAGGACAGCCGCTACCCCGGCGCGCAGGTCCAGATCGACAACCAGCAGGGGTACTTAGAGACGATCATCGGCGGGCGCGCTCGCGTCGACTTCAACCACCCGCTGGCCGGCGAAGACCTCGAGTACGAGTACGAGATTCTCGAAGCGATCGACGACCGCGAGGAGCAGGCCGCCGGCATGCTCGGCATCTACCTGCAGGAGGCGCCCGAGGTCCGCATCGAGACCGTCACCGAGGAGGAAGAGACCATCTCCGAAGACGACGACGGCGAGGAGGTCGTCGAGACCGAAGACGTCGAGAAAGACGTCCTCTACGTGACGGCCACGCAGGCGATGCAAATGAACCAGCAGTGGATGTTCCAGAAACAGCAGATCGCACAGGATCTGATGGGCCGTCTCGACCTCGACCGCGTGGTCGTCGAGGAGGTCATCGAGGGCGGCGGCATGGGCGGTCTCGGCGGCATGATGGGCGGCATGGGCGGCGGCGGTGCCGGCGACATCGAAGACGCGCTCGAAGACGTCGACGTCGACGCCGACGAGATCATGGACGAGATCGACGAGGAGTAACGCGACTGTCACTCGGTCCGTCGCGGCTCCCGGACCCGCGTACCGATCCCTTTTGAACTGCGGGCGTCCCACTGCGAGACATGGAGATAGAACGTGCACGCGAGGACCTCGTCGTCGCCGCGAGCGCCGGCGCCACGACGATCGCCCTCGCGCTTTTATCTGGCGTCGTCGGCCTCGTCGACGTATCGACCGTCCCGACGCTGGCGCCGCTCGCCGTCTACGCGGCGTACCTCTTCTCGCGCAAGGGCGGCCCGTACGGCACGCTCGACCGGCCGCGGAACTGGGCGGCAGTCGCCGTGCTCGTCGGCGGACTCGTCGTCGCCGCGTCGGCGCTCTCGGCGTGAGGGCGGCTCCGTCGCTACCGGCGTGAAAGCCACTCGAAAAAGCGCGTCGCAGCCGGTTCAGGCGATGTCTCGGCTCGTGTCGATCGACACGCTGTCGGTTAACTTCAGCTTCAGCGGCTCTTCGAGCGCCGCGCCGCCGCGGAACTTCGGGACGATCAGGCGGTTCACGATTTCGGCGCTGGTGACGGTCGTCCGGAGATCGAATATCACGTCCGCGACCTGCTCCGTGAGACGCCTGTTCTCGCCGGTGTTCGTTTTAAATGCGTGTATCAGGGCGACGCCGTCGGCGTCGGCGACGCGCTGGCGGAGATCGGTGAGGAAGGAGCCGTAGCGCGCTCCGTCGACGGCTTCCAGCGGCTCGATCGAATCGATCACGAGCGTCCCCCGGTCCGGAAGGTCCGACGCGGCCGCCAACACGTCCTCGATCGGGTCCTCACGGTCCGTCTCCGCGACGGTCGTCTCCCTGTCCGCATCGTCACCGAGCGAAAGGGTCGGCTCGACCGCGTCGGCCGCCCGGACCGTCGTGAGGTACCGACACGTCCGCGGCCGCGAGAACCGCTCAACTATCAGCTCCGACTGGCTCGCCGGGTCCGCCTTCAGCACGACGACGCTGCCGCTCGGGAGTCCACCGCCGAACTCCCTGTCCAGCACGGAGATCCCGGTCGGTAGCGTCTCCATATAGTCGCTGCCTGCTCCGGAGGTTTGGCTCTGTCGGTGGGCCGCGCGCGCTCGGTGTGAGTCGACGCCGACGGTCACGCGACTCGCCACCGCTCCGACTCACACTCGTCGACGAGCCGCCGGGCCGCCTCCTCGTACGCCGACCTGACCGCCGGGACGGACAGCGGGTCGGCGTCGGTCGGGGGAACTCCTCCGAGGACCGGGCAGCCGAGCAGGTCGCCCACGCCGTCCGGAACCGACTCCGCCCGGACGGCGACGGCGCCCACCGGCGGGCAGCCGAGCCGCCGCGCGAGCGCCGCGGTCTTCGCGGTGTCGCGGAGCGCCGCCCGCCGGAGCGGCGTCACGAGGAGACACCGGTCGGCCGCCTGAAGCGGTGCGGCCGCGTCGGGCGACGCCCCCGCCGGACAGTCGAGCAGCGTCGGCACGTCGTCCGGGACCGCCGTCGCGAGCGCGGCGAGGGCTCGCTCCGCGTCGGCTTCGCTTGGCGTCTCCGGCGCCGAGAGAACGGTCGGAGCGTGTCGGCTCGGGCGGATCGGCCCCCCGCCCGCGACCGCCTCGGTGACGGTCGTCGCGTCCGCTGCGGGACCGCGGTCGTCGTCGGTCGCGCTCGCCAACCGCGCTAAGTTCGGGAGGTCCCAGTCGGCGTCAGCGGCGACGACCGGCGCCCTCCGTCGCGACAGGGCCCGCGAGAGCCCCAGCGTGGTTGTCGTCTTCCCGCTTCCTCCCTTACCGCCGGCTACGGCTATCACGGGTGGCCTGTGGCGCGACGATTGAAAAACGGCCGGACGCGAGAGGGACGGGAACGACGTGACGGCTCAGTCCTGACAACAGCCGCCGGCCTCGCCGCCGAAGTCGACCGCGAGCGGCTCCGAGATGGCCTCGTTGACGGCCTCCAGCGAGTCGGTCAGCTCCGCCTGCGCTTCGAGGAACTCGCTCATGACGGGCATCGAGTGCAGTTCGTCTTGGGCTTCCTGTACCTTCTTGAGCCCCGAGTTCGTCGCTTGTCCGGTCTCGCGGGCCTGCATGAACTCCGCGCGGATCTGTTCGAACTCGTCGATCTTCGCCTGCACCGCCTCGTCGCGCTGCACCGCTTCGCGAGCCGTCTCGAACCGCTCGTACTCTTGGGTCTGGGCGATGCGCTCGCCGAGTTCGCGACCGAGGTCTTCGAGTGTGGCCTGTTCGTCGGTGGCGGCCTGTTCGACGCTCATACGCGAACGACGGGGCCGATCGGTTTTAACCTGCCGGAGCCGGGTGTACAGCGGCTCGCGTTCGCCAACGCGTTCGCCCGCGTCGCTATCGACCGCACCCGGTCACGCCCGTTCGCCGACCTGTTCGTCCACGAACGCGACGAGGTCGCGCAGCTCCTGCTGGCCGATCCCGTGTCCGCCTGGGTAACTCCCCCTCGTGACGGCGGCGCCGACCTCGGCGAGCCTGTCTGCCGCGGCCGCCGACCGCGACTCCGGAATCACGCGGTCCCCGGCTCCCGCGCCGACGAACACCGGCTTGCCGTCGATCCCCTCGGGGTCGAGGGTCGCGTGCGACTCGGCGAGGTACCCGTGGAGCGCGGCGACCCACGCGTAGCGGTCCGGCTCCTCCAACACGAGCGAGAGGCTCGTGATGGCACCCTGACTGAAGCCGAGCAGGCCGATCCTATCGGCGTCGAGGCCGTACCCGTCGACCGCCGCGTCGATGCTCTCGACGACCAGATCGAGGCTCCGCCGGAAGCCGTCCGCGTCCGGTTGGCTCGACTCGAGGCCGCCGGCGGACAGGTCGAGGTCGTACCAGGTGTACCCGCCCTGAAGCGGGTCCGGTGCGCGCAGGCTCACGACGTGGAGGTGGTCCGGCAGGTGCCGAGCCACCGGCAACAGGTCTTCCTCGTCGGCCCCGCGACCGTGCAACACGACGACTGCGGGGGCGTTCTCGGCGTCGGTGTCGGGCGCGACGTGAACGTGTTCGAGTGGTATGTCGGTCATCTGTCGCGCGTTCGTCGGCTTACGGGTTGTATCCGTCGACCGCGGCAGCACAGGGGCGAGTGGGCCTGCCAGCGCCCTCGCTTCCACGTGAGTTATTTAAGATGTCACGCAGATATCGGAAGCGATGCGTCCCCGAACCTACGCCGTGTTGACGGCAACCCTCCTCCTTGTGGCCGGGATCGCTGCCGCGCCATCGGCCGATGCGCGCGCACCGCCGACGCCGATCTGTGGCGTCTGTGACCTCGACAGCACAACGCCAAACGGCACGACCGTCGCCGCCGGCGAAAGTTCGCTGCTGATCACCGTCCACGACGACGGGTCGACGACGTGGACGGCGAAGGTTGGCTTGGCGGCAGGTGACGACGCGCTCGCGGCGAACGACTCGCTTCGGCGGACGGTCGTCGCCGACGCGGTTCGTGACGGAATCGCCGATCCGGACGACGTCGACTCGCGGATCGACGCTGGCAACCTGCTGGTTACGTACCGCGACCCGACCCTTACCGAGCAACATCTCGGTGTCGTGGTGTTTACACCCCTGACGCCCGCGTCTCCCTCGGTCCCGTTCGCCATCGGCGGGGAGGGTCCGCGATACCTGGGCGCCGACCGCCTGACGGTTCGGGGGTCGCCAGGGTGGAACATCCACGGCGACGCGAGCGCGAGCGACGCCGATGGCCGTCTCGTTTGGACGCGCGCGGCCGGCGACCCCGACGCCGAAGGGCGGGTGTTCATCGACGTTACCCGCGATCCTGTCGCGGCCGAAGACGGTTCGATACTGCCCGGACTGCGGGCGCGGATCGGCCGACTGCTCACCGGGAACCACTTTTAAAATCCACTTTTACCCCCAGCCGCGTGTGCGGCGACCGTGACCCTCACGAACGTCTCGAACAGTACTGACGGTCGAACGCGCCGTTTAACCGTCCCGCCGTACAATTCGTTCGACATGAGCGGCTCCACGGAGGGCGACCTCACCAAGACGGGGATGGCCCTGAAACACGACCGCGAGTGGGACTACGAACTCGACCGGATCGTCGAGGCGATCGAAGAGCGCGACGCCTCGAAGGTCGGCCTCCAGTTCCCCGAAGGGCTCAAACGCCGCGGCCCGAAGGTCGCCGACGACCTCCGCGAGGTCGCGCCGGACGACGTCACGTTCATGCTGTCCGGACAGCCCTGTTACGGCGCCTGCGACCTCGACACCTACCTGATGCGCCGGACGGACGTGTTCGTCCACTTCGGCCACACGCCGATGAAGGAGTCCGACAGCATCGTCTACGTCCCCCTGTTCTCGAACGTCGACCCCTTCCCGATCATGGAAGACGCGCTGGCCGAGGAGCTCTCTCCGCCCGAAGAAGACCCGGACGTCGGGCTCGTCACGACCGCCCAGCACATGAACCGCTTCGAGGAGATGACCGACTGGTTAGAGGAGCGCGGCTACGAGGTCCACACCCGTCGAGGCGACGACCGGCTCACGAAGGAGGGGCAGGTGCTCGGCTGCAACTACGCGTCCGCGGACATCGACGCCGAGCAGGTGCTGTACGTCGGCGGCGGGAAGTTCCACCCCGTCGGGCTCGCGATGGAACACCCCGACAAGCGCGTCGTCATCGCCGACCCGGTCAACAACGCCGTCTCGGTCGCGGAGCACGACCAGTTCCTCAAGCAGCGCTACGCGTCGGTCCACAAGGCGATGGGCGCCGAGAAGTGGGGCGTTATCTTCTGTACGAAGATCGGACAGGGCCGGTGGGAGAAGGCCCAAGAGATCGTCGAGAACAACGAGAACGCCTACCTGATCACGATGGACGAGGTGACGCCGGACCGCCTCCGCAACTTCGACATGGACGCGTTCGTCAACACCGGCTGTCCGCGGATCACGACCGACGACGGCCCGCGGTTCCACAAGCCCATGCTGACCCCCGGCGAGTACGAGGCCGCCATCGGCGAGAAGCCGCTCGACTCGATCGAGTTCGACACGTTCCACGACACCTGGTAACTCCGTCGGGAGCGCTCGACACACCGAAGTATCGTCACAGCGCGGGACGCCGCGAGACCACTTAACGGTCAGAGTCGGCGAGTCGGACTCCCTTTTCACCGCGATCGGTTCGAGCCGTGCGCTCGGTTCGGGCCGCGGTGATCGCCAATAGTTATGTGCCGCGCGCGCACCGGATCACCACACACCGACATGGGCCCAGCCAGCAGCGGTATCGCCGTCGTCCTCGTCGCGAACGCGCCGGACCGAGCGGCGGCGTTAGCGCAGTCGCTGGAAGCCGCGGACGACCGCTTCGCCGTCGAGTCGGTCGGAGAGTGCGAGACGGCCTCCCGGATCTTGCGCGAGACGGCGGTGGACTGTCTCGTCACCGTCGGCGCCCTCGACGACGACGACACCGGCGCGTCCTGTATCGCCGCGGTTCGCGACGCCCATCCTGCCCTCCCGATCGTGTGGTGTCCCGACGAGACGGTCGACGGCGACGCCCTCAGCGCGGCGGTCGACGCCGGCGCCACCGAGGTCGCGCGACCGTGTGGCGACCGCGATCTGACGCCCGTACTGGCCAACCGACTCGACACCGTCGTCGGCGCCGCGCGCGCGGCCGCCGAGGCGGAGCGACAGCAAGATCGGCTCGACGAGTTCACCAGCGGGGTCTCACACGACCTGCGGAGTCCGCTCAACGTCGCCCAGGGGCGACTCGCGCTGGCGCAGAGCGAAGACGACATCGGCCACGTCGACGACGCGGCGGCCGCGGTCGATCGGACGCTCGAACTGATAGAGGACCTGCTGACGCTCGCCAAACAGGGGTCTCGGCCGGAGGTGTTCGAACCGATCGACCTCTCGGCGCTCGCGGAGCAGTGTTGGGCGAACGTCGCGACCGGCGAGGCGACGCTCGTCGTCGACAGCGACCGACGGGTCTTGGGGCATTCGAGCCGCCTGAAACAGCTGTTAGAGAACCTGTTTCGGAACGCGATCGACCACGCCGGACCGGAGTCCACCGTCGTCGTCGGCGACATCGAACCGATGTACACGACGACGCGCGCCGAGAGCAACCTGCCGACGGGATTTTACGTCGAAGACGACGGCCCGGGGATCCCCGCGGCCGACCGCGAGGCCGTGTTCGAGGTGGGCTACACCACTCACGACGACGGGACGGGATTCGGCCTCAACATCGTCAACGGGGTCGCCGACGCCCACGGCTGGAACGTCGCCGTGTCCGAGAGCGCGGACGGCGGCGCCCGGTTCGAGATCACGGGCGTCGAGAGCGGCGACTAACCCCCGCCGTCCGTGACCGCCGCGACCCCGATCAGCCGGTCTCTACCGCGCGTTCGACGTACTCGACCGCCTCGCGCGGCGATTCGACCGCCTCCACGCCGTCGACCGCGTGCGTGTCGAGCCCGGCGACGGCCCGCCCGTGGGCGAGGGCGAGACCGATCTCCGAGAGCGTCCCGTGTGAGCCGTCGACCGCGATCGTGGCGTCGCCGTTCAAAATCACGAGCGCGTTACGGGCGTGCCCCATCCCAGTCGCTATCGGCACGGTGACGTGCGGATTCGCGTCCCCCCGGCGCGCCGTCGGCACGATCCCGATCGTCTCTCCGCCGGCGCTCGCGGCGCCGCGACAGACCGCTTCCATCACCCCGCCGAGTCCGCCGCAGACGACCTCGTGGCCGCGCTCCGCGAGCCGTTCGCCGAGCCGTTCCGCGACCGCGGCCGTCTCTGGCGGGACCGAACTGCCGCCGATGACACTGACGCGCATACCGCGGGACGGGAGCCGGACGCTTATAAGATAGTCGGCGATCTTGTCGCGGCGTTGGTGAAACCCTTTTAAGTACCGAGCGAGTGCAGAGTGTATGACGTACGATACCGTCGTGTTCGACAACGACGGTGTCCTCGTGGGCCGCACGCGATTCGACGTGCTTCGGGACGCAACCCGAGACGCGTTCGAAGAGTGCGGCGTCGAGGAGCCCGATCCGGACGACGTAGAGCGCATGACCATCGGTGCGACCCCCGGCAGCGTGGGGACCGTCTGTCAGACGTACGACCTCGATCCGGGGTCGTTCTGGCGGACCCGCGACGACGTGGTCTCGAAGGCCCAACAGCAGGAGGCGCGCGAGGGGCGCAAGACCCCGTACGACGACCTCGGCGAACTCGAGAGTCTCGACGTGGAGATGGGAATCGTCTCCTCGAACCAGCAGGCCACCGTCGACTTCCTCGTCGACCACTTCGACGGCTTCGAGCGCTTCGGCGCCGCGTACGGCCGTGAGCCGACGATCCACTCGCTTCAACTCCGCAAGCCGAACCCGCACTACATCGAGCAGGCGCTCGGTGACCTCGACGCGGGCAACGCGCTGTTCGTCGGCGACAACGAATCCGACGTGCGCGCGGCCGCGAACGCCGGTATCGACTCGGCGTTCATCCGCCGACCTCACCGCCGCAACTGGGACCTGAATGTCTGGCCGACCTGGGAGATAGAGCAGCTCTCGGACCTCCACGACATCGTCGGGTAACCGCGTCTCACCCCCGGCCGCCAGCGGTTGCGCGAGTCTTGACGCCAGCCACCAGCGGTTACGCGAGTCTTGACGCCGCCCGACGAGTGGGAACGGCTTTTAGCCCATCGGGGCACTACCGATACCATCCCGTGTCCGAGAGCTCTGAGGCGACGTGGCGGCGCTATTTCGGCTTCGAAGACTCGTACGAGAACCAAGACGACGTCGTCGAGCAGATCATCGAGACCGCTCGCAGCGCCGGCTACCTCGCCATGGAGGGCCCGTGCGGGACCGGCAAGACGATGGCGTCGCTCGCCGCGGCCGGCTACCTCGTCCGCGAAACCGACCAGTTCGAGAACGCCATCGTCGCCACGCCGGTGAAACAGCAGCGCCAGCAGTTCGTCGAGGACCTCCGCGTCATCAACGACGGCTTGGACGCCCCGCTGGCCGGCATCGCGCTCGTCGGCAAGCGGGACCTGTGCCCGTACGGGCGCGAGGACGTCTTCCCCGAGGGTAGCAGCGTTCAGAAACGGTGTGAGGACCTGCGAGAGAACACCGCCGACCTCGTGAACGAGGACAGCGACCTCACGGTCGACCGGCAGTTCAAGACCGAGACGACGACCGCGGCGGAGCCGGGCGCCGACGAGGAGAAGTGGTGGGACCCGGAGAAGGGGCGGCTGCTCGTCGAGCACGCACAGCGAGACCCGCTCGAACAGGACCTCGAACCGCTGTCGACCGCCGGCGAGACCGCGCCGTACCCGCGGTCGCAACCGTCGACGGCCCCCGAGATGACGGCGTCGGGGACACAGCAGCTCTACTGCCCGTTCGAAGCCGACTGGTACGGCCGCGACAAGGGATCGCCGGTGACGTTCGACGCGGCCGACAACCACGTCGTGACGGCCGAGGAGCTCCTCCCGAACGCCGTCTCCGCGGGCACCTGCCCCCATCGCGCCATGACCGTCCTGATGGGCGACGCCGACATCGTCATCGGGAACTACAACCACCTCTTCGACGCCGCGAGCCGTCAACTCACCGCTCCCATCCTCGACGAGCGAACGCTCGTCATCATCGACGAGGCACACCGGATGGAAGAGCGCGTCCGGGACCTGCTCACGGACACCATCGGGTATCACACGGTGAAACGGGCGAAACACGACCTTGAACAGGTCCTCCGCCCGGCGAGGCAGGGACCGTCGAACCGTCGCGACGCCGAAACGCGGCTCGCGGCCAACGACGTCCCGTTCGAGGCGGTCGAGACCGCGGAGCGGTTCTACGACGACGTGTTGGGGTGGTTCGAGAGCCACGTCGACGACGAACTCAGCGCGGAAGTCGAACAGTACGGGAGCGGGAACTCGCGGGAGTCGCTGCCGGACGACGTCGAGTTGCCGCTTCGTGACCCGGACGAACCGGAGCCGGACGCGTTTACGCGGTGGGCCGAGGAGGCGGGCCACGGCGGTGACACCTTCCGGATGCTCGCCGAGGTCGGCGGCGCCGTCGAGGACGCCATCGAGCAGACGGGCTCCGAGCGCGACTGCGTCTGTACCGCCGTCGGCGCGCTGTTCGGGCAGTGGTGGGAGCGAGACCACGTCGAGTACTTCCGAGAGGTCACCGTGGAGCGCTCGGAGCGCGACGACCGGCACGAGCGGGACGCCGCGGCGCCGTGGCTGAACCACTACAACGCGTCGCTCGTGATGTACAACTGTATGCCATCCGAGAAGATTCGGGGCATCCTCGACGAGTTCGGCGGCGGCGTCCTGATGAGCGCGACGCTCGAACCGCTCTCCATCTTCGAGGAGGTCACCGGGCTCGCGGACTTGGCGACCGACGAGGAGCCGCCCCGCGTCGTCTCCTCGCGCACGTACGACCTGACGTTCCCCGAATCGAACCGCGCGAGTTGGATCGTCGACGTCGAGGCATTTAAAAAGCGTAACCGAGGCGCTCCCGATGTCGCGAACACGAACCCGACGCGAGAGCGCTACGCCTACGTCGCCCGCGAGATCGCCCAGAGCCACGGTAACGTCCTCCTCGCGTGGCCCAACTACGCCGAGGCCGAGTGGGCGGCCGCCCGGCTGGAAGACGAGATCGACAAGCCGGTGCTCCTCGACCGGTCTTCGAGCCACGAGGAGACCCGCGCGCTGAAACGCGAGTTCGCTCGGGGCGAGCCGAGCGTCCTCGTGACGAGCACCCGCGGCACGCTGACCGAAGGCGTCGACTACGAGGGCGACGAACTGCACACCTGCGCCGTGTTCGGTATCCCGCTCGTGAACATCGGGTCTCCCAGAATTCAGGCCGTCCAGCACGCCTACGGCGACCGGTTCGGCGCCGACAAGTCGTTCACGTACGCTCTCACCATCCCGGCGGTCAGACAGATTCGGCAGGCGCTCGGGCGCGTCATCCGCGGCCCCGACGAGCGCGGCGTCAGAATCGTCGTCGGCGAGCGGTTCGTTCCCGGCGCGCTCCACTCGGTGTACGACTACTTCCCGCAGACCGAACGCGAGGAGTTCGTGCGGATGAAGCCCGACTTCTTAGACGCGCAGTTCCGGACGTTCTGGGGCGAGTGACCCGACCGGCTCGACCGCCGAACGAACCGACCGTTCAGACGTGAGGGTGCCGAGTTCGACAGTCGCAACGCTGTAATTTGATCAAAATCGGAACCCCTCCGCTACCGCCGTGGACACAGTGCGCGCATTGCCCAAAGCGACTCGGCCCGAATCGGCTGCAAAATAGACCGTGTCCATCTCACACCGGCGTACCCCACTCGCGCGGTTGCCGTGATCACTTCACATCTGAACTTGAAGCGCGGGACAGCAGATACACCGCGATTCCGCCCAACACGAGGTCGAGTGCGACGAGGACGGCGACACCGGGAACCACGCCGTCGAGTGTCCCGCCGAACCACGATACGTCGAGGACCGTCATCACATCCTGATCGATTATGAGCGAGCGCGCAGCGTCGACGCCGTACGTGACGGGATTGAAACGGGCGAACGTCTGCACCCAACCGGGAAGCGCTGCGAGTGGGAGAAACGCACTCGACAGGAACAACAGCGGAAACTGCAGCAGGTTCGCGCCGATGATCGTCGATTCCTGATCGCGCGTGATGATCGCTAACGCGTTCGAGAGGGCAACGAACCAGAGCGAGAAGAGGATCCCGACGGCGACAATGCCGACGACGCCGACGATGCCGGTGACGATCTCGGCACCGAGGAGGACGCCCAGTCCGAGAATGATCACAATCTGAACCGCAATCCGGAACACCTCTGCGGCCGTCTTCCCGACGAAGACGGCCGTCCGGTTCATCGGCGTGACGAGCACCTTCTCGAACATCCCGTTCTCGATATCGTTGACCAGGCCCACACCCGAGGTGATAGCCGCTGCGAGGGCGACCTGAATCGCAATCGCTGGCACCAGATACGTCTCGTAACTGACCCCTGGAAGCCCCTGATTAACAGCGCCGCCAGCCACGTTCCCGAACACCTCCGTGAACAGTACGAGGAAGATGATCGGCTGGACGAGCGAGACGACCAAGACGAACGGGTTCCGGACGGCCTTGAGGTTCCAGCGTTTGAAGTTCACCCAGACGTCCCCGACGAAGGAGTTCCCCGACCGGGCGACCGGTCGTGCCGAGTCTGCATCCGCTCTCTCCTCTGTCTCCGGCGCACTCATCGTCCAGCCTACATCTCGTCGGTGTCGAGTTCGTCGCCGGTGATAGCCAGGAAGACGTCGTCGAGCGTCGGTGCACGGATGTTGAACCCGGTCACCGTCAGGTCCGCGTCCCGGAGCGTCACGAGCAAGTCAGTTCCATGCTGGCGAGCGGCCTCCGCGGTGACGCTGATACCGTCATCCGTCTCGGTGACGGACGCGTCGGCGAACGCATCGAACTCTCGTGCGATCGTCGCGGCCCGTTGACGGGCACCCGAACCGCCCTCTACTTCCACCTCAAGGACCTCGCCGCCGACTTCGCGTTTGAGCTCCGCGGGACTCCCCTCTGCGACGATCTCTCCGTCAAGGATAACGGCGAGGCGATCACAGAGTTGGTCGGCTTCTTCGAGATACTGTGTGGTCAGGAAGATCGTCGTTCCGAGGTCGTTGATGCGCCGGAAGTAGTCCCACAGGCGGTTGCGGGCCTTCGGGTCCAGTCCGGTCGTCGGTTCGTCTAAGAAGACCAGTGGCGGGCGGTGGACCAGTGCAGTCGCGGCGTCCAGTCGCTTTTTCATGCCGCCCGAGAACTCCTCGGCCCGCTTGCTTGCGACATCGGCCAGGTCGACGAGGTCAAGTAGTTCGGTGACGCGCTCGGAGCGTTCTTCTCGCGGCACTCCGTGGGCCTCGCAGGCGAACCGGATGTTTTCCTCGGCGGTGAGCTCCGGATCGATGCTCGTCTCTTGGGCCATATACCCGATCGACTTTCTGATCTCGCGGGGGGCCGAGCGCACGTCGAAGCCGTTGACTCGGACTGCTCCGCTGGTCGGGGACAACAGCGTCGCAAACACCTTGATGGTCGTCGTCTTTCCTGCTCCGTTCGGCCCGAGGAACCCGAAGAACTCACCTTCAGGGACGCCCATCTCGATTCCTCGGACGGCAGCAGTCCCGTCGGAGTAGACGAGTTCGAGCCCATCGACCGCTATCGCAGCCGCGGAGCCTCCGACCGCGGCCGTTTCCGCCTGGGAGACGCCGTCATCTTCGGACGAGCCGGCGGTATCCGCCGATCCGGGTGGTGACATACTCTTACTATTGGATATGAAGTAATGTACGTTCGACTTCGAAGTTTGGATCCTACTACAGAAATCGAAGTTAGAGTTCGTACTCGATTGCCCAGTGGTGAAGGTGGGCGAATACGGGGAACAGCGATTCCGCCTTCTCGGTCGGCGTGTACTCTACGCGAGGTGGGACCTCATCGTAGGCCTCACGATGGAGCAACCCTGCTTCTGTCAACTCCTGTAACCGCGTCGAGAGCGTGTTCGGCGCGATGTCGAGTTCGGTTTCGAGGTCACTGAACCGGAGGGACCCTTCGGTGAACGCGAACGCGCTCAGAACCGCCATCGTGTGCGCCTTCCCGAGGAGATCGAGCAGTGCTGCGACGGTGTGGTTGATGCGCTCCTGCTCTTCGGGGGCGAACGATTCGCGAAGGGCGATCGCTTCCTCGCGGGACAGTCCCGCACTCAAATCGGGCACGTCCGGCGGATTGTTCGGTCTAGTCACGATATTCAACTATCGTCGCTTGTGAATTTGTATCTTTGGGTTTGAGTCGTCTCAGGCGCTAATACTTCGAAACTTCGAAGTTACAAGTATATACTCTCAGAGGTGGTATTTCGTGTATGCGAATCGCCGTATTCGGTGCGACCGGACGAACCGGGCACCCACTCGTCGAACAGGCAGTCGAACGCGGACACGAAGTGGTTGCGTTCGTCCGGGATGCAACCGGCCTCTCATCCACACTTCGGAACGACGACCGAGTCGATATCGTCGAGGGAGACGCTTACACCGGCGAGGGTGTCGAACGCGCCATCGCTGGTGACGGCACCCCCGTCGATGTCGTCGTCAGCGTCCTCGCCCAGACGTCCGATGGGCCGGACGATCTGCTGACAGAAGCCGGCCGACACATCCTTTCAGCGATGGACCAACACGGCGTCGAGCGGTTCGTGACGCTGGTCGGTGCGGGCGTCCGGGAAGAGAGCGAATCGGTAAGTCCCGGCGGACGCATGATGGGCGCGCTGTTGAAACTGCTCGCACGGTCGGTCCTCGAAGACGCCCGAGACCAGGTCGAACTCCTTCGAGACAGCGACACTCGATGGACGGCAGTTCGGGGACCCCGGCTCACCGAAGACGCCCACACCGGTGAGTTCCGTCACGGGACGGACCTGATGCTCGGAATGCGCGACACCGCAGGGCGAGCGAACGTCGCCGAGTTCATCCTCGACTGCCTCGAAGACGACCTGTACGTCCGCGGAATGCCGAAGGTGGCAGACGCATGACGACCGTCGAACACACTGCGGCCCGGTCACCCTCCGTGCCGGTTCGAGGCGGGCTTGCCGTCGTCCTCGCCGTACTCGCCAACGTGGTACTCGTGGCTGGCGTGGACGCCCTCGGTATCGCTCCGGCGTTCCGCCCGTTGACTATCCCACCCGTTGCGTTTCTGTCGGCGCTCGGCGCAGGCGGGGGGACGGTCGCCTACTGGCTTCTCGACCGGTACGTCAGTGACGCTGATCGGACGTTCGTCCGAGTAGCCGCTGGCGTACTACTCCTCTCGTTTGTCCCCGACCTTGCGTTGCTCGCAGTCGATCCGGCTGCGACCCCGATCGCCGTCGTCGTTCTCATGGCGACGCACGTGGTCGTCGCAGCGGTGTCGGTCTGGGCGCTCCTCTCTTGGAGGGTCGAACAGTGACAGAGTCGATACTCGTCACCGGAGCGACCGGAACCGTCGGTCAGCATGTCGTCGCCGCTCTTTCAGACCGCGCCGTCAGTATCAAGGTGGGCGTTCGTGACCCCGAGACCGTCTCGACCGAGATCGCGGACGCGGGAGAGGTGATTGCGTTCGATTTCACGAAGCCGGAAACGTGGGGTCGTGCGCTAAGAGACGTCGACAGAATGTTCCTCGTTCGACCGCCGGTCGTGGACAAATCGAAGATTGGCGAGTTCGTCGAGGCTGCGGACCGCCAGGGTGTCGCCCGTGTCGTCTACCTTTCGACGCTCGGTGCAGAGAAGAACGTCCTCATCCCTCACCACTGGATCGAGAACCGAATCACGGCGACGAATATGGAGTACACGCTGCTGCGCGCGTCCTTCTTCATGCAGAACCTCTCGGAGGTGCACCGTCGGGACGTCGTCGACCACGACGAGATTTTCGTGCCGGCTGGGAGCGGGAAGACCAGTTTCGTGGACGCGCGGGACCTCGGCGAGGCAGCGGCAGTCGTGCTGACCGAGTCCGGTCACGCGAACAAAGCCTACGAACTCACGGGGCCGGAGGCGCTGGACTACGGGGCGGTCGCCACCATCTTCAGTGACGTCCTGGATCGATCCATCACGTATCCACAGCCGTCACTGTTGGCGTTCGCAACCCGCATGCGCCGCCGCGGTGAACCACTCGGATTCATCGCTCTCATGTGTGGTATCTACACGACTGCACGAGTCGGGTTAGCCGGGCGTGTCACCGGCGATAGCCGGCGGCTACTCGGGCGACACCCGCGACAGGTGCGTGCGTTCGTCGAAGACTATGCGGCGGAGTTTCAAACCGGTGGTGACGCGTATACGCGTAACCAGCCGTGATCCTGAACGACTGAGGCGACATCCCCCGCGATTCGTCGTCCGACCGGACGCGAACAGCGCGGTGCCGACGGCGGATACGTCGAAACGCGTGGCCCGTGAACGTCCGAGGCGGCGTACAAAATCAGCACCCCAGTGGTGTACTGTATCGTCGCTGTCGGGCGACCCTATCCAAAAGTATGGGCGCTGCAGGATTTGAACCCGCGACAGCTTGGTCCGAAGCCAAGCACTCTATCCAGACTGAGCTAAGCGCCCGTACGATTTGATTTCCTGGAGAGGATGTTAAGTCCCGCGATTTGAAATCGCGCCTGCTCTCCTCGCCCCGGTCTCGGTACCGTCGGCACACCGACCGATCAAAAAGAATATTATCAGGACCGAGTATGGTTTCCGTAGTAGATGTGTCTTGGTCGAACGGTGTCACAGCCGAACGAGTGGCCCGAGTCGGTCTTGTCGTCGCTGAGGTGCGCCCATGTATGACCTGAGGCCACACTTCGAGGAGGAGGTCAGTCCCGGAACGAACCTCCTCCTTACCGGCCCGCCCCTCACTGGCAAGCGCTCGCTGATGATGGATCTGCTGGCGGAGGGGACCGACCGCGGAGACGGCGCCATCGTCGTCACCACGAAGGACGGGGCCGACCGCGTGCTGAAAGACTACGAAAAGCGGACGCCCTACGAGGGGAAGCCGGTCGCGGTCGTCGACTGCGTCACCCGACAGCAGGGTGTCAACGACGCCCGCGAGTCGGACCGCATCAAGTACACCTCCTCGCCAGTTGACATGACCGGCATCGGGATCAAACTCTCCGAGTTCCTCCAGGCGTTCGGGGACCGCGGTATCGAGGAGAACCGCGTGATGGTCCACTCGCTGTCGACGCTGTTGATGTACTCCGACCTGCAGACGGTGTTCCGGTTCCTGCACGTGTTCACGGGCCGCATCCAGAGCGTGAACGGTCTCGGCCTGTTCAGTATCGACTCGACGTCGCACGACGAACAGGCGATGAACACCCTCAAGCAGCTCTTCGACGGCGTCATCACCGTCCCCGAGGACGGCGAGCCCGAGATCCGGCTGGCCTGAGCGCCGGGCGTTTTAATCGGCGCGACCGCGTACTCGCGAGTATGCCCCTCACCGACGACGAGGACCTCGACCGACTGTTAGACGCCGACACCGTCGCCGTGATCGGCTGCTCGACGACGCCCGGCAAGGCCGCCCACGACGTGCCGGCGTACCTCCAGCGGAACGGGTATCGGGTGATCCCGGTGAACCCGTTCGCCGACGAGATCCTCGGTGAACCCGCGGTCGATCGGCTCGCCGACGTGGACGCCGATGTCGACTTGGTGAACGTCTTCCGCCCGAGCGAGGAGGTGCCGGAGATACTCGACGCCGTCCGCGAGCGACACGGAGCGCGTGGCGACGCGGCGGCGGCTTGGCTCCAACTCGGGATCAGTCACGACGAGGCGGCCGAGAACGCCGAGGCAGACGGGGTCGAGGTGGTACAGGATCGCTGTATGAAAGTCGAACACGGGCGGCTTCGCGGGTAGCCGAGAGACGAGCCGAGAGACGAGACGCCGCCCCGCGGGAACGCCTTACCCCTCCCACTCCTCGAACGAGCGGTAGACGCCCTTCGAGAGGTAGCGCTCGGAGGAGTCGCAGAATATCGTGGCCACCGTGTCGTGGGGCGCGTCGATCGCGCCGTCGCGAATGTCGCGGGCGACCCGCTTCGCCGCGATCGCGTTCGCGGCCGCGGAGGAGGCGACGAGCTGTCCCTCCTCGGCCGCCAGCCGGCCCATCTCCTCGTGGACCTCGCGGTCGGGGACGGCGAGGATGTCGTCGACTAGCTCCGGGTCGAAGAGGTCGTTGCGGTCGATGTCGTGGGTGCCGATCCCCTCCGTCTTGTACTCCGCGTGTTCGACCTCCTCGCCGAGGAACTCCCGGTAGGCGGAGCCGGCGGGTTCGACCGCGACGACGTGGGTGTCGGGATCGCGCTCGCGGAAGTACCGGGCCATCCCCATCAGCGTCCCGCCGGTGCCGCAGCCGGCGACGACCGCGCCGACCTCACCGTCCAGCGCCTCGTCGATCTCCGGGGCGGTCGTCTCGTAGTGGGCCTCGGCGTTGAGCGGGTTCGAGAACTGCTGTGGAACGACGGCGTCGTCCAGTTCGTCGGCGATCTCGTGGGCCCGGTCGATGGCGAATCCCATCCCGTCTTCGCTCGGGGTGTTGACCACCTCCGCGCCGAGCGCGCGCATCAGTTGCTGTTTCTCCACCGAGAACCGCTCCGGGACGACGAAGACCGCGTTCAGCCCCAACTGCTCGGCGGCGACGGCGATCCCGATCCCGGTGTTGCCGGCGGTCGGCTCGACGACGGTCCCGCCCGCCCCCACGTCGCCGCGTTCGAGCATGCGTTCGAGCATGTACTTCCCGATGCGGTCTTTGACGCTCGCACCGGGATTGAACGACTCAAGCTTCGCGTACACCGGCACCGCGTCCGGTGAGTCGTGGACCCGGACGAGCGGCGTCTCCCCTATCGTCTCCAGGACCGACGACAGGGGCTCCTGGTGGCTCGTCATGCCGCCGGAAACGGTTCCGCCTCTCTTGTGTGTTTCCATGCCCCGTCGCGGGCGCGAGAGCGTACCGGGGATCGAACAAACTTATGGCCCTCGTCCGGTTCCGGAGAGGTATGAGCGAGACCGACGGGCAGGCGGACGTGACGGTCGTCCTTCCGGACGGATCAGAGCTGGCCGTTCCGGCGGGCGCGACGGTCGAGGACGTTGCCTTCGAGATCGGCCCCGGACTCGGTCGCGACACGGTCGCGGGGAAGATAGACGGCGAACTCGTGGAGAAACACGCGTCGGTCCACGACGGCGCGCGGATCGAGATCGTCACCGACCAGTCCGACGAGTACCTCACCGTGTTGCGCCACTCGGCCGCCCACGTGTTCGCGCAGGCTCTCCAGCGGCTCCACCCCGGCGCGACGCTGACCATCGGCCCGCCGACCGACGAGGGGTTCTACTACGACGTGACCGACGTCGACCTCGACGAGGACGACCTCGACGCGATCGAAGACGAGATGGACGCGATCATCGAGGCAGACTACGACATCGAGCGCGAGGTCCGGTCCCGCGAGGACGCGAAGGCGATCTACGCCGACAACGAGTACAAACAGCAGATCCTCAGCGAGGAGGCCGACGACGAGGAGGTCACCTTCTACGTCCAGGACGGCTGGCAGGACCTCTGTCAGGGGCCTCACGTCGAATCGACCGGCGAGATCGGCGCGGCGACCCTCTTGGAGGTCTCCGCGGCCTACTGGCGCGGCGACGAGGAGAACGACACGCTCACGCGAGTGTACGGGACGGCGTTCGCCTCCGAGTCCGACCTGGAAGAGCATCTCGAACTCCGCGAGGAGGCCTTAGAGCGCGACCACCGGAAGATCGGCCAGGAGATGAACCTCTTCTCGATCCCGACGGTGACCGGGCCGGGGCTCCCGCTGTACCACCCGCCGGGGAAGACCGTCCTCCGCGAGCTGTCGAACTTCGCGAACGAGCTCAACCGTGCGCAGGGGTACGAGGAGGTCGAGACGCCCCACGTGTTCCGGACGGAGCTGTGGAAGCAGTCCGGCCACTACGAGAACTACAAAGACGACATGTTCCTCCTCGACGTCAACGACGAGGAGTACGGCCTGAAGCCGATGAACTGTCCGGGCCACGCGACCATCTTCGACCAGCAGTCGTGGTCGTACCGCGACCTGCCGCAGCGCTACTTCGAGAACGGGAAGGTGTACCGGAAAGAGCAGCGCGGCGAGCTCTCCGGACTCTCGCGCGTCTGGTCGTTCACCATCGACGACGGCCACCTGTTCGTCCGCCCGGACCAGATCCGTCAGGAGATCGAGGCCGTCATCGAGATGATCTTCGAGGTCGTCGAGACGCTGGACTTGGACGTCGAGGTCGCGCTCGCGACCCGCCCCGACAAGTCCGTCGGCGGCGACGAGATCTGGGAGTCCGCGGAAGAACAGCTCCGAGACGTGCTCGAATCCGGCGGCTACGACTACGACGTCGAGCCGGGCGACGGCGCCTTCTACGGCCCGAAGATCGACTTCGGCTTCGAGGACGCGCTGGGCCGCGTCTGGGACGGCCCGACCGTCCAGCTCGACTTCAACATGCCCGAGCGGTTCGATCTCACCTACACGGGCGAGGACAACGAGGACCACCAGCCGGTGATGATCCACCGCGCGCTGTACGGCAGTTACGAGCGCTTCTTCATGGTCCTCATCGAGCACTTCGACGGCGACTTTCCGCTCTGGCTCGCGCCCGAGCAGGTCCGCATCCTCCCCGTCTCCGACGAGACGCTCGGCTACGCGCACCGCGTGAAAAACGAGCTGGAGTCCGCCGGCTTCCGCGTCGAGGTCGAGGACCGCGACTGGACCGTCGGCCGCAAGATCCGCGCCGGCCACGACGACCGGCTCCCCTACATGGTCGTCGTCGGCGAGGACGAGCAGGAGGCCGGCACCGTGTCGGTCCGCGACCGCTTCGAGAACCAGCGTGGGGACGTCGACCTCGACGCCTTCCGCGACCACCTCGTCGACGAGCGCGACGAGAAGCGAACGACTCCCGACTTCATCGACGCCGAGTAAGTCGCGACCGCCCGAGCGACACCGCGGCGCTCCCCGGCATTGTGCCGGATCGTGTCCGCGTCGTGCGCTTCGCACGTGCGCCCCCGCGTTTCGTCGCGTTTTTGCCACTCCTCCGGATACCTCTCGCCATGCCGGACACAGCCGCGGTGACCGAACGAGACAGCGACGCACCGGACGTAGGCGAGTTGACGCCACCCGACCGGACACTGATGGGGCCGGGGCCGAGCGACGTTCACCCGCGCGTGCTCAACGCGATGAGCACGCCCCTCGTCGGCCACCTCGACCCCTCGTTCGTCGAGATCATGAACGAAGTCCAGGAGCTGTTGCGGTACACGTTCCGGACGGACAACCAGTGGACCATCCCCGTGTCCGGAACCGGCTCCGCGTCGATGGAGGCGGCCGTCGGCAACCTCGTCGAGCCCGGCGAGACGATGCTGGTCCCCACGAACGGCTACTTCGGCGGGCGCATGCAGTCGATGGCGGAACGCGCCGGCGGCGAGGTCGTCACCGTCGACGCGCCGTGGGGCGAGCCTCTCGATCCGGTCGACGTCCAGCAGGCGTTCGACGAACACCAGCCGGACGTGTTCGGCTTCGTCCACGCGGAGACCTCGACGGGGGTCCTCCAGCCGAACGTCTCTGAGCTGACCGACATCGCGCACGACCACGACGCGTACGTGATCGCCGACTGTGTCACCTCGCTCGGCGGCGTCGAGATGCGGGTCGACGAGTGGGGCGTCGACGCGGCCTACTCCGGGCCACAGAAGTGTCTCTCCTGTCCGCCCGGCGCGAGCCCCCTCACGCTCAACGACCGCGCGATGGACAAGGTGCTCGACCGAGACGAGCAGCCCCGGTCGTGGTACCTCGACCTCTCGCTGCTTGAGGGGTACTGGGGCGACGACCGCTCGTACCACCACACCGCGCCGATCACGAACGTGTACGCGCTCCGCGAGGCGCTCCGGCTCGTGGCCGAAGAGGGGATCGAGGAGCGCTGGGCGCGTCACCGCGCGGTCGCCGGCGAGTTGAAGTCCGGGCTTCAGGAGATGGGCCTCGAGATGAACGCGCCGGACGAGTACTGGCTGCCGAGCCTGAACGCGGTTCGCGTGCCCGACGGCGTCGACGACGGCGCCGTCATCCAGCACCTGCTCGACGAGTACGACCTCGAAATCGCCTCCGGGCTCGGCGATCTGGCGGGCGACATCTGGCGGATCGGCTGTATGGGCCACTCCGCCCGCCGGAAGAACGTCGAGTACGTGCTGGCGGCCGTAGAAGACGCCTTAGCCGAACAGAGGTTCTGAACGCGAGCGCGCCCTCCGCCCCGAGAGGACCGAGTGCAGCCGTCGTGTGCCCGCGTGACGAACGCACGAGCGATTTTTCACGGAGACCCGAGTTGGTCGAGACATGACCGACGCGTTCGGGCGCGCGATCTTCGACCACCACCGGGGCGAGCGGGACGCGCCGCTCTTACACCGGGACGGCGACGAGACCGTCGAACATCCCATCGAGGCGTTCTACTTCACCGAGTTCGACCCGGGCGCGGACGCGACCCACGAGTGGCTCGCCTCGTGGCTTCACGGGCCGCTCGTCGACCTCGGCGCCGGGACGGGTCGCCACGCGCTGTACTTCCAAGAGCGGTTCGAGACGGTCGCGCTCGAACCGAGCCCCGCGCTCGTCGAGACGATGCGCGACCGCGGCGTCGAGGACGCCCGCGAGGGGGACATGTTCGCGCTCCGCGAGCAGTTCTCGCGCGACCGGTTCGGCTCCGCGCTCGCGAACGGGACCCAGCTCGGCCTCGCGGGGTCGATGCGCGGCCTCTCCGCGTTCCTCGGCGATCTCGGGTACGTGACGACGCCCGACGCGACCGCGGTCGTCGACTGTTACGACCCGACTCACCCCGCGACGGCCGACCTCGTGGGCTACCGGGCGGACCCGACGCCGGGGCTCGCACACCGGGTCATGTTCTTCGAGTACGAGGGCGAGACGAACCCGATCCTCCAGCTTCGGCTCTTCAGTCCGGACCGGCTCCGCGAGGCCGCCGTCGGGACCGGCTGGGAGGTCGCGGACGTCGTTCGCGGCAGCGAGGGGAACGAGTACCACTACCGCGCCGCGCTCCGGAAGCGGTAGACCCCGACGACGCCCTCAGACGGCTCTCGGCTACCACGTCGTCAGCGCTCCCCGCCCGTGGTCGCGCGCGAGCACCGCGAGGAACGCGAGGACGCCGGTGATCGCGAACGCGCCGCCCACGTAAAACACCGCGGCCATGCTCACTTCGACCATCAGCCAGCCGGCGATCAGCGGGCCGGCCACCGAGCCGGGTCGCCAGACGAGTTCGCGGATGCCGAAACTGGACGCGACGCCGCCGTCGTCGGTGCCCTCGTCGGCGAACAGCGCCATACTCGCCGGCTCGCGGAAGGAGTCGGCGACGCCGAGCAGTCCGGAGAAGGCGACGAGCGGGAGGTACGCCGGCGGCAAATCACCGAGGATCGGGATCGTCACGCCCGCGCCGAGCGCGGTGCCGATGGCGGTCGCGAACGGGATCGCCACCGCGATCAGGCCGTAGGCGCCGCCGCCGGCGAAGACGAAGAGCGAGCGCCCGTAGGCGTCCGAGAGCCGGCCGGTGAACAGTTGCCCGACCATGTTGGTCGCCTTCTCGGCCGTGACGGTGACGCCGATGGCGACGCCGGTGACGCCGAGGCCGCCGGCGGCCAGTTCCGTGCTGACGTATATCGGCACCCAGGTTCGTACCATCGTCACGGCGAAGGCGTACTGCGCGCGGAAGGTCGTTATCGTGAGAATCCGTCGGCTCACGGCGAGATCAGAGAAGGGGAACCCCTCGACGCGCGTGTCGTCGTCGTCTAAGACGAGCCACGTGACGCTCCACGCGGCGACCATCAGCGCCGAGATGATCGCGAAGATGGGACCGAAGCCGACCGCGTCGTAGATCCCCCCGGCAGACAGCGAACCGAGGATCGAGGCGGCGAAGGACGCGGCGTTGGCCTTCCCGATCTTGTCTGCGCGCGTTCCGCCGGTCGCGATCTGTCCGACGAGCGAGAGCGTCATCAGGCCCGCCCCGGTGACGACGAACCCCTGTAGCGCGCGAACGAGGACGAACGAGGCCGAGGAGTCGACGAGCGGGAACAGCGCGTAGACGCCCGCGCCGACCCCGAGGACGACCAAGAGAACGGTCCGCTTGTCGAAGCGGTCGCCGGCCCACGCGAGCGGGACCACGGCGACCGTCTGTGCGAGCGTAAACCCCGTCGTGTACATCCCGATGATGAATCCGGCGGAGATGGTGACGCCGAGGACGGTCGTCGCCTGCGGGTCTAAGGTGTTGATGTAGGTGCCCAAAAGCGTGATGAGCGTGATGAACCCGAACCCCTCGGCGAAGCGGGTGAGATAGAGCGCCCAGAACTGCGATCGCCGCACTCCGGTTGGAGCCGCCGCGTTGCTCACACCGGATCGCCGCGTACGGATTTAAAAGGGGTTGCGGTTCGGTGGTCGGGAGGGAGCTCCCGGCGGTGCCGCTCGGCGAAGGGAAGACGAGTCGTCACCGGTGGCTAACTGGGTTTATAAGTGGAGCGAGCCGGTCGTGAGTCCGCCAAAGCGGGTCGCTAGCCGGTTCGCTGTGGCGCCGAAGGTACGTGGGTTGCGTCGTCATCGTTTCGTTGGCCGTGCTGCGTCTAACCGCTCGGCGTGCTCGCCGCGATTCTCCACCCGACCGCGGTAGCGTCTCTGACGAATCGGATTTCAACAAAACCAATAATCCGACGACAGATTTCTTCGATAATGCCCTCCACAAACGACACCGAGCGCCCACAGGAGGCGCTCGACGTTGCAAAACAGTATCTCAGACGTGAACGCCCGCTCAGCGCACTTGTCGTCGCACTCGCCGTATCGGTGTTCTCCGGGACGTACCTTGCGACTTCACTTCTCCCGGCGGTTGTTGTCGCGGTTATCTTGCTTGTCGCCGCGCGCGCTCCAGTCCTTCAATCGAGCGGGACGATTCGACTCCGAACGGACGCCGATCCGGAGACAGTCGTCGCTGAGTTCACCGGCCCGACACCCCCCGTGTTGGCGCTCCAGTGGGGCGTCGCCAGTGAGGTTACCACAGAAGACGATACGGCGATATACCCCGTCTCGTATCTTTTCGGACTCCGATCTGTAGAGGTCGCCGTTGACACGCATACGGATACTACAGCGAGCGGGGAGCGTCTGGTTGAATCCGAAGTCACGGTAAACGGTCAGCCTTGGGCAACGTACACTTCGACAATCAGGTCCACGAACGAACAGACGACCATCGAGGTAGCGTATCTCTCAAACCGGCGTTTTGGTCTGCGACGCATCCCACAGGAACTACTCGCGAAACGGTACCGCGACGAGGTGCTCACCGCTCAGGGATACACGGTCGTCGAACGCGACGCACACTTCGGTCTCTGAGAGCGATTCCGCTGAAACACTCAATTAGAGAACCGTTCTCGGAGCCGTGCTAAACACAGCGCACGTGTCGAGGGAACTCATCTCGGCCCGCTATCACGTTCAGAAGAACTACATAACAAGCCGAAAAAGAGCGAGAGAATGGCAGCAGGCCTACGGAGTTGGTTAGTGAACTCGTGGCTCTATATTCCGATGAACGTTGCCGTTTGGGTGCTGCTGTGGGTTTCGATAGATGTGCTTTTCTCGGACGGTAGTGTGATCTCTGCCGCAATACCCGGAGCAGCGGGCGGATTGGCGTTCGGGATCTTCACCTATTATTTCAACGACCAAGACGGTACGTAACGGAGTCCTCCGATCTGTTCGCGTCTGCTCCGATCGCTGTCGTCTCCGTTTCTCCCGTGTTATACGACGAACCGAACCTGCTCGCGATGCTGAATACGCACACCCCATTCAGCAGGCTGTTTGTATCTGCCGCTGAGAGGTTTAGCAGAGCCGTTGAGCGTGATCGTCGATGTGAGTAAGAAGACGTTGAACAACTTGTTTCCGAGCGAAATACCGGCGAGAGTTCCGGCCTCCACCCCGTGGAGGGCTGGCGCACGCCCGAGCGCGCAACCCCCTGACTCGGCGCGGTTCAGTTCGATTCCGGTGAGTGATTGAATTGGCGTGCGAGATACAGAGGGGGCATCTGACGAGACGGGTGTGGCAAGATACTTTTTGCGAAGGACAGAAATCGCCGTATGAATCGTCGTGCCCTCCTCGCCTCGCTCGCTACCGGTGGGGCCGCCTCGGCGTCCGGGTGTCTAGATAGTCTCGCGGGGGGCTTAACACGAGTCGTTCCAACTGGGCTACGTCGCAGTCCACAACTCCACCGAGGACGCTCACCAGATTGCGATTCGGGTGAGACGCGACGGAACGAACGTTCACCGTTCGACACACGATGTCGCCGGACAGGACGGGGCCGTCGTCGAGAGCGCGATTCCGGAGTGCGACTGGGGGAGTACCCATGGGCGATACGAAGTCGCCGTTCAGATCAATAATAGCGACTGGGTCACCGAGTCGTTCCAAGGGTACGACACGGACGGTGGCGACTGTTCGATCGCGATCGCTGAGGGGACACTCTGGGAGGAAGAACGCCTCGACTTCGGTTCCCGCCGAGCGTGTGATTACGACAACCCTCCTGATGGCCTCTGTTCGTTTGACTCGTGAGACACTCGGACGGTGTATTCAGCAAGGCCTTGCTAGACTATCTGCGAAAGAGGGGGTCAACAGAGCCGGAGACATCGGTACAGATTCCGGTCAGACTCGGTCGATGTGGTCGTAGACGCGGTCGCTGCCTTGCCAGAGACGGAGTTCGCCGTTCTCGTCGAACAGGGCATCAATTCCACTTCAAATCGCTTCCGTCCGGTTCCGTCACCGCATCGCTGTCGCTCTGCGGTTCGGAACACGGGCCGGGCGCGATTTGAACACGCGACCGACGGATTAAGAGTCCGTCGCTCTCCCTAACTGAGCTACCGGCCCTCATCGAAACGTACCCCTGTCGACGTAAAAGGCCTTTTCATTCGACGGCGGGCGGCGGCCGCCCGCAGTCGCCGTCTCGCGTACAGAGCGCACTCGTTAA
Source organism: Halorubrum sp. PV6 (assembly GCF_003990725.2). NCBI lineage: Archaea > Methanobacteriati > Methanobacteriota > Halobacteria > Halobacteriales > Haloferacaceae > Halorubrum > Halorubrum sp. PV6. Next base: position 887,482 of record NZ_CP030064.1, read on the forward strand.
GTGTCGTCCCCCGGAAATCACAGCCAATGAGTGGGGCATCCGGATCGGCGCGAACGCGATACGCGATCCTCGGCTGTGGGAGCGTGGGCCACGCCGTCGCGGAGGACCTGACCGGTCGCGGCAAGGACGTGCTCATCCTCGACCGCGACGAGAGTCGCGTCGAGGCGCTCCGCGACCAGGACCTCAACGCCCGCGTCCAGGACGTCTCCGACCCTGACGTGGTCGAGGAACTCGACGACCGCGACATCGTGTTGATCCTCGCGAGCGACGTCGAGGCCAACAAGGCGGCCGTCTCGGCGGTCCGCGACACCGGCGGCGACCACTACGTCGTCGTCCGCGCCTCCGACCCCGTCAGCGAAGACGAGCTGCGCGAACGCGGCGCCGACGTGGTGATCAACCCCTCGACGGTGATCGCCGACAGCGCCCTCCAGTCGTTAGAGACCGGCGAGCTGGAGTACATGGCGCGCCAGCTCGCTGAGATCATCGAGGGCGCCGACGGCCGCATGGCCATCCTGACCCACGACAACCCGGAGCCGGACTCCATCGCGTCGGCGACCGCGCTCCAGGCCATCGCCGACGCGTTCGGCGTCGACGCCGACATCCTCTACACCGGCGACGTGGGCCACCAAGAGAACCGGGCGTTCGTCAACCTCCTCGGGATCGATCTCGTCGCGCGCGAGGACGCCCCCAACCTCGCGGAGTACGGGACGATAGCGGCGGTCGACCTCGCGAAGTCCGCCGAGGACGGCTTCGATTTCGACGTGGACATCGACATCTACCTCGACCACCTCGAAGCCGAGGTCCCCTTCGACGCCCGGTTCGTCGACGTCCGGACGAACGTCTCGTCGACGTCGACGATCCTCACGAAGTACCTCCAGGAGTTCGACCAGTCGCCGACGGAGGCGGTTGCGACCGCCCTCCTCTACGGGATCCGCGCCGAGACGCTCGATTTCAAACGCGACACCACGCCCGCGGACCTGACGGCGGCCGCCTACCTCCACCCGTTCGCGAACCACGACACGCTCGAACAGGTGGAGTCGCCGTCGATGAGCCCGGAGACGCTCGACGTGCTCGCAGAGGCGATCCAGAACCGCGAGGTGCAGGGGAGCCACCTCTTTTCGACGGCCGGCTTCATCCGGGACCGCGAGGCGCTCGCGCAGGCGGCCCAACACCTGCTCAACTTGGAGGGGATCACGACGACGGCCGTGCTCGGCATCGCCGACGACACCATCTACCTCGCGGCGCGCTCGAAGGACATCCGGCTCAACATCGGGAACGTCTTAGACGAGGCGTTCTCCGAGATGGGCGACGCCGCCGGGCACTCGACGCAGGGGTCGCTCTCGATACCGCTCGGCATCTTCACCGGCATCGAGTCGAGCGGCGACAACCGCGACACCCTCCTCCACCTCACGGAGGAGGCCGTCCGGCGGAAGCTGTTCGACGCGCTCGGCGTCGAGGGCGGCGGCGAGAGCACCAACGGGTCGTAACTCGGCGGCGAGAGCGAGACGCTCATCTGACCGGCGGAGCGGTTTTTACGTCTCAGCCCTTAACGCTGTCACCGCCGACGCCGACCATGCACGTCCCCGACGACCCCCCGGAGAACTGTCCCGCCTGTGGCGCCCCGTACGCGTCGGTCTCGCGGCACGCCGGCGGGTTCATGGTCAACCTGATCGACAACGAGCGGTACCGACGGGTGTGTTTCCACCCGGTCGGCACGAGCGCCGGCGCGGCCTTCGACTGTTTTCATCACACGCACCGCCAAGCCGGCGGCTCGGTTGACGAGTAGCACGCTTCGAACACGGCGAAAAGGAAGCGACAGCCGCGAGCGATGCCCGCGGAACGCCGCCGTCCGGTCGGCCGCGACGCTCGTGATTTAAAAGTCGTCGCCGGTCGTGATCGAGGTGTACGAGCCGATCAGCGCGCCGGACAGGTCCACGTCCTCCAGCGTGGCTCCCTCGTCGACGACGGAGTTGCGAACGGTCGAGTCGGCGATCGTCGCGTCGGGGAAGACGACCGCGCGTTCGAGCGCCGAGTCGGTGATCGTCGCGCCCGACATCACGTGAACCACGTCGCCGAGGTCGCTGTTCTCGACGGTGGCGTCGTCGGCGACGAGCGTGCCGCCCTCAAGCGCGTACTCGACCGCGTCGAGGTAGCTGTCGGCGGTCCCGATGTCGAACCACGCGCCGTCGAAGGTGTACGCGTGGACGCCGCCGCGCTGTTGGAGCCACTGCAGGAACCAGCCCGGCTCGTCCGGGTTGTTGCCGTCTTCGAGGTAGGTCCCGAGGTCGGGCAGCGTCTCCGCGGGGAAGGCGTAACACGCGATAGAGACGAGCGTGCTCTTCGGGTCGTCGGGCTTCTCCTGGAAGTTCACGACCTCGTCGCCGTCGAGTTCGACGAGCCCGTACGACTTGGCGCGCTCGCGGTCCTCGACGTCGTAGGCGGCCAGCGTCGGGGTCCCCTTCGATTCGAAGAAGTCGGCGAACTCGCCCAGATCGAAGCTGATCATGTTGTCGCCGGCCACGACGATCAGGTCGTCGTCGACCCCTTCGCGGTCGACGAGCTGTGCCAGCGCCCCGACGACGCCGAACTTCTCGTCTTCCTCGACGGTCTCTTCGACCGAGAGGGTGGGCTTTTCGAACGGACTGTCGGCGAGGTACTCGTCGAACGTGTCGGCGAAGCGCTCGTTCGTCGAGACGAACACCTCGTCGACGCGGTCGTCGGCCTCCAGATCCTCGAATATCTCGTCGATGACGGTGTTTTCGCCGACCGGGAGGAACATCTTCGGCCGGGTTTCGGTGATCGGCCAGAGCCTGGTCGCGTAGCCACCCGCGAGTACAACGGCTTTCATATCACCTCCGTCTCACCCCGGTGTCATACTTCTTGCGCTCCTGTCAACGCCGATAAACGGTCTGTTGGTTTCCCAAGTCCGACCCCGACCGCGAGAGAGGGCGCGCTACTCGCTCAGCCGGTCGGTGTCTATCGAGACGCCCGGCGGGGTGACGACGAGGAACCCGCGGAAGTGCATCAACTCGCCGCCCATGTCTTTCACGTCGCGCGCGAAGCCCGCGGCGAGTTCGTTGAGGTCGCCGTCGATGGACAACACGAGGGTGTTACCGTAGTCGACGCTGCGAACCCACTCGTCTGGGTCGGTCGTCCCGTCGAGGACGCCGAGCACGACGTCGCCGGCGGCCGCGAACGCCTCGTCCATCTGCTCTTCGGCGTCGCGTAAGTCGAGGTCCCAGTCGCTCATACCTCAGGGTCGCGAGGCGGCGGCAAAAGCGTTCGGACGCGGGCTGCCGTCCCCGTCGCGGTGTCGTTAAGTGCGCACCGGCCCCAATCGGTGTATGAACCACACGCGACGGTCACTCCTCGCGGGCGCGGCGTCGGTCGGCGTCGTCGGCGCGGCGGGCTGTCTCGGCGGCGGGAGCGCCGGAAGCGGCGGAAACGAACTCGACACGGGGTCGTACGACTGTTCCCTCTCCGAGCCGTCGAGCCCGGACCTCGAGTTCCGGCCGACGCTCGGCGACGCGAACGCCGACGTCGTCGTCAAGGCGTTCGAGGACTTCACCTGCGGTCACTGCGCCACGTATAAACTGGACCACTTTCCGACGATCCGCGACGAGTACGTCGCCACCGGCCAGATCCGATACGAACACTGGGACTTCCCGATTCCCGTCAACGAGGCGTGGGCGGTCCCCGTCGCCAGCGCGGCCCGCGGCGTCGGGGCCCGTCAGGGCTCCGCGGCGTTCTTCGAGTTCGCCTCGGCGGCCTACGAGTCGCAGGGGAACTACAGCGGGGCGGCGATCGGCGACGCCGCCGAAGCGGCCGGCGCGGATCCCTGTCTCGCCATCGCCGACGCCCAGTTTGCGGCCTACGAGGAGGCGTCGATGGACGATCGAAGCGAGGGCGAGGCGATGGGCGTCTCCGGGACGCCGACAATCTTCGTGAACGGCGAGGCGGTCGCCGACTACAGAGCCGAGACGGTCGCGGCGGCGATCGACGACGCCTTATAAATAACCGACGGCGGCTCGCTCGCGGTCCCCGCCCGAGCGCCGGTCTTTTGCCCGCTCGGCGCGTCTCCTCCGGTGATGACTGCCGACGATCACGGGGAGCGACGCCGACTCGGCGCCGTCGTCCTCGCCGTGTTGATCTCGCAGGTCCTCCTGTACCCGGGCGTGCCGGCGCTCGTGGTCGCGCTCGGCGCCCCCGGCGGGATCGACGCCGGGATGTGGTTCCTCGTCGCGGAGTTCGGCGCGTTCGTCGCCTTCGCGGTCGTCTGGGGCGCCGCCAGCGACGCGCTCGGTCGCCGGTCGCCCCTCATCGTCGCCGGCGCGGTCGGCGGGGCCGCCTCCTACCTCGTGTTGGCCGTGCTCCCCGAGGTGGGGGTCGGCTTCCGGGCGGCGCTCGCGGTCCGGGTCGTCGGCGGCGCGCTCACCATCGGCGCCTTCTCGCTCGCGATCACCTCGCTGATGGACCTGGGCGGCGGTAACGGGCGCAACATGGGTACCGCCGGCGTCGCTATCGGGCTGGGTGCGGCGGTCGGCTCCGTGGTCGGCGGCGCGCTCGCGGACGCGAACGCGGTCTACCCGCTCTACGCCGGCGCCGCGGTGTTGGCGGGGGCGGCGGGGCTCGCGGGGACGGTCGACGACCGACTTGTCGCCGATCGGTCGAGCGCGCGGGACGGGGGGAGCGCCGGCACCGACGACGATGCCCCCGCCAACACCCCGGACACCCCGGCCACCGATGTCGGACTGCGCGACGTGATCGCTCGGACCCGGACGACCCCCGGCCTCTTCGTACCCCTCGCGTTCGGCTTCGTCGACCGGCTCACGGCCGGTTTCTTCGCCTTGGTCGGCGTCTACTACTTCCAGGACCCCGAGACGTTCGGGCTCTCGGCGGCGGCCGCGGGAGGGACGCTCGCGCTCTTTTTCGTCCCCTTCGCGCTGTTGCAGGCCCCCTTCGGGTCGCTTTCGGACCGGATCGGCCGGCTCCGCCCCGTCGTCGTCGGCTCGGTCGCGTACGGGGTCGTCACCATTGGCGTCGGCGTGGCCCCGACGTACCCGATCGCGGCCGGGCTCATGGTGCTCGTCGGGGTCTGCGGCGCGCTGATGGCGCCCGCGACGATGGCGCTCGTCACGGACTTAGTCGAGCCGGAGGCCCGCGGCGCGGCGATGGGACTGTTCAACGTGTTCGGCTCGCTCGGCTTCCTCACCGGCTTCCTGATCGGCGGGAGCGTCACCGAACTGTTCGGCTACACCGCCGCGTTCCTCGCGGTCGGCGCGCTCGAACTCCTCATCGCGGTGGCCCTGTTCCCGGCCGTGCGCGCGATCGCACCGGGCGACGGCCTCCGCGGCCACACGCGGACCGGCGGGCAGTCGCCCTCGGAGTGACGGCGAGCCGCGGCCCCTGCGAGCCGAACGCCCTCCGCGACCCGCCCGAGTCGAGCCCTTTTAAGGCGCGCGTCTCTTCGGTACGGACGACAGATGGACATCCTCGTGGTGGGCGCCGGCGAGATCGGTCGCTGGATCGCCGACACCGTGTCGGCCGCCGACTCGCCCCTCGACGCGACCGTCGCCTTCGCCGACAGCGACCCGGCCGTCGCCGCGGACGCGGCCGCCGGGCGCGACGCCGAGACCGTTGGCGTCGACGCCGAGACGACGCACGACGCCGTGTGTCTCGCGGTGCCGATGTCCGCGGTCCCCGACGCGGTCGCCGCGTACGCGCCCCGCGCCGAGCGGGCGATATTCGACGTCTCCGGCGAGATGACCGACGCGGTCGCGGCGATGCGCGACCACGCGCCCGACTGCGAGCGCGCGAGCTACCATCCCCTCTTCGCGCCGCCGCGCGTCCCCGGCAACGTCGCCGCCGTGGTCGACGCCGGCGGCCCGCTCATCGATGGAATCGGCGCCGCCATCGAGGCCGGCGGCAACGACGTGTTCGAGACGACGCCCGCGGAACACGACGAAGCGATGGAGACGGTCCAAGCCGGCGCGCACGCGGCCGTCCTCGCGTGGCGACTGGCGGGCGAGGCGGTGCGCGACGAATTTCACACCCCCGTCTCGGCCGCGCTCGACGAGGTCGCGGACACCGTCACCGAGGGGTCGCCCGCGGTGTACGCCGAGATCCAGCGCGCCTTCGACGGCGCCGACGACGTGGCCGCCGCGGCCGGCGAGATAGCCGACGCCGACCCCGAGGCGTTCGCCGCCCTCTACGAGCGCGCTCGCGGCGACCGCGAGGGGCGGGAGCGACACGAGTGAGCCGACGACTGACCCGACCGACGCCGGAACTTCCATGATAGACAGAGACGCCGTCCGGAACAACGCCAACTACCTGCGCAACGTCAGACCGATCGACCCCGAAGAGATCGCGGAGTATATCGAGGGGGGCGCCCATCCCGCGGTCGTCCGCGAGACGCTCCGCGAGGAGGCGTTCGACCTCCGGCTCCGCGAGCGCGCGGACGGCGCCTTCGAGCCGGTCTCCGAGGCCCCCGTCCAGTCGCCCGGTTGGGCGCCGACGGCGCTCCCCGAACGCTACACGTTCGCGCTGGAGGATCTGTTGGTCCGGGAGTTCGGCGCCAACTGGCACCGCGGGGAGTCCGGCGACGAACTGCGCGAGGCCGTGCGCCGCTTCAAAGACGACTACCTCTACGGGAACGACGTGGCGTACGACCGGGTCGCCGCGCTCGGCTACGCGATCTACCACCTCCCGGCCTACTACGCGACGATCGGCTACGTCCTCGACGACCTGACGGAGAACGGGCTGCTCGACCGGACGCTCCGCGTCCTCGACGTGGGCGCGGGCGTCGGCGGGCCCGCCTTGGGACTCGCCGACTACCTCCCGGACGACGCGGTGGTCGACTACCACGCCGTTGAGCCGAGCGCGGCCGCCGACGTCCTCGACCGCCTGCTCGACGAGACGGATCGGAACTTCCGGCAGACGATCCACGAGACGACGGCGGAGTCGTTCTTGGGCGTCGGGGAGCCGGCCGAGGCCGACGCCGACCGCGCCGACGCGCCGGACGGCCCCTTCGATCTGGTCGTCTTCGGGAACGTCCTCTCCGAGCTGGACGACCCCGCCGCGGTCGTCGAGGCCGCCGTGGACCGGCTCGCGGACGACGGGAGCGTCGCGGCGTTCGCGCCGGCGGACCGCAACACCGCCATGGGGCTCCGGGAGGTCGAGCGCGCGGTCGCGACCCCCGCGTCCGGCGTCGAGACGTACTCGCCCACGCTCCGCCTCTGGCCGGACGCGACCCCCTCCGACGGCGGGTGGTCGTTCGACGTGGCGTCGGATCTCGACACGCCCCCGTTCCAGCGCCGACTCGACGAGGCCGCGACGCGCGGCGCGGCCGACGAACCGGGTGAGTTCCGCAACGTCGACGTCCAGTTCGCGTACGCCATCCTCCGGACGGACGGCAAACGGCGGGTGGACGTGCAGGCGAGTGCCGACCGCTGCGCGCGGATGGCCGACTCCGAGTCACACGTCACCGACCGAGTGAACTACCTCGCCGTGAAGTTGAGCCACGACCTCAGCGACGGCGACAACGCGCTGTACCTCGTCGGTGACGGTTCGCAGACGGTCGACCACTACCTCGTCTGTACCCGCGAAACCGTCCTCAACGACGACCTCGGGCGGGCGGACTACGGCGCGGTCGTGTTCGTGGAGAACGGGCTCGTCCTCTGGAACGACGACGAGGGCGCGTACAACGTGGTCGTCGACGACGAGACGGTCGTCGACCTCGTCGCTCCCTGAGCCGGCCCGGACGCCCGCCTCCGGTGCGTATTTGTCAGTCCGCTTCGTTCTGTTCGGAAACGATGGCGGTCGCACTCTCCGAGGCGTTCGTTCGCGTCGCCGGGTCGTCTCCGGTAGCACAGGCGTTCGTCGGGGGCACCGTCATCGCCGTATTAAACCTCGTCGGCGCGTCGCTCGTGTTGGTCTGGCGGAACCCGTCGAAGCGCGCGCTCAACGGCCTGCTCGGCTTCGCGGCCGGCGTGATGCTCGCCGCCGCGTTCACGAGCCTGATCATCCCCGGTATCGAGGAGTACTCCGGGGGCAATCCGATCCCGACGCTCGTCGGCGTCGCGCTCGGCGCGCTCTTCCTCGACCGCGCGGACGCGCTGGTCCCGCACGCGCACTACCTGTTGACGGGGAAGCGCCGACCCGACGCGGCGGGCCAATCGGAGACGCTGCCGGTCTCCGACGAGCGACTGGCCGGCGTCATCCTGTTTATCCTCGCCATCACGCTCCACAACATGCCCGAGGGGCTGGCGGTCGGCGTCGGATTCGGCGCGGCCGCCGGCGACCCGGCGCGGCTCGGGAGCGCGCTGTCGTTGATGCTCGCGATCGGCCTCCAGAACGTCCCCGAGGGGCTCGCCGTCTCCGTGGCGGCGATAAACGCGGGCCTCGCGCGCCGGCGCTACGCCGTCCTCGCCGGGCTCCGAGCCGGGGTCGTCGAGATACCGCTCGCGGTGCTCGGGGCCGTGGCCGTGGCGACGATCGAACCGCTGTTGCCGTACGCGATGGGGTTCGCCGCGGGGGCGATGCTGTTCGTCATCTCGGACGAGATCATCCCCGAGACGCACCGGAGCGGATACGAACGCACGGCGACGCTCGGCCTCATGGCCGGGACGATCATCATGCTGTACATGGACATCGCGCTGGCCGGCTGAGGGGGTCGGGTCGCATCCGGACGGCGGGTTGCACTCGGACGGCGAGTCAGCCGACCGGCTCGATCAGTTCGGGCGCGTCGACGGCGGGGGAGTTCACGCGCGTCGAGACCGGATGCGCCGTCAGGTCGGTCGCCGGATACGGGTCGAGCAGGTCGGCGGCGGCGTCGGGGTCGCCCCGGAGCCACGTCTCCTCTTCGTCCGGCTCCAAGATCACCGCCATCCGGTGGTGGAGGTCGGCGACCACCTCGTTCGGCTCGGTCGTAACGACGGTGAACGTCTCGACGGGCCCGTCGTCGGGTTCGGGTTCCGCGTCGCCCCCGCCGCCGAACGCGCCGAGCCCCGTCTGCGTCGTCTCCGGCTCCGGGGGCTCCCAGCGCTCGTAGAGTCCCGCCATCGCGAACGGGCGGTCGTCACCGAACGCGACCCGGTAGGGCGTCTTCTCCGCGCCGCCCTCGTCGACCCACTCGTAGAAGCCGTCCGCGGGGACGAGACACCGCCGGCGCTCGAAGGCGTCGGCGAAGCTGCGCTTCTCCCGGACCGTCTCCGCGCGGGCGTTGATCAGGCCGAACGACTCGTCGGCCCACGACGGGGTGAGTCCCCACTCCATTCGCGTCGCGCGGTCGGGCGTCTCGTCGGTGATCACCGGCAGCGACTGGCCGGGCGCGCAGTTGTAACTCGGATCGACCCCTCCGAAGTCGGCACCGAACCGCGCTTCGAGGTCCGCGGCGGAAGCGAAGAGCGTGTAGCGACCGCACATTGATACCGAGCGTAGGCGCCGCCGATATTTAAATCGCGGTCGCCTCCCGTCCCGCCGTCCCGTCGGGTTTTTGCCCGCGCGTCGCCGGGGTCTGGTATGCGCATCGAGAACAGCTTCATCCCGGTCGAAGGGGTCGGCGAGACGACGGAGCGCCGCCTGTGGCGTGCGGGGGCCACCACGTGGGAGTCGTTCGACCCCGCGGTCGACGTGGCGGGCGTCGGGTCGACGACCGCAGACCGGATCGAGTCGTTCATCGCCGAGGCGCTGACGCACCTCGACGACGGCGATTCCGCCTACTTCGACCGCGCGTTCCCCAGCGGGGAGCGCTGGCGGCTCTACGAGAACTTCCGTGCGGACACCTGCTTTTTCGACATCGAGACGACCGGCCTCGACGAGCATCGCGATCGGGTGACGACCGCGAGCTTCCACCGGGACGGCGAGACGACGACGCTCGTCGCCGGCGAGGACCTCACCGCCGACCGACTCCGCGCGCAGTTCGCCGACGCCAGCCTGCTCGCGACGTTCAACGGCGCGCGGTTCGACGTGCCCTTCCTCGAAACCTCGTTCGGAATCGATATCGACACGCCGCACCTCGATCTGATGTACCCGTGTAAGCGGGTCGGCCTCTCCGGCGGTCTCAAACCGATCGAGTCCCAGATCGGGATCGACCGCGACCGTCCGGACCTCTCCGGGAGAGACGCGGTCCGCCTCTGGCGCGAGTACGAGCGCGGCGACGACGACGCGCTCGACACCCTGGTGTCGTACAACCGCGAGGACACGGAGAACTTGCGGACGCTCGCCGACACCATCACCGCGACGCTTCACGACGACGTGTTCGTCGCCGGCGGCGCCGAGACGCGGTCGAACTGAGTTTAAAAGGCCGCCTGTCGAATCCGCCCGCTACGTCGCTTCCGCGTCGGTGTTGGACTCTTCGACCGCCGACTTCTCGTCCGCCGATTTCTCGTCCGCCGACTTCTCGTCCGTCGACTTCTCGTCTGCCGGCTCCTCGTTCGCCGACTCTTCGTCCGCTAATTCTTCATCTTCCGGCTCCTCATCACCCGACTCGCTAGGCGCCTCCTCGGCGCCGGAGTCCGCTTCCGCCGCCTCCTCTGCGTCGGTCTCGGCGGGGGCCGCGGAGTCGGCGTCCTCGTCACCCGCATCTGCGCTGTCGGCGTCCGCGTCCGAGCCGGTCTGCTGGACGAGTTTCATCTCGCCGCGAGCGCGGAGCGTGCCGTCGATTTCGGCGCCGTCGTGAATCACGAGGTCGCCGGCAGACACGTCGCCGCGGATCCGAGCGCCGGCCCCGATCGTGACGGTCCCCCCGCGAGTGGTCACGTCGCCGTGGATCGTCGTCTCTGCGCCGACTTCGATGCCCTCGCGGGCGCGCAGCGACCCGAACACCTCGTCGCGCTCGCCGACGCGGATCGACTCCGCGCGGAGGTTCCCGTGAAGCCGGCAGTCGTCGCCGACCGTCGCCGGCGTCGAGACGCGCCACGCGTCGTCGGATATCTCGGCGCTTCGGGGGATCAACAGGGGGTCGCGAACGTCGTCGCCGTCGGCGAGCGCGGTCGCGAGTTCGTCGGCTGCGTCGGTCTCGCCGAGTCGCAACAGCTGCGAGAGGACGATGAAGTAGAAGACGAGCGTCGGCACGGGGTTCCGGATGACGATCCAGCCGTTCGCCTCAAACCCCTCTTCGATCGTCACGTCGTCCCCGATGTCGAGGTCACCGGAGACCATCAGCCGTCCCGTGACGGTCACCCGCTCGCCGAGGTACGCGTCCTCGCCGACTAAGACGTTGCCGTCGACAGAACACCACGTGTCGAGCCGGCAGTCGCCCTCGGCCTCGATGTCGTTTTCGACGCGCACGCGCTCGCCGAGCGCGACGTTTCGGCCGCGGAGCCCGAACTCCACCGTCGACTGGCTGCCGACGAGCACGTCGCCGTCGGTGACGAGGTCGTGCTCTTCGACGGTCGTCCCGGACGGGACGGCGAGCTCCTCTATCGGACCGCCTCCGCTCAGCGACACACCGAGAGAACTCCCTCCGCCCGTATAAACCGTGTGGGGTCGTCGGACGGGCGTCGGACGGCGTCGACCGCTCTCCGAGCTGGCGCGCGGCCACCTGCACCGCCGTATGCGTGCAATTCGTTGCCGAACGGCCGCGGGGTCACTACCCTTATCAACCCGGCTCCGAAGGGTCACGTATGGGATTTGGATCGTACGATGAGAGCGAACAGCAGGACCAGGACGTAGACACAGACGATGACGCGGCCGTGAACGTTCACGAGAACGACCACGACGGCGAGGTCACCATCGAGGGCGGGGCGTCGACCGACGATCTCGTCGGGCGACTCTCCGAGATGAAAGACGACGAAGACGACGAGTAACCGCCCCGCCGAACCCGCGCACGCCGGCTCGCAGTCGGCCCGAGCCGTGTCACGCTCCTTTTACCCGGCCACAGCGTATCGGCGGCTATGAGTACAGAGCTGACGTTTACCGACGACGGCGTCGACGTCGTCTACGAGGGCACCGAGTTCGAACTCGAAAAGGACCTGATCGAAGAGGCGACCGGCAAGCGGTACCGCGACGTGACCGACCACGAGGTGTTACAGATCGTCGCCGAGGAGCCGGATCTCGACGGCGAACCGGTGCGGATCGGCGACGTGCTGTAGTCGTCGGGACCGCTTTTTCGAGCAACTCCGCCCGCGCTGGTCGCTTCGTGTGTCGCTCCGACCGGGTGGTCACAGTATACAGATCCGGACCGGCTTATATATTGTCCGCTGAGACACCTCTGTTCGGCACGCTCAGCGGTCGCGGAACAAGATAGTGGGGCCGGAGGGATTTGAACCCCCGATCGACTGATATCCCCGGTGCGCCTCGGAACTCCAGAGGGTCGTCAACGCGACCGATGATCAGTCGGCCGCTCGGTATATCAGTCTGGAGTGTCGTCCCGGGCGCAAGCCTCTGGAGTCAGTCGCCATGCCTGGCTTGGCCACAGCCCCGCGTGATCTCGCATCAACTGCTTGCCGAAACGCGGATAAAGGGGTTTCGATCGCAGGCGATCGGGCGACGGAACGGCGGCCCGCTCGTGCGGCGACGGGCTCAGTCGTCTCGGTCGTCGGCGCTCCAATCGCAGTCTTGGCACTTGTACCCGGTGACGAACTCGGTCACGCCCGGCATGTAGCCGACGGAGATGACGTCGCCGCCACACTCGGGACAGTCGCGGTCGGCGTCCGCGATGGATTCGGCTTCGAGGACCTGCTCGCCCTCGATCAGTTCGGCGAGCTTCTCGGGGGTCACCATTCGCCCTTGCACGACGCGGTTAGACATACCCGTTGTACTGCACCGAGTACCAAAACACCGGCGACACGCGGTACGGGGGTCAGTCGAGCGACCGGACGACACCCCTTACAGCCACGGCGCTCTGGAGTCGTCGTCCGCGAACGGGTCCGTGTCGTCGATGTCGTCGGAGTCGGACGGGTCGCCGCCGGCGATCACCGCCACGTCGTCGTCGACGATCGCTCCCGGCGCGGTCGGGGCGTCGAGCGGCGGCTCGATCGCGTCCGCGTCGTCGTCACCCCGGTCGCCGTCGTCGGCGCGGTCACCGTCGTCGGCCGCTTCGTCGGCCGTCATGCCGGCGTCGTCGGGGTCGTCGCCGTCCTCGTCGGCGGCGTCCTCCTCCGCCCCGGCGTTCGGGTCGTAGGCGAACAGGGTCGTCACGGCGAGGACCGCGAGCGCGATGGGCGCTTCGGTCTGCATGAGATCGAAGGGGCCGAGCAGGATCGGCAGCGCGAGCACGCCGAGCGCGACCGCCGAGCCGAACCGGAACCGGTCGATGTCGACCCGGCCGCGGAGGTGCGGCGAGAGCAACGCGATCGACAGCGCGAACGCGACGCCGACGCCGGCCGCGGCGGCGCCGTTAACCACGTACTCCGGCGACATCCTGATCTGGAACCCGGCCGGCTGGAAGCTCGCGACGAGCCCCAGCGAGATGATGACGCCGGGGCTCGGCAGGAACTCGCCGATCTCCGAACTCGCCGTCTTGGCGGCGATAGTGAGGATCACCAGCCCGGCGAATCGCTCGAAGACCGGGAGGTTCAGGAACTCCTTGAACGTGGGCGCGAAGGCGGCCTCGACCGCGGCGAGCGGGATGATGATCGCGCCGATAAGCAGGACCGAGCCGACCATCTCCCGGCGGCTGCCGTCCATCTCCGCGAGGATCACCGCCGCCGTCGCCGAGCCGCCGAAGATGAGAATACCGGTCTCGACGACGCCCGTCGCGGTCGTCAGGACGCCGGCGACCACTAACGCGGGGAAGATGCCGTCGACGAGCGGCAACACCATCACCGTCGCGAGCAGCTTCGTCGCGCTGCCCACGCGCTGTTCCAGCCGCAGGGCGACCGGATGGCGAGAGACGCTCATTCAGGGACGATGCCCCTGACCGACGGGTACACGGTAGGAAGCGGGCGACCCGCGATAGCCGAGGGCCCGGCGTACGGAGTCGAATCCGCGAGCGGCCCGACGAGCCCATGTAAAGCGTTTGCGCGAATTGCCGGCTGTAAAGCGGGCGCCGAGACGGAGCGTCGGCTGGCCGGCGATACGCGCGTTCACGGGACTGTCGGAGTCCATATATGATATATCTGTTTCGGTCGCGTTAAAGGTTGTGTGAGACGTGCCCGCACGGAACGAGAGATTTGTCGGCAATGTCGGTGTCTCGCCGTCGAAACGCCGAGTGAACCGCGACAGAACTGAGGATCTTCAGGAACACGCCCGTTCGGACGACCGATTGCCGTCCGGTCGTCAACTCTTACGACGCCGCCCGGTCGCCAACCCTCACGGCATCGCCCAGTCATCAACTCTCACGTCGGAGCCGGCGACTGGCGCGGCTCCCGGTCGAACGCCACCGTCTCACCGCCACATGTTGCGTGGTGCTACCGATCTCTCTGCGTCCGTTCGGTCTACCTCCAACTACCGATCCACGTTAGTGTACATCGAGTGGGTACGGGTGACAACGACGTACACGTCCGTGCTGACTCGCAACGCTTTTCATCGGCCACTCACGACGATTTATATGGCGACAGACTCCGATCGATTCTCGGCCAAACTCGATGTCCCGGAAGCGCTGACGTTCGACGACGTACTGTTAAAACCCAAAGAGAGCCGCGTCGAGCCCGACGACGCGGACCTCTCCTCGCGCGTCTCGAAGAACGTCGAACTCACCGTCCCCGTCCTCTCGGCGGCGATGGACACGGTCACGGAGAGCGAACTCGCGATTGCGATGGCCCGCGAGGGCGGTCTCGGCGTCCTCCACCGCAACATGACCATCGAGGAGACCGCCGCCGAGGTCGAGCGCGTCAAGCGCGCGCACGAGCTCGTCATCCGCCGCGAAGACGTCGTGACCGTCTCGCCTGACGACACCGTCCGCGAGGCCGACGAGCGGATGGAGCGTCAGGGCGTCTCCGGCGCGCCGGTCGTCGACGGCGACGACGCGGTCTTGGGGATCATCTCGGGGACCGACATCCGTCCGTACCTGGAGGTCGGCGAGGACGACGCCGTCCGCGAGGCCATGACCGACGAAGTGATCACGGCCCCGGAGGGCGTCGACGCCCGCGAGGCGTTAGAGCTGATGTACGACCACAAGATCGAGCGCGTCCCCCTCGTCGACGAGGATGACGGGCTCGTCGGGCTCGTCACGATGCAGGGCATCCTCCAGCGGCGCGAACACGAGAACGCCGCCCGCGACGAGGCCGGGCGCCTGCTCGCCGGCGTCGCCGTCGGCCCGTTCGAGGAGGAGCGCGCCGTCGCGGCCGACGAGGCCAACGTCGACGTGATCTTCATCGACTGTGCACACGCCCACAACCTGAACGTCCTCGACTCGGCGCGCGCGATCAAAGAGACCGTCGACGCCGACGTCGTCGTCGGCAACGTCGGGACCCGAGCGGCCGCCGAGGCCGCCGTCGACTTCGCCGACGGGCTGAAGGTGGGCATTGGCCCCGGTTCGATCTGTACGACCCGCGTGGTGAGCGGCGCGGGGATGCCGCAGATGACGGCCGTCTCGCAGGTCGCCGACGTGGCCGCCGAGGCGGGCGTTCCGGTGATCGCGGACGGCGGCATTCGCTACTCCGGTGACGCCATCAAGGCGCTCGCCGCGGGCGCGAACGCGGTCATGCTCGGCTCGTACTTCGCCGGCACCGACGAGGCGCCGGGGCGGGTCATCACCATGCAGGGAAAAAAGTACAAACAGTACCGCGGGATGGGCTCGGTCGGCGCGATGAAGTCGGGCGGCGGCGACCGCTACCTCAAAGAGGAGGACGAAGACGAGGAGTTCGTTCCCGAGGGCGTCGAAGCGGCGACCCCGTATAAAGGCAGCCTCGCGTCCGAACTCCACCAGCTCACCGGCGGCGTCTGCTCCGGGATGGGGTACGTCGGCGCCGAGACGGTGCCGGAGCTCCACGAGCGCGCCGAGTTCGTTCGCGTCTCCAGCGCAGGGCAGAGCGAGAGCCACCCGCACGACGTGATGATCACGGACGAGGCGCCGAACTACAGTCCGGGCGAGTGATCGCCCGCGCCGGCCGGTGTTCGACACCGGCGGCGCGGCCCGGAAGAGGTATTTTAATATACTCCGCGAAGAGACGATACCTGTGAGCGAAAACGTCGTCGCTCCGGTCATCCATGAGTGAGTTACCGCCGCTGGTCCTCGTGGTTGAGGACGAACCTGACCTGGCCGACCTGTACGCCGCGTGGCTCGGCGACGAGTACCGCGTCCGGACCGCGTACGGCGGGCAAGAGGCGCTCGACGAGGTCGACGCTGCCGAAGATACAGTCGATGCGATCCTGCTAGACCGGCGTATGCCCGGCCTCTCCGGGGACGAGGTCCTCGCCGCCGTCCGCGAGCGCGGCCTCGACTGCCGCGTTGCGATGGTGACGGCGGTCGAACCCGACTTCGACATTCTGAGCATGGGCTTCGACGATTACCTCGTGAAGCCGGTCACCAGCGACACCCTCCGCGAGACGGTCGAGGGGCTACTCCGCCGCGGGGAGTACGACACCGAGATGCAGGAGCTGTTCTCGCTGACCTCGAAGAAGGCCATGCTGGAGACGGAAAAGAACGCGACCGAACTCGCCGACAACGAGGAGTACCAGCGGCTCACCGACCGGATCGCCGAGATCAGGTCGCAGGCCGACGAGTCGCTGGAGGCGGTAACCGAGGAAGACGACGACTTCGAGAAGCTGTTCCAGGACTTCGACACGGACCACGACATCGACATGGACCTCGACGCCAACGGCGCGGACCCCGACGACGCGTAACCGTCCGCGCGCGACTTTTTAAGTGCGGTCCGCCCGAACTCGCGACCGTATGCGCGTAGGTGACCTCCCGCTCTCGGAGCGATTCGTCGACCACTTCACCGAGCGGGGGATCCGCGACCTGTACCCGCCGCAGGCGGCCGCCGTCGACGCCGGCGTCTGCGCGGGCGAGAACGTCGTCGCGGCGATCCCGACCGCCTCCGGCAAGACGTTCATCGCCGAACTCGCCTTGCTGACCGCCGACGGGCCCGGACTGTACGTCTGCCCGCTCCGGGCGCTCGCCCGCGAGAAGTACGAGACGTTCGCGGCGCTCCCAGGCGTCGACGCCGCCATCTCGACGGGCGATTTCGACGCGTCGGGTGAGTCGCTCGCGGGCAACGACGTGGTCGTCGCGACGAGCGAGAAGGTCGACTCCGCGATCCGCAACGGCGCCGCGTGGGTCGACGACCTCGCCTGCGTCGCCGTCGACGAGGTCCACCTCCTCGGTGCGGAACGGCGCGGCCCGACTCTCGAAGTGACGCTGTCGACGCTCCGTCGTCGGAACCCGGACCTGCAGGTCGTCGCGCTGTCGGCGACCGTCGACAACCCGGAGGCGATAGCCGAGTGGCTGGACGCGACGCTGGTGGAGTCCGACTGGCGCCCCGTCGACCTCCGAACCGGGGTCGCCGTCGACGGCGACGTGTCCTTCGACGACGGGACGACCCTCTCCGTCGACCTCGGCGAGGCCGCTGGCGGCTCGGGAGCGGACGGCGACGACTCTTCCGATGATCCCCCCGACGACACCGACGTCACGGCCGCCCTCGTCGCCGACGCGGTCGACCGGGGCGGCCAGTGTCTCGCGTTCGTCCGGTCCCGGACCGAGGCGGTCGCGCTCGCGGAGCGGCTCGCGGCCGACGGGCTCGCAGAGCGGCTCGGGGTGGCGTCCGCCGCCGCGGCCGCGGCAGACGAGGCCGCCGGGGTAGACGGCACCGCGACGGGCCAACAGCTCGCCGACTGCCTCCGGTCGGGGGTGGCGTTCCACCACGCCGGGCTCCGGGCGGGACACCGAGCGGTCGTTGAGGAGGCGTTCCGCGACCGCGAACTCGCCTGCATCTGTGCGACGCCGACGCTCGCGGCCGGAGTCAACGTCCCGGCCCGACGCGTGGTGGTCCGCGACCAGAAGCGGTACGCGGGGTCGGCGATGGAGTGGCTCCCGACGCTCGAGGTTCACCAGATGTGCGGGCGCGCCGGGCGTCCGGGACTAGACCCCCACGGCGAGGCCGCCCTCGTCGGGAACGAAGACGTGCGAGCCGAACTCGTGGAGCGATATCTCGACGGCGAGCCGGAGGCGGTCGAGTCGACGCTCGCCGACCCGGCGTCGCTGCGGACGCACGTCCTCTCGGCGGTCGCGACCGGCTTCGCGGAGACGGAGGCCGAGATCCTCGACGTGTTCGAAGGGACCTTCTACGCCCGCGAGGCCGGCGCCGGCGGACTGGCCGACGCCGTCGCCGTCGCGGTCGACGACCTCGTGGCGGCCGACTTGGTGAGCCGCGAGACCGGCGGCGTCGACTCGTACCGCCTCGCCGCCACGCCCATCGGCAAGACGACCTCAAAGCAGTACGTCAGACCTGAGACCGCGTCGCGGATCGTCTCCGGGCTCCGGACGGCCGCGGCGATGCCGAACGCGACGACGCTCACCGCGTTCGAGGTGGTCTGTGACACGCCGGACATGCAGGACACCTACCTCGGCAACGCCGAGCGCGCCGAGATGTACCGGTTTGCACGGGCGAACGCGGGACTGCTGACCACGGCGATGGACGAGACCGACGACTTCGAGGAGTGGTTAGAGTCGGTGAAGACGGCGCGCATCCTCAACGAGTGGATCGAGGGCGCCACCGTCGAGACGCTCGTCGAGTCGTACCGGATCGGGCCGGGCGACTTGGACTCGCGCGTCGAACGCGCCGAGTGGCTGTTGAGCGCGGCCGCGGCGCTCGCCGAGACGATAGGCGTCAGCGTCCCGGCGGTCACGAGAGCGCGCTCACGGCTGTGACTGCGCGACGAAGCGAATTCAGTTAAAAGACCGACTCGGCTCAGTCCGCGGGTTCGACCGCTCGGTGGAACGGCGTCCGGGAGATGGTCTGCCGGAGTTCGGCGAGAGAGTCGCGACCGGCGTCCCCGGCGACGGCCATCACCGCGAACACCTCCTGTCGCGAGATTTTCACGCCGGTCTCGGTGAGGGCGTCTTCCGGGCGAGAGCTGAGTTCGCGGAGCGTGCCGACCGCGAGCAGGTACGGGACGGTCCACGCCTCCATCGTGTTCCCGTTCGAGAGCGGCATCGTCTCCAAGTACGCCTGCGCGTCGTCGAGGAACGACCGGGCGTACTCGGCGGTCCGCCCCACGACGCGGGCGGACGACTCGCGGTTCTCCGGGTGGACGACCTGCTCCTGTTCGACCCCCTCGTCGGCGAGCCACTCGGCGGGGAGGTAGACGTTGTTCTCCTCCGTGTAGTCGTCGTACACGTCCTTCGAGACGTTCACGAGCTGGAGGAGGAGCCCGAACTCCTCGGCGGTGTCGCGCAGCCGTCGCGCCCGGTCCTCGCCCACGTCGCCGCGGGTGAGCAGGTTCGTGATGAGGTTCCCGACCGTGCCGGCGGCGTAGTAGCAGTACTGCTCTAACTCGTCGCGGTCGTCGATCCGGAGCCCGCCCTCGGTGGCGTGTCTGTCGACGAACATCGCCATCCCGTCGACCATCTCCAAGACGGGCGGGACGATAGCCGCCTGCGCCTCGTCGTCGAACTCCGCGAACGTGGCCACGATGGTCGGCGCCTCGGCGACGACCTCCCAGTCGTCGTTGCGCGCTTCGGGCTCCGGGAGCCACTCGTCGACCGCCTCGCGAAACGCGCCGATATCGAGGTCCGCGTCGGGGTCGATCGCGCGTCGGTACGTCCGCAGCACGTCGCTTTGCGCTTCAGGGGGGATGTGTCCGGCGTCCTCGACGGTGTCGGCGACACGACAGAGAAGATATCCCACACAGATGTGCGAGGCCATCGGCTCCTCTAGCACGTCGACCGTCAGCGCGAAGGTCCGAGAAACGCCCTGAACCGCCTCGTGACACCACGAAAGGTCTGGCTCAGCGGGACCGTATGCTCGTCCGCTCATTCAGTTACCGTCACTTACGGCACAAGACGTAAAAAGCCTCGTGGAACGAGTGACGCGTTCGAGAGCCACAGTCGGCCCCGCACCTCAGATCGTCGCCACTACCACACCGCGGTCACAGCGTCCCGCGCGGAGACGACCGGCCTCGAACCGACGCGCCCCTGAAACGCCGCCCCCGTGTACATTCGTGTAGAAACCGATAAGTCGTCGTGCCCGAACGCTTCGGTATGGATTTTACCCTCTCCGAAGAGCAGCGCCAGATCCGCGACATGGTGGCCGAGTTCGTCGACGAGGAGGTCGTGCCGCGCGCCGCCGACATCGACAAAACCGACGAGTTCCCCGCGGACCTCATCGACGAGATGGCGGAGTTGGGGCTCATGGGGATGCCGTTCCCCGTCGAGTACGAGGGCGCCGGCCTCGACTACCACAGCTACGCCATCGGGCTCGCGGAGATCGCGCGCGGCTCCGGCGGCCTCGGGACCGTGGTCGCCGCCCACACGTCGCTCGCGGGGAACATGCTGTACGAGTTCGGCGACGAGCCCCAAAAGGAGACGTACCTCACCGCGCTCAACACCGGCGAGGACATCGGCGCGTTCGCACTCTCGGAGGCGGAGGCCGGCTCCGACGTGCCCGCCATGTCGACCACCGCCGAGCGCGACGGCGACGGCTACCTGATCGACGGCAGCAAACTCTGGATCTCCAACGGCTCCGTCGCCGACACGGTTACGCTGTTCGCGAAGACGGACCCCGACGCGGGCCGGAAGGGCATCTCCTCGTTCGTCGTCCGCCCCGAGGAGGACGACGGGTTCATCGTGGAGGGGACGGAGGACAAGCTCGGCGACAAGGGGTGTCCGACGGCCGAACTCCGCTTCGACGACATGTGGATCCCCGAAGCGCGTCGCCTCGGCGATGAGGGCGAGGGGTTCGTTCAGGCGCTGAAGACCCTGAACGGCGGCCGCATCACCATCGCGGCGCGCTCGGTCGGCATCGCGCGAGCCGCGCTCGACGAGGCGAAGTCGTACGCGCAGGACCGCGAGCAGTTCGATCACGCCATCGCCGACTTCCAAGCGATCCAGCACAAGCTCGCGGACATGGACACCAAGGCCCGCGCCGCCGAGCTGCTGATGCACGAGGCCGCAGACCTGAAGATGCGCGACGAGGACTACATCAAGGAGGCCGCGCAGGCGAAGCTGTACGCCTCCGAGATATCGCGTGAGGTCGCCAACGAGGGCATCCAGATTCACGGCGGCTACGGGTACACGAAGGACTTCCCCGCAGAGCGGTTCTACCGCGACGCGAAGCTCTCGGAGATTTACGAGGGGACGAGCGAGGTCCTGCGGAACACCATCGCCCAACAGCTCCTCGACGAGTAGCGGAGCACGGGCGGCGCGGGCGGCTACGTCTCGCTGCCGGTCGAGCCGGAGCGCGGTTCGTCGTTGTTCTCGGCGGTCGCATCGTCGGTAGACGGTTCGTCGTCGCTCGCGTCGCCGTCTGTTGTGTCGCCGGTAGGCGCTTCCTCGTCGATCGCTTCCTCGTCGCTCGTGTCACCGTCGCTTTCCTCGGTTTCGGTCGCGCCGTCTTCGACCGCGACCGCATCGCCCTCGCGCTGGTCGATATCGTGGATGTCCGAGGGGTACCGGTCCACCGCGTAGTCGCCCGTATCCACCAGTTCGGCCGGCTCGGAGTAGTCGCGGTCGCTTACGGAGAAGTTGGGACGGATCACGCCGTCGTCCGGCGGTTCCGGGGGTGTAGAGTCGGCGGTCGCGCTCTCGCCCGACTCGCTCGCTCCCTCGGCGTCCTCGTCTGCCGCGTCGGCGTCCCCCTCGAACCACTCGAACGGGTCCCGTGCCGCGCGGTGGTCCGCGACGGCGACGCGGAGCCGCTCCCGGAGCGTCTCGCGGAGGTCGACCGCCTCGTCGGTCGCGAAGTCGACCGCGGCGGCGTCGTTGCCGGCGATCGAACTGCTGCCCGCGGTGTCCGCCACGATGGTCGCCACGTCCCAGCGACGCTGGAACACGGTCCGAGTGTCGATGACGTTCTGGATCCGATAGTAGGGCACGACCGTCACGGTACGGCTCCAGAACCCGTTCCGCGTGAGGAGGTGGTTCTCGCCGAGCCAGTAGCCGCGGTGTTTCCATTTATAATGCGCGGCCGGCGGCACGGCGAGCAGGAGCGCGACCGGGGCGTACCACGGCGCGCCGGCGTCGAAAAACCAGTTCACGCCGAACGCGACCCCGACGAGGACACCGATGAGGATCGCGTATCGAAACGCGTACCGCCACCGGATCCGCTTCGGCGGGCGGTCGAACTGCGGGTCGCCGAACGACTCGACCTCCCGCGCCAGTCGGAACACCCGGTCGGTCGTGGCGAGCGGGACGGCCGCCTGGCTCCCCTGCTCACCGCCCTGTCCGGGGGCGTAGCCCGCGGTCTCGATGGAGAGTGAGGCGTAGCCGAGCGCCCGCTTCGCCGGGTTGTCGGTGATCCGGAGCGCCTGCACCTTCTCGGTCGGGATCGAACCGCTGT
The DNA here is from genome assembly GCF_003990725.2 of Halorubrum sp. PV6. Classification (NCBI taxonomy): domain Archaea; kingdom Methanobacteriati; phylum Methanobacteriota; class Halobacteria; order Halobacteriales; family Haloferacaceae; genus Halorubrum; species Halorubrum sp. PV6. The sequence goes on from NZ_CP030064.1 coordinate 909,864, forward strand.
ACCGGCGGAACAGCCCGCGCTCGTACCGGAGTTCGTCGCCGGCGCGGGAGAGTCGGAACCCGTAGTAGTTCGAGAACGCGACCGCGGCGCCGAGCACCCACGAGACGAGGAAGAGCGCGCCGACGCCGACGATCGCGGTCGCGGTGAGCGCGACGGCCGAGGCGTCCGGAACGAAACTGGAGAGCACCGGCACCGACCCGGAGCTCAGGAACGCCAAGAGACCGATGAGGCGACCGTCGAACGAGAGCGCCCCGACCAACGCGAGCTCGCTCGGCGAGATGGCGAACAGCTCCTCCTCGTCGGGGCCGGCCTCGTCCGATCCGAAGTCGCCGCGATGTCCGGACTGACCCCCGGCCTCGCCGTCTGCGCCGACCGCCGCTCCCGGCTCGGACTCGCGCTCGCCGCCCGACCGCCCCCGGTTCGACGACTTGCGGCGCTGCACCTCGCGTTGGAGCCGGGTCGCTTCGTCGGGCGTGACGAAGCGGATGGAGCCCTCGGTGCTGGAGCCGCCGGCGGTCTCCAGATCCACCGCGGCGACGCCGATGGCTCGCTGGATCACGCCTCGGCTCACGTCGACGTTCTGGATCCGGCGGTAGGGGATCTCCCGTTCGCGCCGCGAGATCACCCCCGACGAGATGTCGAGCGTATCGTCGGTCAGTTCGTAGTCGAACCGCTGGTAGTACGCGACCTCGTAGCCGACGGCGACGAGGAGGACCACGGCGCCGACCCCGGTCGCGGCCGCGACGCCCCACGCCGGGTTGTTGTTCACGACGAAAAAGAGGACGACGACGACCCCGGACACCTTCTGTAGCGCGCGGTACGGGATCGACTGGGGCGCGAGTTTCACACCGCGTCCTCCCCGTCCGCGCGGATGGCGAGCCGTTTCAACTCCTCGCGGAGGTCGCTCGCGCCGGACGGCGTGAGCCCCGGAATCCGGACGTCCGCGCCGCGAGACCCGGCCGTGTACACCACACAGGAGGCGAGCCCCACGCCGCGCTCGACGGGACCGCGCCGGGAGTCGACGTGCTGGATGCGGACCAGCGGCACCGTCGTCCGGACCTGCGTGATGACGCCGCGGTCGAGGTACAGCGCGTCCTCGCGGATCTCGTAGCTCCAGCGTCGGTAGCGCGCGACCGCGTGTGCGACGCCGAGGACCAGTACGACCGCGCCGACGACCGCCGGCGCCCACGTCGGGAGCCGACCGAGGTACGCGCCGCCCGCAAACGGCACCGTCACCACCGCGGCGATGAGAACCGCGCGGAGGGCCCACACGATCTGCACGCGGGGGTGGAGCGCCTGTGCCGTCATCGGCGTCCCCCCGTCGAGCGTCCGATTGTCATGGATCTTCGTTGTCGGCGCCGACGTATAAGTCCGGGCGAAACGATGGACCGCTCAGGTGGGTGCGCTCGTCTGGCGGATCTCTTCCCGATCGTTCGGATCGCCTGATTCGGCGGGCGCTCCGTCGTCGTCACTCACTGTGAGAGGAGCCACCCGAACAGGAGCGGGGAGGCGAGCAGCGTGATCGGGACGGCGATCCACACCTGCCCCGCGAGTACGTTGTACTGCCCGAGCGTGACCGAGACCGGGGTCCCCTCGGCGTACCCGACGACGAACTCAAAGCCGACGGTGAGCACGGTCCAGAGAACCCCCACGAGGAGGAGTTCGACCGTCGCGTACTCGACGGGCGTCCACAGGAAGTACCCGAAGGAGATGAGGAGTATCGCAGCGACCAACAGCGCCGTGCTGACGACGTGTCCGGCGTACTCGCCGACGCGAGAGATCAGAACGGTTTCTCGGAAGACGCCGTTAGCGACCGCAACGACCGCCATCACCACCCAGACGGCCAGGGGGTACAAGAACGCGTGTGGCGTGATTGGTTCCGCTTCCAGCCCGAATAGAGTGCCCATACTGTCTTATCGTTTGAACGAAAAGAAAACGTTATCGAGGATTCTCGCCCGCGACGCTGTTCGCTCGGGAAAGGCCGCGACGCTGTTCGCTCGGGAGGGGCGCCGTGACCGGGCGTCGCGACGAACGTCGGCGGCCGACGCCGGGCTTGCGCCAACGTCTCTTTTCGTGGGTGTCAATCACTACCGGTGGCGATAATTGCCGAAACCAATATCACTCGTGACTGAGTCGCCCCGACCATGACGGACGACCCGTTCGAGAACATGCTGGCACAGATGGACCGTGCGAGAGAGTACGCCGACGTCGACGACGGCGTCTTCGAGCGGCTCAAACACCCGGAACGAACGCTCAAGGTCACGCTCCCGGTCGAGTTGGACTCCGGCGAGGTCGAGGTGTTCGAGGGGTACCGGTGTCAGTTCGACAGCGCTCGCGGCCCGTTTAAAGGGGGAGTCCGCTTCCACCCGTCGGTCACGCAGCGCGAGGTCGAGGCGCTCGCCGGGTGGATGACGTGGAAGACGGCGCTCGTCGACCTCCCGTACGGCGGCGCGAAAGGCGGCGTCATCTGTGAGCCGAAAGACCTCACGCAGAACGACCTGGAGAGCCTCACACGCCGGTACACCGAGGGAATTCGGCGCATGATCGGTCCGGACGTCGACGTGCCCGCCCCGGACATGAACACCAACCCGCAGACGATGGCGTGGATGATGGACACCTACTCGATGTACGAGGGCCACTCCGTGCCGCAGGTCGTCACCGGCAAGCCGCTGGAGATCGGCGGGACCCCCGGTCGGGTCGAGGCGACCGGTCGCGGCGTCTCCATCGTGACCGAGCGCCTCTTCGACTACCTCGACCGCGACCTCACGAACGCGACCGTCGCGATCCAGGGGTTCGGGAACGTCGGGTCCAACGCGGCCCGACTCCTCGACGAGGCCGGCGCGCGGGTCGTCGCCACCTCCGACGTGACCGGGGCCGCGTACGATCCCGAGGGGCTGGACGTGGCCTCGCTGGCGGCACACGTGAGCGCCGGCGGTCTGATCGAGGAGTACGTCGCCGGAGAACTGCGCTCGGAGGCCGAGAGCGACCACTCCGGCGGCGGCGCTCGCTGGGACGACCCCGACCAGATCTCGAACGAGGAGCTGCTGACGCTCGACGTGGACGTGCTGATTCCGGCGGCCGTCCAGGGCGTGATCACCGAAGAAAACGTCGACGACTTACGCGCGTCGGCCATCGTCGAGGCGGCGAACGGCCCGACGACGGTCGCCGCGGACGAGGTCCTCACGGAGCGCGACGTGCAGGTCGTGCCGGACATCCTCGCGAACGCCGGCGGGGTCATCGTCTCGTACCTCGAATGGGTCCAGAACGCACAGGAGTTCTCGTGGCCGTTAGAGACGGTCAACGCCGAGTTGGAGCGCCGCATCGGCTCCGCGTTCGACCAGACGATAGAGCAGTACGACGAGAAGGACCTTCCCGACCTGCGGACGGCCGCGTACACGCTGGCGCTCGAACGCACCGCGAGCGCCCACGAGTACCGCGGACTGTTCCCGTAACGGACGCGTGTCCCGCGGGCCCTTCCCGTGAGCGCCGTCGTTCGGTTTTTTAAATAACCTCCGCGATTCCCGGGTGACCGCCGGCTTCGGCGCGCCCCGGCCGCGCCGCCTCTCAGACCGACCGGATCCGGTCTGCGCCCACGTCTATCGGCTCCGCGTAGTGGACGAGGGGGTCGCCGTCGGGCCGGTCGAAGCCGTTCGCCTCGAACAGCGTGTTCGTCCGACAGTCGACGGTTGCCGGTCGCAGCGTCCACGGCTCGTGTGTTATCTCCCCGCGGTACAGCCGGTCCCCCTGGGCGTAGAACCGGTAGTTCTCCACGAGGAACGCGTCAAGCGAGCCCGGTTCGGCAGCGAACGCCTCGCCCGTCGGCTCGTACGTCGCGTCGAACCGAGCCTGCGGGACACCGCGATGCGTCCGGCGGCTGGTGAACCGAACGGCGCTCCCCTCGCCTCCCGAGCGACCCGCGTCACCGACCGGGGACGCGTCCATCTCGGCCCGGTAGTACGGGAGCGCGAACAGCCGCCGCGCGACCGAGACGCCGAGCCGGTCGTCGGCGTCGAGGTTATAAAAGTAGACGCCGGCTCCCTCGGGGCCCTCGACGTACGTCCGGAGGTTGAGCTCCGGGAAGGAGAGTCCGACGGGGACCCCTCGCGGGCGGATGTCGTCCATGACGAAGGCGACGACGCTCAGGTACGCGTCGCCGTCGTGGGTCGCGACCGAGAGGCGGTCGGGCAGCGTTTCGGCCACGACCGCGGGGTCGACCGGCCAGTGACAGAACAGCCCGTCGCGCCACGTCATCTCCAGCCAGCGCCGTTCGAGCATACGAGCGGTAGGGGCGCCGGCGGGTTAACCCGCACGCCCGACGCGCCGTCACGCCTCGTCGTCGACGGGTCGGCGGTCGCCCTCGCCGGCGTTCGGACGCCCGTTTTCGCCGCCCTCCGGGGCGTCTTTCCACTCGCCGAGCCCGGACGGGTCGAGATGGACGTGGACGTCGCCGACGTCTTCCAGTCTCCGGAGCCCGGTGACCAACTCCGTCTCGATGGTGTGGGCCTCTCGGAGCGTCATCTCGCCGTCGACCTCCACGTGCACCTCGACCTCGAGGTCGGTGCCGTCGTAGTACACCGTCAGGTCGTGGACCCCCTCGACGGCGGGGTTCTCGCGGAGCGCGGCCGTGACGCGCTCGCGGTCGGCCGCGGGCGGCGCCGCCCCGACGAGGTAGGTCACGTTCTCACGACCGATCTCGATCCCCTGGTACACGACGAGGACGCTGACGAGCGCCCCGGCGATCGGGTCGAGGATCGGTACGTTCAGGAACACGCCGAAGATCCCGACCAACGCGGCGATCGTGGTATAAATGTCGTTGAGACAGTCCAAGGCGAGGGCGTCGAGCGCGGTCGAGCCGAGGTCGGCGTTCACCCGTTCCGTGTACCAGTACAACACGTACATGTCGGCCATCGCGAACAGGAGGGCGCCGATGAGCAGGAGGCTCCGCCGCGGCGGACTGTGGGCCCCGATCACGCCGCGGATCGATTCGCGCAGCAAGAGCAGCCCGAGGATGACGATGGTCGCGCCGACGAGCAGCGCGGTCAGCGGCTCGATCCGCTGATGGCCGTGCGGGTGCGTCTCGTCGGCGTCGTCGTACCGCGCCCCGCCCCAGAGGAACACGACGGCGCTGGCGATCAGGTCGGCGACGGAGTGGGCCGCGTCCGCGATCAGCGCCACGCTGCCGAACGCGAACCCCACCGCTCCCTCGACGGCGATCTTCACGGCGTTCCCGAGGACGTTCACCCCAGCGGCCCGCTGGAACCGCGCCTTCTCGTCGTCGCCGAAGGGGTGTCGCATACGAATCGATGATACCCGCGCCGGGTTAAAAACCACGTCGTCGGCCCCGTCGCGTTACGCCTCGGCTCGCGCCGCTATCAGAACTGATTGCCACCGGTCGGGGCTTAAGTATCTCGGGAGCCAACCGACGGCCATGAACGACGGGGAGCGCGGCCAGAGCGAGGTGATAGGCGTCGTGCTCCTGCTCGCGATCACCATCACCGCCGTGACGGTGACGGTGGCGACCGGCAGCGTGGCGCTCGGCTTGGTCACCGACGAGGCGCAGTCGGCCAGCGTGGAGAACGGGATGTCACAGCTCAGCTCTCAGTCGAGCCTCGTCGCGCTCGGCGAGACGGACGCCAGGCGGTTCGATCTGGGGTCGGTCGACGGCGGGAAACTCCGGCTCGACGAGAGCGCGGGACGCGTCGAGGTCCGGATCGAGACCGCAAGCGGGACCACGACCGCGTACAACGGCTCCATCGGGACCCTCTCGTACGTCGGCAGCCAGCGAACCGTCGCGATCCAGGGCGGCGGCGTCTGGTCGCTGGAGGGCGGTCGGGGGCGGATGGTCTCGCCGCCGGAGTACCACTACCGCGGCGAGACGCTCACGTTCCCGATCGTCCGACTGACACAGAACGCGTCGTCGACCGCGGGCGGGACCGGCGTCGTCCGTCAGCCGCCCAACGTCTCGGAGACGGTCGTCGAGACGGATAACCCGCTCCGGAACGGGACGGTCGTCGTCGAGATACAGAGCACGTACTACGAGGGGTGGTACGACTTCTTCACCCGGCGCGCCGACGGCGCCGTGACGAAAGACGACGCGAACCGAACGGTCACTGCGCGCCTGGTGGTTCCAGAAGATGTGAGCTTCGAGCGGGCGATCACGCTTAGGGACGAATACAATCATAAAGGAGGTGGGAATAATAACGGTAAAAATAACGGCGGAAATAAAGGTCTCAGCGAATCGCAGTACATTGAGCAGGCAGCTCATCGTTCACCCGCGTCGATGATCGAGTCTACGCTACAGGACGGTGCAGACTCTGGCGATCCGCTATCCGACTGTTTCGATACCGGAAGTGCCTGCACGAGCGGTACGTACCATGCATCCGGAGATGTCTCGGTCAACCAACGAGTCGAATTCAACACGAGTGACGGTGACATCGCGGTCGCAGTTGACGGAGACCTTGATCTTGGCGGGCAGGAACTTGAGATCACGAACGAGGGTGATGGGGTTGTCCGATACTATGTCAACGGGTCCGTGTTCGCGAATGGCGATGCAACGGTTGGAACAACCAGCGCAGAAATCGAGGCGCGCCGGAATCAGTTCTACATTCGGGAGGGATTCCTTGAAGATGGTCCAGGACAGGGAAGCGTCGATATTGATGCCACCGTCTATGCCCCAAACTCGGACACGGATCTCGCCGGAAACGTCAGGCTTCGCGGCGGTTTCGTGTTCAACAGTTTGGATACGCGCAGCAACGCATTCACAATTGAACAAGACGAGGAACTCAAGGACATCAAGATCCGGATCACCGGCGGCTCGGGGCAGAACCCCGTCACGTACCTCCACGTGAGCGAGAACGTGGTTGAGATCGATTTCGACTAACACCTTTGCTTGCCGACGGCGGCGGGCCACAGTGACCGGCACCAGACGCGATCAATCTCCTTCAGACGCCCGTGCGAGAGTGGGAGTCGATCCAGACGATCGGTGGTCAATACCCCCGTCGTAACGACTAAGAACGAAACGCTCCTCGGTTACGGTAATGAACAACGAGTATTTCGCCCGAGGTGGTTCTCGTGGGCGTCGAAATTAAGGAAACGGAGGTGAGCGAGGAGGACTTCGAGGAGATGAAAGAGTTCGTGCGGGACTATCTCGCGGCCAGCGTCGAGAGCGAGGAAGACGGCGGGCGGATGCGCTGGTACCCCTGGCACTCCGCGGACTACCGGTTCAATCACATCCTCAACGTCGTCGACCTAGCCACGGACATCGCCGAAAGCGAGGGCGCAGACGCCGACGTGGTCCGCGTGGCCGCGCTGTTTCACGACGTGGCGAAACTGGAGGCCGAACAGGACGTCCACGCCGAGGCCGGCGCGCGCGTCGCCCGCGAGTACCTCCAGAGCCGCGGGAACTACCCGGAGTCGTTCATCGAGGAGGTGTGCGGGGCGGTCGTCGACCACTCGTACACGGGCGACCTGTCGGACGTGCCCTTAGAGAGCCGGTGTCTGATCGAAGCCGACGTCCTCGATAAGGTCGGCGCGAACGGCGCCGCGTTGATGCTGCTCCGGATGGGGTACGAATCGCGGACCCACATGGATTCGGCGAAGATGGTCGACCGCGTGCTCGAACGCGCACAGGACCACACGGAGCGCGTCGTCTCGGACAGCGCCGAGAGCATCGCCCACCAGCGCATCAAGCGCGTCAAGTGGCTCCGCGAGTGGCTAGAAGAAGAGGTCAGCCGGATGGACGTCGAAGGCGTCACCGACCGCTGACCGCGCTCTCCGACTTTTCAGTTCGTGCGTCGCGACGCGTCCCCCGATCAGCCGTCCGGATCGACGTTCGGCAGCACCGTCTCCAGATACCGGCGGGCGCCCCGCTGCGCGTCGGCGGTCCACCCGTGGTCGCTCGTGGTCGCCCAGCGGACCATCCCGCCGGTCGAGAGCGTCTGGAGCGTCGACGCGACCTCCGCAGGGGTGACCGGCTCTTCGCCGGACACCTCGGCGTCGTCGCCCGCGGCTGTCCGCTCGTCGCGCAGGTCGGCGGCGGCCGCACGCACCGTCTGTTCGAGGAACTCCTCGAACACCCGGTCGCTCCGGTCGAAGTGGTCGCGATAGGCGTCATCGGTCGCGGCCTGCGCGCGCAGTTCGACGATAGCGGTCATGAACCGGCCGTCGGGGCCGTACTCGTTGGGAATCGAGTCGGGGTCGGTCATCGCGCCCACGAAGGCGTCGAGTCGCTCCCGCGGCGGCACGTCGAACGCGCTCGCCGAGACGGACTCCTCGAAGTCGTCGATCATAAACTCAAGGAGGTCGACGAGCAATTCGTCTTTTCCCGCGTAGTGGTGATAGACGAGCGACGGGCTCTTGTCGAACTCCTCGCCGATCCGCTTGACCGTCAGGTCGGCGTACCCGTGTTCACAGAGCGCACGGAACGCGGCCCCGAGAATCGCCTGTCGGGTGTCGGTCGGCTCTGCGAACGGGTCGTCCATAGGCTCCGTTACACTCCCACCTACATAGCGCTCTTGATTGAACGTTCATTCAACACGCTTAAACCGAAGGCTCTCCACACGACCGTATGAGTGGATCCGACGCGTTTGGCAGTGAATCGTCGTCCCGGAGGCCCGCTCCGGCCGACGGGACCGTCACCGGGAGGCGTCGATGAGCCGGTTCGGGCGGCTCTGGTCGGTTGTCCTCGCCGCCGTCGCCGTGACGGCCCTTGTCGGCGCCGGCGCGTTTGCCGGCGCCGCGACCTCTACAGATTCTATCGATAGAGGAGCCGCTTCGCTCAGTGACGGATCAGACGGTGTCGCTGCACAGACTGCCGGCCAAGAAATACGCGGATCGCCTGATCTTCAACTATTCGCCTCCCAGCGGACAGTTCGAAGCGGGGTCGAGTCGACGGTAACGCTTGATGTGCTGAATACCGGAGATATGGATAAGGGCAACCAACTTGACTCGCGAGTGACTACTGCACGAGGGCTCACTCTAGAGGTTGACGACAGCGACGTGCCGTTCGAGATCGGCGACGGAACCAAAGTTGTCGGAGACGTGACAACTTCTTCGAGTCCGGTTCCTGTTTCGCTTGACGTCACGATCCCCGACGACGTGCCGGACGGCGAGTACGAGGTGGAGGTAACAGCTGAGTACCGCTACACCTACAAAATCGTTCCTGCATTTAATAGCCATAGAGATCGGGTCAAAGTCGACCGCTTCGACGTCACGATCGTTGTCGACAACGGTGCGCGGTTCGCGATCATTGACACCGCCACCGACGCCCGCATCGGTGGCGAGGGCAACGTCACGGCGACGCTGCGCAACGTCGGCAACGAAGTCGCCCGCGACGCGATCGTCACCGGAACGACGACCGGGAGCGCGGCCGTGATCGGCGACGGGAGTTCGGACGTGTTCGTCGGCGACTGGGAACCCGACACGAACCGGACGGTGACCTTCGAGTCGACCGTCGCGTCGTCGTTCGAGGGCGGCGCGTACGCGCTCGTCACCTCGGTCGACTACCGCGACCCGAACGGGATCGACGCGACCTCGCCCACCTCGCGTGCGGGGGTCGTTCCGGCGCCTGAGCAGTCGTTCTCGGTGGACAACGTCGAGGGAACGCTCGAAGTCGGCTACTCGGGCACCGTCTCCGGCACGCTGACGAACGAGGGGCCGTTCGACGTCGAGGACGCGGTGCTGATCGCGGACGCGCAGAGCCAGCGGGTGAGCCTCGGCGAGAGCCGGTACGCGCTCCCCGACATCCCCGCCGGCGAGTCGGTCGAGTTCACCTTCGACGCCGACGTGAACGGCAACGCCGACCCCGGCCCGCGGCAGTTCCGTTTCACGACCGAGTACACGAGCGGCGACTCCACTATCGCAGTCGAGGAGACGCGGCGGATCGAGGTCGCGCCGCGCCAGCCGGAGTTCGCCCTCGCGGCCGAGAACACGACGGTTGCGGCCGGCGACACGCAACGAGTCGCGTTCACGATCACCAACCAGCGCCCGGAGACGCTCTCGTCTATCAACGCCGGGCTCTACGCCGACAGCCCGCTTTCGGCTCCCAACGACGAGGCGTTCGTGGACGAACTCAAACCCGGCGAGTCGACCGAGATCTGGTTCGAGGTGTCGGCCGCCTCGGGAGCCAGCGTCGAGACGCACCCCATCGAGTTGGACTTCCGGTACGACGACGAGCGCGGTAACGACCGGATCTCCGACGTGAGACAGTTCCCCATCGAGGTGACCGAGTCCACCGACGACGGCGGGCTTCCGACCGTTCCCCTCGTCGTCGGCCTGCTCGTCGTCGTCGCCGGCGCGGGTGCGGCGGTCTGGTACCGGCGGCAGTGATCGAATGAGCGAGCACCCAGCCGAACGACCGTCCGCCCGGAGGCGACCGTGACCGCCGCCGACCGGCTCGTCGAGCGCATCGATGAGTTCGTCACCGAGCGGCCGGTCGCGGTCATTCTCGTCTTCCTCCTCGTGAGCGTCGTCGCCGTCGGCGGGCTCGGCGGCATCGAGACGAGCGCTGGCGCCGATCAGTTCACGCAGGACATCCCGGCACAGCGCGCCTTAGACGACATCGACGAGGAGTTCGAGACCTCGATCGGCGGGTCGGCAACCGCCGCGCAGCTGATCGTCACCGACGAGAACGTCCTCTCGCGGCCGACGCTCGTGCGGATCTTAGAGACCCAAGAGCGGTTGGAGTCGCGGTCGACGCTCAGGGTGTCGTCGACGACGAGCCACGCCGACGCCGTCGCGCGCCAACTCGACCCGTCAGCGGAGACGGCCGGGCAGCGACGCGACGCGGTCGCCGAGGCCACGCCCAGAGAGCTGCAGGCCGCCATCGCCGACGCCGACGCGATGGGCGCCGTGGCGGCGCAGGTGTCGGTCGATTACAATCCGACCGCCCAAACCGCCGGCGCGTCCATCGTGGGGATCACCTACGATCTGCCCGACGCGGCGACGACTGCTCGCGTGACGGAGCTCCAGACGCGCAGCATCGAGGTCGTCGACACGGTGCCGGGCAACGAGGCCGGCGACAACGCGATCCTCTTTGGCGACGGCGTGCTCCAGTCGGAGATCACCGCGCTCCTCTCGGACACCGCCATCATCGTCTTCCCGGCCGCGCTGCTCCTTATCTTGGCGTTCCTCGTGTTCGCGTACCGCGACCCGATCGACATGGGGATCGGCCTCGTGTCGCTTCTGATGGCGCTCCTCTGGACCTTCGGGTTCATGGGATACGCCGGAATCCCGTTCTCGGACTCGCTTATCACCGTCTTCCCGCTGTTGCTCGCGGTCGGTATCGACTTCGGGATCCACATCGTCAACCGCTATCGCGAGGAGCGGGGCGGGGGGCTGTCGATCGGCGACGCGATGCGAACGACGACCGACCAGCTGCTCATCGCCTTCCTGCTCGTGACGATCACCACCGTGTTCGGGCTCGTCTCGAACGTCGTGAGCCCCTTCGAGCCGAACCGGGACTTCGGGGTCGTCGCGGCCGCGGGGATCATCTTCACGCTCACGGTGTTCGGGGTCTTTCTCCCCGCCGCGAAGGTGCTGGCGGACCGCTGGCGCGAGCGCCTCCCGATCCCCGAGTTCGGCACGACCGCGCTCGGGGCCGGCGGGTCGCGGCTCAACCGCGTGTTACGCGTCGGCGTCGACCTCTCGAAGGTCGCACCGGTCGCGGTCGTGGTCGTCCTGCTCGTCGGCGGCGCGGCCGGCGGCGTCTACGGGACCGGCGTGAACACCGAGTTCTCCGAGGAGGCGTTCTTCCCGGACGAGAACCGACTGGAGACGTACTCGAACTTCCCGGAGCCGTTCGCGCCGACCGACTACACGTTCCTGCGCGTGCTCACGCTGTTCGAAGAGGAGTTCGAGCAGGACTTCGTCGGGAGCGTGACGCTGTATATCGACCAGTCGGTCAGAGATGACGATGCCTTAGAGCTCATCGACCGGACGACGCGGAACCCGCCGGACACCTTCGAGACGACCGACGAGCGCCGGGCGGCCTCCACGAGCATCGTCACCGTCATCGAAGACCGGGCGGCACAGGATCCCGAGTTCGCGACGCTCGTCGACCGCAACGACCGGCTCGGCACGGGCGTCCCGGACCGCAACGTCGACGAGGTGTACGACGCGCTGCTCGACTCGCCGGCCCGCGGACAGGCCCGCGGATACATCGCCGACGACCGCGGGAGCGCGCGGATCGACTACACGATCCGGCCGGGCGTCGACGACTCCCAGGCGGTCGCCGACGTGCGCCAACTGGCCGAGCGCACGCCCCTCACCGCGGTGCCGACCGGAGACCTCGTGGTGAACGAGGCCGTGATCGACCGGCTCACGGAGTCCGCCATCCGCAGCCTGTTCGCGGCGTTCGGGCTCACGGCGGTGTTCCTCGCGCTGTCGTACGCGTATCTGGAGGGGAAGGCCGTCTACGGCCTCTTGAACCTCGTCCCCGTCTTGGTCACGGTCGGACTGTTAGTGGGGTCGATGCGGGTGTTCGACGTTCCCTTGACGCCCATCAACGCGCCGATCCTCTCGGTGTCTATCGGGCTCGGGGTGGATTACACCGTCCACTTCGTCCACCGATTCGTCGACGAGTACCAGGCGGGCCACAGCGTCGGCGAGGCGCTGGACATCACCATCGCCGGCACCGGGGGCGCGCTCACCGGCAGCATGCTCACGACGGTCTGCGGGCTCGGCGTCCTCTGGCTCGCGGTGATCCCGCTGATCCAGGACTTCGGGCTGTTGCTCGCGCTGGGCGTGTTGTACGCGTACCTCTGTTCGATCCTGCTCGTCCCCTCCCTCGTCGTCGTCTGGGAGCGGTACGGCGACCGGGTCGGCCTCGGACTCGACGACGAGCTCCGCGAGCGGACCCTTGAGCAAAGGGAGCGCTAGCGCCGCGAGCAGGCCCTTGAACAGACGGAGCGCTAGCGCCGCGCGCGAGCGCCTCGAACCTCAAGGTTCAATGCCCGTGGTCGAGTTCACGGTGTATGAGCGACCAACAGCTTCGCAAGGAAGCACACGACCTCGACGTCACCGTCTGGGTCGGGAAACACGGCATCGAATCGGTCGTCGACGAGCTTGACGACCAACTCGACGACGCGAAACTCGTGAAGGTGAAGTTCCTCCGGGCGGCCCGCGGCGGGACCACGACCGACGAACTCGCCGCGGAGCTCGCGGACGCCGTCGGCGCGGACCTGATCGAGACGCGCGGGAACACGGCGGTGCTCCACTGATGAGCGCCGGAGGCGACGCGGCCAGCGTCGTCGCCGTCACCGGGACGTTAGAGCCGTTCTTGGGCCCGCTGAGCGGGGTCGTCGTCGACGCCGCTATCTTCCTCGCCGTCGTCGTCGCGACGTACGTCATTTATAAGGTAGCCGTCACGCCGCTCGTCCAGCGGGTGTTCGACAGGCAGGGGCTCGACGAGCACGCGCGGCGACCGCTCCAGAAGATCGTCGCGTTCCTCGTCCTGTTCGCGGGCGTCACCGTCGCGTTCGGCGCGGCCGGGTATCAGGGGTTCCTGCGCTCGCTGGCGACGATCGCCGCCGCGGCGACGCTCGCCATCGGCTTCGCGCTCCAGGACGTGATCAAGAACTTCGTCGCCGGCGTCTTCATTTATACGGACCGCCCGTTTCGCATCGGCGACTGGATCGAGTGGCAGGGGAACTCGGGCGTCGTCGAGGACATCTCTTTCCGGGTCACTCGCGTACGCACGTTCGACAACGAACTGCTCACGGTGCCGAACCACGCGCTGACGAGCGACGTGGTGAAGAACCCGGTCGCGAAGAAGACGCTGCGACTGAAGTTCGTCTTCGGGATCGACTACGAGGACGACGTGGAGAAAGCGACCGACATCATCGTGGAGGAGGCCGAAAAGAGCGAGGCGATCTTAGCCGACCCCGCGCCGTCGGTCAGACTGACCGAACTGGCCGACTCGTACGTCGGCTTACAGTCGCGGATCTGGATCGACGACCCGTCGCGCGCCGACTTCGTGAAGGCGCGCGCGGACTACGTCAAGGCCGTCAAGGCGCGGTTCGACGACGAGGACATCTCGATCCCCTTCCCGCAGCGGACCGTCTCGGGCCGGAACGAGTGGACGGACCCCTCGTCGTTCGGCGGAGAGGCGTAGTCAGGCGGTCGGGGAGGGTTCACCGGGCAGTCGATAGTAACGAACTTGAGGGTCGGGTCTCTGGTACAGTCCATGCACGTGGTCGTCATCGGGGCCGGCGAAGTCGGGACGAGCATCGCCGCGAGCCTGGCGTCCGACCACGAGGTCGTCGTCATCGACATCGATCCGGAGCGCGCAGAACAGCTCAAATACGAGCTTGACGTGTTGACCATCGCCGGCGACGGGACCACCTCGGAGATACTGACCGCGGCCGACACCAGCCGCGCGGACATGGTCATCGCGTGTTCCGACAACGACCAGACGAACCTCGTCGCCTGCGGCGCGGCGAAGACGCTCGGAGACGGGTTCACCATCGCCCGCGTCAAAAGCACCGACCACCTCCGCACGTGGGAGGGGAGCGAAGGCGCGTTCGGCGTCGATTTCATGGTGTGTACGGACCTGCTCACGGCCGAGAACATCGTCCGCGTCATCGGCTTGCCGGCCGCGATCGACGTCGATCCGTTCGCCAGCGGCTTAGTACAGATGGCCGAGTTCGAAATCGCCGCGGACAGCCCCGTCGCCGGCCAGACGGTCTCGGAGGCGGACCGCTTCGAGTCGCTCACCTTCGTGGGGCTGTTCCGAAACGGAGAGATGACCATCCCCCGCGGCGACACCGACATCGCCGTCGGGGACCGCGCGGTCGTGATCGGGAGCCCGGAGAGCGTGCAGGCGTTCGCCACCGACGTGGCGCCGGAGACGACTCCCGGTCGCGCCGACGAGATCGTCGTCGTCGGGGGCAGCGAGATCGGCTACCAGACCGCCCGCCTGCTCGAAGAGCGCGACTTCTGTCCGCGGGTGATCGATCGCGACGGCGAGCGCGCGCGCTGGCTCGCCGAGAACCTCCCGAACTCGGTCGTGATGGAACACGACGCCACCGACACCGAGTTCCTGACGCGCGAACACGTCGACGAGGCCGACATCGTCGTCACCGCGCTCCGGTCCGACGAGAAGAACCTCCTCATCTCGGTCCTCGCGAAGCGGCTCGGCGTCGACCGCGTGATCGCGGTCGTCGACAGCCCGGACTACGTCACCGTCTTCGAGGAGATCGGGATCGACATCGCGATCAACCCCCGGACTGTGACCGCAGAGGAGATCACGCGGTTCACCTACGAGAGCGTCGCCGAGAACATCGCCGTCCTCGAAAACGACCAGGCGGAGGTCCTCGAACTCGAACTCACCGAGGGATGCGACCTCGTCGGGCGCCCGATCGCCGACATCGTCGCCGAAACCGACATCCGGTTCGTCATCGGAGCGATAACGCGGAACTACGGGCTCGTCACCCCGCGCGGGGAGACCGTGTTACAGGCCGGCGACCACGTGATACTGCTCGTCGAGTCCGACTCCGTGGGCGAGATCGCCGCAATGGCGTGAGACTCCCGTGACCGGAACGATTCGCGTCGGCTGGCGGGCGAGTATCGGACTGGTCGGCGACGTCCTCACCGCCCTCCCCGTCCCCCTCTCGTTTCCGCTGCTCGTCGCGCTCTACTACGGCGAGTCGCCGCTGCCGTTCCTCGCGGCCGCCGCCGTCGCGCTCGGCCTCGGGAGCGCGTTCCGGACGGTCCAAGACCCCGAACAGAACCTCGGGCCGCGCGAGGCGTTCCTCGCGGTGGCGCTGATCTGGTTCCTCGTCGCCGCGGTCGGCGCGGTCCCGTTCGTCGTCGCCGGCGTCGGCACGGTCGCGAACCCGGTAAACGCCCTGTTCGAGTCGATGAGCGGGCTGACGACGACCGGCGCGACCGTCCTCGTCGACTTCTCGCTTCACTCTCGGTCCGTGCTGATGTGGCGGCAGGTGATCCAGTGGCTCGGCGGCCTCGGTATCCTCATCTTAGCGACCGCGGTCCTCTCCGAGGTCGGGGTCGGTGGGGCACAGCTCATGGAGTCCGAGTCACAGACCCAAGACGTCAACAAACTCACGCCGAAGATCTCCCGGACCGCACAGCTCATCTGGGGGATATACTTCGGGCTCACGGGACTCGCGGTCGTCGTGTACTTCCTCCTCGGGCTCGCCTTCGACCCGAAGATGGACCTGTACAACGCGGTCGCGCACGCGTTCACCTCGGTCGCGACCGCGGGCTTTTCGCCGGAGCCGATGAGTATCGGCGCCTTCCACCCGGTGATCCAGTGGGCGGTCGTGCCGTTCATGATCGTCGGATCCACGAGTTTCGTGTTGCTCTACTTCGCGATCAACGGCGAGCCGATGCGGCTCCTTCGCAACGAGGAGTTCCACTTCTATCTCGGCGCGATGGGGTCGCTCGCGGCCGTCGTCGGGCTCGGGCTCTTCTTGGATCCGTCCACCAACTTCGGCTTCGAGGCGACGGTCCGTCACGCGGTGTTCAACGTCGCGTCCATCGTGACCACGACGGGGTACGCCAGCACCGACTACGTGCAGTGGGCGCCCGCCGCGAAACACATCCTCTTCATGGGGATGTTCATCGGCGGGATGGTCGGCTCGACCACCTGTTCGATCAAGTCGCTCCGGTGGCTGGTCGCGCTGAAGTCGTTCCGTCGCAATCTCTACACCGCCATCCACCCGGACGCGGTTCGGCCGGTCCGAATATCTGGAAACCCGGTCGACGAGGGGGCGATCCGCGACATCTACGCGTACCTGCTCCTCTCGCTCGTCATCTTCTTCCTTCTGACCGTGGTGATCGTCGTCGACGCCGAGCGCGCGGGGCTCCGCGTAAACGAGTTCGAGGCGCTCGGCGCCGCGGCGACGACGTTCCTCAACATCGGGCCGGCGTTCGGCGAGGCCGGCCCGTACGGCACGTTCGCCACCTTCCCGATAACGACGCGGGGCGTGATGATCGTCCTGATGTGGATCGGGCGGATCGAGATCATCCCCGTGCTCGTGTTGTTCACGCGGGCGTTCTGGACCTCATGAACGGTCGGACGGGCCTCCCGGCAAACCTCTCTGCTCGCACGACCGACGCGACGGGCGATCCCTCCCGTCGGCCGCTCGCGAGTGGCCCCTCCATCGACGACTTCTTATCGCGCGAGACGGCTACGACGCACATCGAACCCTCCGAGGATCACTCGTGACGCGAACGACGATCGACACGCGGGCGACGCTCAGCTACACCGGGAGCATCGTGAAACTCCTCTCGGCCTCGATGAGCGTCCCGCTTCTCGTGGCGCTCATCTACGGCGAGGACGCGCTCACCTTCGCGGTCTCGATGGTCGCCGGCGTCGCGCTCGGGGCCGGGTTAGAGCGGCTCGACGAGGAGCCGGACCTCGGTCCGCGGGACGCGCTCGCGGTCGTCTCGCTCGCGTGGTTCATGGCCGCCGTCGTGGGCGCGATCCCCTACGTGATCGCCGGCTACGGGACCGCGTCGGCGCTCGCGGACCCGGTGAACGCCCTCTTCGAGTCGATGAGCGGGTTCACGACGACCGGCGCGACGGCGACCGCCGAGATCAGCCTCGAACGCCACTCCCACGCGGTGTTGATGTGGCGACAGCTCACGCAGTGGCTCGGCGGGATGGGGATCATCGTGCTGATGATCGCGATCCTCCCCCAACTCGCGGTCAACGGCGCGGAGCTGATGAAGTCTGAGGCCCCCGGACCGGGGTTACAGAAGCTCACGCCGCGGATCGTCGAGACGGCCCGCGCGCTGTGGCTCATCTACCTCGCTTTCACGGTGGCGATGATCGTCGTCCTGGCGCTGCTCGGATTCACGGATCTCGCGCCGAACATGACCGTGTACAACGCGTTCGCCCACGGGTTCTCGACGCTTCCGACGGGCGGGTTCTCGCCGGAGGCCGAGAGCATCGCGGCGTTCTCGCCGGTCGTGCAGTGGGTGTTCGTCCCCTTCATGGTGATCGCCGGGGTGAACTTCGCGCTGTTCTGGTACGTCGTCAGGGACGACCCGCGGCGGATGTTCGAGAACACCGAGTTCCGAATCTACCTCGGGCTCGTGACCGTCTTCGCCGGCATCCTCGCGGTCGGGCTGTTTTACGGCGGCGCGCCGGCGACCGAGATCGGTGGGGTCACCGAGGGCTCTCTGGAGAACGCGGTCCGGCAGGGCGCGTTCCAGATCGCCTCGCTGATGAACTCGACGGGCTTCGCCACCGCGAACTTCGCCGAGTGGGACACGCAGACCCAGTTTCTCCTGCTTTTCGCGATGTTCATCGGCGGCTCCGCGGGCTCGACGGGCGGTGGGATAAAAGTCATCCGCTGGCTCATCCTGCTGAAGACGCTCCGGCGCGAGCTGTACACGACGGCGAACCCGGACGTCGTCCGGCCGGTGCGACTCGGCGGCGAAGTCGTCGACGAGGACGTGATCCGCGGTATCTTGGTGTTCTCGCTGCTGTACTTCCTCGTGTTCGCGCTCGCGGCGGTGTTCATCGAACTCGACACCACCCGGATCGGCGAACCGCTCACCGGCACGGAGGCGTTCGCGGCGTCGCTCGCGACCATCGGCAACATCGGACCCGGCCTCGGGCCGCTCGGCCCCTTCGGCAGCTACGAGTTCCTCCCCGACACGACGAAGCTGCTGATGGTCGGGCTGATGTGGATCGGGCGCTTGGAGATCGTTCCCGTCCTCGCGCTGTTCGTCGCCGGTATCGACGACCGGTGAGGCCTCTCGACGGGGGGCACAGAGCCACCTTCTTAAGCGCCGGCAGAGCTACGTATCCTCATGGCCGGACCCGACGCGACCGACCCGAACGGCGATCGCAACCTGCTCGCTCACGCCCTCCTCCCCGTCGCAAACGAGAGCGACGCGCTCGCCACGGCGCGGGCGCTCGAACCGTACGACCCCGAGCGCGTGACCGCCCTCCACGTCGTCGAGAAGGGTGACGGCGTCGCGGACAAGACGCCGGTCGAGCAGTCGGAGGACCTCGCGGCCGAGTCGTACGCGGCCGTGCGAACCGTGTTCCCCGACGCCGAGGAACACACCGCCTACTCTCGCGACGTGGTCGACGCCATCGTCGCCGCCGCCGACGAGGTGGGCGCGAGCGCCATCGCGTACCGGTCCCGCGGCGGCAACCGACTCATGCAGTTCCTCTCCGGCGACCTGTCGGTGCAGCTGGTGACCGACGCCCCGATTCCGGTCGTCGCGCTCCCGCGTGCAGCAGACGAGGACGAGGAGGAGGCCGAAGCAGTGGACGGGGAGGCGGCAGACGCAGACGAGGGCGGCGACGCGTGAGCGGCCGGTGACCGACCAGCCTCCCGGCCCGACGGTCATGGTCGCGGTGTCGAACCCGCGAACCGAGAGCGCGCTCGTCGCGCTCGCGGGCGCCATCGCCGAACACGAGGGGGGACGCGTCTTGGTGATCCACGTCGTCACGGTCCCCGACCAGACCGCGCTCGAAGAGGCCGCGGCGAACCGAGCGCGGATCGACCGGACCTCCGACGACCTGCTCGCCGCGGCCGTCGACGACGCGGCGGCCTTCGACGCTCCGGTCGCGACCAAAACGATCCTCTCTCATCGGGGGATCGGCGAGGTGTTCGACGCCGCGCGGACGAACGGCGCGGACGCCGTCGTGATGGGCTACCGCGGGGCGCGGCTGGCCGGCGGGCGCGTCGAGGGGTCGCTCGAAGAGGTCGCTCACGACCTGCCGTGCGACTTTCTCGTCTTCGACGGGCGGGATCTGTCCGTCTCGAACGTGCTCGTGCCGACCGCGGGCGGCCCCTCCTCAGACCTGTCCGCGGACGTTGCGCGAGCGCTCCGAGACGTGTTCGGCGCGACCGTCTCGCTGCTGTACGTCGCGGACGACGACGACCCGGCGGCCCGCGAATTCCTCGCGGCGTGGGCCGACGAACGCGGCTTGGAGGACGCGACGCTCCGAGTCGAGACCGGCGACGTCGAGGCGGCCATCGCGCGGATCGGCGGGGAGTACGACCTCGTGGTCGTCGGCGCGACTGAACGGGGCCTGCTGTCGCGGGTCGTTCGCGGGTCGCCGGCGGACGAGGCGGTCAGCGCCCTCGACACGCCCGTCGTGCTCGCGGAGCGACCCACCGATCGGTCGCTGTGGGAGCGGCTGGTCGGCGGGCGCTGAAGGGGCAAACGCTTGCGGTTGCTTATAAATGAACTAGCCCCCGCCGCGGCGTTCGGTTCCGCAGAAAATCGCGGCGGGGTCTATTTATCCGTATCTGCCGCCGTCGACCACGCCGAACTCGGGGAGTGGCGGCCGAACGGGAGGCCGTCGTCAGCGGGTGGCGCGCTGTGGTCCCGCTGGGAACTCCCGACGGCGCCGTCGCCCTACGCAGACGCGTACTCGTCGAAGAGGGCCGACACGCGCTGTCGGATCTCGTCTCTGATCTGTCGGACCTCCTCTACCGACTGTCCGTGCGGGTCGTCGAGCGCCCAGTCGCGCACCTCGACGTCCGCGTCGAGCTCCAGCGTCGAACAGCCCATCGTTGCGACGACGGTCGCGTCGTTCAGCTCCGCCGTTGAGACCGCTCGCGGGACGCGGTCGGAGAGGTCGACGTCCAGCTCCGCCATCGCCTCGACGACCTCGGGGTGGACCTCGTCCGCGGGGTGTGTGCCACCCGTCAAAACGCGAACTTCGTCGTCGAGCCCGCGCCGCGAGCGCTCCCGCTCGGCGAACGCCGTCGCCATCTGACTGCGGCCCGCATTCTGTACACAGACGAACCCGAGCGTCACCGCTTCGTCGCTCATACACTCCCTGTCGGCAACTCGAACATAACGGTGTCTAAGAGTGCTATTGTGCCGTATATAGACCGCTTCGAGCGATTCGCCCCCGAAATGTCGACGCGCTGCGGACGCAGGAACCCCAGCGGGCAGCGTCGGCAGCGACCGATGGCTCGCGGTTATCTCCGCTCGGCCCTACCGTACTGCTATGGACGCGCGGCACCGCAACGCGACGAACGGACGGCGACGGGACGTGAGCGCGGGCGTCGTCGCGGCGTCCGCGGCCCTCCTCGGCGCGTTGAGTTATACGCTCGTCGTCGGGGTCGCCCCGGTTCGACTCTCCGCGGACGCGCAGTACTGGGCCGCGTACGCGCCGCAGTGCTCCGCCGTCGCCGGGTTCCTCGTCGGGACCGTCGGGTGGCGGCGCGTCGTGTCGCGAGCCTCCACCCCCGGACGGGGGGCGCTCGCGGGCGTCGCGTTGGCGCTCTGTGTCGTCGTTCTCGTCCCGATCCTGGCCGCGGCGTACGTGAGCGCGTTTCCCGTCCTCCTCAGTGTCGCCACCGGCCAGCCGGTGCGGTCCGCGCTCTCGCTGTACCCGGAACCGCTCTGGGCCGCCGTCGACGTCGCTCGAACCGTCGCGACGTCCTGGAGTCCGTTCGTCGGTGCGTCGCTGGTCCCACTCGGGGCGCTGGCCGGGTGGGTCGACCAGCGTCGCGGTGGATCCGGCCGTTGAGGGCTCGCCTCAGAGACGGCGGCCGCAGTCGGCGGGACTCGCTCGGGGGCGGCCCGGTTCGATATCGCCCGCCTGGAGGGCCCTCCGCCCGGTTTGCGGCCGAGGGATTATCAGGACGGAGAACCGGCGGGAATGATTGATACCGTCTCGCGACTAACTGAACGCAATGGATTCGCCCCGCGATACCTCCCCCGAGCAGATTCACGTGCTCTACGTGAACGGCGACGCCGACTTCGCCGACCTCCTCGCGGCGAAGCTCCGGCGCCTCGCGCCGCGGATCGAGGTGACGGCCGTCGGCGACGCGCGAGCCGCGCTGGAACGCGTCGCGGAGTCGGCGTTCGACTGTCTCGTCACCTCCTACTCGCTACCGGACGGGACCGGAATCGACCTGCTACGTCGGGTCGAGTCCGAGCGCACCCTGCCGACGATCCTCTTTACCGGGCGCGGCAGCGAACAGATAGCCAGCGAGGCGACCCAAGCCGGCGTCTCGGACTACATCCCAATCCACGCGAACCAGGACAGCTTCGAGCTCCTCGCCGGCCGCATCCGAACGCTGGTCGACGCGGCGCACACGGAGGCGGCCGCGGAACGCCTCTCGGACCGCTTCCAGCGGACGCTCGAACGCGCCACCGACGCGATCTACGCGGTCGACGACGACTGGCGGGTGGAGTATATAAACGAGAAGATGGCTGCGCGGGTCGACCGCGACCCGGAGCGCATCGTCGGAAACACGATCTGGGAGGAGTTCCCGTCGGTCGTGGGGACGGAACTCGAAGAGCGGTACCGCACCGCGATGGACACCGGCGAGCCCGTCTCGTTCGAACAGCGGCTCGGCGACCCGTTCGACTACTGGGTCGAGGTGCGGGCGTTCCCCGACGAGGACGGACTGACGATATTCTCGCGGGAGGTGACCGACGAGCGCGAGCGAGAACTGGACCTGCAACGCAGCGAGGCGGTGTTAGAGAACGTTCACGACGTGGTGACGGTCATCGACGAGGACGGCGAGATCAGGTTCGCGAACGCGGCCGCGAACCGGCTGTTGGCCGGCCGCCAGTCGGCGGACCTCACCGGCGACCGACTGCGAAACGTCGTCGGCGACCGCATCGGCGAGTCGGACGCCAAGGCGTTCTCGCAGGCGGTCGCGTCGACGCTCGACGAGATGGAAAGCGACGGCGGCTTCACCGGGTTCTACGACGCCGATCTCCAGCTCGACGTCGCCGTCGGGGGGAGCGAACGGACGTTCGACGTGCGGTTGACGCCGTTCCACCGCCACCGCCGCAGCCAGGTGCTCGTCGTCGCCCGCGACGTGACCGACCGGAGCGAGGCGCAGCGCCAACTGCGACGCGAGCGCGACGCCCTCCGGCGGATCCAGACCGTCATGGCCGAGAGCGACTCCTCGGCCGCGTCGCGCATCGAGTCGCTGCTCGATGTCGGCTGTCAGACGCTCGGGCTCGACATCGGCATCGTCTCGCGGATCCGAGACGACGACTACGCGGTCGAAGTCGTGCACGCGCCGGACGACGACATCGGCGTCGGCGACCGGTTCGACCTCGCGTCGACGTACTGCGAGGAGGTGGTGGGGACGGACGCGGTCTGTGCGTTCACCGACGCGCGCAGCGACGGGCGGGAGACGCATCCCGCGTACCGCGAGTTCGGGCTGGAGTCGTACATCGGCGTCCCGCTCGACGTCGACGACCGCCGGTACGGGACGCTCAACTTCTCGAGCCCCACGACGCGGTCCGACCCCTTCGGGGCGCTCGAACAGACGTTCGTCGAACTGCTGGCGCAGCTCGTCAGCGCCGAACTCTCCCGCGCACGGGACCGCGCGGAGCTGGAGCGACAGGAGTACCTGTTCGACCGCGTTCAGGATATCGCGGACATCGGCGTCTGGGAGTACGTCCCGTCGCGGGACGAGCTCACGTGGTCGGACGGCGTCCGGCGGATCCACGGCGTCGAAGACGGGTACGAGCCCTCGATCGACGACGGTATCGAGTTCTACCACCCGGACGACCGGGAGGCGATCGCCGACGCCGTCGAGACCGCCATCGACGAGGGCGACCCCTACGACCTGGACCTCCGGATCGTCCGCGCAGACGGTGCGTTGCGGGACGTCCGGGCGTGGGGCGAGTACGTCGAGGACGCCTCCCGCGGGGACGCTTCGCTCCGCGGCGTGTTCCAAGACGTGACCGAACGGGAGGCGAAGCGGCGCGAGCATCGGGCGCTGGCGGAGGAGTACGAGGCGTTGCTCGAGACGTCCGGCGACGCGATCTTCATGCTGGACGTTGACGCCGACGGCGACGACCCGTCGTTCGAGTTCGCGAGGCTCAGTTCCGGCTACGAGGAACAGACCGGCCTCACGACCGCGGCGGTCCGCGGCGAGACGCCGCGGGCGGTGTTCGGCGAGGAGACGGGCGCCGAACTCGAGGCCAACTACACCCGATGTGTCGAGGAAGGGGAACCCATCTCGTACCGCGAGGAGCTCGATACGGGTCCTGCGGCCCGCTTCTGGGAGACCGGTCTCGCGCCGGTGACGGTCGACGGCGAGACGGTTCGGATCGTCGGTATCGCCCGAAACGTGACCGAGCAGGTCGAACGGGAGCGGGACCTCGAGGCGACGAACCGACGGCTGGAGTCGCTCATCGAAGCGACGCCGCTCACGGTGGCGGAAGTCGACGCCGACGGGACGATCGTCCGGTGGAACGACGAGGCCGAGGCCATGTTCGGCTGGTCGCGCGAGGAGGTCGTCGGCGAGCAGATCTCCCCCGACACGACCGAACGGCGGGACGAGTTCCTCGGGAGCTGGCGCCGCGCCCTCGGCGGCGAGCGAATCCGCGCGGCGGAGATACAACAGGAGACGAAGGCCGGCGACGAGTTGGAGCTGCTCTTGTCCGTCGCTCCGATTCCGGGCCCCGAGGGGGAGGTCACGAGCACGCTCGCCGTCGTCGAGGACATCACCGAGCAAAAGCGGTCCGAGGCTCGGCTCCGGGCGCTCCAAGAGACCGCCCAGCGGCTCAGCGCCGCCGAGTCCACCGAGGCGATCGGTCGTCTCGCCGTCGACGCCGCGGCCGAGGTCCTCGACCTCGACATCACCGCGATGTGGGAGTTCGACGAGCGGGCGGACGCGCTCGTCCCGACCACGACGACGGACGCGGCGGCGGACCTGCTCGGAACGCCGCCTCGGTTCGACCGCGGCGAGGGGCTCGCGTGGGCGGCGTTCGAGGCCGGCGACACGCAGGTGTACGACGACGTGCAAGCCGCGGGCGACCGATACAACCCGGACACGGAGATAGAAAGCGAGGTCCTCGTTCCGCTGGGCGAGTACGGACTCATGATCACCGGGTCCACCTCGCCGCGGGAGTTCTCCGAGTCCGACGTGGACCTCTTCCGGCTCCTCGGCGCGACCGTCGAGGCGGCCCTCGCGCGGGCGAGCCGGGAGGCGGAGCTCCACCGCCAGAACGAGCGGCTCGACGAGTTCGCGAGCGTCGTCGCTCACGACCTCAGGAACCCGCTCGCCGTCGCACAGGGCTTTCTCGACCTCGCGGCGGAGACGGGCGACCCGGACCACTTCGAGCGGGTGCGGTCGGCGCACGACCGGACCGAACGGCTCGTGGCGGACCTCCTCGCGCTGGCGCGCGGCGAGACCGAAGTCGAAGACGCGGAAGCGGTGGACCTCGCGGCCGTGGCGACGGAGGCGTGGGGGTACGTCGATACCAACGACGCGTCGCTCGCCGTCGAAGACCATGTCCCGACGGTGACCGGCGATCCGGGGCGGCTGACGCAGCTCTTCGAGAACCTCTTCCGGAACGCGATCGAACACGGCGGGCGGGACATCGCGGTCACCGTGGGGCGCGTCGCGGACGACGGCTTTTACGTCGAAGACGACGGCGCCGGCATCCCGCCCGAGCGCCGCGACGAGGTGCTCGAACACGGCGTCACGTCCAGCGAGGAGGGGACCGGTTTCGGGCTCTCGATCGTCGTCGACATCGCGAGAGCGCACGGCTGGACCGTCTCGGTGACGGACGGCGCCGACGGCGGGGCGCGGTTCGAGTTCGCTCGGGGCGCGTGACCCCCCGTCGAATAAACCAACGGCCCCGACGATCCCCGAGTGTTCGTCCGACCCGGTGAGACGGGGCCTGGCTCGGAGCCGTCGAACGCGTAGTGGTCACATACATCATATAAATCTGCGCTGGCAGCGTCGTCAGCTTTACCGGCGATTTCAATAGTCATGACACCGAGTAATGTAGTATGTCTGAATGGAGTGAACGGATGGACTCCGGGATGGAGATATTACGGGGGCAGGCGGTTCGCCTCCCGCTTCCGGATGTGGACGCAGAGCGGTCGCTCCACGAGAACATGGCGCGTATCGCAGACGCGGGCCAACGGAAAAGCGAGCTGCTCGACGACCCGGACGTGCCCCTGACGGAGGTGTACGAGGACGAACTCGAAGAGATGCAGCAGAGCTTCATCCACCGCTTGCGACAGATCGCCGGCGAAGACTACCACGACGTCGCGACCGCGTACCTCGACGGCGAGCGCAACGACTGGGTCGGCGCGCTCGCGGCGTACTATCTGGAGTGTTTCTATCGACTTCAAGAGCGTTACACCGTCAACGAACAGATCTTCGTTCTGGTCATCCTGCGATACCCCGACTGCTTCACCGTGAACCTCAGCTTTCTGAGCGGCGAAATATCCGCCGACGCCGTCCGGTATGAGTCGACCGCGCACCTCGAAGAGAGCCTCAACGACCACCTCCAAGGGCAGTACTACGCGGACTGCCAGTACTCCCAACACGAGGCGTCGGCGTACATCCGCGAGCAAGTCGGCTGCATCCGTGACGCGTTCCCGGACCCCGACGCGGTCCCCTTCGAGCAGCGCCGCTACGGCGGGTTCGTCCACATCACCGGCCGGGAGGGAACGACGTTCGCCGAGCTTCTGGAGCCGCTCGACCCGGACCCGGACCGCTTCGACGCCGAAGCCCCGTCGCCCGGACTCGTTCCGGAAGGCCCGGAAGCCAAACGGGCGAAGGAGACGTACCTCTCCGACGCCACGGTCGAACTCTGAGGGCGCTTCAGCCGTGGCTCACCTTCTCGTCTGACAGGGGTCGTTCCGGTTTGGACACCCCTCGCATCCATATTATTTTGTAGACTGGTTCGGTGGATCACCACATGTCCGATACGGCCCTCCGAGACAGTCCGGCGCCCGACACGGCAGAGCCCGCGGAACTGGATCTCGAGTGGCTCACGCTCGAAGACGGCGAGTCTATCCAGTGGGCGAGCACGCCGCACAAGTACAGCGTCGTTCCGGCGCTGATAGTCGGAGTTCCGCTGTCGCTCGTCCTCGTCGGCATCCCCATCGTCGTCGCGGCGTACCTCCAGTACACCAACACGAACTACGTCGTCACCAACCGCGGCCTCTACAGCAAGCGAGGCGTGCTCTCGCGCGACGTCCAGCAGATCGGGTTCGACAAGGTGCAGAACATCTCGTACTCGCAGTCGGCGCTCGGGTCGACCTTCGGATACGGCTCCGTCGACGTCAGCACGGCCGGCGGCTCGGGTATCGAGCTCCAGTTCCGGAGCATCCCCGACCCGGCCGCCATCCAGGAGTTGATCTCCAGAGCGATCGACAGCCGACAGCAGCCCGAGTCCGACTCGACGAAAGAGGACGTGCTCGATGCGATCCTCGCGGAGCTGCGCGTCATCCGGCAGGCGGTCGCCGACGACCACGACGCACCGGCCGAGCCGACCGCCCCGCCTGCAGACGACCACGACCCACGAGCCGAGTCGACAGCCTCGCCCGCAGACGACACGTCGCACGCGGATGTCACCGAATCCGATGAGTGACCGCTGGTGGTTTCAATCCGACGGCGAGCGCGTCGTCTGGGAGGGCAGTCCCCGTCTCTCTGCCGCCCTCCCGGACGTGGTGGTCGGGAGCGTCGTCTGCGTCCTCGCGCTCGGTGGCGCCGTCGTCGTCGACGCCCGGCTGCTCGCCGGGGTGCTCCTCGGAGTCGGCATCGGCGGCTGGGGGGTGCTCCGCGTCCGGCGCACGCAGTATCTCCTGACCACGCACGCGGTGTGGGCGAAACGCGGCGTCCTCGGGCGGACCGTCCGTCGCGTGCGCGTCGAGAAGATCCAAAACACCGCCTTCTCGCAATCCCCCACGGGTTCGATATTCGGCTACGGGACCGTGTCCGTGGAGGTCGCGGGCGGACGCGACCTGACCTTTCGGCGAGTCGACGACCCGAAAACCGTCCAGCGGACGCTCTCGGAACACAGGGGCCGCGACGAGAGCGCGATTCCGGGGTCGCGAGACCAGTGGCGGTCCGTCCTCGAGGTAGTGCGCGAGATCCGCGCGACGGTAGCCTCCGGCGGCGAGACCGAAACCTAAACCCCTCCGACCGGTCTCCGGACGGGGTCCAGTTGCGGCCGCGCTATCGAGCGATCGAGGGAGCGCGTACCGGCTCCGGTCGGCTCGTGTTCGGTTTCGAACCTTTATGCCCCGGACGCGCGTACGGGTATGTGGTGTGTTTCCATGAAACTCGCAATGATCGGGATCGGGCAAGCAGGTGGAAAGATCGTCGACGAGTTTCTGGCGTACGACGCCCGGACCGGCGCTGACGTCGTCCGCGCGGCCGTCGCCGTCAACACGGCCAAGGCGGATCTCCGGGGGATCGAGCACATTCCGCAGGCACAGCAGATCCTCGTCGGCCAGTCGCGGGTGAAAGGCCACGGCGTCGGCGCCGACAACGAGCTCGGGGCCGAGGTGACCGAAGAGGACATCGACGAGATCCAAAGCGCGCTCGACTCGGTGGCCGTCCACGAGATCGACGCGTTCCTCGTCGTCGCCGGGCTCGGTGGGGGCACGGGCTCGGGCGGTGCCCCCGTCGTCGCCAAACACCTCAAGCGGATCTACACCGAGCCGGTGTACGGGTTAGGGATCCTCCCCGGAGGCGACGAGGGGGGCATCTACACGCTGAACGCCGCGCGCTCGCTCAAAACGTTCGTCGATCAGGTGGACAACCTCATGCTGTTCGACAACGACGCGTGGCGGAGTTCGGGGGAGTCGGTGGGAGAGGGGTTCGACGCGATCAACGCGGAGCTCGTCACCCGATTCGGCGTCCTGTTCAGCGCGGGCGAGGTGACCGCGGGGAGCGATGTCGCGGAGAGCGTCGTCGACTCCTCGGAGATCATCAACACGCTCAAAGGCGGTGGCATCTCCTCGCTCGGCTACGCCGAGGTGCCGGTCGACGAGCCGACTCGAACGGGGTTGTTGTCGCGGCTCCGCGGACCCGCGGACGACGGCATCGACAGCACGGATGCCACGAATCGAATCACCAGCCTGGTCCGGAAGGCGACGCTCGGCCGACTCACGCTGCCCACGGAGCTACAGGGAACGGAGCGGGCGCTGCTCGTCGTCGCCGGCCCGTCGGCGTACCTCAACCGAAAAGGAATCGAGCACGGTCGAAAGTGGCTCGAAGAGCAGACCGGCTCGATGGAGGTCCGCGGCGGCGACTACCCGCGCCGCGGGAACGGGACCGTTGCGGCGCTCGTGTTGCTCGGGGGCGTCACGAACGTCCCGCGGATCAAAGAGCTCCAGCAGGTCGCCATCGAGGCACAGCAGAACCGCGGGGAGATCACGGGCGAAAGCGAGGGCCGTTTCACGGACCTCATGGACACCGGCGGCGAGCTCGACTCGCTGTTTTGAGGAACCTGGTGCGGTCCCGGCTGCGAGTTTCGCGTTCACTCCGAGTTTCGTGTCCACTCCGAGTTTCGTGTCCACTCCGAGTTTCGCGTCCGTCCCGCGGCGGAGTCACGGCGAGTCGATCGCGGCACGGGCCTGCGACGGGTCGCTGCCCTTGCCGAGTCGGCGTCGCGGTTCAGTTCATCCGAGTCGGGTCTTGGACGCTCACCCTGCCGTCCGCGTAGGCGACGACCTCGTACCCGTGGTACGAGAACCGGACCCGGCCTTCGGCTCTTCGCGGGCCGTTGGGCTGCGTCCGGAACACCTGGTCCAACGCGTCGGGGTCGACCGCCTCGAACAGCGGCTCTTCGAGTTCGTGTGGAGCCGCGTCCTCAAGTTCTGCAACCCGTTCCAGCACCTTCTGTGAAAGGGTCATGTACGTTTACCACGTGGGACGCGCTAATAAATGTATTTCAACTAATATTTCGGGTGGGGCGGTTTATAAGGCCGGATCACATCGAACGCGGAGTACGAGCACACGAGGCGAAGCGGTCAGGACCGCTCTACGTCGGTCGCCGGGGGGTTCGACCCGTACAGCGCGGGCACCCAGTTTTGCCCGTCTATCGCCGGGCGCTCGTAGTTCGGGTCGTGCTGTCGGTCCGGCAGCCCGGTCGGCTCGGGCATGGTGTCCTCGTACTCGATCTGCGAGAGGAGGTGGCTGATACAGTTGAGCCGGGCGTGTTTCTTCACGTCGGCGTTGATCACGTACCACGGCGAGTCGCTCGTATCTGTGTGGGTGAACATCGCGTCCTTCGCCCGCGAGTACTCGACCCACCGCTCCCTGGCTTCGAGGTCCATGGGGCTGAGCTTCCAGCGTCGCTTCGGGTCGTTGCTGCGCTTCTGGAACCGCCGTTCCTGCTCTTCGTCGCTGATCGAAAACCAGTATTTGATGAGGATGATCCCAGAGCGCATGAGCATCCGCTCGAACTCGGGGGCCGACCGGAGGAACTCCTGATACTCCTCGTCGGTACAGAACCCCATCACGCGCTCGACGGTTGCGCGGTTGTACCAGCTCCGGTCGAACAGGACCATCTCGCCGGCCGCCGGGAGGTGCTCGACGTAGCGCTGGAAGTACCACTGGCTCTGCTCGCGTTCGGTCGGCTTCCCGAGCGCGACGACCTTCACGACCCGCGAACTCGTCCGACGGGTGATCCGGTGGATGGTGCCGCCCTTGCCGGCCGCGTCGCGCCCGTCGAAGAGCACGACGGCCCGGAGCCCCTGCTCTTTGATCCACATCTGGAGTCTGACGAGCTCCTCTTGGAGTCGCTCGATCTCCCGGTTGTAGTGTTTCTTCTTGATCTTGCCGCTGCCTTTGTACAGCTTGTCCTCGTCGACCGTGGTCAACACGGACTCGTCGTCGGGAAGAACCGGATGGTCGGTCATCGGAGCCGCCATGTTCCGTCTCCGCCGGCCGGTGCCGCGATATTCATGTAGCCTTATTAATGTGACTCGTATTTAACTCTCTCTGCGCCGCGACCGGTCGAACGCGCTCAGGGCCGACGGCGCGAGCGACGTATAAATGGGCCGGCTACGCGGTCGGTTGCGAGCGCGGGGGCGCTCACGTTGTGCCAGACGCTGAACAGCGCAGGGATGAGCGCGGCCGCCGGATCGAAGAGCGACGCCGACGCGACCCTCGCCCCGACGCCGGAGTCGCGGCGGTTCAGCGCAAGGATGATATCACTGCTCTGGTGAGAGAACGCACAGGAACGCATCGACCGCCTCGATCACATGACTCCGCCCAACACGACGCCCGATGAACTGCTCACGCCAGCGCTCACGACTCCCGAGTCGTTCGACGCCGCGCGGACGGCTCGGCTCGTCGCGCAACTCGACCACGAGGACCGCGAGATCCGGCGCGCCGCGTCGTGGGCGGTCCGGTTCGTCATCGTCGAGACGCCGGCGCTCGCCGATCACTGCACGGGACAGTTCCGCCGGGTGCTCCGCGACGCCGAGGCGCGGCCGGTCGCCCTCCGGACGCTCTCGGTCGTCGCCGAATACAACCCCGAGGCGGTCGCGGAAGTGGTGAACGGCGCGGTCAAAGAGCGGACGATCACCCGGCTCGTCGGAACCAACATCGTCGCCGGCTACCGGCCGCCGGAGTACGGGTCCGACGGGACGGTCATCACCGACGAGGGCGATGACCCGGGGACGGGCGCCGAAGCGGTCGAGACCGACGCCGAACCGGAGCCCGACACGGAGCCCGAAGGCGACACGGAGCCCGACCCGACGCCCGAGATTCCGACCGGTCGCCCGCCCGAAAACCCGCCGGCGAAGCTGCCGCGGCTCGACCGACCGCTGACCGCGTACGAGCCGATCACGTCCGACACGCAGTCCGGTGGGCGGCTGGACGCGGTGGTCCAGTTTTCCGTCGACGGCCGCGATTTCACCGGGCTCAGGCGTCGGTCGCAGGCGATCGCCGGCGTCGACCACGACGCGTTCGTCCGCGCCGTGAACCGCTGGCGCCAGATCGACGACCACGACGCCGTCACCACCGTCGTCGACTACGGCACCCGACCGACGCCGTGGCTCGTCACCGAGCGGAGCGTCACCGGGTCGCTCGCAGACCGGAAGGCGCCGCTCTCGGCGCCGGAAGCCCGGTGGATACTGTGTCGGCTCGCCGACGCGCTCACGTACGCACACGCCACCGGCGTGCTACACGGCGGGCTCCATCCGGGCGCCGTCGCCGTCGTGGAGACCGTCGAGGACGCCGACGCGTGGGCGTACCCCCGCGTCGACGACTGGCAGATCGACGACCTGTTCGGGTCGGCGAACGCTCACGCCCCCGTGCCGCGCCGGTACGCCGCGCCGGAGCACCTCTCGCCCGACCGGTTCGGCGGCGTCGACACCGCGAGTGACATCTACGGCGTCGGCGCCGTCGGCTACGAGCTGTTGACCGGACGCCCGCCGGCCCGCGAGAACGGGGAGATCCGCTCCGCGTCGGCGGTCGCTCCCGACGTGCCCGACGCGCTGTCGACGACGCTCGCGAAGTGCCTCAGAACGGCCAAGATGGAGCGGTACGTCTCCGCCGCGGCGCTGAAACGAGACCTCGAAGCGGCGGGTGACGCATGACCGGGACCGCGTTCGCGGACGCGGGAGCCGCCGTCGCCGAGGTCGCCGTGTTTAAAAGCGCGAACGTCGCCCTCGCGGGACTCGCCGCGGCGACGCCCGGTAGCGCCACGGCCGGAGTCACGCGGTTCGTCGCGGCCGTGCTCGTGTTCGTCGCCTGTCTCGGGACGACGTGGTACGCCCTCGCGAACGCGCGACACGAGGCACACGACACCCTCGTGTGGCGGTATCTCGCGCTGTCGACGACGGTCGGCGGCGTCTACGCGGCGCTGCTTATCGCCGGGTTGGTCGCGGCGAGCGCTCCCCCCCTCCTCCGGGCGTTCAGGCTGCTCGCACAGCTGTTCTTCGTCGTGTTCTTCGCGCTGTCGCTCCGCGAGCTGTACTACGCGCAGCCGTCGACCTCCGACGAGGGCGACCGGATCTCGCTTTCGACCGCCCGTCGGATCGAGACGGCGTTTATGCTGCTCGCGGTGGTCCAGTTTCCGATCGTCGTCGTCGTCGGGCCGCCCGGCGTCGCGCAAGCGATCCTCGGGCTCGCGGCCGCCGCGTTCACCGTCTACGGCGTCTCGTTCGGGCAGGCGATCCGCGCTCGTCGGCTCACCCACGGCACGGTGATCGACGTCACCGTCACGTACACGACCGCCGTGCTGCTCTGCGTCGGCGCGGTGACGCTCGTCGAGAGCGCCGTCGTCCTCGTCGCCCCGCAAGCCGCCGTCGACGGGGCGGTCAACGTGCTCTTGGTCATGATCGGCTCGTTCCTGATCAGCCTGATCATCCGCCTGAAGCGGAGCGCGGACGCGGCCGGCGGGACGACCGGGTAGGGCCGTGGCGTGCGACGGCATCGAGGGGACGGCATCACCGGCGGTACGTATTTCACGGTCGCTTCCGGCCTCTGGGTATGGATCTCCGCATCGACCACGTGACGGTCGCGGGTCGAGACCTCGACCGGCTCGCCGACGCGTTCGGCGACGTCGGCCTCCCGGTCGAGTACGGCGGTCGCCACTCGAACGGCGTCACCCACATGGCGATCGTAGGATTTCGAGACGGGAGTTACGTCGAACTTATCTCGACGATAGCGCCGGAGGCCGAGTCGCCGTGGTGGAACGGTCCGATTCGCGAGGACGGCGGTCCGTGCGCGTGGGCGGTCGAGGTCGACGACATCGAGGCCGTCAGCGCCGACCTGCGCGGCCGCGGTGTGCCGGTCGACGGGCCCTCGACGCACGAGCGCACCCGCGCCGACGACACGCTCGTCGAGTGGGACCTGACGTTCCTCGGGGAGGGGGACGCGGGCTCGACCCTCCCGTTTCTCATCAGCGACCGAACGCCCCGCGACTGCCGCGTTCGACCGACCGGCGACCTGGCGTCGTCGCCGATCGTCGGGGTCGACACGGTCGTGTTGGGGGTTCCCGACCTCGACGCTGCGGCGAGGCGGTTCGAAACCGCGTTCGACGCGGGCCGTCCGACGCTCGGTTCGAGCGACCGGCTCGCGGCGACCACCGCGTCTTTTCCCGACGCGCCGGTCGTGCTGGCAGCGCCCGACGACGGCGGCTGGCTCGCCGACAGGCTCGCCGCCTTCGGGCCGCGCCCCGTCGCGTATCTCCTCGGCGTCGACGGAGACGACGCGTCTCGACGCCCCGAGGTTGATACCGACGCCGCCGGGTCGCTCGCCGGGCGAGCGGTCGAGTGGCTGTCCGTGCA
Source organism: Halorubrum sp. PV6 (assembly GCF_003990725.2). Taxonomy (NCBI): domain Archaea; kingdom Methanobacteriati; phylum Methanobacteriota; class Halobacteria; order Halobacteriales; family Haloferacaceae; genus Halorubrum; species Halorubrum sp. PV6. The sequence continues at coordinate 943,840 of NZ_CP030064.1, forward strand.
CCATCCGGTCGGTCGCCCGTACCTCGGACTCGTCGACGCGCGGACGCGACGCGCTTAGCCGCCTCGCGATCGGGTTTCCGAGTAGACACGTACGGCGATCAGAGGCCGCTACTCGTCGAATTCGACGCCCGCTATCTCGAACCGCGCTCCGCCGTCGGCGCTCTCCCCAATCCGTACCTCCCAGTTGTGTCCGGCGACGATCTGTTGGACGATGCTCAGCCCGAACCCGGTGCCCGTCCCCTCGGTCGTGTACCCGGTCTCGAAGACGCGGTCGCGCTTGCCGCGCGGGATTCCCGGTCCGTCGTCGGCCACGGAGAACCCGTCGTCGGTCGCCGCGACGGTCACGCGGACGTCCGAGCCCCCGTGTTCGACCGCGTTCCGGAACAGGTTCTCGAAGAGCTGCTGGAGACGCGACTCGTCGGCCATCACGCGCCGATCCCCGAAGGGGATGTCGAGTTCCGCCTCCGGGGTACTCACGTTGCGCCAAGCGTCCTCCGCGATCGCCGTCAACGCGACCGAGGTCACCTCGCCGATCTCGCGGTCGCTCTGTGCGAGTTCCAGCAGCTCGGTTATCAGTACCCCCATCCGGTCGAGCGCGTTGTCGACGAGCCGTAGCTCGTCCCGACTGACGTCCTCTTGGAGCATCTCGATGTACCCTTGCGCGACGTTCAACGGGTTCCGGAGGTCGTGCGAGACGATGCTCGCGAAGTTCTCGAGCCGTTCGTTCTGGCGCTCGATCTCCTGTTCTCGGGCTTTCCGGACCGAGATATCTTTGATCGTCCCGAAGTGGTACGACGTGCCGCCGATCGAGCGCTGCGTCGTGACGGTCGCGACGGGAACGGTGTGCCCGTTGTGGGTGTGTCTCGTCTCCGCCTCCCGCGTGTCACCGTCCTCGAACGACTCCCAGTACTCGTCGAAATCGGCCGCTTCGATCGCCGGAACGACCTCCCACAGCGGTCGTCCGATCAGCGCCGACGGCGTGACGCCGAACAGGTCGGCGTACGACTGGTTGACGTAGGTGTATCGCCCGTCTTCGCCGTAGATACCGACGCCCACACCGACGGACTCGACCATCTTCGCGAAGAATTCGGGCTCTAGGGTAGTTGGAGAATCAGATGACATACGACACGTACCACGCGGGCCGAATAGTAAAATATTTTATATTATTGTCTGATTTTTAATAACTCATCGGACGGCTCCGTGAGCGCGCCGGCGGCCCCGGAGCGTGAGCGCCTCGCCGTATCGCGGCGCTCTCGGCGAACTCGTTGTCAGATTCCGTACCGTACCGTACACGTTCGACGAGCGGTCGAGCCCCGACGGACGATTCGGCGAGTTCGACTCCACGGGCGAAGTCGGTCGAGCGCACACGTCGGATTTTAAACACAATCGTTATCTCATCGCCGGCTAATGTAATATAGATGAAGAAAGTGGGAGAACTCGACAATCGCGCCGCCACGTCGGTCGTCGGGGTCATCCTGCTCGTCGCGATCACCGTCATCCTGGCTTCCATCATCGGCGTGGCCGCGTTCGGATTCACCGCAGACATCAAGGACCGACCCGCGTTCGCCGGGCTCGAACTGTCCTTCGAAGAAGCGCCCGCCGCGAAGCCGCAGTACAAGGAGTTCCGGTGGGACATCACGCTCACGAACATCGCCGGGGACACGGCGCGGGCCGACGAGATCGTGGTGTACTTAGATCACGGCGATCAGCGAGTCACCGGCACGCTCAACCGATCGCTCAGCCCGGGGGAGACCGTCGAGTTGACCCTCGTCCACAACAACCAGGACGGGGACACGATCCCGGAGGACCTCTCCTGTGGGGACGTCAACGTCGCGTGTCGGCTGGCCGGCGACCCGGGCAACTTCCCCGAGACGGACCAGATCCAACTCCGGATGGTACACGAACCGTCGGGCTCGCTCCTCTACCGAGAGCAGATCGAGATCTCTGGCAACTACGGGATCTACAACGGCAACCAGGGGAGTATCGCGATCACGGACGAGACGCTGACGTTCGCCTGACCCCCGCCCCACCCTCCGGCGACTTCTCACGCGCGCAGCCGCCGTGTGACGGGTAGCGACGCGCGACTCGACGGCTACTCGGCTTCGGGATGCCAGGCGAGATGGTTGACGCTCCCGCGTTCGCCGACGAGCGCGGACGCTCGAAGGCCGGCCCGAACGAACTCGATCCCTCGCGCTACCGCCGCCGACAGCGACGCGCCCCGCGCGAGTTCCGCGGCGATCGCGCTCGAAAGCGTACAGCCCGACCCGTGCGTCGCCTCGGTGTCGATCCGCTCGGCGGCGAACGACTCCGGCTCGCCGCCGTCGACGGCGAGCACGTCGGTGACGGTCCCGGAGCCGTCGTCGACGTGGCCGCCTTTAAATAACACCGCGTCCGCGCCCCAGTCGAAGAACCGGCCGGCGGCGCGGTCGCGCGCGGCGACCGAGTCGGGACGCTCGCCGACGAGTTCGGCCGTCTCGTCGGCGTTCGGCGTCACGAGCGTCGCCTCGGCGAACAGGTCGCGGTAGGCGTCGACCGCGTCGGCCTCGAGGAGCCGGTCGCCGCTCGTGGCGACCATCACCGGGTCGACGACGACCGGGCCGTCGAACGAGCGAAGGCAGTCGCGAACGGTCCGGACGCCCGCCGCCGTCGCGAGCATCCCCGTCTTTATCGCCCCCACGTCCACGTCGTCGACGACCGCCTCGTACTGCGCCCGCACCTCCTCGGTCGGCAGGAGGTGCGTCGAGCGAACGCCCGTCGTGTTCTGTGCGGTCGTCGCGACGACGACAGAGCCGCCGTACACGCCGAGCCGGGTCATCGTCTTGAGGTCGGCCTGGATACCGGCCCCGCCGCCGGAGTCGCTCGCGGCGATCGTCAGCGCGTACGGGACCGCCCGCGGGCCGGGGTCGGCGCTCGTCATCGGAACGCCCCTCCGTCGACGCCGCCGGTGCCGCCGGTGCCGACGACGCCGGTCACGCGATCACCTCCCGGGTCCGGTCGGCGGGGTCGGTCGTCGGCTCGTGACCGGCGATGGCGTCGAGGAACGTCGTCAGGTAGCTCGAGGGGCCGTGGTACGCTCCGAACGCTTCGGCCGCGGCCGCCTCGCCGGCGAGCCCGAACGCGAGCGTGCCCGCGAGCGACGCCTCCAGCGGGTCGTCGATCGCGGCCGCGAACGTCGCGAGCGTGACGCCCAGCAGACAGCCGGTGCCGACGACGCGCCCCATCATCGGGTCGCCCGACCGGACCTCGAACGCGCGACCGCCGGTGGCGACCACGTCGGTCTCGCCGCTGGCGACGACGACCGCGCCGGTCTCACGGGCGCAGGCCACGGCCGTCTCCGCGATGTCGGCGTGGTCGCCGACCGACTCGACACCGCGGACTTCGGCGTCCTCGCCCGCGATCGCGGCGATCTCACCGTAGTTGCCGCTGACGACCGCCGGCGAGAGCTCCGTCACGAGTCGCTCCGCGACGCGGTCGCGCGTCGGCGTCGCCCCGGCACCGACGGGGTCGACGACGACGGGGACGCCGTGCTCGGCCGCCGCGTCGCCGGCCGTCATCATCGCCGCCTCGCTCGCCTCGCTCACCGTTCCCATGTTAAGCAGCAGCCCCTGCGCGCCGGCCACCATGCTCGCCACCTCGCGGTCGTCGTCCGACATCACCGGCAGCCCTCCCCAGTGGAGGGTCGCGTTCGCCACGTCGTTGACGGTCACCGCGTTGGTGAGCGCGTTCACCAGCGGCGTCGCCTCCCGGACCGTCGCGCGCGCCTCCGCGAGGTCGAGTCCAGCCGGGTCGACCGGGGCCGAACCGCCCGCCGCGAGCGGCTCGTCGCCGGTCATCGCGCGGTCACCTCGTGTCCCGCCTCGACGGCGTCGCGCAGCGACCGGGTCGCCGCCGCGGGGTCGTCGGCCTCGGTGATCGCCGTCACGACCGCGACGCCGTCGGCGCCGGCCGCGGCGACGCGCGCGGCGTTTTCGGTCGTGATCCCCCCGATGCCGACGATCGGAACGGACACCGCGTCTGCGACGGCCGCGACGGTCTCGACGCCGATCTCCGACTCCTTCTCGCGCGTGTCCTTCGTCTGCGTGTCGAACACGGCGCCGACGCCGAGGTAGTCGGCGCCGGCGGCCTCGGCTCGCCGTGCGGCCGCCGGGCTCGACACCGACCGCCCGATGATCGCGTCCGCGCCGAGCTGCTCGCGGGCGGTCGCGACCGGGAGGTCGTCGTCGCCGAGGTGGACGCCGTCGGCGTCGAGCGCGACGGCGAGGTCGACCCGGTCGTTGACGAGGAGGGGGACGCCGGCCTCGCTCGTCATCGACCGAAGCTCCCGGCCCAGCTCGTAGCGGTCGTGCGCGCTCGCGTGTTTCTCGCGCAGTTGCACGGCGTCGACGCCGCCGGCGATGGCCGCGCGGACGACGGCGGCGGTCTCTCGGCCGCGGCTTCGATCCCCCTGCGTCACCAGATACGTCGACAGTGGTCGGTTCACGCGTACTCAGTGGTGTGTACCACTAAGTAATATTAGTATCGAATATCCAGGTGAAGGGCGGAGTGCGGCTCTCGTCAGGACGGGTTACACGGACCGACCGCTTCGAGGGATCGTTCCAGAGGGGGCGCTGCCCGAAGCCGACATCGCACAGAGCCCTCGGTAACGGTCAATAGCGCTCCGTGGCCGCATATCGGGCTCATAGTTCGTTTTATGACCGTTCTCGTCGTGTCCCCAGCCGATGGAGACCACTGGCAGCGTCCGGCGGCGGTGTACAGTCTCGGGGGAACCGCGCCGCGGCAGGTCCGTGCTGCTGTACGGGGTCGACGGCCGGACGTACCACGCCATCGACACGACTGCGGCGGTTCGCGAGCGGTTGGCGGGGCTACGACGCGGCGACGCCGTCTGCGCCGTTTTGGAGCCGATCCGGTGCCGCGGCGACGGCTGGCGACTCGTTCGGCTCGACGAGGTGACTCACCGAGGCGAGTCGCGTTCGCGGTCGGACGCGGACGGGGGCGTCACGACAGCGATGCCCTCTCGGTGACGGCCTCCCCGGCGTGACCGCGAGGGGGACGAAAGCGAGGCCGCCCCCGGAATACGGGTCGCGTGCGCCGTTGAATACTTACATAGCGACAGGAACGGCGTCCTGACGATAGCGGCTGCGGTCAACGCGAGGCGTGCGTTTCTCCATCTCCATCTCGAATCGGTCGCTGAACTGCGCGTGCGTGTCGACTGCTGGGACTCCGACACTGCAACGAGATTCGCTGATACCGGCGCGGGACACAACCGCGAGTCTCCGACCGCCCATTTTTCACCGGTTTTATTTATAATACTTATAAATTACATCCGTGAACGTCCCCGTATCACGACGCGGATACCTCCGGATGGCCGGCGGGGTCGGAGCAGCCAGTCTCGCTGGATGTTCACGCCCCGGCAACGGAGGGATGGGAACTGAGAGATCGGCTCCCTCCGGCGTCCCGATGTTCCGATACAATCCCGCCCGGACGGGGGGACCGCTGGGCACAACCGGGCCAACCGACTCAGTCACCGAACAGTGGGTCGTCCAAACGCAGAGTGGAATCGGGTATTCGCTTGCGGTCTTCGATGACACCGTTTACGCCGGGAGCAACGACGGGGTAGTCTCCGCTCTCGCTGCAAGTGGTGATTCTGAACGGTGGTCCGTCGAGGCCGACGGGCAGATCGGGTGGCCACCGGCGGTCGTCGACGACACCGTGTACGTCGGCTGTGGCGGCGGAACGATCTGTGCGCTGGCTGCCAGCGACGGGACCGAACGCTGGCGCTTCGAGACCGGCAAACAGGTGGCTCCGGCTCCGGCAGTAGTCGACGGCACCGTCTACGTCGGGGGCGTCGGGGACGGCGAGGGGCAGCTCTACGCGCTGGACGCCACCGACGGCACCGAGCGGTGGTCGTTCGAGATGGGGTTCAACGCGTACGCGTCGCCGGCGGTCGTCGACGGCACCGTTTATATTGGTGGGAAAAGCGCCTATGCGCTCGACGCCGCTGACGGCGCTGAACAGTGGACCCACGAGTTCAGCTATCTGGACAGCGCGACCCCGGCGGTGACCGACGGCACCGTCTACCTCAAACACGGCAAAAGAACCTGGGCACTGAACGCTGCCGACGGGACCGAACGGTGGTCGTTCGAACCGGAAGACCCCATGGAAACGGTCTGGATAGGACCGCCAGCGGTACTGGACGAGACTGTCTACGTCGGCGGTCACAACACCGTGTACGCCCTTACTGCGGACGCGGGTACCGAACGGTGGTCCGTCGAGGTAGCTGATAGCGTCGGGTCCTCGCCCGCGGTGACCGACGATGCGGTCTACGTCGGTGGGAACGGCGGCACGGTATACGCGCTGGCCACGAGCGACGGCACCGAACACTGGCGGTTTAACGCGAGTAGCTGGGTGTCGTCCGTGGTGGTCGTCGACGGGACCGTCTACGCTGGCACTGCCGACGGGGCTATCCACGCGCTAACCGCCGAGTGATCGTACCGTTCGGAGAACGCTGCTCCGCGGAGCGTCCGTGTCTCACACCCAATCGCCGTTACGAGATGGATCGCCCGTACCGCAGATTTCAAGCGACCGTCCTCGGATCCAGTATCATGAGTAAACGGGACACAGGAGACGAGTTCGATTACGACGCCGTCGTCGTCGGCGTTGGCGGCATGGGAAGCGCCGCAACCCATCACCTCGCCGCGCGAGGGGTTGACGTCCTCGGACTCGAACGATACGACATCCCGCACGCGATGGGGTCGTCGCACGGCGTCACCCGAATCATCCGAAAAGCGTACCACGAGCATCCCGACTACGTCCCGCTGCTCGACCGGGCGTACGAACTCTGGGACGACCTCGACGCCCAACACGACCGAGCGTTGCTCCACACGCACGGGTCGCTCGCCCTCGGTCGGCCCGACTCGGAGACCGTCACCGGTGCCGAAGCGGCGTGCCGGCGCCACGACATCGACTACGAGCGGTTGGCTGCGGCCCAGATCAACGAGCGATTCTCGGGGTTCGACCTTCCGGACGAGTTCGTTGGCATCTACCAGCCTGAGGGCGGCTTCCTGTGGTCAGAGCAGTGTATCGTCGCGCAAGTCAACGCGACCCATCGCGAGGGCGGGACGATCCGCGCTCGCGAGCGGGTGACCGAGTGGGAAGCAACCGACGAGTCGGTGCGCGTCGTCACGGACCGAGACACCTACACGGCCGAAAAACTCGTCGTCGCCGCCGGGGCGTGGGCGCCGAACGTGCTGCCCGAACTCGCCGCCGTACTGCAGCCACAGCGGCAGGTTCTCGGCTGGTTCCAGCCCGCCGAGCCCGCGAACTTCCATCCCGAGTCGATGCCGGTCTACATCATCGAACGCGACGCGGACGACCTCTACTACGGCTTCCCGCAGTTCCACATACCGGGCGTGAAGGTCGGCAAACACTATCACTTCGGAGAGGACGCAGCCCCGGACGAGATGGCACGCGAGCCCCGGAGCGATGACGAAGCCGCCCTCCGAGAGTGGCTGGCAGACGGGCTACCGACGGCGAACGGGCCGCCGTTGTCGCTGTCGACCTGCCTCTACACGAACACGCCCGATAAGGAGTTCATCGTCGACCACCACCCCTCACACGACAACGTCGTCGTCGCCTGCGGGTTCAGCGGACACGGATTCAAGTTCGCGAGCGTCGTCGGCGAGATCCTCGCCGACTTAGCGATCGACGGCGAGACCGACCATCCGATCGATCGGTTCGCGGCCGACCGGTTCTCCACCCACACCTCGTGACAAAGGTTTAACTCGCGCCCACCACCTCGTGAGGTGTGCCACTTCCCCGTGCGAAATCGCCGCGCCGGCTCTATCGCGAGGTCCGCTCGTGCGACCGCGTGATAACCCCGGACGGCCCTCTCGCAAGCGCGATCAACCGACAGCTCGACCGTTCGCATCTCGGCCCCTTCGCCATCCCGCCACGCCGATTGGCCGCTGGCCGGCGGCAGGCCTCCGAGGACCGCCTCGCGTTTCTCGACATCATCGCCGAGGAGGACATCCCCTGGAAGCGCTGTGCGTACGCCGTCGGGAACATCCTCCAGTGCTGGGAGCATCAGGGGTCACACGAGGCGATCTTCGAGTACGACGCGTACGTCGACGACGCGACGACGCGCGCGGTGGAGCGCATCGCGCAGTTGGACACCGCCTCGATGAGGCTCACAACCGAGACGATCGACCCGACACACGACGTCGTCGTGGTCGAACCGGCGATGCTCACGCACCTCGAACGGTCGTACCTCCCTGCGGCGTACGACACGGTCAGCCTCTTCACCGACGAAGCGTTTTCGCTGCCGCCGTTCCGGATCCACGAGTCGCCGACGGCGATCGTCAAGACGGTCGTCGACGCGATCTCGAAGGAGACGGCCGAGACCGTCGGGATCGTCCTCGATCAGCGGAGCGAGTACTCACCACTCATCGAATCGGCGCTCGAATCGGCGGAGATTCCGTTTTTCGGCGGTCCCGGATTCACCGACCGGAGCGAGCACCGACTGTTTCTGCAGTTCCTCCGGACCGCGTATCGCGGCACCGACACCCGACTCACCCAGATTCGCTCGTTGCTCACGGCGCTCGGCTGTACGGTCGCGGATCGCGACGCGAACAAACGCCTCCACGAGCTCGAAACGGACGACCTCGCGTGGCTGAAAGGCGTCTGTCGCGACATCTCTGCGTACACCTTCGGCGAAGCGCTCGCGGCCTTCGAGCGCCGGACGGACACCACGCTCGACGCGTTCGAAGCGGAGCTCACGACGCTCGGCATCGCCGACGAGCCGCTCACCGAGCGCCGCCTCGACGAACTCGCGTACTACCTCCAGACGTACGAGGTGCCGGTCGACCGCGAGAACGAGGGCGTGTTGCTCGCCGACGCGAAGTCCGCGTCCTACGTCGGGCGGGAGGTCGTGTTCCACCTCGGACTCGACGAGGGGTGGACGCACGCGGCGCCCCGCCGCCCGTGGGTCGATCACGACGCCCAGTTCGAGCGAAACCTCAACAGCTTCCAACTGCTGGTTCAAAGCGGGAACCAGCAGCACTACCTCGTCCAGGACGCGGCCGGTGGGTCGCCGGTGACGCCGTCGCTGTACTTCGAAGAGCTGTTCGACGCAGACATCGACCGGTTCACAGACCTGCCGTCGACCACTCACCGGACGGCCACCACCCGAGCGGACGCGGCCGGGTTCGAGCGACGCCCCACGGACGTGCCCGCCAAACCGATCGAGACGATCAGCAAATCGAGTCTCAACACCTACGTCAACTCGCCTCGCGACTACTACTTCAGCCGGGTCGTGGACGGCCCCGAGAGATCGTATCTCACCGAGGGCACCCTGCTGCACGATTTCGCCGAGTTCTACGCGACACATCCCGAGGCCGTCGACGACGCGGCGCTCACGGAAATCGTGGAGCTGCTGAGCGAGCGCGTCCGGCCGCTCGTTCGCGCAGCCGACGAGCAGACGCGCCGCACTGAGTACCGCGCCGCCTTGGAGACGATCGCGGCGTATCTCGACGCGAACCCGCCCGCAGACGGCGCCTTCCTGACACCGTCGAGCGGGGGCGAAAACGCCATCGCCGACCACTTCGAGATGGCCGTCGACTCACCGGCCACCGAACGGCGATTCGTCGACGCGGACCGCCACATCGACGGGATGATCGACCTCGTCGAATCGCCCAGCGGCCTCCTCGATTACAAAAGCGGGAGCAAAGACACCGCGAACGCCATCGTGAAAAACGCCGCGAGCGACGACCCGACCGACACGCCCGACTTCCAAGCCCCGCTCTATCTCACCTACTGGCGCTCGCAGACGCCCGACGAGACGCTCTCGTTCACGTTCTTCTACGTGACCGAACTCGTCGACGACGTCATCACCGGTGACGCCGACCTCGACGAGGCGCTCACGACGGTCAGCTACTATCCGGAATCGCCGACGGAACACGTCCAACGAAAGGCGTTCTTCGAACACCTCCGCGAGGAGGGGTCGGGAAAGTGCCGCAAGATCCTCTCGAAGATAGAGTACCCGACGTACGCGGCGCTGTTCGATGCGGCGCCGTTCGTCGAAACGACCGACAGCGACGAACTCATCGAGTCGGGGTTCGGCCAGACGATGATCGACCGGCTCGAAGCCGAAATTGGCGACTACAAGTACGTGACGACGGGCAGCAAGCAGGCGATGCGCTCGATGGCGGACCGACAGCGGTCTGCCTTTTTCGAATCCGACCTCGACGCGTTCGAATCGTTCGTCGACGCGCAACTGACGGATCTCAATCACCGCCGCACCGGCGCCGAGCCGTTCCCCGTCGCCGGCCCGAGCGGCGAGCCGAACTACCGACGCGTGGACAATCGGGACTTGCTGTTGGAGGGCGAGCGATGAGCGAGTTCTCTCCAAATCCCGAACAGCAGGACCTCATCACCTCGCTCGATGGCCTGTATCTCGTCGACGCCGGGGCGGGCACCGGGAAGACGTTCACCGTCACCCGCCGCTACGCGAACATCGTCGGCCAAGACGAGATCGACCCGACAGACGTCCTGTTGGTGACGTTCACCAACAATGCAGCAGAAGAGATGCGAGACCGGATCGTGCGCCAGAGCGCGTACGGGATGCGAGCGCTCGCGGACGCGCCGATTCAGACCTTCCACTCGCTGGCACACGACATCCTCACCGAGCACGGGCACGACGCGCCGACGCACCTCGGGATCGACGAGCCGATCACCGGGTCGACGCGAATCGTCGAAGACGAGATCATCGAGCGGTCGCTGTTCCGCGAGTTCATCGGCCAGTTTACGGACGCCCACCCCGCGTACGAGCCGTTCTTCGCGGCGGTCGACGACCCCACCGAGCTGCTGTCGCTCATCACGGAGCTCTCGGCCAAGGGCGTCTTCCCGACGGAAACGGGGTGGTACCGGAACGGCGAATCGCACCTCGACGGGGAGTTCGACGCGTTCGCGTCGCTGTTCGACGACCTAAACGAGCCGCGAAACGGCGGCAGCAAGCAGTCGAAACTCCGATCGAAGCTGTACCGATACGGCAAAGACAAGACGTACCTCCCGGCGGCGCCCGAAAAGTGGGACCTTCGCGGCGACGGCAAACGGGTCCCGCCGGACACCGCCGAGCGCGCCTTCGAGCGCGATCGAACGGCGCTCAAAGCGTTCGTCCACGACCTCTATCACTCGTATCTCGAGTTCGCGCTGGGGCGCAACTACCTGAACTTCGGCTTCCTCCAGCTGTTCGCGTTCGTGCTGCTGTGTGAGGACCACGAGCTGCGCGAGCGACTCAGCTTTGAGTACGTGATGGTCGACGAGTTCCAGGACTCCAGTGAGATTCAGTTCAAGCTCATGCTGCTTTTGGCCGGCACGGACAACCTCTGTGTCGTGGGTGACTGGAAACAGAGCATCTACAGCTTCCAGTACGCCGACGTCGACAACATCCGCGAATTCGGCGACCGGCTGGAGACCTTCGCCGCGGAGCTCAACGACGGCGCCGACCGGGTGCAGTTCCCGACGGCGCCGATCACGACGAAGAAACTCACTCGCAACTACCGCTCTACGCAATCCATCCTCGACTTCTCGACGGACGCGCTCACGGCCAAGGCGACGAACCGCGAGTCGCTCGACGCGGAGGCGGTCGCGAGCTCGGTGACCGCACTCGACGCGGCGACGGACCGAGACGAGAGCCGCATCGAGGCGCTCGCGAGCGAGGACGAACACGAGGCTATCCTCGCGAAGATCGACGACGTCGTCGGCAATCCCGAGTACGCGGTAGAGGGCGACGAGGGCACGTACGAGCCGCCAGAGTACGGCGATATTGCGGTGTTGACCCGGACGCGCGACTTCGGCCGCGAGCTGCTCGAAACGGCGGCCGACTACGACCTCCCGATGGCGTACGAGGGCGGGATGGAGGTGTTCCGTACGGACGCGGCGAAGCTTCTGTTGGCGTGGCTGCGGATTCTCGAACGCGACGCGGCCCGTGGCTGGGCGCTCGTCCTCGAAGCGGCGGGATACACGATCGACGAGACGAACGCCTTCCTCGACCGCGGGTCGTACCCCGACGCCATGACGGCGTTCCGCGACGACCTTCGTGAGTTACCGACGCTCGGGGGCGTCGCCCGCCGCGTGTTCGACCGGTACGGCCTGAGCGGCCCGACCGCCGATGTCGTGCTCGAAACGGTCCAATCCGTCCACGGGACGACCACGTTCACTCGCGGAGAGGTGATTCAGTTCATCGAGGACGCGATCGCCGACGGGAGCACCCACGAGGTCGCGGGCGGCGCCGGTACGGACGCGATCACCGTACAGACGATCCATGCGACGAAGGGGCTCGAATATCCCATCGTCATCCTCGCGAACATGAACGCCAACACGTTCCCGTCGACGGGCGGCGGCGGGAGCACAATCGAGTACGCCGACCCGATCGGCCTCAGACAGCGCAGGCTGTACCGCGACGACGTACACGACGTGCCGTACGTCTACGACAACTGGCAGACGGACGTGTTGAACGCGTGTCTCCCCCAGCAGTACGACGAAGAGCGCCGGCTCCTCTACGTGGCTATCACGCGCGCCGAGAGCCACGTCGTGTTCACGAGCGGCCCCAACCCGAACGCGTTCCTCGAATCGCTCCCGGTCTCCATCGAGACCGTCGAGCCAGACCTGTCCGCTTTCGAGCCGTCCCCGAGCGAGCACGCGCCATTCGTCGTCGACATCCCGGAGCCTGCCGGCCCGGCGAGCTACTCGCCGCACACGTTCGTCGACGACGCCGTGTTCGAGGGCGACACCGGCGGGCGAGGCATGGCGTTCGGGTCGGCCGTCCACGAGTTCGCAGAGCGGTACGCCCTCGACGAATCCGTGACGGCCGACAACACCGACGAACGACACGTGAAGACGTTCTTAGACTCGCTACAGGGTGAGACGAAAGCGGAGATCGACGCGTACCTGCCGCTGACGGTCGGTGGCGAATCGGTCTCGATCGGCGGGATCATCGACCTGCTCCACGTGACGTCCGAGAAGGCGGCGATAATCGACTACAAGACGGACCGGACGACTCATGCAGCGTCCGAGTATCAGAAGCAGCTCAGCGTCTACTACCACGTCGTCGCCGACCAGTACCCAGACCGAACGGTCTCCGCGTCGATTTTCTATACGGCGGACGGGACCCGGAGCACGATCACCCCGCTCAGCAAAGCGGAGCTCAGGGAGATGGTCGCTGCGAAAAAAGACCCGGACAGCCACCCACGATAGACGGCACTCGGATCGGTCGGTACGGGGAGTGTCCGACCGGCACAATCGTTATCGGATGCGCTTCCGTACGTGACGTATGGCTGAACAGAGCGCGGTGGAGTTCATCGAAGAATGGCAGACAGGGGCGTTCTTCGTCGTCCTCTCCGTCGTCGCCGGCGCGCTCTCGGTGATCGGGCTCGACTCCGTGCTGCCGTCGTCGCCTGCTGTGCTACTGAGCGTGTTCGTCGCCGGGGCCGTCGCCGCCTTCGTCGGCTCGTCGTTCGTCCTGTACGGTCGATGAGCGCGCAGGCCCTATCGAGGGGTTCGGGAGTCGCCTGGAGGACATCGCGCAGTCCTCGCGTGACCGCATCCGCTCTCCTCTGCATCCGGCTCCGGTCGGTCGGCGAGTCTGCCGACAGGGCCGAAGCCCCTCGAACGCGGGCCGCACCGGTCGGCGGCCGGCCCGGCTTATAACTCGCTGTCCGGGACGACGACGACCTTTCCGAAGCCCTCGCGCTCTTCGATGATCTCGTGGGCGCGGTCGATTTCGCTCATCGGGAGGGTCTCGCGGATCTGGGGTTCGAACGCGCCTTCCCAGACGAGTTCGAGCACGTCGTCGACCTCGCCGGGAGCCCCCATCGTCGAGCCGTAGATCTCCAGCTGGTTCCAGAAGATGCTGTTGAGATCCGTCTCGGGGTCGCGGCCCGTCGTCGCCCCGCAGGTCACCACTCGGCCGCCCTTCACGAGGCTGTCGAGCGAGTCCCGCCACGTCGCCTTGCCGATGTGGTCGACCACCACGTCGACGCCGCGGCCGTCGGTCGCCTCGGCGATCGCGTCGGCGAAGTTCGTCTCGTCGTAGTTGATCGTGTGGTCCGCGCCGAGGTCGGCGGCGTACGCCAGTTTCTCCTCGGTGCTGGCGGTCGCGTACACCTCCGCGCCGATGTAGTCGGCGATCTGGACGGCGGCGTGCCCGACGCCGCCGCTCGCGCCGAGCACGAGGATCGACTCGCCCGGCTTGAGTTCCGCGCGGGTGACGAGCATCCGCCACGCCGTCTGGAAGACGAGGGGGGCGGCGGCCGCCGTCTCCCAGTCGACGCCCTCCGGGACGGGCACGAGGTTCTCCGCGGGGACCGCCGCCTGCTCGCTGTGGACGCCGCGAACGTGCTCGCCGATGATCTGGAACTCGGTACAGATCGTCGGGTTCCCGTCGCGGCAGTGTTCGCAGTGCCCGCAGGACAGCCCCGCCGAGACCGCGACCCCGTCTCCCGGTTCGAACCGCTCGACGTCCTCGCCGACCTCCGCGACGACGCCGGCGGCGTCGCTGCCGGGGATGTGCGGCATCTCCAATTCGAGGCGGCTGAGCGCGCCGAGACCCATCCGCGTGAAGACGTCGAGGTGGTTCAACGCCGCGGCCTTCACGTCGACCAGCACCTCGTCGCGATCGATCTCCGGGTCGTCGAAGTCGTCGTATTCGAGAACGTCTCTCCGGCCGTGCTCGGCGAATTGAACGGCTTTCACGTCCGGGCCAACACACCGGGTATCAAAAAGTACTGGTACTACCACTACTGTCTGCCGACACATCGACGATCGACGAACTCCGGCGGCGAGCGCCGCCCGCAGCGGAGCCGCACCAAGCGGTCTGCGCCCGTGGAGTCTCGATATAAATATAATGAATATTTATACGCAACGGGCGGGTATCTGTCGATATGTACGACGATGAGGACCTCTCCGCGCTCCGCGAGGCCCACGCGGAGTGGAAAGCGGAGACGCTCGGCCCGACCCTCGACCGCCACGGCGAGCGGCGCGACCGGTTCGCGACGGTCTCGAACCACGAGGTCGATCGCTTATATACCCCCGCTGACGTGGCCGACCTCGACTACGACGCCGACCTCGGGCTCCCCGGCGAGGAGCCGTACACGCGCGGCGTCTACCCCACGATGTACCGCGGGCGAACGTGGACGATGCGGCAGTTCGCCGGCTTCGGCACCGCCGAGGAGACGAACGAGCGGTTTCAGTACCTCATCGACGAGGGGCAAACCGGGCTCTCGACCGCCTTCGATATGCCCTCGCTGATGGGACTCGACTCCGACGACCCGATGTCGCTCGGCGAGGTCGGCAAGGAGGGCGTCGCCGTCGACACCCTCCGCGACATGGAGGTGCTGTTCGACGGCATCGACGTGAGCGAGGTGTCCACCTCGTTCACCATCAACCCGAGCGCGCCGGTGATCTACGCGATGTACGTCGCCATCGCGGACCAGCAGGGCGTCCCGCGCGAGGCGCTTCGGGGGACCCTCCAAAACGACATGCTGAAGGAGTTCATCGCGCAGAAAGAGTGGGTGATCCCCCCGGAGCCATCCCTCGATCTCGTCACCGACACCATCGAGTTCGCGGTCGAGGAGACGCCCAACTTCAAGCCCGTCTCGGTGTCGGGCTACCACATCCGCGAGGCCGGATCGACCGCGGCACAAGAGCTCGCCTTCACCCTCGCCGACGGCTTCGCGTACGTCGAGGCCTGCCTCGACCGCGGGCTCGACGTCGACGCGTTCGCCCCGCAGCTCTCCTTTTTCTTCAACTCACACAACTCGATCTTCGAAGAGGTCGCGAAGTTCCGCGCCGCCCGCCGGATCTACGCGCGGATCATGGGCGAGTGGTACGACGCCGAGGCCGACGCCGCGAAGCGGCTGAAGTTCCACACCCAGACCGCGGGCCAGTCGCTGACGGCCCAGCAGCCCTTAAATAACGTCGTCAGGGTGACGCTGCAGGCGCTGGCGGGCGTCCTCGGCGGCACCCAGAGCCTCCACACCAACTCCTTCGACGAGGCGCTGGCGCTGCCCTCCGAGCAGGCCGTGCGAGTCGCGCTCCGCACCCAGCAGATCATCGCCGAGGAGTCCGGCGCGGCCGACATCGTCGACCCGCTCGGCGGCTCGTTCGCGGTGGAGGCGCTCACCGACGAAATCGAGGCCGAGGCGACGGCGTACATCGAGGAGATACGGGAGATGGGCGACGGCTCCGTCCGCGACGGCGTGCTCCGCGGCATCGAACAGGGGTACTTCCACCGCGAGATACAGGAGTCCTCCTACGAGTACCAAGAGCGGGTCGACTCGGGCGCGGAGACCGTCGTCGGCGTCAACGCCTACGAGACCGACGACGACACGCGCCCGGACCTGCTCCACATCGACGAGACCACCCGCGAGCGGCAGCTCGCGCGCCTCGAATCGGTGAAGGCGGAGCGCGACGACGCGGCGGTCGAGGCGGCGCTCGACGAACTCCGGGCGGCGGTCGACGCCGGCGAGAACACCATGCCGGCGGTCGTGACGGCGGTGAAGGCGTACGCGACGATGGGCGAGATCATGGACGTCTTCGAGGCGGCACACGGGAGCTACCGGGAGCGCATCGGGGTCGCGTAAAAAGGACGTGGACCGTGGGGTTACGCCGTCTCGACGGGGCGCGCCGACTCCGCGCGCCAGGCGTTCCCGCGTCGACCCGCGCGCCGGAGGTCGAGTTCGACGACCGACCCGGCGTCCAGCGACGTCAGCGTCGACTCGATGTCCGGGCCGTCGTACTCGACGACGTACAACGTCCCGTTGCGCGGATGTTCACGGAGCGTGATCGCCCCGTGGTCGTTGCACGCATCGACGATGGTGTACTTGCCAGTTCGGTCCATATCGTTCGATAGTTGACGCGTTAGCCATTAATTGTTTGGCACGCCGTGATACCGCGGCGCTGCCGGCCGCAAGCGGTCCATTTTAATCGTCCCGTCGCCTTCTCCGGGTATGACGGAGACGGAGATCCCGGAGGATCACCCGCGCTACGCGTCGCTCGTGACGCGCCACCGGATCGAGGCGGGCGTCGAGAACGGGATCACCTCGAAACAGGGCCTCATCGCGCAGGGGCGCGGCGAGTCCTTCGATTACCTCCTCGGCGAGCGAACGCTCCCGAGCGCGGACGCCGCCGCGCGGGCGGCCGCCGCCACCCTGCTTCTCGCCGACCACCCGGTCGTCTCGGTGAACGGGAACGTGGCGGCGTTGGCGCCGGAAGAGACGGTCGAACTCGCCGAGGCCGTCGACGCCGACATCGAGGTGAACCTGTTCAACCACACCGACGAGCGGGTCCGGCGGATCGCCGACCACCTCCGCGACCACGGCGCCGAGGAGGTCAAGGGACTCGCCGCCGACGGCGAGATCCCCGGTCTCGACCACGCTCGCGGGACCGTCGACGCCGACGGCATCGAGGCGGCGGACGTGGTCGTCGTCCCGCTCGAAGACGGCGACCGCGCGGAGGCGTTAGACGCGATGGGAAAGACGGAGATCGTCATCGACGTAAACCCCGGTAGCCGGTCGCCGCGGACCGCCGACATCCCGATCGTCGACAACCTGATCCGCGCGGTCCCGAACGTCACGGCGCACGCGCGGGCGCTGGCCGAGGCCGGGTCCGGAGCGCAGCGCGACGCGATCGACGCGTTCGACGCCGACGACGCGCTCGCGAAGGCGGAGGCGGCGATCCGCGAGGGGTCGTTCGGCGCCGAGACGGAACCCGCCGGCGGAGGCGTCTCGGACGGAGCCGCCCAAAACGGCGAGAACCCGGTCGACGAGTCTGCTCGTTGACGATTTGGGGTGTGAGCGCCGGAAGTGAAAAGAGCGCTGCCGCCGTGAATGCGACATGGAACTCGATGAAACGGACCGCGAAATCCTCCGCATCCTCCAGGAGGACGCCCGGACGCCGTTTTCGGAGGTCGCCCGGCGCATCGACATGTCCAGCGCGACCGTCCACGATCGGGTGAGTCGCATGGAAGAGGCGGGAGTGATCGATGGATACCACGCGTCGATCGACCCCCGATCGGTCGGGTACGGCGTCAGCGCGTTCGTGGGGCTCCGCGTCGAGCAGGGCCGCGAGGAAGACGCCTTGAAGCGGCTCCGCGAGATCAGCGGCGTCCGCGAGATCCACCTCACCACCGGCGAGTGGGACGTGTTGCTCAAGGTCGTCGCCAGCGACACCGACAGCCTCCGCGACCTCATGTTCGAGCGCATCGCGGAGATGGACGGCTTCTCGCGGTCACAGACGATGATCATCCTCGGCACCGACTACGAGGCCCACGGGCCGGCCGTCTGAACGCCCGCGTCGGGCGCGGGGTGACGCGGGACCGGAACCCTCAATTTGGGGACTCCCTCATCGGAGAGCATGAGCACACCGGTCGAAGAGCGGTTCGGGCTGTCGCCGGAGCGCGCGTGGGCCGCGGTCGTCGGCGCGGTCACCGCCCTCCTCGCGGTCGGATCGGCCGTCTTCCCGCGGATCGTGTACGACCGCTTCCTCTGGCAGTACTTCTGGGGGCCGGTCGCGGCCGACGGGCAGGGCGGACAGTGCGCCGTTCGCGACGCGGGCGGCACCGAACTGCTCGGGAGCTCCGCGGCCTGCACCACGGCGGTCGAGGCGGGCAGTGTCGTCGCGTTCCCCGGATACACGACGGTGTCGACCGTCAGCTACGTCGTCATCCTGCTGGCGATGCTTATCGGCGTGGTCTTCCTCCTGCGCCGGCTGGACATCGGCCGAGAGATGCGCTTTTTCTACGCGCTGTTCCCCTTCATGCTGCTCGGCGGCGCCCTCCGCACTGTCGAGGACTCGGGCATCGCCGCGATGCGGGCCGGTGTGGAGCCGCTCATCCCGTTCCCGGCAAGCGCGCTCCTTATCAGCCCGTTCATCTACTTCACCGTCTTCGGGATCACGCTCGCGTGCGTGCTCACGGCGTACTCGCTGGCCGACCGGGGCGTGGTCGACGACTACGCGCGCCCGCTGTTCGCGATGGGCGCCGTCGCGCTCGCGGCGTCGTTCGGCTACCTCTCGTACCTCTCGGCCGCGACCGACTACGTCGACTTCTACCCGATCATCCTCGCGCTGACGCTCGGCATCTCGACCGTGGCGACGGCGGTCACGTGGGCGCTGGCGACCAGGTACGTGCCCGACATCCGCAAGGGGACCGGGGTCGCCGGCATCGTCATCATCTGGGGGCACGCCATCGACGGCGTCGCCAACGTGATCGGGCTCAACTGGATGCCGGCGCTGACGGGCACGGCGAACCTCGTCCCGAAACACGTGGTCAACGCGCTGATCGTCGACTGGACCGGCCGGCTGCTCCCGCAGTCCATCGTCTCCGTGACCGGGGACGCGTGGCCGTTCCTGCTGGTGAAACTCGTGGCGGCGACGTTCGTCGTCTGGGTGTTCAACGGCGAGCTCTACGAGGAGTCGCCGCGGTACACGCTGTTGCTCCTCATCACGGTCCTCGCGGTCGGGCTCGGCCCCGGCAGCCGCGACATGCTGCGCGCGACGTTCGGGATCTGAACTGTCACATCCCCATGTCGGCGGCCGGCTCCGGAACCGGCAGGTCGGCGACGGCGACGCCCAACAGTTCGGCGGCGTGGTCGAGCGCCATGTCGAACCCGTAGTACCGCTCTAACTCGTCGCCGGTCGGCCCCGGCCTGACCTTCAACATCGCGTAGCCGTCGACGTTCTGTGCGACGGTCGCCTCCCGGCCGCCGGCCGCGAAGGTGAGTCGGCGCTCGCCGTCGGTCTCCTCGTAGCGCGCTTCGACGCCGTTCCGCTCGGACCCCGTCTCGTCCATACGAACGGTACGGGCCGATCCCTGTCGTATCTGTCGGTCAGCCGCCCGACGGATGGCAAGGTTAAGGGACGACACCGCCCTATTGAAGCCAATGAGTACCGAAGTGTCGCGACGCCGGGCGTGGGTGATCGCCGCGCGCCCCCAGACGCTCCCCGCGGCGGCCGCGCCGGTGATCGTCGGCGTCGGCCTCGCGGTCCGAGACGGGGTGTTCACACCGCTGCCCGCGCTCGCGGCGTTCGTCGGCGCGGCGTTGATACAGATCGGTACCAACTTCGCGAACGACTACTACGACGCGATCCAGGGCGCCGACACCGACGACCGCGAGGGGTTCACCCGCGTCGTCGCCAGCGGCCTCATCGAGCCCGCCGAGGTCAAACGCGCGATGTGGCTGACCTTCGCGGCCGCGATACTCGTCGGGACCTTCCTCGTGTACGTGGGCGGCGTCCCCATTCTCGTCATCGGGCTCGCGTCCGTCGCGGCCGGCATCGCGTACACGGGCGGCCCCTACCCCCTGGGATACCACGGACTCGGCGACCTGTTCGTCTTCGTCTTCTTCGGCGTGATCGCCGTCACGGGGACCTACTACGTGCAGGCCGCCGCGCTCGTCGGCGGGGGGTTCCCCCTGTGGGTCCCGGACGGGACGGTGACGCTCGCGGCCGTGATCGCGAGCCTGCCGGTCGCCGCCATCTCGACGAACATCCTCGTCGTCAACAACGTCCGCGACGTGGCCGAGGACGCCGAGACGGGGAAACGCACCCTCGCGGTCCGGTTCGGCTACCGGTTCTCCCGAGCCCAGTTCCTCGCGCTGCTCGCGCTCGCGTACCTCACCCCGCTGTGGTTCTTCGCCACCGGCGACGGCCTCGCCCCGCTCCTCCCGCTGGTGACGCTCCCGCTCGCGGTCGGTATCGCGCGCACCGTGGTGACCGAGACGGGCGGCGAGGCGCTCAACCCCGCGCTCGAATCGACCGGCAAACTGCTCGGGGCGTACGCGGTGGCGTTCGCCGTCGGCCTCGCGGTCTGACCGATGCGCGTTCAACCATTTTCGCTCGACCTGTCGAGCCCCCTCGAAACCGCCCGCGGCGCGATCGACCGACGCGAAGGGTTTCTCGTCGGCGTGAGCCCCGACGCCGACGGTCAGTCCGCCCCCGCGCCCGGTCTCGGCGAGGCGACGCCGCTCCCCGGTTGGACCGAGTCCCGCTCGGCCTGCCGGGACGCGCTCCGGGAGGCGACGGGCGGAGCCGACGGAGGCGCCCTCCTGCCGGACGCGCGCTCGCGGCTCGACCCCGCCGAGACGCCCGCGGCGCGTCACGGCCTCTCGCTCGCGCTCGCCGACGCCGAGGCGCGCGCCGGCGGCCGCTCCCTCGCCGAGCAGCTCGCCCGAGAGGCGTCCCTCCCGACGCCCGCGGCGACGGTCCCGGTCAACGCCACGATCGGCGACGGCGACCCCGAGGCGACCGTCGACGCGGCGGAGCGCGCGGTCGCCCGCGGCTTCGACTGCTTAAAAGTGAAAGTCGGTGCGCGCGGGCTCGACGCCGACGTCGAGCGGCTCGGCGCCGTTCGGCGCGCCGTCGGCGACGCCGTCGCCCTGCGAGCCGACGCGAACGGGGCGTGGGACCGACCGACCGCCAGGGAGGCCGTCGCCCGCCTCGCGCCGCTCGACCTGGCGTACCTCGAACAGCCCCTGCCGGCCGACGACCTGGACGGGGCGGCGGCGCTCCGGTCGCTCCGGCGAGCGGGCGGGCAGACCGCAGACGGCGACCCGCCGGTTCCGATCGCGCTCGACGAGTCGCTTTCGACCCACGGGATCGGCGCCGTTCTCGACGCGGCGGCGGCCGACGCCGTCGTCCTCAAGCCGATGGCGCTCGGCGGGCCGGACCGAGCGGTGGCGGCGGCGATCCGCGCCCGACGCGCCGGCGTCGAGCCGGTCGTCACCACCACCGTCGACGCCGTCGTCGCGCGCACGGCGGCGGTCCACGTCGCCGCCGCGGTCCCCGACGTCGCCGCCTGCGGGCTCGCCACCGGGTCGCTGCTCGATACGGACCTCGCGGCCGACCCCTGCCGGATCGGCGAGGGCGAAGCGTCGGTGCCGAGCGGTCCCGGTCTCGCCGGCGACGCCTTCGCCGACCTCCCGTAGCGGGGCCGCCGGCCGCCATCACTTAAAAAGGAAGCCGGCCCGCCGGCGACCGCTCACTCGACGACGTCGACCGTGCCGACCATGCCGCGTGTCTGGTGCGGGGTACAGACGTACTCGAAGCGTCCCGGCTCGTCGAACGTGTGCGCGAAGACGTGGCCCGCCTCGGCCGTGAGCCCGGACTCGAACGCGCCGCCCCTGTCGATCACGTTGTGGACGCCGCCGGCGCCCGTCCACTCCCAGCGGACCTCCGTTCCGATGTCGACCACGACGGTCGCGGGCGCGAACGCGAACCCGCTGCCCGCGCCGACGGCGACCGTCACCCGCTCCTCGCCCGTCCGGTCTACCGGCTCCGAACTCCCCTCCTCGCCGCCGCCCGGCACGAGGGCGTCGACACAGCCCGCGAGCCCGGTCACGGCGAACGCCCCCGTCGCCGCGAGCGCCTCGCGGCGCGAATGGTCGGTCATACCGGATCGAGGCGACGGACGGTATAAATCCCCTCGCGAACCGCCGCGGCCGACCGCCGGCGACGCGGCGGCTACCGACCCCACGGCCCGAGGGAAGACGCTTTTACCGCCACCGCCGAACGTGTGCGTATGAGCGAGTGGACAGACGCCATCGTCGGCGACCGCATGACCGTCGACAACCAGTTCAACGACCGCGTGTCGGCCTCGCAGTTCTCCAGCCAGGAGTGGGGGCTGATCATGACGGCGACGGAGTTCGAGATCGAAAACCCCGACGACCCCGACGAGGCGCGGATCGTCGCGGACACCTCCAGTTTGCCGGCGATCATGCCGGAACTGGAGAACGTCCGGTCGCAGATGGCGGCGATGGGCGGGGCGCCGGGCGGCGGCGCGGGCGGCGGGGGCGGGTCCGGCGGCGGGCTCGTCGACTCGATCAAAGGCGCGCTCGGCCTCGGTGGCGGCGGGAACGACGGCCCCTCCGACGAGGAGCTCGAAGCGGCCGAGCGACTCGTCCAGGAGTACGCCGACGAGCTACAGGCGCAGCTCGAATCGGTCGGCAAGTGGGAGCAGGTCAGAGTCGCGTATCAGGAGTAACGGCGTCCGCGGCGACCGGGTCACTCGGAACGGGGCGGTCGTTGTTCCTGTGCGTCGTCGTCTTCGGCGAGCGACTCCTCGGCCAAGCGCTCGATGTCGGCCTCCGTGTCGACATCTTCGGGGAGGAGGATTCGGCCGTTGAAGTGGACGATGGAGTCGCCTTCTTCGAGTATGTCAAAAATTTCTGAGGTTTCGATCGTCGGACCGTCGGTCGCTCCCGTGCCGACTAACTCGGTCAGCGACTGGTACTCGTCCAACAGGCTCTGGTGTTCCATCCCAACCAGCGGCGAGTCCAACGGAATCGACGTGTATTCGACATAGTGAGTCGTCGGTGATTCCGAGCGTACCAGGTGTACACGCATTCCCACGGAAGTCTGCGAGGTGATTCCGCTGCCCGGATCGCCGACGATCCGCGTTTGAGTCGCGGAGTCGACTCCAGAGAGGCTGATGCTCGCTCCGACCGGAAGTCCAATGGCTAACAGGCCACTCAGCGATCTGAACGACTCCGGCGTGAGTGCGTGTTCGGTGAACACTGCCGACTGCCCGCCAGCCTCGATAATCGAACCCCCGACCGACGGGTCAATGATTCCCTCGACGAAGACGAGCGCCGGCGCGTCGTCGAGTTTGTCGATCGAGACGGTCCCTGTTGCGGTGACGACACCGTCCGCTCCTTCGGTCGGTAGCGCGCAGTACAGGATGTCCACGTCGGGGTCGGCGAATAGCCTCGCTACCGTGTCACCATCCGGGTTCTCGATCACTTCCCAGGAACCGACCCCGCCCGGCACTTCCGGCTCGGAGAGCGCTTGACGCAGTTCGGTCGCGCGCGCTTCCGACGCGGCCAACGCGACGAGTCGGAGCTTTCCGCGTGCCGTGTTTATTCTCGTGAGTTGGTTCTCGTACACGTCTGTCGTCAGTACCGCTGTGCCCGCCGGAACGGGGGTCTCGTCTGGTGACGGCACGTCGTTCGATACAGTCTCGTCGTCTCGCCAGTGTGCCCACGGAGACGTCGCAAGCGCGATGGGTGCGTCTACCGCTGGGTCGTCTGTTCCCCGGACCCTGACGGGTGCGAGTGCGTTGGCAAAGTACGGGAGCAGCTCCGCGGCCTCGGGGACCGGGCGTACCACCGCCTCGGTCGACCACGCCGGCGTGTACGGCGCGACGGTCTCGGGTGTCACTTCGAGATACTCCATCAACCGTTCGCTCATCGAACTGTCGGCCAGATTTGGTGGGTAAAATGGGAGTTCCGAGCCCACCTGTTCGTACTCGTAGCGGTCGGACTTGAAGTACCCCTCCGTCCGCGCGAGCGTGTCGAGGAAGAACCACGTCCGGAGCAACTCCTCGGCGCGCTCCTCCAGCGCGACGCCGTCGGTCGGAAGCGGTTCAACGAACCCGTTTTCGAACCGTATCGCCGGCTCGTCTCCCACGACCATCCTCGCACCGAGGTAGAACGACAGCGTCGAGAGGCGGTACACGTCGGCGTACGTCGGTCTCACGACCACCTCGACCCCGGTCTCAGGTGCGACGAGCGGGCTGGGGATGTCGAGTTCCTCGCCGATTCGAATCCGCGGCGGATGCCCGCGGAGCGTCGGCCACGACCGCTCCGGGGTGAACTCCTTGATCGAGGAGCCGAGCACCGACACCGCCTCGGCGATGGCGGCCGGATCCTCGGAGACGGTGATCGTCGCCTCGGGGCTGGTATGCAGCGAGCGCGCGCCGATAGTGACGGTCGTCGGGCGTTCGAATGTCAGGGAAATCGTCTCCGAATCGCCCAGCCCCGTTGCGGAGAACCCCGTATGAGCGACCCGCAGAAACACCTTCATCACGCCGCTGAGGTCGAGGAAGTAGGTCCCGCGATTGAACTCCGTCGACTCGTAGAGCCACTGGATAAGGTTCCCGTCAGCGTCGCGGACTGCGGCGTCTGAACAGGACGGTATCGCGACCGATTCGACCTCGAAACTCACGGCGTGATCGATGGGGACGAGAAATAGGTCGCCCAACGCGGGTTCCAACGCCGGTTCCCGGTCGAGTTCGAGCAGGAACTCCTCGCCCTCCAGCGCGTCGCGTATCCGGAGGGTCTCCCCGTCGGTTTCGAACCCGATCCGTCCGTCTACCCCATCATCAGTCACGTGTTATGATATTTTACCAATAAGTATGAGTGTGTCGGATTTTCTCTAAGGTAGGAGATACGGGACGTTTCGAAGGGGATCCGCCGTCGGAGTGCCATAGCGTGACAGTACAATTATCATCCCTCGACCGTGACACACGGGTATGGAATCGCGGGTCGCGACCGCCCTCGGTGCGGCGTTTCCGAACCGGTCCGTCAGCGATACGTTCGGCGTCGGCCCATCGTGGAACGGCGCCAACGAGACGGTCGGCGTCGCCTTCGCGGACGGGACTCGGGCGTTCTGTAAGGTCGCCGCCGGCGGCGACGGGAGCCGGGTCGCCCGCGAACTGGCCGTCCTCCGGTACCTCGACGCGGAGCGGTCGGTCTCGGGGCCGGCGGTGTTGGCGGCCGACCCGGACGCGGCGGTCCCCTACCTCGTCACCGCGCCCGCGCCGGGCGAGGAACTGTTCGACCTGTGGGAGACGACGGGACCGACCGGCCGAGAGGCGCTCCTCCGGCGCGTCGGCGCGACCCTCGCGACGCTCCACGCGGTCCCGTTCGAAGATCACGGCGAGATCGTCGGCGAGGGACCCGGTCAGACGGCCCCCAACACCAGTGCGGTCGAACCGCAACGTGGCCTCCCGTGCGACCCGGCGCCGTGGCCGGACGTGCTCCGGTCGACCGTCGAGCGCACTCGCGAGATCGGCACCTCCGAGCGGCTGGCGCACCACTACGACGCCGTCCTCGACTGCGTGGAAGCGAACCGCGACCGGCTCGAAGCGGCGCCCGCCGCCCTGCTCCACGGCGACGTGGCGAAGCCGAACCTCTTCGTGTGCGACCGCGAGCCCTCGGAGCGAGCGGGCGCCTCGGGCCGGGCCGGCCCCGACGGGATCGTGCCGATCGACTGGGAGCTCGCCCACGTCGGCGACCCCGTGCGCGACCTCGTCCGAGCGGAAGACCAGCTTCTCAACGGGTTCGACACCCGCGGCCCGGCGCGATACGCCGCCGCTCTTTATAAGGGGTACCGCGACCGCGCCGGCGGACTCCCGCCGGGCTTCGCCGAGCGCCGCCCCGTGTACGAGGTGGTCCGGATGCTCGGTCGGTCGGGGTTTATCGACCAGTGGAGGACGCACCTCGACGAGCCGCTGGAATCGCTCGTCGACCGTGCGGACGCGGAGCTCCGGTCGCGGCTGGACGCGGTGTAATCGCCCGCGTCACCACGCTTATGCCGGCCGAGCCGGAGAGATCCGTCAGTGACTCGCGTCTCGCTGCCGCGGCTCCCGCTCGTCGACGGGTCCCTCTCGATCGGTTCGTTCACCGATCCGGTCCTCGTCGACCCCACTCGCCCGCTGTTGGCGGCGGTCGTCGACGCGTACCGAGACGCCGCACCGACCGCGGTCGACCCCTCCCTCGACGCGCTGCGCGACGCCGCCGGTGCGGACGGCGACCCGCTCTCGCCGGGGGCGACGCACCCGACGCTCCCGACGCTGACCGTCGTGGCGGCCGACGCCGTCGTCGACGCGCTGGTCGGGCGCTACCACCCGGCGAGTCGGCTCGCGGCGCTCGTTGAAGCGGGAACGCTGGAGCTACGCTCGCTCGACGCGGCGCAGCCGAACCCCGTTCTCGCGGGCGAGTCGGACGGCTGCGTCCTCGTCGCCGGGGGCGAAGACGGGAACGAAGCGAGCGACGCCGCCGGACCGTGGTGTCGCGTCGGCGCCGACGCGACGCTCCGCGAGCGCTACGACGCGCTCGTCTCGGAGAGCGAGCCCGTCCGCCTGCGGACCCCGAGTCGGCACGCGCTCTACGGTGCGCTCGCCGGGCGATGCGGGAGCGCGGTCGCCGACGAGGCGATTCGGCTGCTCGACGCCGGGGACGACGCCGAGCCGTTCGACCGCGGCGCGGCTCGCCGTCGGGTGTACGCCGCCGGCGCGCGCGAGGGCGCGTTCGACCGCGACCTCCGACGGGCCTGTGAGGACGCCGGGCTCGGCAGCGCGGCGACGTTCACTCGGATAAAACGCGCCCTGCTCGACGCCGGGGTCGTCGCGACCGAGTCGGTGACACAGCCGGTCGGTCGCCCTCGGCACCGACTCGTCGCTCGCGGCGCGCTGGCCGACGCGACGGCGGCGGCGGAAGCGGTCGATGCGCTCGAATCGATTTAAAAACGCAAAACAGCGCGACGCGGCGTCGCTCAGTCTTCCTTGGTCTTGATGTCCGCGGAGAGCCCCTGGGCCATCTCGATGTCCTTGGAGTTGTTGAGGGTCCACGCGGTGCGGTCGGTGACCGCTTCGATGGCCTCCCGCGCCGAGGGGAAGCCGTTACCGGACTTCTTGACGCCGCCGAAGGGCAGCTGAACCTCGGCGCCGATACAGGGGAGGTTCCCGTACGCGAGTCCGAGGTCGGCGTGGTCGCGGTAGTAGTTGATCTGCCGGTAGTCCTCGGAGATGATGGCGCCGGCGAGCCCGTAGTCGGTGTCGTTTTGGATCTCGACCGCGCGCTCGATGTCGCCGTCGTACTCCAAGAGCGCGACGTGGGGGCCGAACACTTCCTCGTGGGTACACCGAAGGTCCTCGGTGGGGTCGGCCTCGTAGACGAACGGCCCGATCCAGTGGCCCTCCTCGTGGCCGTCGGGAATCTCGTCGTCGTCGAGGTTCGTTCGGTCGACGAGGACGTTCACGTCCTCCTTGCGGGCGAGTTCGTTGTACTCCGAGATCTTCTCGAAGTGTTCGCCCTCGATGACCGGCCCCATGAACGTCTCCTCATTGAGCGGGTCGCCGACGGAGACGTCCGCGGCGACCTCGACGAAGCGCTCCTTGAACTCGTCGTACACGTCGGTGTGGACGATGAGTCGCTCGGAGGAGACGCAGCGCTGGCCCGTCGTCTTGAACGAGGACATCACGGCGGAGTGGACCGCGACGTCGAGGTCCGCCTCCTCGGTGACGACGATGGCGTTCTTCCCGCCCATCTCGCAGGCCGCGCGCTTGCCGGGGACGCCGCCGAGTTTGTCCTGGATGTGGTGGCCGACTTCGGCGGACCCGGTGAAGAGGACCGTCTCGACGTCGTCGTGTTCGACGATCGCGTTCCCGGCGTCGCCGAACCCTTGGACCATGTTGAACACGCCGTCGGGGATGCCGGCGTCGTCGAACATCTCCGCGATGATCTGGGCGCACCACGGCGTCTGCTCGGCCGGCTTGAAGACGACGGTGTTGCCCTCGACCAGCGCGATGGCCATGTGCCAGTACGGAATCGCGACCGGGAAGTTCCACGGGGTGATACAGCCGGTGACGCCGCGGGGGGCCCGGCGCATGTAGGCGTCCTTCGACGGGATTTCGGAGGGGATGATGTCGCCCGACGGGTGGCGGGCGTCGCCGGCGGCCCACTCGACCATGTGTGCGGCCTCGACCACGTCGGCTTTGCCCTCGGAGATCTCCTTGCCGCACTCCTTCGTGACGACCTCGCCGAGCTCGTCGGTTCGCTCGCGAAGCTCGTGGTATACGTCCCAGAGGTACTCGGCGCGCTGGATGCGGGAGAGTTCGCGCCACTCGTCGAACGCCTCGTCGGCGGCGTCGACGGCCGACTCGACGTCTTCGGGCGTTCCGCGCTCGAACGTGCCCAGCGTCTTGCCGGTCGCCGGGTTCTCGCTCTCGAAGGTCTCCGAGCCAGTGCCCGAGACCCACTCACCGTCGATGTAGTGTTGGTACGTGTCCGACATGGATCAGCACAGTCGCCGATGTGTCCAAATATCCCTCCCGACCATGGTCGGCAGACTCTTTGCGATGCAATGCCACGGGACAGCCAACAATGGCTTCAACTGACGCGGGCGGCGTCGACGGCTGGTCGGGGACGCGGCTCACGCTCGATCTGTGGCACCCGAACTGCTGGGCGATCGAGGCGACCGACCGGACCAACGGCGGCGTCCTCGCCCACGCCATTTATAACACTCCGAAGGCGGACAGCGACGCGCCGAACTCGGTGAACGGGCTGTTCACCGCCTTCGGAGACACGAACGAGGAGGTCGAGGAGCTGCTCGACGCCATCCGCGCGTCGAACCGCGCGGGCAACCTCCTCGAACTGCAGGAGCGGTTCGGCCGCGCTCGGGACGCGCCGGGCAACGTCGTGCGCGAGTTCTTCTTGGAGTACGACCCGGCGGACATGGTGTGTCCGACGCTCTTAGAACACGGGTTCGTCCACAGCGCCCCGGTGCGGATCGAAGACGGCCGCGAGGAGTGGCAGGTGTGTTTCGTCGGCGAGCGGACGGAGATACGCGACTCGCTCGACGCGGTCCAGGATCGGTCCGGCGCCGAAGTGAGCGTCCAGTCGATGTCGTCGTCGGGCGATCCGACGCGGTCGCCTCGCGAGCAGCGCCTCGACACGCTCACCACGACACAGCGCGAGGTGTACGAGCACGCCCGCGAGGCCGGCTACTACGAGTGGCCGCGGGAGGCGTCGACCCGCGAGCTCGCGGAGGGCCTCGACGTCTCGAAGACGACGCTGCTCGAACACCTCCGGAAGGCGGAGTCGAAACTCCTCGACCCGTAAAATAACGGCAACCCGGTCGAGAGGCCGCTCAGTTCCCGACGATCGCTCGCAGCGCGAACAGCGCGTTCGACTTGCGCTCTCTGATCCGCCGGTAGAAGTAGGAGAACCACTTGGAGCCGTACGGGATGTACTGATACACTTCGGCGTCGACGTCGGGGTCGGCGGCGAGGTCGAACTGCGCCGACTCCCGCACGCCGGTGAGCATCTGGACCTCGTAGGGCGTGCCGTACTCGTCGTACAGGTCGGCCGCGTACTCGATCATCGCGGGGTCGTGGCTGCCGACCGCGATGCCGTCGTCGAACGCCTCGAACATGTACGCGAGACAGTCCCGGTACGACTCGTCGACCCGAGCCTTCTTTTTATACGATAGCTCCGCGGGCTCGTCGTACGCGCCCTTGACGAGTCGGACCTTCCCCGGCAGGTCGGCGAGTCGTTCGAGGTCCTCGCGCGTGCGCTTGAGGTTGGCCTGAACGCAGACGCCGACGTTGCCGTCGGTCTCGACCGCGTGTCGCTCGAACGCGTCGAGGGTCACGTCGGTCGTCTCGTGGTCCTCCATGTCGATCCAGACGAAGGTCCCGTCTCCGTCCCCGTCGTTGGCCGCCTCGACGATGCGAGCGAGGTTCTCCTCGAACACGTGGTCGCCGATGTCGAGGCCGATCTGACTCGATTTCACCGAGACGCAGCTGTCAACGTCGCGCTCGGCGATCATCTCGACGAGGTCGACGTACGCGTCGGCGTCGGCGTCGGCGGGCGGGCGCTCCTCGTAGTGCTCGCCGAGGAGGTTCAAGATGCCGGCCACGCCCCGGTCGTTCAGCCGTTCGACGTGTTCGAGCGCCGCCTCTGGTGTCTCTCCAGCGACGAAGTTGCTCGCGATAGGCGGAATCATAGCACACGTTCAACACCCGTCCCGTATATAAGGGCACCCGACCAATTATTTCACTGAATTTGGTTGAATTTTATTTCACACGGCTCCAACGTGTCACACGGGCGGCGTGAATTTGCCCTTAGCCGACCATGGACGGGTCGGGTTTCAGTTACCCTTACGTCCACAAAATCTACTAGGCTATATATGTCACGAGATAGCACGGACTTGGCCAATCGGAGAACGTTGCTGAAACTGACCGGCGGCGCGGGCGTCGCCGCGCTTTCCGGCTGCCTGAGCACCACCGACGACGGTGGCGACGGATCTGACGGCAGCGACGGGTCGGATGGATCGGACGGCTCGGACGGCTCGGACGGCTCCGACAGCAGCGACGGGTCCGACGGGTCCGACGGCGGCGACTCCGGCCCGTACGAGATCGGGATGGTCAACTCCCTCACCGGCTCGCTGTCGGCGTTCGGGCAGCGGAACAAACGCGGCGTCGACCTCGCCTTACAGCAGGTCAACGAGGTCGGCATCGGCGGACGCGAGCTCAACATCGCCGTCGAGGACTCCGAGAGCGAAAACCAGGGCGGGATCGCTGCCGCCCAGAAGCTCGTCAATCAGGACGGCGTCCCGTTCCTCATCGGCGCGGTCGGCTCCGGCGTCTCGCTCGCGATCTACGAGAGCGTCGTGCAGGACACCGACGTGGTCCAGCTGAGCCAGAACTCGACGGGGCTCAACCTCACAAACTTCCCCGGACTGCTCCGGATGTCACCGTCCGGCCGCAGCCAGTCGCTCGCGCTCTCGAACATCATCGCGGAGGACGGCTACGACTCGGTCGCCATCACGTACGTCAACAACGACTACGGACAGAGCCTCACCGACGCGTTCGTCAACGCGTGGGACGGCGACATCGCGTACAACAACCCGCACGACCAGGACCAGGCGTCCTACTCGGGCGTCATCTCCGAGATGAACAGCTCGGACGCGGACGCGTGGCTGTTCATCACCTACCAGGCGGAGTTCTCGACGATGGTCAACGAGGTCTTCTCCTCGGGGTACGAGGCCCAGTTCTACGGCGCCGACTCCGTGCAGGGAGCGAACGTCATCGAGAACACGCCGGAGGGCAGCATGGACGGGATGAAGATCGTTGTCCCCTCCGCGCCGGTCGAAGAGGAGAACTACCAGTCGTTCAGAGACACGTTCGAGTCCGAGTACGGCCAAGAGCCGACCTCGTGGGCCGCGTACGCCTACGACTGCGTGATCAACGCCGCGCTCGCGATTCAGGCGGCAGACGAGTTCACCGGGGCGGCGCTTCAGGACACCGTCCGGCGCGTCTCCGGTCCCGAGGGCGAGACCGTGACCTCCTTCGAGGCCGCAAGCGAGATCCTCGCCGACGGCGGCGGCCCGGACGACGTCGACTACCAGGGAGTCAGCGGTCCGATCGACTTCAACGACGCCGGCGACCCGGTCGGGTTCCTGCAGGTGCTCGAGGTACAGGACCACGCATACGAAGGGATCGACTTCGTCGAAGGCTGATCCCGACCGATGACCGTTCTCGGATATTTGGCTAACGGGCTGGTCTTCAGTAGCATCATCGTCCTCGGCAGCATCGGGCTGTCCTTAGTGTACAGCATCGCCGACTTCGCGAACTTCGCGCACGGCGACACGATGACCATCGGCGCGTACACGTCGCTGGTGACGTTCGGCGCCATCGGTGGCCTCGGCGGCGCGGTGTTGGGGCTGCCGTACGGCTTCTTCGTCGCGCTCGTCGCCGGGATCGCGGTGGCCGCACTCGTCGCCGTCGGCACCGAGAAGCTGATCTACGAGCCGCTCGACATCGACTCGATCGGCCTGCTCATCACGTCGATCGGCATCGCGTTCATCTACCGCGCGGTGATCCAGATCCGGTTCGGCTCGGAGTCGACCGACTTCGACATCCAGGCGCTGCGGCCGATCGACGCGCTGTTGCCGTACGGCATCCGAGTGACGCTCCACGATGTCGCCATCGTCGTCTCGGCGGTGATCCTCGTCGTGGGACTCCACGTCCTGCTTCAGTACACCGACCTCGGACGGAAGATGCGCGCGATGGCGGACAACCCCGATCTCGCGCGCGTCAGCGGCATCCGGACGAAGCGGATCAAGCTCTGGACGTGGGTCATCGGCGCCGGCCTCGCCGGGGCCGGCGGCGTGTTCCTCGGGCTGTTCAACCAGCTCGCGCCCCGGATGGGCTTTAACCTCCTGCTCGTGATCTTCGCGGCGGTGATCCTCGGCGGGATCGGTTCCGTCTACGGGGCGATGGCCGGCGGGTTCCTCATCGGCATGATAAACCAACTGACGCCGTTCTTCTCCAACGTCGTGGAAGCGCTTCCGATCTGGCCGGGGTGGCTCGCGCGAGTGGCCGAGGGACTGGTCAGCATCGAGTACGCGAACGCGATCGCGTTCGTGATAATGGTTCTCGTGCTGTTGGTCCGGCCGAACGGCATCGCCGGGGAGGGGGCGACATGAGCCTCCTCGCGAACCCGAAAGAGACGCTTTCGGACCTGAGCCGCCCGGAGAAGTGGGTGCTCGGCGTGAGCGTCGCGTTCATGGTGTTCCTGTTCGGCGCGCTCGTCACCGGCGCGCTCGGCCCGGCGTACTTCCTGTTCCTCGTCGGACTGGCCGGGATGTACGCGCTGTTATCCTTCGGCCTCAACGCCCAGTGGGGCTTTACGGGCCTGATCAACTTCAGCGTCGCCGCGTTCTTCGGTATCGGCGCGTACGGCTCGGCGCTGATGACGGCCGACAGCTCGCCGATCGCCGGCGGACTCAACCCGATCATCGGCCTCGTGGTCGCGCTCGTGGTCGCGCTCGTGTTGGCGCTTTTGATCGGCATTCCGACGCTTCGGCTGCGCGCCGACTACCTCGCGATCGCGTCGCTCGGCCTCGCGGAGGTCGTGCGGCTGATCGTGCTCAACGAGCGCTGGCTGACGAACGGGAGCGCCGGCCTCCGCGGTATCCCCGGCTTCTTTAAAGGATGGCCGGTGCTCTCGTCGTTCCCGGAGACGATGCCGGGGCTGCGGCTGGTGATCATACCCGGATCGCCGATACTGCTCGAAACGTCGTTCTGGCGCGCGTCGCTGAACGTCCTGCTCGTGTTCGCGTTCGCCGGCGGGACCTACCTCGTCTTGCGGCGGGCCCACCGCTCGCCGTGGGGGAGGGTGCTGCGCACGATTCGGTCCGACGAGGACCTCGCGCGGGCGCTCGGGAAGAACACCTACTCGTTTAAGATGCAGTCGTTCATTCTGGGCAGCCTGATCATGGCGCTCGCGGGCGTGTTCTACACGCACCTGAACCTGTACGTCGGACCGGGCGATCTGGACCCGATCACGACGTTCTACGCCTGGGTCGCGGTGATCTTGGGCGGCAGCGGCTCCAACCGCGGCGCGCTCTTCGGCGGCATCGTCATCGTCACGATCCGCGAGGGGACGCGCTTCCTGAACGAGGTGCCCGTGATCGACCCCGCGCCGCTTCGGCTGCTGTTGATCGGGGTCGTGATCGTCGCGGTCATGCGATACCGGCCACAGGGTGTCCTCCCGCCACAGCGGGAGCTGATCTGGCCGAACGCGATAGACGATCGCGGGGCGCCGGAACGACCGGAGAGCGGCGTCCGCGAACAGAAAGGGGGTGGGGACGATGAGTGAGGGTGCCCTCCCGAAAGACGACGTCGTCCTGCGCGTCGACGACCTCCAGAAGTCGTTCGGCGGGCTGGCGGCGACCGACCACGCGACGTTCGAGGTCGAGCGCGGAACGATCACCGGCCTCATCGGTCCGAACGGCGCCGGTAAATCGACGCTGTTCAACCTCATCTCCGGCTTCTACGAGCCGGACGGGGGGACCGTGGAAGTGAACGGGACCGACGTGACCGGCATGGAGCCGTACGAGGTTGCCGACCACGGGCTCATCCGGACGTTCCAGACGCCGCGGAAACTGGAAGGGATGACCGTCCGCGAGGCGATGCTCGTCGGACCGCGGGAACAGCCCGGCGAGTCGTTCGTCTCGCTTTTCACCTCGCCCGGCGCGGTCGACGAGGCCGAGTCGGCGAACCTCGCCGAGGCGGAGCGGATCTTGGAGGACTTCGAGATCGACCACCTCGCGACGCAGCCGGCGACCGACATCTCCGGCGGCCAGATGAAACTCGTCGAGCTCGCACGCGCGATGCTCGCCGAGCCGGAAGTCCTCCTGCTGGACGAGCCGGTGGCCGGGGTGAATCCGACGCTCGCGAAGAAACTGAAAACGCAGATTCGGCGGCTCAACGAACAGGGGACGACGTTCCTGCTCATCGAACACGACATGGAGTTCGTGATGGATCTCGCGGACCCGATCGTGGTCTTAGACCAGGGACACGTCCTGACTGAGGGGACTCCCGACGGAGTCCGCAACGACGAGCGCGTCATCGACGCGTATCTCGGAGGTGGCGCATGAGCGACGAACCCACAGCGCCCGCGGGGGCCAACGGCGGAACCGATCCCGTCCTCTCGCTGTCGAGCGTCGACAGCGGGTACGGCGAGGTGCAGGTGCTCGACGACCTCTCGATCCGGCTCGATCCGGGCGAGATCGTCTGTCTCGTCGGTCCGAACGGGGCCGGGAAGTCGACCGTCCTCAAGACGGCGTTCGGCATGCTGACCCCCTGGGTCGGCAGCGTCGAGTACCACGGCCGCGAGATCGGCGGGATGGCGCCGGAAGCGATCGTCCGCGAGGGGATCGGCTACGTCCCCCAGACCGACAACGTGTTCGGCTCGCTGACGATAGACGAGAACCTCCGGATGGGCGGCGTCGCCCGCGACGGCGGGCTCGACGAGGTGATCGAGACGCTGTACGACCGCTTCCCGATCATCGACCGGAAGCGGAAGGCGAAGGCGCGGACGCTCTCCGGCGGCCAGCGACAGGTGCTGGCGTTCGCGCGGGCCCTGGTGATGGAGCCCGACGTGCTGCTCATCGACGAGCCGTCCGCGGGGCTCGCGCCCAACACCGCCGACGACGTGTTCGAGGACGTCCAAGAGGTCAACGACATGGACACGGCGATCCTCATGGTCGAGCAGAACGTGACCAAGGGGCTCGGCATCTCCGACCGCGGGTACGTCCTCGACCAGGGGACCGTCCGCTTCGAGGGCACCCCGGACGAACTGTTGAACGACGAGGAGGTCTCACAGCTGTACCTGGGCGGCTGAGACCCCGACCGCTCTCTTCTCGCACCGCTTCTCGAATGGCGTCCGGCATCGGCCGATACGCGTTCGCGCTCGCCCCCCTCGCAGCCGCCGCGCTGTGGGGCGGGATGTACGTCGTCAGCAAGTGGGGGTTCGCGCTGATCCCGCCGGTGACGCTCGGCTTTCTCCGGGTCGCCGTGGGCGCCGGCGCGCTCTCTCTCGTCGTCGCCGGGCGCGGCGGCTCGACGCCGTCTCGCGACGAGTGGCCGACCTTCGTCGCGCTCGGCGGCTGGGTGACCCTGACGGTCGCGACGCAGTTCGTCGGGACGGAACTGACCAACGCCAGCCAGGGGTCGCTGCTGACGGTCCTGACCCCCGTGTTCACGGTGCTGCTCGGGGCGGCCGTCCTCGGGGAGCGCGTCACGGCGGCGAAGGCCGGCGGCATGACCCTCGCCGGCGTCGGCACCGCCGTCGTCTTAGCCGGCCAGTACGACCTGGCGTCGACCGCCGCGGGCAACGCCGCCGGCGTGGCGCTGCTCCTGATCGGGAGCGCGGCGTGGGCGGGCTACACCGTCTGGGGCGTCCGCGCGGTGCGGCGTCACGGCGCGCTGCGGGCGGCGACGTACTCCTCACTGGCGAGCCTCCCGCTGCTCGGCGCCCTCGCCGTCGGCGAACTGTGGTACCTCGGCGTGTCGCCGACCGACATCCCGCTGACGCCGGCGTCGGTCGCGGCCGTCGCGTACCTCGGGCTGGGAGCGACGGCGGCCGCGTGGTTCCTCTGGTATAAAGGCTTAGAGTACGTGCCCGCGGGGACGGTCGCCGTCTTCTTCTTCGCCCAGCCCGCGGTCGGGTCCGCGCTCGGAGCGGCCCTGCTCGGCGAGTCGCTCGGAACCGGGTTCGTCGTCGGCGCCGCCCTGATGTCGGCCGGTATCTGGACCGTGAGCCGGGAGCGTGCGAGCCCGACCGACGAGGCGGTCGACACGGCCGCGGAGTGACCGACCTCACGCCGCCCGCTTCTCTAACTCGCCGGTGAGGGCCGTGGCGTCGAACTCGTGGTCGGGGCGTATCGCGACGAAGTCGAGGAACCGCCGGGCGGCCAGAATCTCGTCGGTCGAGTAGCTGTCGAGGGCGGCGTTGACAGCCCCTTGCGCGCCGATCAACGGTTCCAGCGCGGCGAGCGCGCTCGCGAGGTCGTACGAGCGGGCCGACTCGCGACCCGCCTCGCTCACGTTCGTCGCGTCGATGACGTAGAGGTCGCCGTCGCGCACGAGGACGTTCTCCGCGCGCAGGTCGCCGTGGGCGAGGCCCGCGTCGTGAATCGTCCGGAGCGTCTCGAACAGCCGCGGCGCGAGGGACTCGACGGTGTCGGGGTCGAGGTCGCCGAGCGTCCGGAACTCGGGGAGGTACTCCAACACGACGACGCCGAGGTCGCCGACCTCGAACGCCTCGATCGGTTCGGGGGCTTTGACCCCGATTTCGCGGACCTTCTCTGTCGCTTCCAACTCGTGGCGCGCCATCTCGTAGGGCGTCTCGTACCGCTCGAAGAACCCCTCGGTGCCGGCCGAAAAAGCGCCGAGGTTCCGCCCGGTGGTAAACAGCGCGTGCACGAGGGTGTTCTGTCGGGTGATCACCTTCACGAACAGGTCGTCGTCGACGACCATCGGCGTGGAGAGCCAGTTGTCGGCGTCGAGGAAGCGAACGCGCATTCCGTCGCGGTCGTAGCGGTCGGCCAACTCGCGGACGACCCGCTCGATGTCGGGCCAGTCGACCCGACCGCGCACGATCCGACGGAACTCCATACCCCCTCCGAAGTGGTCGCGACTCATAAATGGTCACCTCGGAACCGCAGGCTCGGTCGCGACGAGCGTCCTGGCTCCTTCTCACCGTCTCCCGCCGAATCGATAATGGTCGTTCGTATTGTTTATGCCCTCGCGTCGCAATTCTTGCCCATGGACTTCGAGCTGCCCGCAGAACACCGCATGATACGCGACACCGTTCGCGAGTTCTGCGAGGAGGAGATCCGACCGATCGCCCAGGAGATAGAGGACGAACACCGGTTCCCGGACGAGGTGTTCGCCGACCTGAACGACCTCGACATGATGGGCGTCCCGGTGAGCGAGGAGTACGGCGGACTCGGCGGCGACCAGCTCATGTACGCCCTCGTCACCGAGGAACTCGGACGCGTCTCCGGGGGTATCGGGCTCTCCTTCGCCGCTCACACCTCGCTCGGCGCGAAGCCGATCGAACTGTTCGGCACCCAAGAACAGAAGGAGACGTGGCTCCGCCCGCTCGCCGAGGGCGGCGAACTCGGAGCGTGGGCGCTCACGGAGCCGGGAAGCGGCTCTGACGCCTCCGACATGGACACGACCGCCGACTACGACGCCGACGCCGACGAGTACGTGTTGAACGGCACGAAGCAGTTCATCACGAACGCGAGCGTCGCCAACAGCGTGCTGGTGAAGGCCGTCACCGACCCGGACGCGGGCTACGACGGCATCTCGACGTTCATCGTCTCGCCCGACGACGACGGGTTCGAGGTGACGACGGTCTGGGACAAGATGGGGCTCAACTGCTCG
Source organism: Halorubrum sp. PV6 (assembly GCF_003990725.2). NCBI lineage: Archaea > Methanobacteriati > Methanobacteriota > Halobacteria > Halobacteriales > Haloferacaceae > Halorubrum > Halorubrum sp. PV6. The sequence continues at coordinate 982,136 of NZ_CP030064.1, forward strand.
CCGACCTGCGAGATCGCCCTCGACGACGTGCGACTTCCGGCGGACCGGCTGCTCGGCGCGGAGGGCGACGGCTGGAAACAGACGATGAAGACGCTCGACGGCGGTCGGATTTCGATCGCCGCGCTCTCGGTCGGGCTCGCGCAGGGCGCCTACGAGGCCGCGAAATCGTACGCCGGCGAGCGCGAGCAGTTCGGGAAGCCCATCGGGAAGTTCGACGCGATCCGCGACAAGGTGGTCCACATGCACCGACAGACGGAGCGCGCCCGACTGCTCACGTATAAGGCCGCGACCCGGTACGACAACGGCGAATCGGTCACCAAGGAGTCGGCGCTGGCGAAACTCGACGCCAGCGAGGCCGCGCGCGAGGTGGCCGAGGAGGCGGTCCAGACGCTCGGCGGGTACGGCTACACCACCGACTTCGCGCCGCAGCGCTTCTACCGCGACGCGAAGCTGATGGAGATAGGCGAGGGGACGAGCGAGATCCAACACGTCGTGTTGGGCCGCGAGTTGGGGCTGTAGCGCCGGCTCACGGGGTTCGGAACTGCGCCGGCTGCCGGCCCGTCTGGCACTTATAAATTCCGCTCGATGTAGCGGTTCAGCGACGCGACCTTGTCGGCGTCGAAGGTCCAGAGCCCCTGCCACGTCCGCGGCTCGGTCTCGACCGCGAGCAGCGCCACGCCGCCTTCGACGCCGCGTTCGAGGTCGCTCCCGGCGTCTCTCTCGACCGGTTTCGCTCCCCCTTCCGGGCGGAACGCCACGAACCAGCTGTCGGTGAAGTCCGGGCCGTCGCCGGCGTGGATCACCGCGTCGAGGTCGGTCGGCAACTCGTCCGCGACGCCGTACAAGTGCGTGTCGACGCCGGCCTCAGGGACGCGCTCGTACACCTCGCGCGTCCCGATCTCGTCGTTGAGCCGCGAGAGCCGCTGGAACGACGAGCGGAGCGTCCCGCTGCCGGCCGTCCACGCGGCGCGCTCGATGAACCGCGAGATGGTGATGAGGAGGAGCTTCTGTCGGTTCGACTCGGGATACCCGCGCAGGGAGAACGCGGTGTCGGTGAGCCCGCTCACCACCGACGGCAGTTCGACCTCGCTGAGCGGTCGGCTCCCGGTAACGTAGAGGTCCGAGTTCACGAGCAGCAGCACCTGGCTGAGTTCGTCCAGCGTGGACCCGGCGATCACTCGGTCCTCTTCGATGAGCAGCGTGAGGTTCTCTAAGGTTTCGGGGTCGTCTCCCTCGAAGGGGACGTCGTCGTGTTGGCGAAGCGCCTCGACGTCGATCACGGGGCGGTTCCCCCCTGCGGCCGACACCTGTCCGCCCCCGTCGTCTGCGACGCGGCCGCCCTCCTCGTCGGCGGTCGGACCGACGGGGTCGTCTGTCCTGCAGTCGATGCGTTCGGTCGTCAGCTCGCCGGTGGCGAGCCCGTCCTCGTAGTCAGACAGTTCACCGGGGTTGTGCCCGGACTGCCCGCCGTCGGCGCGTTCGTTTTGCTCCGCGTTCGAGTCGTCGACGGTTCGCATGGTTCCACTGACCACGTCCACCGCGCTCTCTCCGAAGGTGTCGACGAGCATGTTCAAGACGAGGTCCGGGTCGGTGCGGTTGACCACGACGATGGTCCTGTCGGGCCCGTCGAACTGGTCGAGGAACTGTGCGAGCGTCACGTATCCGGACGTGGCTACTTTCCTTCATAAGGGTTCCTTCGTGGTTATCTCGGGTGAGAATCAGGCTGAAAACGGGCGACAAACTGCCGTCAGCGGCGACTTACGCGCCGACCGCGTCTTCGAGCAACTGCAGCGGGTGTTTGATCTCGTAGCCCGTCCCGTGTTCCATCTGCATCGCGCAGGTCGGGCACTCGGTCATGCCCACGTCGCCGTCCGCGTCCTCCATGTGTTCGAACATCTCGGCGCCGATCTTCATCGACTTCTCGTACTTCTCTTCTTTCCACCCGTAGGTCCCGGAGATCCCCGAACAGGAGTCGCCCACGTCCTCCATCGTGACGCCGTCGACGTCGCGGAACGTCTCGACCGCCTGCCGAGAGAGGCCCTGGTTGCGCGCGTGACACGGGGCGTGGTAGGCAAACGACTGTTCGTCCGCGAGTTCGCTCTCCGCCAGCTCGCCATCGAGGTCCTCGTGAATCCGGAGGTATTCGAGCGCTTCGTAGGTGTGCTCGGAGACGTCTTCGATCCCGTGGATGTCGAACAGTTCGGGGTACTCCTGTCGCAGCGACAGCGAACAGGAGGTACAAGAGGCGATCACGTCGGCGCCCTCGCCGATGGCCTTGACGAGGCTCTCGACGTTCGTCTCGGCGTGCCGGCGCGCGTCTTTCAACATCCCGTTCGCGAACATCGGCGTGCCCGAACACTTCTGTGGCGGGACCATCACCTCGTAGCCGAAGTGCTCGTAGACCCGGACCATCGCCTTGCCGACCTCCGGCGTGTTGAAGTTGGAGTAGCAGCCGTGGAAGTAGGCGACGCGCTTGTCGGGGTTCTGTACCTGTGCCCCGCCGCGTGCCTTCCACCACTCGCGGAACGTCTCGGTGGCGAACTCGGGGAAGTCGCGCTCCTTGGGAATCCCGAGCGCCTTCTCCATCCCCCAGCGGACCGGCCCGAAGTTCATCACGAACGAGGCGGTTCGCGGGAAGACGCTCGCCAGCCGCGCCGAGGTGCGGTAGTTCGCGAGCACGCGGTTGCGGATATACTCCACAGACAGCTTCTCCATCTGTTCTTCGACGTACTGGCCGCGCGCCTCGTTGTGCATCTGCGAGAGCGGCACCGAGGAGGGACACGCGTCGTCACAGCGCATGCAGTTCGAACAGGAGGTGATCGACTCGTCGATGTCGTGGTCCTCCTTGCGCTTGAGCCGCCACTGCTCGGGGCCCTGGAACTTCGGTCCGGGGAACTCCTCGTCGACCTCGGCGACCGGACAGGAGGTGTCACAGCTCGTGCATTTATAACAGGAGTCGGCGCCCTCTCGGAGGTCGAGGTCGCCGCCGGGGAACACGTCCACCGGGTCGTACGCGTCCGGGTCGAGTTCGGTCGAGTCGCTCCCGCCCGTCGCGCTCTCGACGCCGCCGTCGGTGGCGGCCTGCTCCGGCGTCGCCTCGTCGTGGGGCCCGTTCGTCTCGTCGGTCGCTCCGTCGTCGTCCGTGTGTCGTGTCATTGGCTTGCCTCTTTCGCCGCCCGTCGTCCCGCAACTACCCCGGTCGCGAGCGACACCCCGCTCGCGGACTTCTCGCGTGCCACGTCCGCGCCGCCGACGACGCCGCCGGCCGCGAAGACGTTCTCGTAGGCCGGCGCTCCGGCCGCGTCAAGCGCGCGCCCGTCCTCGTCGATTCGCACGCCGAACCGCGCGTACGGCTGGTCGCCGAACGCGTCGTCGACGAACCACTCGTAGCGGTCCGCCGGCTGTTCGACGTGCAGCCCGAACGCGGGTTCGGTGACGCCCTCGCGGTCCGAGTCGAGCCCCTTGCCGACGAGGCCGCCGGTCGCGAGCACGAACGCGTCGGCGCCGTAGGGTGTCTCGCGGCCCTTCCGGTCGACCGAGACCGTCTCGATAGCGCCGTCAGACTGGGCCTCGATCCCGACGACCGGATTCCCGGTCTCGAACCGGACGCCCGCCTCGTCGAGAGCGTCGTACAGCCGGTCTTCGAGCCGGAGGCCCGGCAGGCTCGGCGGCCCCATCGGAATCTCGAACACGTCGGCACCGAGCCGGTCGGCCAACTCCTCGCGGACCGCTTCGCCGTGCTGATCGCCGAGGAACGCCGGGAACCCGACGCGCTCGACGCGGTCGACGCCGCCCGCCTCGTCGACCACGTCGTGAAGATGCGGCGCGACCGCCTTCGCCAGCGCTTCGCGCGCCGGAACGCCGTCGATTTCCTCGTCGTGGTCGAGCGCCTTCGCGAGCCGGGTGATCTTCGTGTCCGCCCGGAACGCCTCGGCGAACTCGACTTCCGCGCCGGCGACGTCGAAGGGGACGCCCGCCGCCTCTAACCGGCCGGCGAAGGCGCGAGCGTCGTAGTCGGTGAGCGACCGGAACCCGACGATCAGGGTCGGGCGGTCGTCGCTCGCGATGCCGGCCTCGGCGGCCGCCGGGTAGCGCGCCGTGGGTTTCACGCTCCCGCCGAACGTCGGGACCAGCGCGTTGCGGTCGGTGTGGCCCCCGCGATACATCTCGCCGGTCAACTCGTCGAACAGGGACAGCCCGTCCCCGAGCGCGTCGGCGCCGACGGTCCGGTACGGGTGCGACTCGGGCAGCCGACCGATCGCCTCGAAGGGGTCCGCGAGCGGCCCCTCCGGGTCGGGCCAGTCGTCGGGGTCGAGCTCGCGACCCGCCGTCGGCGGCCCCTCGCGGAGCGGCTGTGCCGGCTCCGTGGCCGGCACGTATCCGAGCGCGTCTATCAGGCCGGACGCCTGTCTGAGCGTGCTCGACTTGTGGGAGACGAGGCGCACGTCGGCGCCCTCGCGGGCGGCCGCGGCGGCCGCGGTGATGGCTGCGAGCCCCCCGCCGACGACCAGTACGTCGCTATCTATCGCCATGGGACCCTCCGGTTGCCGCGTCGTCCGCTGCCCGGCCACCATCGGTGCTCGCGTCGTCTGCTGCCCGACCACCGTCGGTGCCCGCGTCGTTCGCTGCCCGGCCACCATCGGCCGCGGCCGCCCCGCTCTCGCCACCACCTGAGCCGGGGGACGCACCTCCGGACCCGGTGTCGAACGCCGCGAAGTCGACGTCGGCGTCGAGGCCTGCCGGGTCGCCGTCGCGGTTCATCGTCGTCGCGTGCAGCAGGTGGTTCAACATCGCCTGCGAGAGCTGTCGACCCCACAGCGCGTGGCGCTGGCCCTTCCAGCGTTCCTGGTACAGTTCGTCCTCGGCGTCCCGGACGACCGGCTCCGGGTACTCCTGGGCCAACTCCGACGCGATCCGGTGCGTACAGAAGCCGCCCTGGCAGTTCCCCATTGAGGCGCGCGTGCGCAGGCGGACCGCGTTGAGGTCGCTGCCGGCCTCGTCGATCGCGTTCCGCACCTCCGCGCGGGTGACGCCCTCGCACTCGCAGACGACGGGGTTCGGGTCGGCAGTCGAGAGCACGTCGTCCGCTCGCGAACCGAGCCGCTGGCCCGAGCGCCGCGCGACCGGCGAGCGGAGCCCGAACTCGTCCATCAGCTCCTCCATCCGCGCCGGGCTCTCCGAGCCGGGAAGCGGCGCGTCGGCGGTGTCGCAGGTCGCCTCGTGGCCGAGCGTGTCACAGACGTGGTCGCTGATCGACTCGGCCATCATGCGGTAGGTGGTGAGCTTCCCGCCGACGATGGTCGTCATCCCCGGCAGGTCGTCGCGGTCGCCGTGGTCCAAGAGGAAGTAGTCGCGCGTGATGTCGGTCGGGTCCTCGGTGCCGGTTCCCGGCGGCTCGTAGAGGGGTCGAACGCCCCAAAACGAGCGGAGCGTCCGGGCGTCTTTCAGCGCGGGCACCAGCTCGGAGAGCGTCTCGATCATGAGATCGACCTCCCAGTCCTCCTCGGGGTAGTCCTCGGGGTCGTCGACCTCCTCGTCAGTCGTGCCGAGGATACAGGCGGTCTCGTGTGGCACGACGATGTCGGCGTCGCCCTTCGGCCGACAGCGGTTGATCACGGTGTCGACCTGCCGGGTGTTCATCACCGTCATCACGCCCTTCGAGGGGCGCACCTCCACGTCGACGCCGGCCATCTCCCCGACGTTCCCCGCCCACGCGCCGGTCGCGTTGACGACGTGACGCGCGCGGATCTCTTCTTTCGTGCCGGGTTCGCGGTGGACTCGCTTGCCGGGGCCGGTCTCGTGTTCGATCTCGACGCCGACGACCTCGCCGTCCTCGACGAGCACGTCGGTCACCGGGGCGTGGGTCTCGATCCGCGCGCCGTGCTCGCGGGCGTCCGCGGCGTTGGAGACGCAGAGCCGGAACGGGTCGACCGCGCCGTCGGGCAACGCAATCGCCTTGTCGATGTCGCGCGCGAGGTACGGCTCGCGTCGCCGCGCCTCTTCGCCGTCGATGACCTCCGCCGGAATGTCGCACGCGCGGCACCCCTCCAGCTTCTCCTGGAAGTACTCTTCCGAGTCCTCGGGACGCTTGACGAACATGCCGCCCGTCTCCTCGACGCAGTGTGCGGCGATGTCGCGGAGCACGCGATTCTCCTCGATACACTCTTTCGCGCTCTTCTGGTCCGACACCGCGTACCGCCCGCCGCTGTGTAAGAGCCCGTGCATCCGTCCCGTCGTGCCGTGCGTCAGATTCCCCTTCTCGACGAGCACCGTGTCGAGCCCCCGTCGAGCGAGGTCCCTGACGACGCCGCAGCCCGTCGATCCCCCACCGACGACGACGACGTCCACCTGTTGGTCCATACCTTTCAGGTATAGACCCCGTCCACTTTACTTTACCTCCTAGTGGGTGTCGAGCATAACTATCAGGGTCATTCAAGTTGAACAACGCTTTCCGGAATACGTTTGTTTATAAGTAATGTTTTTCTCTTGCTCGTTGAGACGGATTTTAACAGCAAGATTATTATGGTAGTACATTATGTTCACGAGTGGCGTGGTAGCTTCCGTGAAGATATGTCGCGGCGGCGGCGACAGGACCTCACCGATCGAGCCACGACGGCGCGCCCGATCGGTGGGCGGCCGGTTGCGGCGGTGTGACCGGCTGTTCGGGGGACACAACGGTCTCCCGGTCGGCGACTATCGTGCGGCTGTCGCCGGCGTCGCACGCGGACCAGCGCCACACGAGGGATCCAATACATGACACAGTATGTCGGTGCGATAGACCAGGGGACGACCGGTACCCGATTCATGGTGTTCGACCATGAGGGACAAGTCGTCGCGAACGCGTACGAACAGCACGAACAGATCTACCCGAATCCGGGATGGGTCGAACACGACCCGATCGAGATCTGGGAAAACACGAAGCAAGTCGTTCTCGACGGCCTGGCGGACGCGGGCCTCGAAGCGAGCCAGCTCGAAGCACTCGGAATCACCAACCAGCGCGAGACGACGATCGTCTGGGACAAAGACTCCGGAAAGCCGGTCCACAACGCGCTCGTGTGGCAGGACCGGCGGACGACGGACAGAGTCGAGGAGATTCAGGAGGCGGGCAAAGTCGAAGAGATCCGCGAGAAGACCGGACTGGAGTGTGACGCCTACTTCTCCGCGACCAAGACCGAGTGGATCCTCGACAACGCGGAGCCGCTCAAGATGCAGAGCTCCCGCGGCGGCGACCTCCGTGACCGCGCTCGCGAGGGCGAGCTGCTCATGGGGACCATCGACGCGTGGCTCATCTACAACCTGACGGGCAACCACATCACGGACGTCACCAACGCCTCCCGGACGATGCTGTACAACATCCGGGAGATGGAGTGGGACGACGAACTCTTAGACGAGTTCGACGTGCCCAAAGAGATGGTACCCGAAGTCCGGCCGTCCTCCGACGAGGAGTACTACGGCCACACCGACGCGGACGGGTTCCTCGGCGAAGAGGTTCCCGTCGCCGGCGCGCTCGGCGACCAGCAGGCCGCGCTGTTCGGACAGACCTGCTTTGATAAAGGCGACGCGAAGAACACCTACGGCACCGGCGCGTTCTACCTGATGAACACCGGCGAGGAGGCCGTCGCCTCCGACAACGGCCTGCTCACGACCGTCGGGTTCCAGATGTCCGGCGAGCCGGTCCAGTACGCGCTGGAGGGGTCCATCTTCATCGCCGGCGCGGCGATCGAGTTCCTCGAAGATATCGACCTCATCAACAACGCGGCCCAGACCGCGGAGCTGGCCCGGTCGGTCGACTCGACCGACGGCGTCTACATGGTCCCGGCGTTCACCGGGCTCGGCGCCCCGCACTGGGACGGCCGCGCTCGCGGGACCCTCGTCGGGATGACCCGCGGGACGACGAAAGAACACATCGTCCGCGCGACGCTCGAATCGATCGCCTACCAGACCCGCGACCTCGCGGAGGCGATGGAGGCCGACTCCGGCGTCGAGATGACGAGCCTCCGCGTCGACGGCGGCGCGGTCAAGAACAACTTCCTCTGTCAGCTCCAGTCCGACATCATCCAGACGGACATCGTCCGGCCCGAGGTCGACGAGACTACCGCGCTCGGCTCGGCGTACGCCGCCGGCCTCGCGGTCGGCTACTGGGACACCGTCGACGAGCTCCGCGACAACTGGCAGGTCGACCGGGAGTTCTCCCCGGAGAAGGAGCAGGAAGACGTCGACAAGCTGTACGACCGCTGGGACGACGCGGTCGAGCGCTCCCTGAACTGGGCCCAGGAGGAAGCCTAAATGAACGAGCTGCTCCTACAGATCCCGATCATCGGGATGGAGGTAGAGCCGTTCCTGCTGCTCCTCATCACCGCGCTGGCCGGCGGGGCGTTCGGCGCCGCCATCGGCGCGCTCCCGGCGTTCATCTTCACCGGGTTCGTCGTCTTCCTGGGTGAGGGGATCGGGATCCTCCAGCGCCAGATCGGCGCACTCGAGGTCATCCCGGCCGGCGAGCTCGCGGCCGGCATCACGGGCGTCATCGGCTTCGGTGCGATCACCGGGCCGCACATCGCCTTCGCGGGCGGTGTGGCCGCCTCGGCGTACGCCGGCAAGAAGTACCCGGACATGAACCCCGCCGACGCGGGCTACCACTTCGGGAAGGACATCACCTACGCGTTCGGTACGAAGCCCGACATCCTCGCGGTGGGTGCGGTCTTCGGCGTGATCGGCGTCCTCATCAACCGCGTCGCCGGCGGCCTCATCGCCATCGCCGGCGTCCCGGTCACCGACACCATCGCCCTGACCGTCGTCCTGAGCGCCTTCCTCGCGCGGGTCGCCTTCGGCTACCCGCTCGTCGGGAACCCGTTCGGCGACGGCCTCCTCGACATGTCGCCGTTCGAGCGCGACGAGCCGCACCCGAAGGCCGACGGCGGCGCTGCCGAACACGCCGGGCGACCGGCGACCGAGCCGTGGCTGCCGCACCAGTACAAGTGGTCCGGCGTCACCGCCATCGGTCTCGTCGGCGGTATCCTCGGCGGCTACATCTGGATTCAGACGGGGAGCATCTTCCTCGGCTACGCGATCTCCGCGATCAGCCTGCTGTTCCTCCAGCTGGGCGTCGAGAAGATCCCGGTGACACACCACATCACGCTCATCGGCGCGGTCGGTGCCGTGGTGGTCGACCCCATCGCGGGCAGCGTCGTCGCGCTGCTCGCGGCCGGGGTGTTCGGTGCGGTCAGCGGCCTCATCGGTGAGGTCACCCAGCGGATGTTCTACGCGCACTCCGGCACGCACGTGGACCCGCCGGCGATGGCCATCGCCATCGCGATGGTGCTGGTGGCTATCCTCTCCATCATCGGCGTCCTGCCGAACGCGGGATACATCTGAAGACGGGATCGCACCGACGCGATCCCGCGACGCGGTCCGGCCGATCACCGACGGTCACGGCGTGGTACCACCACGCGGACCGAACGCCACCGCGGCGCCTCGTCGATCGGCGCGGCCGTTCCGAACTGCTTCGACCGCAGGCCAGTCGCCACGCGGTCGCAACGACACGACGCTGACGACCAAGCCGCCGGACGAACCAATGACACGTCACACGCGATGCGGCCGACGGCCAGCGGGACCCGGTAGCGACCGCGATTCACGCGGGTTTTATTTCAATACGATGGAGGGACAGCCGTGAACATCGACGACCGGATCGAGCGACGGCTCGGCTACGACGTCGGGGCGGGGGTCCTCGTCGATATCGACGCCGTCTCGCCGGTGTCACACACCGACTCGCCGGTGGGGCGGGGGCCAGCGATAGAGCGGCTCCTCGACCTCTTCGAGCCGGCGTTTTCCGGCTCGCTCCCCGCGGACGCCTACATCCACGGGCCGAAGGGGTCGGGGAAGTCGGCGATCACGTCGGCGCTTTTCGACGGGCTCTCGTCGCACAGCGGCCCGCAGCGAGCGATCCAGACCTCGACGCGGGCAGTCGAGCCGACGCCGCCCGGATTCGTGTACGTCGACGCCAGACACGCGTCGACGCGGTTCCGGCTCTATCACGCCGCGTTCGCCGCGGTCAGCGACGACACCGTCCCCGAACACGGAATCGGGACGGACGAACTGGTCGAGGCGCTGCGGGGCGCCGTCGACGCCCGCCACGACCTCGTCGTCGCCGTCGACCACGTGAACGAGCCGGAGACGCCGAGCGCGACGACCGTCGTCGAGTGGCTCTCCGCCCTCAGCGACCGGATCGTGCCGGTGTGTCTGGGACGCGACCCGCCGGACGATATCGAGTGGGAGCCGAACGAGACGGTCCAGTTCGAGCCGTACCGTCGCCACGTGCTCGTCGAACTCCTGACGAGTCGCTGTTCGACCGGCCTCGGGCGCGACGCGCTCACGCACGACCAGATCCGAGAGGTCAGCGAGTGGGCCGACGGCGACGCCCACGACGCGCTGGCGGCCATCGCCGGCGCGGCGATCACCGCGGAGCGCGCACGCGCCTCCACCGTGCGCCCGGAGGACCTCGATACGGGCATCGAGGCGGTCCCGCGTCCTGGGGTCGTCCTCGGACGAGTCCTCGCGCTCTCGGAGAGCCGCGGGCGACTCCTCTACGAACTCGTGCGGCTCTCCGACGAGGAGCGCGCCTCGGTGAGCGCGGCGACGGAGACGATCGCCTCGCGCGAATCGGTCGACCTGTCGGCCTCGACGATCCGCCGGGTGCTCTACGAGCTCGCGGACACCGGGCTGCTCGAACGCGTGACCGCGAAGCGGAGCGACGGCAAGGGGCGACCGCCGAGCCGGCTCGTCCCGCGGTTCCCGACGCTCGTGTTCCGCGAGCTGTTCGACCGCCCGACGTGGTAGGGCGGCGGGCTGTTCCGCTTTTTTCCGGCCGCCGAACGGCCGCGAGCGCAAGACTGTTCGGCCCCGTCTGCGAATTTGGCGTATGGTTCCGCCCCTCGCGCTGGATATCGACGGCACGCTGACGACGGCGAGCGGTCGGATCGACGCTCGCGTCTTCGAACTGTTGCCCGATTGGGACGCGCCGATCGTCTTCGCGACCGGGAAGTCGTTCCCCTACCCGGTCGCGCTGGCGCACTTTCTCGGCCGCGCGGAGACCGTCATCGCCGAGAACGGCGGCGTCGTCCACGTCGACGGCGAGACGACGGTCCTCGGCGACCCGACCGCTTCGCGGGCCGTCGTCGAGGCGTTCCGCGAGCGAGGCGGCGACCCGATCTGGGGGCCCGAAGACACGGTCAACCGCTGGCGGGAGACCGAGGTCGCGGTGTCGCTCGACGCCGACGAGTCGCTGTTGCGCGCGGCCGCCGCGAGCACCGACGACGTAGAGGTCGTCGACACCGGCTACGCGTATCACGTCAAATCGACCGGCGTGAGCAAGGGCCGCGCGCTCGAACGGGTCGCCGACGCGCTCGGTCTCGACCCCGGCGCGTTCGTCGCCGTCGGCGACAGCGAGAACGACGCCTCGACGTTCGCGGTCGCCGGCGAGTCGTACGCGGTCGCCAACGCTGACGAGACCGCGCGCGACGCCGCGGACACCGTGGTGTCGGCGTCGTACATGGACGGCACCGCCGGCGTGCTGGCGGACCTCAGGAAACGAAGCGAGTAAAAGGGGCGTCTCAGTCGTCGCCCTGCGCGTCGACGATCACGACCTCGCCGTCGTCGACGGTGACGTTGATGAGCGTCTTCACGTTGTAGTCGGTCTCGTCGAGCTCGTTGTCGCCGGCCTTCTTGATCACGGCGACCACGTCGACGACGTCGGCGCCGACCTCGTCGGTGAGCGCGTCGAGGATGGCCTTCATCGTGCCGCCCGTCGAGAGCACGTCGTCAAGCACGAGCACGCGGTCGCCCTCCTCGACGTCGTTGATGTACATCTCCGACTCCGAGTAGCCGGTCTCCTGGAATAACGGAACCTCGCCGTCGAGGCCGTACTGGCGCTTGCGGATGACGACGAGCGGGATGTCGGTCATCAACGAGAGCGCGGTCGAGATGTGGATCCCCATCGCCGCGGGGGTGACGATCTTGTCGACGTTCTCCAGTTCGGCCTTCCGGATGATCCGGATGACGATCTCGCGGAGGAGTTCCGGCTTGAGCATCGGAACCCCGTCGCTGATCGGGTGAACGAAGTACTGGTACTCGCCTTTCTCGATGATGGGCGCGTCGAGGAGCGACTGCCGCAACTGGTCCATGTCGCCGGTACTCGGGGGGATTAATAAAGCGTGGCGATTGTCCGGCCCCGTGAACCCCGATGGCACGGGCCGCGACCGGCGTCCCGTGAGTCGCCTCGGAAGTCGGTTCGCCCCTCCCGAGTCGGTGTGCGACGTCTCCTACTCGAACTCCCTACTCGAACTCCGGCTCTCGCTTCTCGACGAACGCGGCCATCCCCTCACGCTGGTCGTGGGTGCCGAAGAGCCCCGCCCACGCCCGCCGCTCCAAGGCGAGACCGGTCTCGGTCGCCCCGTCGCGGGCCGCGTCGAGCGCCTCCTTCGCGGCGCGGGTCGCGACGGCGGGCTTTGCGGCCAGCTCTCGGGACAGCTCCGCGATCCGCTCGTCGAACGCGTCGTCCGGGACGACCTCGCCGACCAGCCCGATATCCGCGGCCTCGCTGGCGTCGATCCGCTCGCCGAGGAAGACGAGCCGTCGCGCGGTCTCGTCGCCCACGAGCCGCGGGAGCCGCTGTGTCCCGCCCCAGCCGGGGATGATCCCGAGGTCGATCTCGGTCTGTCCGATCACCGCGCGCTCGGCGGCGACCCGGAGGTCACACGCGAGGGCGATTTCGGCGCCGCCGCCGAACGCGTACCCGTCGATTGCGGCGACCGTCGGCGCCGGGAACGACTCGATCGCGTTCGCGACGCGGTGACCGAGTTCGGCGTACGCCTGCGCCTCCGGCGTCGAGAGGTCGACCATGTACGAGATGTCCGCGCCGGCGATGAACGCCTCGTCGCCCGCGCCCGCGATCACCAACGCGCGAGCCCCCGCTTCCGCGGCCTCGTCGAGGGCGTCGCCGAGTGCTTCGAGCGCGTCGACCGTGAGGGCGTTGAGCTGTGCCGGCCGGTCGACGGTGATCGTCGCCATGCCGCTGTCGTCGTCGACGTCGAGAGTAATCGCCTCGCCTGTCATACGGCCCCGTCTCGCGGCGGCGTGAAAACCGTTCGGCAGCCGGCACTCGGGGGCGGCGGACGTTCGTCCGGCTCGCGCGCCGACTCAGGTCTGTTCGCGGCTCTCGATCTCGGCGTAGATGTACCACGCGACGGTGTAAACGCCCATGAAGAGCAGGTAGCCGACCACGAGCCCGACGAGTTGCCGGGAGCCGAGCCCGTCCGGCAGCGTCCGTGAGAGCAGCGCTAACGCCACGGCGAACACGACGAGCGAGAACAGCCCGGAGAGGGAGTAGACGCCCAGATCGGAGGTGAGACGTTCGCGCACGGGCGCACAAACGACGCCCGCTTTTAAACGCCCATCGGTCGCGGCGCGGCGTGGAGTGGCGTTCGGGTACGGGGCGTCGTTCGGCCGCGACCCGGAACGCCGTTGCGCGGATTGCAACCCCTATATGCCCTCGGCCATACGGTCTCGTATGAACGGAAACCGGTTCGGTCGGCTCTTCCAGCTGACGACGTACGGCGAGAGCCACGGCGACGCGATGGGCGTGACCGTCTCTGGCGTCCCCGCGGGCGTCGAACTCGACGAGGAGGCGATCCAGGCACACCTCGACCGGCGTAAGCCGGGCCAGTCGATGATCACCACCTCGCGGGGCGAGCCGGACGAGGTCGTCGTCAACTCCGGCGTGCAGGACGGCTACACCACGGGCACGCCCATCGGCATGGTGATCCAGAACAAAGACGCGCGCTCGGGCAAGTACGAGCCGTACGTCACGGCGCCGCGCCCCTCGCACGGCGATTACACCTACTCCGCGAAGTTCGGCACGCGCAACTGGGGCGGCGGCGGCCGCTCCTCGGCGCGCGAGACGGTGAACTGGGTGGCGGCCGGCGCGGTCGCCGAGCAGGTCCTCGACGCCTCCGAGTACGACGTCGAGATCAAAGCCCACGTCAACCAGATCGGCGACGTCGAAGCCGACCCGGTGACTTTCGAGCAACTCCTCGCGAACAGCGAGGAGAACGACGTTCGCTGTGCCGACCCCGAGGCGGCCGCCGAGATGCAGGAGCTGATCGAGGAGTACCAACAGCAGGGCGACTCGATCGGCGGATCCATCTACTTCGAGTGTCGGGGCGTCCCCCGCGGGCTCGGCGCGCCGCGGTTCGACAGCTTCCCCGCGCGACTCGGCCAGGCCATGTTCTCGATTCCGGCGACGACGGGCGTCGAGTACGGCCTCGGCAACGAGGCGACCGACGTCGCCGGCAGCGACCGCAACGAGGACTGGACGTTCGACGACGGCGAGTCCTTCGAGCACGTCGAAAGCGAGGAGGGCGACCCGGTCCCGGTCGGCAACGACCACGGCGGGCTCCAGGGCGGGATCACCACCGGCGAACCCATCTACGGCGAGGCGACGTGGCACGCGCCCACCTCGATCCCGAAAAAGCAGCGCTCCGCGGACTGGGAGACGGGCGAGGAGAAGGAGGTCCAGGTCGTCGGCCGCCACGACCCCGTCCTCCCGCCGCGGGCCGTCCCGGTCGTCGAGGCGATGCTGTACTGCACCGTCCTCGACTTCATGCTGCTCGCGGGCCGAATCAACCCCGACCGCGTCGACGGCACCCCCGGCCAGTACGACACCGGCTACCACCCGAGCAGCCCGGACAACGAGTAGGAATCGGGGGCCGGACTACTCCTCTCGGATCGCCTGCCGCCGGTCGGCGATCAGGTCGAACTCCGCTTCGGTGTCGCCCAAGACGAGCAGCGCGTAGTACCTGAGATACGTCTGGACGGGCACGGCCACGATCAGCCCGAGCGCGACGACCGCACAGACGAACAGCAACGCGGCGACGGCGATCACGACCCCCCCGCCGAGTTCGCTCACCGAGAGCAGCGCGGCGCCGGCGACCCCGAGGATACCGAATGGGATCGCGGCCACGACGGCGCCGAGAACGACGACGATGGCCGTGAGGATACCCGTCGCGATCTGGAGGACGAACGAGATGAGGGCGTAGGCGGCGTACTGCTTCCACTGCCCGACCAGCGTGGGCCAGAACCGACGCCACGCCGAGAGGACGCCGCGGCTCTCGACGAGCATGATCGGCACGACGAACTTCGTGGTGAACGCGCCGACGAGCCCGCTGACGATACTGATGACGATGAATACCGGGACGGCGAGTATCACCAGTGCGACCGCGGCGCCGCCGCTTCCAAAGGCGAGCGGCGACAGCGCGAGCGCGAGCGTCGCGAGGACGAGCGCGAGCGTGACGGCGCCGAAGAGGATCCGGAATCCGAACAGTCGGGTGGCGATCCGCCAGTACTCGCCCCAGTATCGGCGGATCGACACCGCCTCTCGTCGGAGCGACTCGACGAAGACGAACTCCATCACCGACCCGACGAAGAGGAGGCCGAAGACGAGGGCGGCGATCAGCGCGAAGATGGCCACGATCACGAGGAGTTCGCCGCCACCGGGTGCGACGAACTCCGGCGAGGGGGCCGCAGACGGGAGCGAAACGTCGGAGCCGGT
Organism: Halorubrum sp. PV6; assembly: GCF_003990725.2. Classification (NCBI taxonomy): domain Archaea; kingdom Methanobacteriati; phylum Methanobacteriota; class Halobacteria; order Halobacteriales; family Haloferacaceae; genus Halorubrum; species Halorubrum sp. PV6. Next base: position 997,737 of record NZ_CP030064.1, read on the forward strand.
CCCCGTGGGCGTGCCCCCGGTGAACTGAAACGGCGAGAATCCGCTGCTTCCCCCGACGAACAGGAGAATAAGCGCCAGGCGGAGCCACCGTCCCCGGTCGAACGGCCAGAGGAACGACTTCGTCGCGTCGATCGCGTCGTCGATCGCGTCGACGGCGTAGAGGCTCATCGCCGCCCTCCGCGCTGTGTGAGCATGGTCGAGTCCGATACGCGCGCTCGCGACGGCGCTCGTCGATTCGCTCTCGCTGCGCGGGTCGTCGCTATACGTCCTCCCGTACCGCGTCTACACCGACGAGCGGCGCGGACGCTACCGATGGAGGTCGGATCGCGGGAACCTGTTGTCGACATTACACCGCCCAGATCGTCACCCATCGGATTAACGTTTCTATCTTGGTGTCACCGTCTGTGACGGTCGGCGACGACGGGCGGCCCTCGGCGACGGCGAGTGACTTCGCCTGCGAGACACACGCGCTCGTGAACCGATCGCGAACCGAGCGGCGAGCCACTCGGGACGGGACCCCCGCGGACCGGTGGCCGGTCACGCCGTGACGATCCCGCGCAGGTCGTTCCCGTACACCCCGATCGCGACCGCCAGCGTCGCCAGCGCGCCGACCGGGACCACGGCGAGCCACCCCGCCGTGGTCCCGACGCCGAACCGGAACGCGACCCCGACGGAGACCCAGAGGCTCGCGGCGGCGGCGAGCACGAGCAGGCCCCCGGTGACGCGCCGGTCCTCGCGCCCGAAGGTCACCCCGGCGGTCGCGCTGCCCGCGGCCAAGGCGTAGAACCCGATCGCGAGCGGCCACGCGCGTATCGACGGGGGGAGCGCGCCGAACGGCCGCGGCTGCTCGACGAAGTACGCCCACACGGGGTACCCGCCCGCGAAGAGTCCCGGCCCGGACGTGCTGAGGAACCCCCAGAGGCTCACGATCGTGAGGTTCTCTCCGGGGATCACCGCCATCGGGACCGCGAGCAGCGCAGCGACGAGGAGCCATCCCACCCGGCGAGAGACGCGCTCACCGCGGTCCGCCGCGGCCCGGCGCCGTGCCCTCGCCGTCTCCGATTCCGGTTCCTCGGACATACCACAGATCGGAGCCCCGGAGGTAAGTATCGCCCGGAGGCAGTCGCAGACGCCGAGACGCACAACGCTCTTTTGTGCGGGGGTCGCTTCTCCGATATGCGAGCCACCGTCGTCGGAAGCGGCTACGTCGGAACGACTCTCGCGGCCTGTCTCGCGGACGCGGGCCACGACACCACCGCCATCGACATCGACTCGGACGTTGTCGCGGCGATCAACGACGGCCACGCGGCCATCCACGAGCCGGGCCTCGACGACCTGCTGGCCGAACACGCGGGCGACCGCCTCCGCGCGACGACCGAGTACGACGGCATTCCCGACGCCGACGTGACGTTCCTCGCGATCGGTACCCCGTCGAACGAGGACGGGAGCATCGACCTCGGCGCGCTCACCGCGGCCGCCGAGATGACCGGAGAGGCGCTGAAAGCAGCAGACGGCGACGCCCGTCACCTCGTCGTCGTCAAGAGCACGATCACGCCGCCGGGTGTCGGAGCGGTCCGCGAAGCGCTCGAAGCGGGCGCCGGCGACGCGGCCGACCGCGTCGAACTCGCGACCAACCCCGAGTTCCTCCGCGAAGGGTCGGCCGTCGACGACTTCCAACACCCGGACAAATTAGTATTTGGGGCCGAGTCCGACTGGGCGACGGAGCGGTTAGAGCGCCTGTACGAACCGCTCGTCGCCGCGGCCGACACGGATGTATCTGTGATCCGGACCGACCCCGAGACGGCCGTGATGATAAAGTACGGGAACAACGCCTTCCTCGCGTCGAAGATATCGCTGGCGAACGACCTTGGAAACATCTGCAAGCGGTTCGGGATCGACGCCTACGAGGTGATGGACGCGGTCGGCCTCGACGACCGGATCGGGGCGAAGTTCCTGCGGTCGGGGGTCGGCTGGGGCGGGAGTTGTTTTCCGAAAGACGTCGATGCAATTAGGGCGGCGGCCCGCGAGGCCGGCTACGAGCCGCCGATGCTGGACGCCGCGGTCGCCGTGAACGACGGCCAACCGGAGCGCATGCTCGAACTGCTCGACTCCCACGTCGACGTCGCGGGCGAGCGCGTCGCCGTCCTCGGTCTCGCTTTTAAACCCGGCACCGACGACGTGCGCAGCTCGCGGGCGATTCCGATTATCGAGGCGTTACAGGCGCGCGGCGCTGAGGTCGTCGGCTACGATCCCGTCGCGACCGACGCCATGCGCGAGCGCTTCCCTGACCTCGCGTACGCCGACTCGGCGGCCGACGCCATCGAGGGGGCGAGCGCCGCGCTCGTCGTGACCGACTGGGACGAGTTCGCGGCGCTCGACGACGCGTTCGACGCCATGGCCGACCCCGTCGTGATCGACGGCCGCCGGATCGTCGAGCGGCGCGACGGGCTGACCTACGAGGGGCTCACCTGGTAGCGCAGTTCCACCTGTCACATCACCTCGATTTATTACTCCCGGACAGAATCACGGGGTATGGCGGCCCTCCACGCCCTCCGCCCGGCAGTCGGTGGTATCGTTCGCAATCCGATCCTGGTGCTCGTCACGGCGCTGTTCGGCGTGTCACAGCTTCCGAACCTGCTCGTGCAGTCGACGAGCCCGGTGCTCGCGTCGGCGATCTCGCTCGTCACGTTCGGCGTGCTGGTCCTCGTGCTCCCGTTCTTCCAGGGCGGCCTGCTCGGAATGGCCGACGAGGCGCTCGACGGCGGGACGGGCCTCGGAACGCTGGTCGCGACCGGGAAGGCGAACTACGTCTCGCTGCTCTTGGGCTACTTCGTCCTGCTCGCGGTGAACATGATCTTCGGGTTCATCGCGTTCATGGGCGCGCTCATCGTGGTCATCGGCGGGTCGGTCGCCGGGATGGGCGGCGACGGCGCCGCGGCCGTCGACGCGCCGACCCTCGGCTTCGACCCCACGCTGCTCGTGGTCGTGGCCGTCGTCGCGGTCGTGTTCGTGTTGGCGTACCTCCTCGTCGCCTTCTTCGTCCAGTTCTACGCCCACGCCGTCGTCCTCGACGACGCCGAACTCGTCGACGGGTTCCGCCGGAGCGCGGGGCTCGTCCGGTCGAACCTCCTGAGCGTGTTCGGCTACACGGCCCTGCTCACGGTCGGCGGCGCCGTCGTCGGCCTGTTGGCCGGGGGCGGCTCGCTCCTCTTCGGGCCGCAGCAGCCGCCGAACTCCCCGTTCGCGGCTGTCGCCTCGGTCGAGCCGACGACCGCGGTCCTCGCCGCGGTCGCGCTCGGATACGTCCTCCTGACCGGGGTGGTCGGCGCGTTCTACGCCACGTACTCCGTCGCGTTCTACCGGTCGATTCGGGGCGACTCCGCGGCGGCGTAAGGCGACGACGCGCGAACCCCTCTCGGGTCCCGTCCCCGCCAACACTAATTTGCTGAAGTCCCTCAGTCGGGTATGAACACGCAGCACGGCGGACACTACGACGCGGCGGTCGACGCGCTCGCGGCCCGCGACTACGAGACGGCCGGCGACCGGTACACGCGCGGCGGACGCCGCGTCCTCGCCGACCCTCGCGAGGACCTCGACCCCTTCACGCCCGACGAGAAGGGCTGGATCGGACAGGGACTCCAACAGCTGTGCGCGGCCGCCGTCGCCTACCGCGTCGCCGGCGCCGACGCCCGCGCCACGCAGCGGGCGGTCGAAGGGATCGCCGCGACGCGCGACTTCCAGCGCGTCCTCGACGCGCCCGGTCAGGGCGCGTGTCTCGCGGAGTTCGTCGCCGACTTTCGCGTCGCCGGCGGCCTCGACGGCGCCTCGAACGCGTACGACGACGCCGCGGAGCGCTACGGGGACGCGGGCGACGCCATCGACTCGCCGCAGGCGCTCGCGACCACGCCGCTGTTCGGCGCCGCGGCCGCGACGATCAAGCAGGTCGCTCGCGGGCAGGCGAACGGCGAGATAGCGATCAAGTGGGAGGATCTCCACGGTTCCGACCCGTCGCAGCCGGGCGAGTTCCTCGCGCACCGCGCCCGGTTTAAAAGACAGCGCTTCGGGGGACTCGTCGAGAAGGCGGTGGCGGACGGTCACCTCGCGGCGCCGCGCGGGACGACCGAGTACGGCAACGAGACCCATCGCTGTCCGAACTGCGGCGCGAACGACGTCAACTGGGCCGGCAGCGACGTGCTCTGTATGCGGTGTTCGACGCCGACGGAACGGGTTTAAAAAGGCGGTTGCGGCTCAGTCCGCGAGGAGACTCTCGCCGTCGAACGCCGCGTCGGTGTCGACGTCCATCAGGTCGAGAATCGTCGGGGTCACGTCGAAGAGGTTCGAGCCCTCGATATCGAGGTCGGGATCGGTCGAATACAGGAGCGAGTTCTCGAACTTGTGCATCCCGTTCCGCGGCCCCTCGGTGAAGACGGCCGACTTCCCTTTAAATCCGGACTTCAGGTCGAAGCCGTCGGCGGGGATGACGACGAGGTCGGGGGCTATCTCGTCGCGGGCGCCGTCGAAGGCGTCCTCACCGTCCACGATTCGTTTACACACCTGCTGACCGTCGGGGCCGGTGAGCGATTCGAGGTCGGAGCGCAGCTCCTCGCGGACCGCCTCGTACTCCGCCTCGGGAACGACTCCCTCGGGCTCGCGGCCTTCCAGATTGAGGTAAAACCGGCCGGGGATGAGCGAGTAGGCGCGGGTCTCGTCGTCGATGTCGGCAAGCGAGTCGTGGTCGTCGCCGTCGTACGAGAGCCACCCCTCGTCGGCGAGGAACTGGTTGCAGTTCACTTCCCACTTCAACTCGGTAAAGCCGTGGTCGGACGCGACGATCAGCGTCGTGTCGTCGTCGAGCGAGTCGCGGATCTCGCCGATGTACTCGTCGAGCTGTCGATAGAACTCGAGGAACTCCTCTTTGTACTCGCCGTCGTTGACGTAGTCGCCGAACAGAAAGTGGTTGACTCGGTCGGTGCTCATGAAGACGCCGAAAAACAGGTCCCAGTCGTCCGCCGCGAGGTAGTGGGTGAACACGTCGTACCGTGCGTCGAGGGTCGCGTGCGCGTCCTCGATGAACTCGGTTTTGTCGTCGTCGTGCCCGAGTTTCGCGTTCACGTCGATCCGATAGTCGCGGTCTTCGAGGACCTGCCTGACCGCGTCGTCGCTCGCGGCGGCGTCGAGGCCGGGCGAGAGGAACCCGGAGACCTGCCGCTGAATCCGGCTCGACGGCGGGAAGGTGACGGGCACGTTGAGGACGGTCGCGTCGCGACCGTCGTCGGTGACGCGGTCCCAGAGCCGCGTCGCCGACACGTGTTTGCCCATCGGCACGTACGTCTCGTAGGAGTCGACCTCGCGGTCCTGGAACCCGTACACGCCCGTCTCGCCGGGGTTCACGCCCGTCGTGAGGCTCGGCCAGCACGCGCTCGACTCGGGCGGCACGATGCTCTCCAACCGGCCCGCAGAGCCTGCGGCGGCGATGTCGGTCAAGTTCTCGAACACGTCGGGGTGTTCCTGTACGAGGTCGTACGGTACGCCGTCGATGCCGAGAAAGACCACGCGCTCGTCGTCGTCGCCGCGGAGCCGATCGAACAGTCCCATGCCTACAGCGTGACTTCGTGCCGACAAATCGCTTGTGTTCTGGCGAGTGACGCCGGTATCTGGGGCTCCTGACAAGCCGTACCGATTCAGAAGGCCTATTCCCACCGGCGAACACATATCCGGCGTATGACCGACGACTTCCCGGCGAGCGTCGACGTCGATTACACCGACGGCGAGGGCGAGACTCCCGACGACTACCCGTCGATCCAGCACAAAATCGAGAAGGCGGTCGAGGTCACCCGCCGTGGACTCGAACAGTACGACAACCCGGCGGTGATGTGGACCGGCGGCAAAGACTCCACGCTGACGCTGTACTTCATCAACCAGGTCGCCGAGGAGTACGGCTATGAGAAGCCGACCGCGGTGTTCATCGACCACTTCCAGCACTTCGACGACATCACCGACTTCGTCGAACACTGGGCCGACGAGTGGGACATCGAACTGGTGTACGCCCGCAACGAGGACGTCGGCGCGTACGTCGACGAACACGGCCTCGAACCCGGCGACGACATCCCCGTCGACGCGCTCTCGGAGCACAACCAGCACCACATCCGAAATATACTAGAGTTCGAGGAAGACTCGTTCCCGTTCCTGCTCGACACCTACGTCGGGAACCACCTGCTGAAGACGGTCGCGCTCAACGACGCCCTCGAAGAACACGACATCGACGGCGTCATCTCCGGCGTGCGCTGGGACGAGCAGGAGGCCCGCGCCGACGAGACGTTCTTCTCGCCGCGCCACGACCCCGACTTGTTCCCGCCGCACGACCGCATCCAGCCCATCCTGCAGTTCGCCGAGGCCGACGTGTGGGAGGCGTTCTGGAACTTCGTCGTACCGGACACCGTCGAGGCGTTCCCCGACGAGGGGTACATCCCGCAGGCCGACGACGACCTGCCCGAGGGCGTCGCCCAGGAGGACATCCCCATCTCGCCGAAGTACTTCGCCGGGTTCCGCTCGCTCGGCAGCGAGGTCAGTACCGAGAAGACGACCGAGGAGCCCGCGTGGCTGCAGAACCTCGAAGACACCACCGAGCGCGCCGGCCGCGCCCAGGACAAGGAAGACCTGATGGAGCGCCTGCGCGACCTCGGCTACATGTGATCTGAAGCGGCTCGCCCGTTCTTTTCACCCTGTCTCGGCGCTTCTTCTCGCTCTGTCTCGGCGCTTCTTCCCACCCTATCCCGATGCTTTCCTTCCCGTTCGCGGCGATTCACGCGCTACCGTCCGACACCTGTCGTACCGACGCGGTGAACCCGACCTCTCGGAGCCGGTCCGCGAGGGGGAGCCCGATCCCCGACGCCGGCGTCAACACGCCGCCCTCGTGCGGCGAGTCGAGGTCGCCGCGCGCGAGACACACCGCCGACTCGCCGAGCATCCGCCCGGTCGCGCCGTAGCCGGGGTCCCGGTCGGCGCCGAACTCCGCCTCGACGGTGAAGCGACCGCCGGGGGCCACGCCGCGCCCTAACACCCGAATCGAAAAGCTGCCGGCCTCGGCTTCCGATCGCGTCGGCCCCTCACCCGGATCGGGGAAGACGTACTTTTGAATCGCCGACCGCAGCGGTCTGATAGACATGGCGGCAGTGAACGCGCCGAGCCCGCCGGCGACGAGGCCCGCTGTCGCCGCGCCCACGGGCCCCGTTCCCGTGGGGACGACCTCCGAACACCGAAACTCGCGGGTCCACGGGTACCCGAGGAGCGCGTTGCTCCGGCGGACCACGCGCTCGTTTACGGCTGCCATCGGCGACGGCGCGGTCCAGGACCCGCGCAGCGGGTCTCGGCGCGGCCCCCGCTGTTCGCCGGGGTCGATACCGCTCCGCTCGCCCGCGGGCGCGAGCGAGTACGGGTTCCGGAGCGTCTCCCTGGCGAGCGGGTCGGTCGCGACCGCCTCGAACAGTTCGCCGAAACTCGCGAGCGTCCCGCCGCTGACGCTCCCATTTCCGCCTTCGAGGTAGATCCGGACCGTCTCACACGGCGCGCCGAACTCCTCCGTCGCGAACGACTGGACGAGCAGCGTGCCGATGTCCGCCGGCACCGAGTCGAACCCGCAGCTGTGGACGATCCGGGCGCCGGCGTCGACGGCGGCCTCGTGATACCGGTCGATCATCTCGCGGACCCAGTTCACCTCGCCGGTGAGATCGCAGTAGTCGGTACCGGCGTCGACGCAGGCCGCGACGAGGTTCGAGCCGTACGTCGTGTACGGACCGACCGTCGTGCAGACGACTCGGGTGTCTTCCGCGATGGCGCGCAGGCTCTCGGGGTCGGTCGCGTCGCCCACGACGACGGGCACGTCCTCCCACCCGTCGCTGCGGCGAGTGAGGTCGGCGGCGACGTCGGCGAGTCGCTCTCGGCTCCGTCCGCCGATCGCCAGTTCGAGGTCTGCCGAGTCGTAGCGCTCGGTGAGGTACTCTGCGGTGAACCGCCCGGCGACGCCCGTCGCGCCCCACACCACGATGTCGTGCGTTCGGTCGCTGTCGCTCATCTACGAGTCTCTACACCGACGGCGGTGAAAACGGCGGGGGTCGCTAGCGGTCCGGCTGCGCTCGGTCGCGTCCCGAAATTGAATCGAGCACGGGCCAGGTGATGACCGGGTCTCAGCGAGCGAACGAGTGCACGAAGTGTTTGTGACTCGCTACCTCTTTACATCCGCGGCCACAACGACGGTTATGGCCGTTGGCACTAGTCTTTCCCTACAGCTCGCTGACTTTGGCACCCGCTCGTTGGTCACGCACAGCCTCATGGCGGTGGGGTTCGTTGGGGCCGTCGTGTCGGGCCTGTTCGTCGAAGGGCAGCTCGGCATCGTTTCCATGGCGGCGTTCATCAACTTCACCGCCGGGCTGTGGATCTGTCAGTCGATCCACTCGCTCGGCAACGCCGCGACCGAAGACGAGTACGAGGGCGTCCTCAAGGAGCTTCTCAACCGTGTCTAGCGAACCCGGCATCGACGTCGGCCGACTCGGGCGCACGCTCGTGCTCATCGGCTTCGTCACGACCGTGTTCATGCTGTTGATCGCGAACCGGCTCTCGGGGGACACGTTCCGTATCGGCGCGGTCGCGATCGGCACCGTCGCGTTGATCACCGCGATCACCGGGTTCTTAATCGCGGCGGGCAGCGCGCTCGACGGGCACTAAGCGCCGTTCGACGCGTCCGACTCGTCGACCGCGGGTTAGTTAACTCACCGAGGCAGAGTGTGGGACCACTTAGTGTACTCAACGGAGGTCTTTGAACTCACTACCGCACTCGGGACAAGTGCGTACGGAAAACACTTCAGCCGAATCGGTCTTCTTCTTTAACACCATCTCACATGCAGCGCAGTTTAATCGCTCATATGTGTCTTTAATCAAGTCACCGTCACGAAGCCCTTTTCGCGTGGATTTCATATTCGATGACTAACTGTGCAAAAGTATAAATTTTGTACGGAAGCATGACTGGCCGCTCAAGGCTGTGATGCCATCGACTCATCGGCAAACAGTCCTGTGACCACAGTATCGATCAATGCTTCCTCAACTTCGCTATAACTGTCTTCAGACACAATCGGTGTGTTTTGCGCCTGTGTTACAAACAGCAGTGACTGTAGGAGCTGACGTACAATCTCGGGATCGCTGATACGGACCTCCTCGCGGGCAACCCACTCATCTGGCTGCGGGAGGACTCGCGGGAGGTCGGATCCCCCGTGTAAATCAGCGCTGATATTTTCCTCACCGCAATCGGCGCCAGAAGCAGTTTTATGATCAGTCTGAGCATTGTTCTCATACTTTGTCCCCTCCAACTGATCCTCGATTCGTTGGAGTTCCCCGTCAACAAAGAGTCGTCGAATAAGCGTGTTTGACCGCACCTGCTCAAGTGTCGTTCGCAGTATCATCTCTGCCTCTGCTTGTGGCGTTTCCATCTCAGCAACTGCTGTCTCCAGTCGGCCAAATAACTGCTCACGCTCGGCCATTAACACCGCAAGGTACAACTCTTCTTTTGAGTCAAAAAACTGGTAAAACGTGCTGGTACCGATTTCGACAGCGTCTGTTATGTCACTCACCCGCGTTCGATCAAACCCGTAACGGGCAAATAACTCGTGGCCTGCCTCAATCATTTCGGCACGAATTCGTTCCCGATCTTCGTCAGAAAATTGCGTCACAACTGGTCCCTCTTTATCAACAGAACTACAGTATTTGTCAATTCCATATCGGCTGTGGGACTTCAGGAAAGAAAGGTTTATTGATTCGTGAGGGGAGTATCTGTTGTGCAACGACATCGTTACCTGTCAAATGGTCCTGCTTTGATTCCAACGCAACTGCTACGCGTGGCTGTCTCTACTGTGAGGAGGGAGTAGTGTATGCAGACCCGAACGCTGTCAGTCGTCCTCGTGAGTATTCTACTGGTCAGTAGTGGTGTCGGCGTCGGTGCAGTTGGTGCCGAGCTAACCGGCTCCAACGCTGCACCTAGCGTTGGCGTTGGAACACCTGCACAGGCCTCGAACATTGGTGGGTCTCCTGACCTCGACGTGTACGCCCCGAACCCGAACCTTGTCCCAGGGCGGACGAACGCAATCACGCTTCAGATAGCTAACGATGGGAACTTCCGGTTCGGGAACGCTGCGAACAGCGATCTTGTCACGACCGCGCGCAATGTCCGTGCCGAAGTCGAGGCGAACGGTCCACTATCTGTTGAGTCGGGTGAGACATCGATCGGCAGCGTGACAACAAGCGTCCCCAGCGAACTCCCGGTGAGTCTGAACGTACCAGAAGGCGTCGAGCCTGGAACATACACACTGGATCTGGATCTCACCTACAGCTACATTTCTTCGGGTGAGAGCCGAACCGTGACCGTCTCCCGCGATGTGGAAGTTCGCGTGCGTGACGACGCCCGGTTCGAAGTGGTCGACATCGACAGTGACGCACAGATCGGTGACAGCGGCACCGTTGAGGCGACAATCGAGAACGTCGGTGCGGAGACGGCCCGCAGTGCTGACGTGACTTTCGGGACGCAAAGTACCAGCGTCACAGTAAGTGATGGGCAATCTGACACCGTGCGGATTGAGGAAATCGACCCCGGTGAAACGGTGACCGTCGCATACGACGTGGGCGTCGCACCCGATCTCCCCGTCCAGCAATACACCCTCGCCGGCTCCGTGCAGTACGAGGACCCCGATGGGATCACCCGCACCGATGACGGACTCTCGCTCGGAATCCTCCCGCTTGCCGAGCAAGAATTCACCTTCGCGAACGTGGAGTCACAACTTCGCGTCGCTGAGGACGGCGAACTCGTCGGTACCGTTCGTAACGATGGTCCTGTTCCGGCCCGTAGCGTTGTTGTTCAATATGCCGGTGATTCCCAGAGCGTGATCCCGGCGGAGCGGTCGACTGCTGTGGGGACACTTGACTCCGGCGAGTCAGCGACTTTCTCTTTGCCCATCGCAATCGGCGGTGAAGCTGAGGCCGGACTCCGATCGCTGGATATGGCTGTTCAATACCGCAACGATGAGGACGAGATGCGAGCGTTTGAAGAACTTGTCGTCGATGTTGAGGTTGCGCCCGAACGTGACCGGTTTGATGTTGCTATCGAAAATCGGTCGATTCAGTCTGGTGGGACCCGTACTGTCGACGTTGCGGTGACAAACAATCTCAATGAAACTGCAAGCGACGTGGAGGCTCGGCTATTTGCCGATGACCCGCTTGACACTGGTGACACCGATACTGGATACGTCCAGTCACTCGATCCCGGCGAGACGACGACGATGACGTTCGAGCTGACAACGACCGGGTCTGCGACCGCAGGAAGTACGTACCCAATCTCGCTCGACTTCCGGTATGATGATGCTGACGGTGACAGCCAGCTCACTGACACCTTCCGTGTCCCTATTGATGTGGTTGAAAGCGAGGATGGTGGGCTACCGTTACCCGTTATCATCGTCGCGCTTCTCGTTGTCGGAACGGGGGCTCTTGTCGTCTACCGGAGGCGGCAGTAACCAATGACACTCGGCGAGCGGATTGAGGCGTGGACGCGGCGGCTAAATGACACCATCGTCGATAGCCCACGCCGAGTCATCATTGCGTTTCTTGTGCTCACACTCGTGTTTACTGGCGGAATCGGACTCGTCAGCACAGACACCGAAGCAACTGACTCATTTACCGAGGGGCTTGAAGAACAGGAAGCGCTTGACGCGGTCAATCAAGAGTTCGAAGACCCATTTCAACCAGACAGCGAATCAACACAGATTATTCATTCGGGCGGTAACGTTCTGACGAAGGAAGCTCTGCTTAGGGATCTCAGAATCCTTGAAGAGGTTGAATCACGCGACGACCTCCGTGTTGCGTCCACAAGCGGCCCAGCGACGGTCATTGCCCAGCAGGTTGACCCGACAGCGACCACAGCAGCAGAACAGCGACGCGCTATTGAGTCAACGAGTGCAACTCGGGTTCGACAAATCGTCCGCAGCCTCTCCGAGAACGCACGATTCACCCGATCACTCGCGACTGATTTCAACCCAACGAGTGCAAGTGCCTCAGCGTCAATTACGGTCGTTACACACGATGTCCCGGCTGGATTCGCTAGTGGCGACCTCCAAGACGTTCAAACAGACATTCGATCTATCGCAGCGGAACAACCCGGTGACATAACTGCCTTTGGCAGTGGCGTCACGAACGCTGAGACCGCCAGTGTCATCGGCGATTCACTGATCATTGTCATGCCTGTTGTCGTGGTGTTGTTGCTGTTATTCTTAATCGTGGCTTACCGCGATCCGATCGATCTTTCGCTGGGGCTGCTATCACTATTAATGACCGTTATCTGGACCTTCGGATTCCTCGGCTTGTCTGGGATCCCGTTTAATCAACAGATGATTACGGTTCCTGTGTTGTTACTCGCAGTAGGCGTTGACTTCGGGATCCATATTATCAATCGCTATCGTGAGGAGGCTGTTGCGGGATACAACGCTACCGAGGCGATGCGGGAAGCAAACAATCAACTGATGATTGCCTTCATCATCGTCACCGTGACTACGGTATTTGGGTTCGGCGCAAATGTCATCTCTGATCTCACGCCGATCCGGAACGTTGGAATCGCCTCAGGTATTGGGATCATTTTCACCTTCCTGATTTTCGGGCTGTTTCTCCCAGCAGCCAAATTGGAAGTTGACCAATTGCGAGATGCCTACAACGTCCCCGAATTCAATTCAGCACCAATCTCATCTGAGGAGTCTACGCTCGGGAAAATCCTGACGTTTCCGGCGCAGGCCAGCCAGTACGCACCGATTGCGTTTGTGTTCGTACTGCTTGTGACTGGCGGGATGGCAGCTGCATACGGGAGTGGAGTTGACACCTCTTTTGAGACCGAAGACTTTCTTCCCCCAGAAGAGCAGCCGGACTACATAACGGCACTTCCAGAACCGTTTGCACCAAGTGAATACACCGTTACTGAGACACTAAATCTGCTTGAAGATCGCTTTTCGACTAACCAAGATCAATCAGTAAAGTTGTACGTGCAAGGCAACTTCGAAGAGGGCCACGCGTTGGAGGCCCTCGCAGATCCAAACGATGATGCTGTAGGGGCACTCGCAGTCGGCAGCGGCGGAGCTGCTCGTCCCACGAGTATTGTGACTGTCATCCAGTCACATGCTGAACAGGATCAGGAGTTCGCCAGACTGGTCGCTCGAAACGACCTCAACGACAACGGAATTCCTGACCGCAATCTCGATCGTATCTATGATGAGCTGTTCGCGTCATCGTCCGGCGATCGTGCCGAGCAGTATCTCACACCAGATCGACGGAGCGCACAGGTCCAATACGCAATTGATTCGGGTGCTTCACAAAGTGAGGCTGCTGGTGATGCCCGAGCATTCGTCGAGGACTTCCGGTATGAAACGACTGCAACTGGTCAAATTGTCGTTTTTGATGCGGTGACTGACATCATATTCAACTCTTCGATCCAAGGATTGGTGATTGCGATAGGGCTAACTGGCTTGTTCCTCATCATCGCGTACGCAGTACTCGAAAGCAAGCCGCTCCTCGGAATTGTGAATCTCTTCCCAATCCTGATCGCAATCGCGTTCCTACTCGGTACGATGCGATATCTCGGGATATCACTAAACGCGTTAACTGGGACAATCCTCTCCATTTCAATTGGACTTGGGATTGCATACTCAGTCCATGCTACCCATCGCTTCGTTGATGAGTATAACGCGGGTGCTGGCGCTTATGAGTCAATGATTATCACACTTTCGGGAACTGGTGGTGCGCTCCTCGGGAGTATGCTTACAACGTCGCTCGGGACGGGCGCGCTTGCGCTTGCTATTACACCTGTGCTAGGTGATTTTGGCCTGCTAATGGCGATAAGTGTCATCTACTCATTTGTGTTCACAATTATTGCACTTCCTCCTGCAGTCCTTCTGTGGGAACGGTACCAAGGTGTCTGGACTGGGATCGACCTAGCAATAACGAGTTGAGACTGCTCCTCTAAGAGAGAATTGACGAGAACGCCTCGCGCTTCAGCGCGGGGAGGATGTCAACTACTACTGTCGCTTTCAATGTCACCGAAATCAAATTCATCGGTTCGTACACCCTCGTCCACGGGTGACTGGGTATTTTGTTGATCGGCACTCACCATATCAGGCCCTTTGATTTCAGACGGCTGTTCCACGGTTTTATCTGAATCAGTAGCTTCTTGAATAGCAACTGCTCGACGCTGTAGTTGATCGATTCGTGGGACGCCCGTCACATTTGAGAGCACTACTGTTGCCGTGAGTTGTGTGGCGTTTTTTATTGACTCATCACCCGCAAGAACCTCGACAGTCTTGGTCTCTTCTTCAAGAAGATACCGCCCCGTCTCGAAGCCCTTACGCGAGATTGTGTTTGGTGGACCAGTGAGGATAACGAGGACACGGTCCGCTGAGGTGATGTCACACGGGACGGTCATTTTTGACTGAACTGATCGGCTGATGAGGTCTTTCACAGTTGATGCGTCAACTGAGATAGTATTGCTTTCGGGTGACCGCCCGAGAAGCTGAAGAATCCGGGCAAGCAACCCTTCGGGTTTCATATCAATGTCAACCTTTGCTTGACCGATCGTCGCAACGCCACCAATCTCAAGCGTTCGCTTGATATCTGTCGCGTCGATCCGCACCTCGGACGCAGACCCCCGGTCACGTTCTCCCGCACCGAAGATTCCCAACACCCGCTCGACAGCCATCGTATTGATCGACTCATAGCAGTCAGCGACACGATCCGTGTCTTGACACCACGCATCGTTGTCAACGAGAAACACAGCGTCTGCTTTCGGGACCACTGTTCGGACCCCACGAGCTGCGGTCAGGATCCGGCGGTCAGGCTCCCCACAAGCCGGGAGCACACCGAGTGCATACACTGATGTCTCGTAGATCGATTGGAGTTCCTCCAAGAGGATGCTTCCGACGCCACAACCGGTCCCGCCACCCAGCCCAGTAACAAGCAGTATGGCTGCAACCTCTGTTTCATCGATCCGATCAAGCGCTCGGCGAATCTCTGGCCCATCAGCTCGTGCTACTTCTGCACCCACTTCTGGATCGCCGCCCACGCCGTATTCGGTCACTTCTGCGGTCAGGTGGCTTCCGTCGGCGTTGACCGTACTATGTGACTCGCGTGGTGTCGCCGCGGCAGTGGCCGCATCTACTGCAGTTGCCGTCTCATCGGCGGGGCGTGGCTTGTCGTCTCCGTGTGAACGATCATCATCTGGCTCTCGCCGGGTGACTTCGGGATGGGTATCGCCGATAAGCACTTGCTGGTCATCAGTGAGTGCTATTGTCTGGTCGAAGGCTTGAGACTCAGTGTTGAACGCAAGCACATTTCCACTCGTCACAGATCGGTCTGTCTCGCGTTCAGCGCAGACCAACCGGTCGACAAGTCGCGTTCCACAGTCTCCAACCCCGATACACGCGATTTTCATGTACCTAACTGCAGGCTCGGATCACCCGTATGGAGACAACAACCGAAGCGCCTCGTTGTGGACTCAGACGATCGGATCCAGGTCATTATCGTCATCCGTAATTAGCGACTGTATTTCCTCCTCGCGAACGGCATCTTGCTGTTGGATCTTATTTTGGGCGTCAACAGCCTGATTCTGAATTTCGTTGATCCGGGGCGTGTCGGTCACGTTCGAAAGTAACACTACAGCCGCAAGTGTCGTAGAATCCGGACGGGGGTCGTCACCGGCAAGGACATCAACAGTGTCCGCTTTTTGTTCGAGCCACTCTCTGGCGGACTCGACACCTTTCCGGGAAATTACATCCGGCGGACCAGCGAACACGATGAGCGCCCGGTCAGCACTCGATACATCGCACGGTACAGTAAGCCGCGAGTTGGTTGCTCGGCGAACCAGTCCCTTGATTTTTGCCGCGTCAGTAGACTCGCGTTGGACTTCTTCTGACTCGTTGAATTTTGCCAGTAACCCCTCTTTTGCGACAGTAACATCCGTTGATGCGTAACCAATTGAAGAGACACCCCCGGTTTCAAGCGTTCGCATGATGTCACTGGAGTCCATGGCATTTTCACCGACTTCCGACTCATCAACTTCCCCTGCCGCGAGCAGCGTGACAATCCGTGTTGCCAGCTCTTCGTTCATCTCTTCGTATCCTTGCTCTATCGTCTGTCCGCGAGAGCGCCACGCATCATTATCGAAGGCGATGAAGTTGTCGACTTTATTAACAAACGATTGAAGTGAGCGGGCGGCGTTGAGTGCCGGTCGGCCACCCTCATAAGTTCCGGGCAGTACCCCAAGCCCATAGACCGGTTCGTCATACATCTTTTGTAGCTCCTCGATGACAACCGGCGCGGCGCCACTGCCAGTCCCGCCACCGAGGCCGGCAGCGACGAGAACCGCATCAACTTCGTGTATCTCGACGTCGTCAAAGACGCGCCTGATCTCATCGATATCCGTTTTGGCAACCTCGGCCCCGATCTCGGCGTCACCGCCGACACCGTGACCACGAGCCTTCCGATGGGTGTCGCCGATCAAGACGCGACGGTCTTCATCGATGTGTTGTGGCTTAGCGAGGTCAGTTCGAGCGGTATTAATGACAAGCGCATGCCGACAAAGATTACGGCCCGTTTCAAACTCGAATTCGATCATCTGATCGATGAGTTTGCTCCCTGCATTCCCGACGCCGATGGTTGCAAGCTTCATTGTGTATCCCTCATTTGGTGACTGTGAGATTGTGCTGATCGCAGTTGTGTCTCACCGTGGCTTACACGGATACCTCTCTGTTTACTCATCAGATGTTGGTGTATTTGACTCAGTACGTATTAACCTGCGTCAGACACACCTGGTAGAATAAAATGCCACTGACAAGCTTTGAGACTCGACCCCGAGGTATTTGACACTAACACCCGGAAGATGCCATTCACAATTGTTTAAGAATCCAGTCTTGTTCTGTCTGAATCGCTGTTCCAAGTTCAGCAACAGCTGATAAGACAGGGTATCGAGGAACTCCCTCTACCGAATAAAGATACACATAAAACCCCGTATTATTTGTTCTATCGGTTGAGGTTTCACTCACTTTTACTGGAGGATCTTGTAATCTCTCTTGTCGTTTTTGCGCAATAGTATCAACGTCAGACTCGAGATCGCGGAGAACACACAACACGTCAAATGCTGCCTCCGATCGATTTCGCTCGACGCTCTCGAGGTGGGCACGGAGTTTCTGTTTACGCGTCTCGATCATTTCAAGATCTGTCTGAGCGTCAGTAAGTGCATCAATCTCGGTTGCGATTGCTTCTAGTAGGTTTGTGCGACTGTCGATCGCTTGCTGACTCCGTTCAACGAGCGCACGTTTTGTAGCTGGGACAAGGACATTATTCGTGGCTAGCGAGGTAGCGATATCTTGTCCAAGTTCAGCAGAGAGGCTTTCAGTGAGCGTTTCATCATACTCGTCTCGGTAATGTGGAAGTGATTGGACGGTCTGTTTATAACCCGATAGGACGCTTTTTAGTGTTGCGTCCTGAGGATCTGAATCCGTAATCGTTGGGTGTTTGATCCCACTTAGATTCGGTGCCGACTCAGATGATGAGTTAGTTCCAACTGTGTTAATTGAACGGACATAATGTAAAAACGTCTGGAAGGCATCTCGCTCTGCAACCAACCGGTCGCATTCGTCTTGACACGCTTCAATTCCATCTTGCACTTGTCCAATCATAAGTACTACTGTGAGTCCAACTGAAAGAAGTCCGACACGATCTGGAGCACATCAATCACCAAGCTTTCCGTACAGTAACATCTGAAAGACGTGTCGGCGACCGGTCTGTCTGTCAGGTAAAATGGCATTAGCACCTGCTATACGGCCAATTCATAGTTTTGATCACACGAAATATATATTTTGTTGCTACCGTCATCTTGTCGTTGTTTTAGATCACATTCAACTCAGATGAAAGAGCGTGTCAATATGCAGGGGGTGACAGGCTACAATTTCACTGTTTGAAACTTGGTTTCACTATCTGCTCCGATTGTTGAGTGTACTAATTTAAATCCTTGGCTACAAAAGTTCGCCGTATGCAACGGACACGGCGCGAGCTATTAACTGTAGGAGCCGTTGCCGCTGGGTTTAGCGGGTGTCTAAGTGTTGAAGGTGTTCGATATCCCGATGAACTCCCTGACGAAAATGAAACGGACGGGACAGATGGTTCTGATGAGCGCCCTGACGGTGAATCGTCTGTTCCACACTCCGAGATAGCGGCCGCGACCCGCGACATTGTTACCGACACAGTTTGGTTTGCAACCGTGTATCGAAAAGCGATCGACACGTATCGTGACGCGACCGCTGACATCCTCACCGCGGTTTCCTCGATTCGAGAACAGATCCGGGACCCAAGTGACCCAGCCACCGAGATGGTTACACGGCTCGAAACGGTCAGCTATGAGGCGGCTGAGCGGGCGGCAGCAGCGCTTGAACCGCATTTTTTCCCCCGTGAGCTCATCCAGTCGCGGATCGATAGCCACCTCCCAGCTTTGTTTCGATCAGCTCGACGGAACGACGCTGATCGGTTTGTCGAGGAACTCAACCGAGTCTCCCGGACGATTTCACAGATTCGCACACCAATATATATCAACGGGACGTTCTCACGGGATCCAATCCACAATCGACTCCTTGACCGTCTCGCCCCAAGCAACGCATCTGAAGTCCTCGTGGAGCTGGCAGTACCAGCTCACCGGTTCACAACGGTTGCACATCGTCCGTATACTGACGACGATCGCTTCCCGCCAGAGTTCACTGCGGAGCCGCTCGCTCAGACTCGACGAGATAAGCTACGGAAGCGTCTGGGGCCAGTTGTCCAAGCACCTAACCGCGTCCGCGAGGTGTTCTACACGGTTGCACCGCGCCCGTCAGCTACTGATCGGGCTGCGGATGCGTTTTCGGGGTCTCCGGGTGATCTTGACGTGGTCCCTATCTACGTCCAACAGTACGCAGATGTTGACGCTGCGGCTGACACAATGGAGACCGTCCTCGAGGCTGGTGAAACCGACGGTCAGGAACCGCTCTTGCCCGAGACCGAGGCGGCCGACGATGCGGCTCGTTGGTACCGATACTACCATCGTGAGGCGCGAAGCGACCGAACTGACCTCGATCGGTTCCCCGGCGTTCAGTACGGCTACTTTCTGCAGGCTGGCGAGTTCCTTCTTGCCACGGGCTTTTCTGGCGATGCATGGGAAGAGCGCCCACGCTGGCAGGGCCGACTGTCCGATGTATGGGTGACGATATGACTCGACTATCCTCGCGGCGGCAGTTCCTTGCGGCCGCCATCCCTATCGCACTCGCGGGATGTCTCGTGGAGGGCGAATCGAACGCGGCCGATCAGACCAGGGAGACGGCCAACGGTGACCAAACTGCGGAGCCGACACCGGCGACAAGCGCCGAGTCGACCACGGGTGAGACAAACGACGGGCCCGGTGACGGGGGGTCGAACGGGGATACAGCCGGCGACTCCAGTGAGGCGCTGCCTGACCCTGCTGGGATCACGGTCGAAGAGACTGAGATTGTTCGGATTGTTGAGTCGAATCTGCTGTCGCAGGTGGTGGCTGACATAACTATTCGCAACACCGGCGAGCGCACGTACGGTACGCTCGAACTCCGGGTTGACGCCTACTACGAACCGCCGGAAGACGACCGAACGTACCACCCACCACGGGTCAACGAGCGGACGGCTATTGGGCGGACATACGTTGAAGACGAGTTCGAGTCGTTCGACTCCGGGACGCAGACCTTCGAGGATGTGGTGGTGCAGTACGACGCTGAGGACGCCAATGGTTCAACCGATCCGGCCGAGTTCGAGTTAGAAATCGTGGTCCGCCGTGCGGAGCCGTTGTAAACTTTCCATAGTCAAAGCCGTGATGGACGACGGACTCATCATACGACTACAGCGGCAACACCACCACCCAAGATTGCGAGCCCCCCCAATCCGAAACAGACCGCCCAGAATGGGACACGGTCGACGAATCGCATTAACGCACCAATGGTCAAATACCCAACTACGCCGCTTACTGCGAGTGCTACCCCAGCAGCGATCGGCGTAATCCCCGGAAGCCCGCCTGCGCCGACGAGCGTCAGGGCAGCGGCACCGAGACTCGCTGGAATTGAAAGCAGAAATGACAGTCGAAAGGCAGCCGGTGGATCATAACTCCGAAATAGAAGTGCACTTGTCGTGACACCTGAGCGTGAAACACCGGGGAGAATTGCTATTCCCTGTACGGCGCCAACAAGTATGGAATCAGTGAACGTCGGTTTCTCACGACCGCCAAGTCCGACCGACTCGGAGGCCAACTGGATGCCACCAGTAAGAATAAGCAGGACGCCGATTCCAGCGATGAACACCCCACCCGTGAGCTGACCGGCAATATCAACCGCAAAAACGTACAGCGGAATCCCGACGAGACCGGTACACAGTGAGGCGATCCCGATGTATGAGACAATCGCAGACTCACCCTCGTATGCGTGTGATGGCCGCCAGCCGGGTGTTGCACGAAGCGCAGCCGCGACTTCGTCTCGATAGTATGCCGCTGCAGAGACTGTCGTTCCAAGCTGTAAGAACAGCGCAAGCTGAACGGCCATAGCGGGACTAGTGCCAAGAAAGGTCAACACGAGTGCGAGATTACCTTGGCTTGAGACAGGCAACCACTCAACGATGCCCTGGACAACCCCCGCGAGGATGGCAACTGTAATCTCCGTAGTAATCACTACACACATCAGGTTTGCGAATGAACTTAAACCGATTCGTTTGTCGGTCAGCTACAGATCCTTGAAGAGAGCCAACAGTTTTAGCTTGTGCGGCGCGGTTAAGATTCATCTCTTGGCGGCGATTCCGGTTTAGTTGAGTGCTCGCTGGACACAGCCGTCGCATCCGTCTGATCTGGCCGATCGTGGGGCAGCCCACCGCTATCAATTTCTGTATCAGACGAGTCGGTCTGAGTAGGCGGGTCAGGCGGTTCAAGCGCTGCAACGAGCAGTTCGACTGGTCGTGTCTCACGAAGTGTATCCCAGCTACGGCGGTCGCGGGTTACAGCGATGCCAGCGAGAACGGCACCGAGTCCGACAGCTAGCTGCGTTGTTGACATCGTGTCGCGCATAACGCCTATCAGTGTGATGAGGAGGCCGCCAATCGCGAGACTGACTCCGCCAGCTGCCAGTGGTGCAGCGTATACCATCCGAAATCCTCTCTGTGTAACACGCAGCACCCCTGCGTTTTTGACCGCGGGCCGTAGCCGGTGTATGACGATATCGAGCAGCCGAAGGATGGGGCCAACAGTCCACGTCTCGCGGAGGTCGATCACAATCACCTCTGGGTCGGGCTCAGCAGTCAGCCACTGATACAGAAACGACGCCTGGACGACAGCCACAAGGCGCCGCCAGAGTGTGGCAACGCGTGAGTTACGCGCCGCTTGCCGGAGTGTTTGGGTGGTGTCTCCAGTGTCAGTGCTGGTGTCCATACCGGGAGTTACTGTGTGGCCATGACGACTTCCGCTTCGACAGTTACCGTTCCGAGATCGAGTACAACCGTCGATCCCTGCCGGAGTTGGTCACCTTTGAACGTGAGTCCGGCGGGCGTCTCGCGTAGCTGCAGGTCAGCCGTAATTGTGACATCACGGTTGACCGGATGGTCGGCAACGTTGATGCTTCCATCTTCACCCGTCGCGATAATAAGTGAAGGCTCGGTCTCGACGTCGGTAATGCGGGCCACGGTCGTATCTCCGGTGCGTTCTATCATCCCGGGCTCGATTGCATCGGCGTAATCTTCACGAACATCTTCCATCCGGAGCGTCACTGTCCGTGTCGTCATCGCGCCGAGGCTCCCATCACCACCGACCTGTTCGATCTGCCCGTCAAGCACATACTCCTCTGTTGGGAGTGTAATCGTCTGGCCACGACGGAGCGGCTGACCGCTGAAGCGGCGTTCTCCCTGTTGGTGGTGTGCAGTAAGCGAGACGGCTGCGAACACACGCCGCTTGGTGGTATTAGTTGCATACGTGGTGACATCCTCAATTTGGGCTACAGTCCGGCCGGCGACGCGAATTTCATCGCCCGGCCTGATTGCCTCGGCTGTTCCTGCATCAAGCTCTGTCGTGAGAGTGACGCGCTGCTGTGATTGCGTCAGCGCATCAGATTCACCAACCTCACGAAGCTGGCCGGTCACGGTGTAACGGTTCGTTTCGAGCGTCAGACTCCGGCCAAGTCGCGGTGGGGCTCCAGCGTACACGAGGTTGTTCTGATTGTTGAGCTGCCCTTCCAATGCCACACGGAGTAGGACTCTCGCGTTCCCGTCTTGTGGTGTGAGATGGACGTCTGTCACCCGGAGCGTCGAGGAGCCGTCGGGTTCGTAGGTGTCGCCCTCTTCGATTGCGTCAACAATGTACGACTCTTGAACGCCCAGATCTAGCGTGGCGTACGTCGTCTCGGTGTCGGGGGCAGGGGCAGGATCATCGGAAAGTACGAACGCGGCCCCCGCGACCACAACCGCAACAATAACCAGCACGACAAGCGCGTCGATGACGTTTACCGCGCCGAAAAGTCGGCCATCGTCGTCGATTAGCTCCATGCGAGAACCTCCAGAGGCTGCATTACGATGTGGGTGTGTCGGGCAAGACAAAAACGTACCTGTTTGCCAAGAGATAGACGCCACACCAGTTGGTGTGTCGCTCCGACTAATCCACACTCTTTACACTTAGGACGTGAATTCTCACGCGAGATGGGTCGGATCCGCGTGCCGCTGGTTCCACGGACGCTGCGGTGGGGAGTAGTCATTGCCGTCGCAGCGATGATTCTGTATTATTCGGTGTTTACCCCACCAGGAAGCGGCGCGATCCGAACCGGGCCGTTTGGAGTCTTTGCGTACGGCGTGTGGCTGCACGGACTCGCATATGCCGGGCTTGCGATCACGCTCGCATACGCCGTTCAAGACAGGCCATGGCGAGACCGCACAGTTCTCGTCGGTGTCTTTCTCATGGCAGTTGGCTACGGAGTGGGAGTTGAACTGCTTCAATCAACGCTGGCGACACGGACGGCTGCTTTCGACGATATTCTCGTGAACGCGGTCGGTGCCGGCGTCGCCGCGGTCTGTTGGCGGGTGCTGACACGTCGGGTCAGGTTCTATCGCGCGCAGCGGTTGGCAGAAATCGAAATGCCGGTCTGAGTTTTCTCCTACGACTTCACAGTGGGTGCCGAAGTAGCTGAGTCGTTGTTTTTGTTGTTGATGACCTATCCGTGGCATGATTCACGCAATCGTCTCTGTCGCGGCCCATCATTATCTCAATTTTGATAATTATCGCAGTATATTCTTATACTCTACTACATCAACAATAGTACACAGACGAGTTTATCAGTGTAATATGACCCTCCACATCACGCAACTACTCCGAGAAATCACTTACAGGCACTTGGCGACTGCTTTGTGTGTTATGTGTCTCTTACTCCTAGCCGTGTATACGGGGGCCGGGTCTGTAACAGCAGAGGGGACGACAGTCAACATGACTATAAATAATGAAGATGCTACGGATGAGGCCGAATTGGTAGTCTTTGAAGACCCGGATACAAACATTACAGTCACGGCAAATACTCCGATAGATTTACTCGAAATTCGTGTTAATGGTGACATCTACCGTTCATACCGGCCAAACTCCACCCAGTTTGACCGCTCTCTTACACTTGAGTTAGACCCCAACGAGAATACAGTTGAGACAATTGTCAAAACGGACGGGCTAACAACCATACAAACCTCCGTAACGAAGCATACAGCCGCGCCTCGTGTGCGATATACTTCGCCGTTCTCGACAACCGTCAAAGGGGGGCCAAATAGCACAATAAACGTGACGAGTGGACAGGTTGCACTAGCTGGTGATTTCCATACGATGTTGGATGTTGAGCGGGTTCGGATTGAACGAACCACTAACTACGGACCTGGTGAAAATAGTTCTCAAGTCGATCGAAGAATCCATCGTATTTCGAATCCTGGGGATTCATTCTCTCAAGAATTGTTACTCGCAAACGGAACGAACGATATTGTTGCGGAGTACACGGACAGTCGAGGCCGCACAAACACCGATCGGTTCTCGATTATCCTCGACGATGAAACCGACCCGCAGATTGAGTTCACAGCCGAAAATGAAAGCTATACTGACACCGCGCACATCAGTGGAGTAATCCGGGATGAGACTAAACTCACACGCGTTGAAATAAACCGGACCTCCAATAATGGGTCACAGGTACTGCTGTTGAGTGGAAACGCAAAGCCAAACCCAGATATGCTGAGATATGAATTTGATACGACAGTAGATCTATATGATAATAACGAGGACAACGAGTTTCAAATCACAGCAGAAGACGCTGCGGGGAACATCCGGAATA
This sequence comes from Halorubrum sp. PV6, assembly GCF_003990725.2. Classification (NCBI taxonomy): domain Archaea; kingdom Methanobacteriati; phylum Methanobacteriota; class Halobacteria; order Halobacteriales; family Haloferacaceae; genus Halorubrum; species Halorubrum sp. PV6. Next base: position 1,022,174 of record NZ_CP030064.1, read on the forward strand.
GGACGCTCTCAATTCGGTATGAGCCTGAGCCAGATGTGAGTGTTACAGAGGCGACTACTAATGTAGAAACAGAAACAGTCCGTGTTACCGGGACAGTTTCGGAAGCAGAGATTAGTCGGGTTACGGTTGAGACAGTTGATACACGCACTGGTGAACGGACTGACCTCGTTCGGCTGTATGACGCAGGGAGATTTACTGATAAAGTAAATATTGATCAAGAGCTCAAAGCCTCTCCTGAGAATACACTGGTATACGTGTTGGTTAATTATCGTACTGGAGAGTACTCAACAAAAATCACTCCAGACGTATCGGACACACAACAGGACACAGACGCAGACACTGACACAGCATCTGCTACTACCATAAACTCAACAAATTCTACGGAAACGAATACCACGATACAGAACGCACGTAGTGAGGACACACGTAACAAAAGCGTCAACGATACAGAGAGCACTGGCGAGGACGGGCCACCATCGGACACTGGACCAGAGTCTCCGACGCTTCTCCCAATCCGCACACGTGATGCTCTTGGTGGAATCGTCGTTGTGGGAGGGACTTACTTACTTGGACATTGGGTCTGAGTTAACTCGACCTGCTACAGTCGGAATAAGAGGTAGGACGGAACGTCTCGCCTAGGTTCGAACGGGCTCAGTCGGTGGTCGACTCCCACAGCGTGCCGACTCGCTCGTCAACCCACGGGAGCACAGTCTCCTCGAGAACGCGCGTGAGATCCGTCGCGTAGTTCCGGTCGACCGCGGCAGCCGTGCCCGCGTCCGGAAGCGGATGGTAGTGATCCCGGGCGTTGTGTGGCTGGTCGTGCCGGTCCCATTGACACCCTCGTCGGACGCCGGCGTATGTCTCGTGGTACGAGACGTGAAAGTCGCTGTTCGTGTACGCGCGAATTTCGAGCGAGACGTCGTCGAGAAGCCCGAGAACCCGCCAAGCAATCTGGTTATGACCGGATTCTGCACCTTCTCGCCCGCCATCTTCCACGCGTGTCACCTCGTCCAACCATCGAACCGCGACGAGTACGAGATCAGCGACGCCGTCGACCTCCTCATCCAGTCTGGTCGGACCATCGACGCCATCGGCCTCGACGGCTGGCGCATCGACGTGGGGTACCCCAAAGACCGTGACGAGGCCGAACAGCGTCTCACTGGTGGCTCACAGAGCGGCGGAGAACAGAGTACAGACAGTACGGCCGAATCTGACGACTGAGCTCCGGTCACCCCAAGTGACTACGCAGTTCCACACATTCGTTCGGTCTCAAGTCCACAACTCACCGTGTCGTTAACAAAACACTCGACACGGTGGGGTGACAGAAACACCAACTTCTCATTCTGTAGGCGTCCCGCGGATCGTCGCCACCACATCCAGTCCGACCTTCCAAATCTGGCGAACGACGAGTTTCAGATCGTAGGTGAACGACTGCTGTTTGACGTACTGTAGATCATATCGTAATTTCTCTTCGGGGTCCGTACTTTTTGCGTCGTTCACCTGCGCAAGCCCCGTCAGTCCCGGCTTGACGAACCAGCGTTTACGCCAGGACCGTTCTTGGGCCTCTAACAACGACTCTTCTTCAGTCCACACGGCACGCGGCCCGACGACGCTCATGTCCCCGACAAGGATCGACCACAGCTGTGGAATCTCGTCGAGATGCGTCTGTCGCAACACCTTCCCGACTCGCGTAATCCGATCATTCACCTCGTCATCGACCGGCTCGACAGACTCTCTCTCAGGGACCATCGACCGGAACTTGAACACCTCGAACGTCTCCCCGAACACCGCTGTGCGCTCTTGACTGTACAAGATCGACCCACCGTCATCCAGTTTGATCGCGACCACGATTGCACCGATGACGGGGCTCAACGTCACCAAACCAACCGCCGCAAACACGACGTCAAAGCCACGCTTGAGGATGTGATCTTGGATGTCCCACGGCTCGACATCGACACTGACCAGCGTTCCGACATCGTCGTCGGCAGTCAACACCCGGTCGGCGTGGTCGCGATGGACAAGCGCGTCAACACCGTGTTCGTAACAGGCATCAAGTGCACCGAAGAACTCGGCCCGGTCTGTGTGCTCGAACGCCAGAACCACTGTGTCAACGTCACACTCGACCAGCACGTCCTCAATGCGAGAGAGCCCACCCAGTCGATCCAGCCCCCCGAGTGTGAACCCACCGTCCGCGACAGCCGTCACCGGAGTTGACGACCGCTCAGTTAGAAACACACTCGTGGGACACAGATGTCCGAGCAGTGGCATCTCGATATCGTTCGCGAGGCGCTCGATCTCGCCCGGGTCGTCGCCCACGATGATTGCGCGCTCGGCGTCACCACTTGGCCGCCCTCGGATCCAAACAAACCACGCAGGTAGCATGACGAGCAACAGCGGCGTGATCACGATGAGCGTCGCCCGCGGGAGTCGATACGTGTAATCGAAGTAACCGATTGCGGCGAGCGTCAACACGGCAACCATCACCCGCTTTTGCGTGAGTGCGACTGTGTCAAGAATGCGCCGCGGCCGGGGTTTGTACAACGGCAGAAACGCCGCCGTGACGATGAGGACCGTCGTCGCCATCTCGAACACAAACTCGGTGCCCATCGGCGCGTCCACGGCCAGCCGACCGATCACTGGTAACTGAGTGAGCACCGTGTGGACTACGGTGCTGTTTGCGACTGCAACCGCAAGGGCAGTAACGACTGCGACGCCGCCAACGCTGCGCAGTCGATACTGCCACCCGGAAAGCATTAGTCGTATGTAAGGACGAGTCTATATAAATGAACTGCGATGTCGGTGACAGCAGCGTGGTGCTGTGTGAATTATTCCACTGTATTTCGCTCTCCGGTTGCTTCGGTCCCTGTGTTGCTCCTCGATGAAGTGGACTTGGCACATATTTTTTAATTTACTAGGAGAATGTGATTTGCCGGTCACGGTCTCTGCAAGGACAAATCATCTACTGTGATTTCAGGTTCCTCCGCGCGGTCCGATGCGTTCAATGATAAGTACCCACCGTCAGGCGTTATTGTCTCAACCTCGATCGAGAAGCGCCACTAATCTCGTGAATCGCCTCGGGGTCAAGCCCCGAGGCTTCCCGTTTCCACGACATGACTTGCAGACACGGACTCGAAGTGAGTCGTGTCCGTAGCGGTCACAGTCTCCACGGGCGTGTCTTCGGGCCATCCCAGCCCTAATTCAGCAAAGCCTCTCTGTAAGACGTTCATCGCCGCATTCGCGTCCCTGTCCGTCTCAAATCCACACGACGGACAGGAGTGTTCCCTGACCCAGATGGGTTTCGCTGTCTCCACACCGCACGACGCGCATTCTTTGGTTGTACCTCGGGCTTCGACCTGCACGACGTGACTGCCGTACAATTCTGCTTTGTATTCGAGCAGGGTGATGAACTGTCGCCACGCCGCATCCTGCTTGTTTCGAGTGTTGTGCGACTGTTCAAGCATCCCCTTCACGTTCAGGTCTTCGACGAATACGGCGTCGTACTCGCGGACAAGCCATGTCGTTATCTTATGCTGGTAGTCCAGCACCTTCCGGCGAATTCGACACTTGAGTTTGGCAACTTCGACTCGTTGTTTCTCGTAGTTGTTCGACCCCTTCTCCTTCCGAGATAACTTACGCTGTTCGCGTCCGAGTCGCTCGTAGTCGTTTTCGAGGTCGAGCCACTCCACGGGTTTGCCGTCGCTAGTGTGGATGTAGTTGAGTATTCCGAGGTCGATGCCGACGCTGTTGCTCGCGTCCAGCGATTCCACGTCGGGTTTCTCGGGGAGATCGGCGTCGTCGGTTTCGAGGCCGAAGGAGACGAACCACTCGCCAGTCGTCTCCTTCTTGAACGTGATCTCTTTGATGCTGGCGTGGTCGGGAATCGGGCGGTGGTAACGAATCTTCATCCAACCGATTTTGCTGAAGCGGACGTACGCGAACCTGTCTTGGCCCCTCTTTTCATCGAGGTCGAAACCAGACTGGTTGTACGTGACGCTTCGATAATCGGTGGGTGCTTGCCGTTTGAGCCGACCAACGTTGTATCCCTTCTCTTTCTTCTTGCGAAGGTTCGAGAGGTTCCGATAGAAGCGTGCGACGGTGGCTTGGGCGGCCTTCGAGTGTAGTTTACTGAAGACGGGCCACTCTCGCTTCCAGTCGGGAAGTTTGTTGTTCTGGTCGTACTCACTCGGCTTATTGTCTTCCGGGGCTTGTTCGTAGTCCCAGCGGACGTGGTTGTAGAGCTGGCGATGAACATCTAGATGGTGTTCCAGTCCAGCCGCTACCTTTTGTGTCGGGTAAGCGTGGTAGCGGTGACTGTGTTCCATCGCTGTCTATTGATTAGTGATGTGTTCATTTAGTGGTTTGTATCACGAGTTGTCGGCTTCATCTCCGAGGTCAAGCCTCGGGGTATTCGCCTTGTCCGCCGATAAAATTGCCCAACACGATACACAGCGAATGCAGAGAACACAATGGGGGTCTCAATGAAGAAGATCAAGAGTACCTCTTCACGCGTGAACAGCCCGGTGATCGCACTTCTGTTGACACTAGGCACCCCCGCGAGAACAATGGGGATGAACAGGAACGTACTGAACATCAACGCGGCCGTCAATCGCGTGTACGGCCATAATCTGTCGCCGCTATCTGTCGAAGACACCAGGCCCCCACCTCCGAACTGATTTCGAGGTCTGTCGACGGCTGGGTGAACGTCTCGCAATCCTGTTTGGCCCATTCTTGCGCGCGTCGCACGCGATCGGTCGCAGATTGGAATTGGCCGTGATCGCCGTGGTCTTCGACGTAGCGAAGACGGCAAAGCAAGCCGTCCATATTCGCGTTTCGGATGCCCAGACTAGGACGCCGGTTCATCTTGAACACCATCGGTCCATTGGCCTCATCAAGGACTATGCCAACACCGGCGAATCCAAGCCCGCTGGAGATCGCAGCGCAAGAGGCCATCGCGAGCACTGCTTCCCACTCCGGAATGGCGAACTTGATGTGGCCCCCCGTATCAGGATGAGACTGAATGAACGTATCGCGAGTCTGCTGGTAGCCACCAGACGCTTCGCCAGTGAGAATATCGATAACGACGGCAACAGCACTGGTATAGATGTTGGCGGTCCCGTTTGATTCGCTGGCAGTAGTGGCGGTTCGCTGGTGAGCGGTCGTAGGACGTAGCGTCAACCGCGGCGTGTTCGGAAAAATCGTGCAGCTGCGCCGACTGGCGCAGCAGCACTCGACAGACGCTCATGCTGATCCGATCGAACGCCTTACACAACGTGCGTGGATAGGGGGGGAGGTCGGCTGCGCTGAGGCAGACCTCTCTGGTTATTTGTGGCATCTCTTTGAACAAGTCGATCGTCATGCGGTACAATGTATCGAGGAAAATCCGGGTACAGTGGTGGAATGGAGTGCTTAATCGGCGGTAACTCTTTGAGCAACCGGCACACCCTTTCCGATGAAGCGAGAGATTTGGGTAGACAATTGAAGTCACCCGTTTCAGACACTTTGATTTAGCGGCCTACCCCGCTGCTGTATAGCGATTCAACACAGCCCAATATTCTCAAATACCACTGAAACCGCCGCTACCAGCGCAACGCCAGTGACGCTCACGAGCCAATATCGGCAGCCGGTATTCATCATCAACGAGTTGGTACGAACATCTCGTTAAGCACTATGCTTGTCTGGTCGGGGGAGCCGAGCGGGGTTGCGGCCCCTTAGCCCATACTGCTGTCCGCTCTTGTGACCGAAACGATAATCGGCACCCCCACACACAGAATGAACAATGCCCTCGCCCGAGGAGACAACTGCAAACGCCCGGGCGTTTCTCGACGAACACCCTCAAGCCGAGAAACCGCTCGAAGCACTCGTCGAGCGTGACGCCCGCGGCGAGCCGTGGACCTTTGATCAAATCGATCTCGACTCCGGCCGGTTTGGAGAACTTGTATCTCGTGACCTCGCGACCAGTGTAGATGGTGGCTATCGGCTGGAACATCCCGATGCGATCCGAGCCGCCATTGAGATGGAGTCTGACACACTTGATGACGCTCATCTGTCGACATCTGAACAAGCAACGACGCGTCCTGACCCCGGACCAGCTCATGATACCAACAGCGACGCGATATCGAACGTTACTACCCACACTTCTGTCGATCCATGGACTACACTCGGACTTATCGGGACACTCCTCACAGTTGCCGTAGCGCGGCTCGTAGCTGCCCCTGCTGTGTTTCGTAACGGATTCATCGTCTCCCCGAGCAACGACACGTACTTTTTCCGCTACTGGCAGGAACGACTCGCGGCTCGCGCGGACGGGCTCTTTGATCTTGGGCTGTTCGCAGACATGGGCGGCGCCGCGAGCACTCGCCCGCTCGCGCACGCAACGAACTGGTGGATAACGGTCCTACTCGGCGGTGTCGACGCCGCGCCCGCGGTCGCCGCGTGGCTTCCGATCGTCGCATCTGTTTGTCTGGGGTACCTCGTCTACCGGACCGCGCGTCTGCTCACCGATGACGTTCGCGTCGCGCTCGCCGCGGTGCTGTTCTACGGGCTCGCACCAGTCAACGTTGTGTATACGTCTGTTGGCTTCCTTGACCACCAGGCACATCAGTATCTATGGCTCGGCTTGCTCGTCGCGGCGCTGACCACGCTCGGGGTCAACGTCGCCCGACGGGACAACAGTGATCCACAGGCGACCGCTCGCGATCACGCACGCGATGCGCGAATGTGGTTCATTGCGCTTGCGCTTGCCGTCGCCGTGGCGGCGTCCGCGCACGTATATGGCGGCTCGCCGCTCACGTTCGTCCCGGTTGCGGCCATCGTCGGGCTCCGCGTCGCACTCGACGTTCGGCACGGCCGCTCTCCAGCCTACGCGAACGCGCCGCTGATTGCTGGGCTCGCGCTCGGCGCTGTGGGAGCGGTCGCCGCACACGTCGTGTTAGGCTGGCACGAGTCGATCGCCGCGGTCACGCCCACCCTCGTCGCGGGCGGGGCGCTTGTCGTTGCCGGGCTGGGTGAGTTGTGGCGTCGCGTCTCATTGCCGCCGCTGGGGCTCATCGCGGGCGAGGTGGTCGTCGCTATCAGCGGACTTGTCACCTACGCGCGCTTGCGCCCGAGCGACATCGACCGTATATGGACGCGCGCCGATGATCTGTTCTTTCGTGAGGGGATCTCTGAGACGGTCTCGCTTTTCTCGCCGGACTTCGCGGTGGTTTTCGGGCCGCTGCTCCAGCTCGGGCTCGGATTCTACTTCGCAATTGCCGTCCTCGTGGTCGCGACATGGGGCGTCGCGCGGCACGACGAGCCTGGGTGGCTGGTTCTTGTCTGCTTTGCGTGGTACTACACACTGCTTGCGACGATTCAGGTGCGGTTCGCCGGGCAGTTAGCGATCATGATCGCTCCGTTCGCGGGGATTGGCCTCGTCTATCTCCTGTCGGTAATCGATATCGCGCGTCCCGTCGTGGCTCTCAGTCAGGACGATGAGAGCAATACCACTTCTCGGCCAAGTCGGCATCAGGGCGATGATAACGTAGAGGATGGGCAGTCGATCACGTCGCTTGCGGTTCCGGAGAAGACCCGCCTGCGCGGGTACCTCGCCGCGACGGTTGCGCTCGTGTTGTTATTCAACCTTCTTCTCGTCCCGTCGCTCGTCGGCCAGACGACCTATGACCGCGCGCAGTTCGACGCCACCCAGGCGATTAGCGCCCACGCCGAGCAGGCCGACCGCGAGTATCCACGCAACTTCGTGTTGAGCCAGTGGGGAGATAATCGAATGTACAACTACTTCGTGAACGGTGAAGCCCGAAGCTACGGCTATGCACGAAGCAACTACGATCAGTTCCTTACCGCTGCGCACCCAGACGACTGGTACAACCGCTTTCAAGATCGTGTCGGATACATCGTCGTTACCGAGCGTGAAACCACGCCGCCAGCGGGGTCTACCTACACTTCGCTCTATAACGGGCTTGGTATCGGTATCAACAACACCGCCGCAACCAGCCATTATCAACTGCTCACAAGTACGGAGGGTGTCCAAACGTTTGCGGTCGTCCCCGGCGCGACGATCGAGGTTTCTGAGCCCAGTTCTGTCGGCGCCGCAAACGGGACGGTGACCGCATCCACCACCGTGACAGTTCCCGATTCGTCTCCCGAAGCCGCATCTAACGGCACAACGTTCGAGTACATTCGTCGCGCTGTTGTCACGAATGGAACCGCAACGATCCGGGTTGCCCATCCTGGGGAGTATCAGGTTGGTTCCCAATCTGTGACCATACCCACTGACGCCGTCCTCAGCGGTAATCACACAGTAGTCCGGGCGAATTGACTCCAGCATCTCTGTAAAGAGGAATTCCGCACGGTGGGCATTTTAGGCTCGGTGTCCGGTCACACAACACGAATGACGCCGGAAGACCGGGCTCGACACGGCCCGATCACACGGATCATCTCGGTCTTTGAGACCCTTTCATATCAAATTGATATCTACTCCAAATTCTGCCCGAAGCAGATTAATACGTCTGGGACCACACAGATGGGCGTTCAATGTGTTGTTTTATAAGACTTACACAAAGCGTCATAAGCCCCACTCGCAACCAGTCCATCTACATACGGCTCAACGAAGAGGTAGCCAATGAAACTAGCCACATTGAGAGTCGGTAACGCTGGAAGCAAGCTCATCGACTAGATGACTGAGTTTGAGTTCGAGACGGGTCGCAACCTGTGCCGCCACGCAATTGCCATTAACACGGCTCAAAACAGATCTCGCCAAACCACAGCATCTTGATGAGGACCGTCGCGTACTGATTGGCGACACGCGCCAGAAAGCCCGTGGGCACGGTGTTGGTGGTGATGCTGAGATTGGCGCGGAGGTAGCCAAAAGGGATATCGATGAGATCCGACGCGTCTTCGACGACGTTGAAATCCACGAGGTCGACGCTGCCTTAGTTGCAGCCGGGCTCGGTGACGGAACTGGTAGTGGCGCTGCCCCGGTTGTCATGGAGGGGCTACAGAAAATGTATGATGAGCCGGTGTATAGACTTGGAGTGTTACCTAGCACGTACAGGGACGGTCGGCCAGGACTTAATGCTGCCCGCTCGCTTCAGTCATTCGTCACCAAGGTGACAACTTCATCGCATTCGATAACGACGCGTGACGCTCTCACGGTCAGACAATCGAACAGGGCTACGAGGACATGAACGAAGCGCTTGCAACACGCATCGTCACCCTACTTGTCGCTGGCGAAGTTGATGAGTCAGTGGTTGGCGAAAACGCGATGAATACAAGTGACATTACCCGAACGCTTGATACTGGCGGAGTCTCCTCAATTGGGTATGCTTCTACTGACGTTACGCCTGCGAAAGAAGGGTTGGCTCATTTCAAAGAAGCCGAGGAGCCGCAAAGCGAGTCAACAGATGCTGAAAAAATCAATCTGATTGATTGGGCGCGCAACGAACTCCCGGCTCACCGTTCCGTGTGATGTCTTGAGTGCGGACCGTGCGCTGATCGTGTTTGCTGGGCCGCCGGATGTGATTTCTCGGAAGGGCGTGGAGTCTGCCCGCGAATGGCTTGAGGAAAAGGCTGACACTGTTGATGTCCTTGCTGGTGACGACCCTCGCCCGGACTCCTCTACGCTTGCGGTAGTGGTGTCACTCTCGAATATAACTGACACGCCACGAATCAGTGAAATCCAAGACAAAGCTGTTAACGCGGAAAATAAGATTCGAGAACAGGATGCAGTTCGCAAAGGATAAATTCGTCATTGATTACCGATGACGGCAATGATCTGGACCCGATTGTCTGAGCCTATATGTGGCCAGCGGCCCGTCCCACAGACGGAACACCATCTTGTTAGCCGCCATCGCTTTCGGCTGCTGCTGAACTCATGAAACTAGCGGTTCTTGGGGTTGGTGGCTGTAAAGCCCGACTTGTTGATCAGTTCGTCCGTGCTGAACATCGCACCGGGGGTCGGTGACTGCTGGAAACGTACTCGCATTTCACACCGAATCACAACCACTCGCGTAGACGACAGCCCTCAGGTCTGACGGAGACACACATCCGGCAGTGTTACACGTTTCTTATCTCCTATACCGACACGGACTTACCCAAAGTGGATTCTGACCTGTCTTCCTGTCAAATTACTGTTTGAACATTCCTGGCCGCCGACAGCACCGGATTTCAGATGAATCTGTCACTGAGTACACCTACGTAGAGGAACCAATGTGATCAATAGTTGTCCTCTCAGTTGTTGATTCTAAGATTGGTGGGCTGTTGAGGTCCGCTTGTCGTTGTCCGTGCGAATCCTGCAGATATCACCCATGGCAATGATTGGTTCCCCCTTTGAGAGCTTTCATAAGTTGTTGAGCAACCTTGTGGAGGCTGTAGTCCTCTTTTGCGCTTCCCCGCCACTGATGTGCTTAATTATCTACTCTCCCTGTCGGAGGATGGCCTTCCCGATAGACTTCCTTAATTGGTTAGACCATTCGTAGGGAGGAGAGTTCGTCGGCGTAGATTGTGGCGCCGCAGTCGGAGAGAATGGACAGGTAGTGACCCCACCGTACGTCCAACTAATGCCTCCTCAACGTGAAGAAGTAGGGTAGAATTGAGACCTGGACTGCGACCCACAGTCACGGTCGGCGGCTATCCAATGACCACCCCAATTTGGAAAATGGAGTCTGACTGCCTTAGACTGCCATGTGTGTCATTCTCACTGAAGCAGATCCACACAAAGCATATATATGCGCCACATTAAGGTTTGTTTGCGAACCCCTGCTCAATGCGAATGCGACATGGGAGCGAGTAATCTAACCCGAGTCCGGTCGTGCCCTCGATGCAGTGTTGGTCGACGACGAACGGGCGAGTAAGGCGCGGACAAAGCACACTGTCGCGATGCAGACCAAAAGAACATACAATGACAAACGAAAATAACACACGCACGAAGGCCAATGCGGTCTTCTTCAGCGTCCTCATGGTAATTTCCATGGTGGCCGTTGGATTTGCGGCTGCACCTGCTGCTGCGGTTAATGCAGACGATGCAGAGAATCGTGATGAGATAACAAATGGCGATCTTGACGGAAGTATCGCAATCACAAGTGGAAATACGGTCTACCAAGGCGAAGAAAACCTTGCCTTTGTTCGCCCTAATGGCGAAGAAGTCACGGCCAGTGATCTAGAAGGTACTTCCGGAAACCGAGAAGGTACTCCGTTGCAGATGCCTATTCCAGTAGACCAGGAAACTGGTTCCTACGCGATAGGTGGCCCGGACGCAGCTGACGGGGCGTTCAACGTAACGGTCGTCACGCCTCGGATCACCACCGCGGAGGTCCAATACGAGAACAGCGATGTTGAGCAGATTTCCACTGAGAACGCGAAAGATCTCAGCGTTTACGCAGAGTGGAACTTCGACGACGCTGAAAATCTGTCAGTGTCTGTCGAGGATCCGTCTGGTGACGAGATTACTGGTGAGGTCCTCACAGATGGAAGTGAACTCAACAACAGCGGCGATAGCGTCCCCCTCGACCTGAGCACCGAAGATGCCGGTGAATACAGCGTCATCTTCGAGGGTGCCAACAATCTTGACCAGAGCAGCGTGGTCCAAGAGTACACCATCGAGACCACCTCACAGGATCAGCTTGCGATCGACACTGCAGAGGACTCTGTCACGCGCGGTGACAATCTCCAATACACCCTGAGCGGCGGAACGAATGGCGTCGAACACGTTGTTGGCATTGACGCAAGTGACTTCCGCGACGGTGTCAGCTTCGACAATGCGGAGGACATCTTCCGTAACGTTCAGGATGTCAACGCCACTGGCGTCCACAACAACTCTGAAACGGGCAACATGGAGTACGCGTACGCCACTGTCGAGATTGATGGTACGCAGGGCGTTGGTTCTATCGAGACAGCGTATCTCGATGACTCCTCAATCGATATCGATGTCTACACCAACTCAACTCCGAATGACGCGAGTGACATGGTGTCTGCAGACGATGTCAGCTTCGATGTCGAAGAAGGTGAAGTTTCCCTCAACAACCCGACCGATACTTACACGGTCGGCTCTGAAGTCAACATCAATGGGACTGCCCAGAGCGCCGACGAAGTTGCGATCTACGCTCGTGACAACAGCGACTGGGAACTGCTTGACATCGACGGCGAAGATGGCGACGTTGAGGATGACTACATCTCCGTCGACTCGGACGACACGTTCGAAGAGGAAGATGTCCGGCTCTCGTCGGCCAGCAACATCTACTCTTTCGAGGGTCAGTATGACATCGGTGTCGTCGATACCTCTGACCTGAGCAGTGCCGATGTTGGCGACGCCAGCACACTCACCACATCGCAGTTCAGCAGTGCATCGAGTGCTCGGTACACGCTCAGTGTCCAGCCCGGTGATCTGACCGCCAACTTCGGCACGATCAACGGACAGATAGACGACGTTGATTCCGAAATTGACGTTGAGGGTACTGCAGCGGGTCAGGACGAAGTGGTCATCGCATTCGTTGGTGAGCGTGGTGACACGGTCACCACGACCGCAACCGTTGACAGCGATGAGACATTCGAAGAAGACGATATCGACATCAGCGACATCTCCCAGGGTTCGGTTACTGGTCACGTGATCTCACCCGGCCGTGACGGTGAGTACGGTGACGAATTCGGGACTGATGCGCAGACCGTTGCCGGCAAGATTGCAGACTTCGGCGACGGTAGCAGTACCGGCGACCAGATCCGCAGTCAGATCCTCTCGAACACGGTCGAAGACACTGGGAGCGACGACCTGATCGTCAACCAGAACTTCCGGCTGAACGATCCGACGCTCTCGATCAACGATGTCTACCCTGAGCAGGCAGAGGCCTCGGGCATCAACCCGGTCGCGACCGGCGAGACGCTCGTTGTCGACGGTGACACCAACCGTCAGCCCGACAACGCGGCGATCACGCTCGAACTCCTGACGCAGGAAGATGACTCTGTTGCGTCGGCTTCCACCGACGAGTGGGAGAACGACGGCCAGTGGAGCGCTTCCTTTGACACATCTGACGTTGAGACCGGCACGTACATCATCGAAGCTGACGATGGCGAGAGTACGGACCGTGTCACTGTCGAGATTGTCGAAGAGCGCCAGACTGACGACTCCGGTAGCTCCGACGACTCCGGTAGCTCCGACGACTCCGGTAGCTCCGACGACTCCGGCAGCTCCGACGACTCCGGCAGCTCCGACGACTCCGGTAGCTCCGACGACTCCGGTAGCTCCGACGACTCCGGTAGCTCCGACGACTCCGGTAGCTCCGACGACTCCGGTAGCTCCGACGACTCCGGTAGCTCCGACGACTCCGGCTCTGAAGACGGAACGCCCGGCTTCGGTGCCATCGTCGCGCTCGTCGCCCTCATCGCGGCTGCGCTGCTCGCGACCCGTCGCAACAACTAATATAGACTAACTACCGAGCGGACCTTCCGTTCGGCCTTTCGCAGTTTGCGGCTTCATTTTTTGCCCGATGTGACGCCCTGAGTGACTCTATTACTACGATTACTGTGGGATTTCAGAGAACCGAATAGATGCCTTGCAGGTTAGCGCAGGGATGAATTCGAGGCTACCTCATACAGTCCACCGCCCAATACTCAGCTGGCTATTTTCTACAACTATGCAGTCCTGAGATACACCTGAACAACCCCTGTGACAGAAAGTATTTACCCAGCACAGCAGTATGCGTAGGCATCCACATACATATGCATACACATATCGCCGTCGTCGTGACATTGCTCCTTATTGGCGTTGCTGCGCCGTTTGCCGCTCCAGCGGCAGCGCAGTCAGGGTCCGCAGTTGGTTTTGGAACTGCGGAAACTACAACGACGCAGGGAGATATTGCGACGGCTGAAATCCAGTTGCGTAACACTGATGAGGCGCTCTTGCGCGTTCTCTCCGCAGACCAGCGGTACCGGGCAACGGTACGGGTGGTGGATGGAGACAATGATGGGACCGTCAACGTCCAAATCAACACGTTCCGCGGCCCCAACAGTGACGATACTGCCGGATTTACGGCTACTAGTGGCGCTGATAGCGCCGAACTTCTCGTTGAATCAGCAGATAACCCAGAAACTGTACTTGACACTGGCCGGTATAATATGATTGCTTCGACTGCGACGACAAGTGTCTCAGCGGTGCTCCATATCACCCCTCCAAGCGAGGCGGAGAGCTACACTAATATCGTTGCACCTGGAACTCCGCCCTCGGAGTCTACGTTACCCGCAAACGAGTCAACGGAAGCTGCTCCAAGCAACTCCAACGCCGAGTCATCGACCACAGACAATCAGGTTCCAACGGCAGCCATTGGTGATTTTGTCCGGACGCGGTTTTCAGTTGGAGGTATTGGAGGTGCCATTGATGCGTCACCACCTGCACATAACCTAATATTTTCCGCGGACAGTTCCCCTAGCGCCCGCACGACGCACACAATGCAGGTCTCACCAAATCAGACAGTCACCATGCGTTCGCTACTGATCAATTACGGCGCCGGTGAGAGTGACATGAGCGCGAAAGTCTATCGACTCACAGAAAGTGATATTGAGACACTTGGCATCGATGAAAACGGTGACGGCTATGTCGATCGGTCCGTACAGATCGCGATCCGAAATATCCAGACAAGCACCAACGGTCAAATAGAAGTTACGTTTGACCGGCCGATTACTGTCTCACCGGGTGAACGCCTCTTAGCGACCTATAAGGCCGAGAACCCCGATACCCTGGGGACACAGACTGTCGAGACTACATTAACTGGAGAATCAGCGACCTACCACGAATCGGGAACCATACTGTACGGACCAGCTGGACAGGGTACGCTTGGGTACGGCGTTAACCTCCAACTCGAATCGACTACAGACAAGTCATTGCCGACGGCCCCGCTGTCGGCGGTGAATCTCACTTACGATACAGCTACGAGTGAACTCATCGCCGATACAGACACATCAGTGCTTGCACCAGGAGAGTATGCAATTCGACTTCACACCGAAGAGACCGCGCCTACAGCTCTCCCAGAGGTTGACCTTACAGAACAGTTCACTACTGTCGAGCCTGCTGCAGATATCACGAATCACTCTATTGACGAAGGCTCACAGCTTTCTGTCACCGCAAACACGAACCTCGCGCCCGGGAATACAGTCATTATTCGGATTGACGCTCAAGAAGAAGCTGGTGGAATTAGTCAGGTGCAAAACTGTGTGGCAACAGTTCAACCTGACGGGAAAATCAGTTGTGGATTCGACCTATCTGAATCCGGGAGCGACCTCACAATTGAGGTATCGATCCGCCAAAATGATACCACGATCGCCGGCCCAACCCGAATCAGGTAGGCTACCCTGTTCTACCGGTTTAGTGTTTCGCGGCTTGATCTTTGATGATAATCAGATGTGAAATTCCGATATTCAGCCGCCAGATCTAGCACGATGACTCCCGTCATTCAACGTCCCATCATCAGTACGCACGTCTAATACGTCTCCAATCCCCAACTTAGATGGACTAAAACAGAGTCCGTGTGTCTGCTTTCGACCGCATCGTAGTCTGTTGCTCTTTGTACTGTTGCAATTCGTATTTACTTCATACCTACACTTCAGGAGCCTTTTTTAGACGCTCTCGTCGACTGCGGTTAGTTGCTCTGTTGGACGACTTAATCACTCCGAGAGTAGCTCTTTACCCACCCTTGTTCGTTGGACAACGACTGTAGAACACGATCTGTACGGCGTCTAAACAAGGCCCATTTCAGGCAAGCAGAGTTTCGCCTTACCGATTACACTCGATATCTGAGGCGATAAATTGCACCAACACTCACAGTTCCATCGAACGCGTCACAAGTTTAGATCGGTATTAAAGCCGAGGTAAAGGATGGCGAACCGGGTGTAGTATCTTTCTTGATAGTGATAATTCAACCTAGGAAAATCTCCAAAATTGGATCCTGATGAGTCGGTTGGGATTCGCTATCGGCTACTGGTACGGCTCACACACCAACTCGACGCCCTCCTCGAATTCGATTTCGGGTTCCCAGCCGGTCGCGTCGTGGAACGCCGAGTAGTCGGCCATCGTATCGTGGACGTAGCCGTCGAAGGGACACTTGATGTACTCCGGGTCGATGTCGGTCCCGAGCGCGTCGTTGATCATGGCGACCATCTCGTTGAACGTGTACGCCTCCTGGGTACCGACGTTGTAGACCCCCGTCAGCTCGTGGTCGGCGGCGAGTTCGCAGGCGCGCGCCACGTCGGAGACGTGCGTGAAATCGCGCGTCTGGGTGCCGTCGCCGAACAGCTTGGGCGCCTTGCCTGCGGCGATCTTGTCGGCGAACTGCGCGACCGTGTTCGCGTACTCGCCTTTGTGTTCCTCGTTGCCGGCGAAGCCTTGGTAGACCGAGAAGAAGCGGAGCCCCGCCATGTCCATCTCGTGGTGGTTGGCGTAGTACTCGGCGTAGCGCTCGCGGGCGAGCTTGGAGGCCTCGTAGGCGGTGTGCGCCTCCACGTCCATCTCGACCGGCGACGGCTCGGTGCGGCTGCCGTAGATGGAGGAGGTGGAGGCGTAGACGACGGTGTCACAGCCCGCCTGTCGAGCGCGCTCGACCGTGTTGACGAACCCCTCGACGTTGACGCGGCAGCCGCGCTGGGGATCGGACTCGTGCATGTTCCGCGAAGAGAGCGCGGCGAGGTGGAAGACGACGTCGACGTCGGCGGGGAAGTCGTCGTCGACCACGGAGGCCTTGACGAATTTCACGTCTTCGTCAAGGTTCTCGGGCGTGCCGAGGTAGGTGTCGTCGACGGCGATCACGTCGTTGTCGGCCGCGACCCGGTTCGCGAGGTTCGAGCCGATGAAGCCCGCGCCGCCCGTGACGAGAATGCGTTTGTCTTGCATAGGTTTGTGTCGTCAGGGCCGGAGGATTATGGCTTCGGTTCGCTGTCGCCGATGGGTCCTCTCAGCTGGAGATCGCCAGCTGCTACTCTCCGGACGAGAGCGTGCTCGGCACGAGTCGGGTAACGACACCGTCGAAATCGTCGTCGAAACTCAACACGGAGTCGATATCGTGGTGTTCGACGTGGACCACGGTCATCGCGTCAGTGAAGCTCAGACGGTGCTCGGCGTACTCCTCTTGTATCGTCACCGCGCGGTCGAAGAGCGTCTGGGACGAGTGGAGCAGGTTGATAGCCGACGGGTATCCCTCGCCCCGGATTCGTCGGCCGACTTCGAGTCCGGCCTCGACGTCACCCGTTCGTCGCTGGGTCAGCGTTACCGTCTCGTCGTAAATGTAGTCGCTCGTCATCACGTGACCGTATTCGGGCGATCTGAGAACGGTGTTTAGTGCCGCCATCCCCGTCTCGTGCCGGCCGGCATCGGTATCGTGGTGCGCGTAGAACACTCCGGTATCGACGAAGACGCTCATCCGTACAGTACGTCGTCGATATCTTCTTCGTCCGTCTTCACACCGGACGCGATCGTTCCCTCGTTGAACGCTCGAACCTCCGTCTCACTCAGACTCGTCTTCCCGTCGCGAAACGAATCGACGAATTCCGTTCGGGACTCGACGACCGATTCGATCAGCCGCGTGAGGATCTCCTGTTGTGTGACCTTCTTCCCGGTCTTCAGTTTGATCTCCGCCTGGAGTTCCTCGAGTTTGGACTTCGCCTCCTCGTCCATTTTCACCGCTGTCGACATACGTGTCGGTTGTGTCCGCAACGTAGTTAATCTTTACACTGAAAACCGCAGTGATCGTACTGCGGCCATCGCAGGTCGCTTTCTCCACTCGATCCCGCTCGCCACAACACTATCCGTCTGTACTCTCTCGGTCGATTATGGAAGATTCAAGGCTAAAACCCCGCCCTTCAGAGCGGGGATACAGCCGACAATTCCTCCACTAACCACGTTCGATGGCACTGCTGGATATTCCACACTCAGCCGTTACTTTTAATATACATTCTTTCATAACTAGTTATAATCACAGTCTGATGCTGGAGACCACTCGTACCTATCGGGCGAAAATCGTCAACCGCTCTCAGGTGAGTGACGACTTCGACCAGTGTGGGTTCTCCGCATCAAAACTGTGGAACGTCGCCCGATACTACATACAAGGTCGGTGGGATGAAGACGGGGAAATACCCGACGACGGCGAACTCAAATCCGAACTCAAGGAACACGAACGATACAGTGACCTACATTCTCAGTCAAGTCAGCGAGTTCTCGAAGAGCTTGCTGAGTCGTTCACCAGTTGGTACAAAGCACGCCAACGCGGAGATGAGGACGCCAACCCACCCGGCTATCGCAAACACGGCGACGAACACCCGCGCTCCACCGTGACGTGGAAGCAGAAGGGCATCAAGCACGATTCCAAACACAACAAACTCCGACTGAGCAAGGGATTCAACCTGAAGAACCACCGCTCAGACTTCATCCTGTGTAAGTACGAGACGCGACCGGACGTGACCGTGGAGAACATCCAGCAAGTGCGAGCCGTGTGGAACGGCGACAACTGGGAACTTCACCTCGTCTGCAAGGTCGAGATACCTGTTGAGGACGCACCGGGAGACAACACGGCGGGGATCGACCTCGGGATCAAGAACTACCTCGCTATCGTCTACGACGACGGTGAGGCAGAGTTATATCCGGGGAATGTGCTGAAACAGGACAAGCACTACTTCACCCGCGACGAGTACGACACGGAGGGCGAGAATGGCCCGTCACGCCGTGCCCTTCGTGCCCGCCAGAAACTCTCACGCCGGAAAGACCACTTCCTTCACTCACTCGCCAAGCACGTCATAGAGCGGTGTATCGACCACGAGGTCGGACGCATCGCCATCGGTGACTTGAGCAAGATTCGTGAGGACGAGAACGATGAGTCTCGGAACTGGGGTCGAAGTGGAAACAAGAAGCTCCACGGTTGGGAGTTCGACCACTTCACCACGTTGCTTGAATACAAGGCTGAGGAACACGGTATCCTCGTTGACCGAAAGAGCGAGCGCGACACGTCGAAGACGTGTTCGTGTTGTGGTCGGAAGTGTGGCTCAAACCGTGTCGAGCGTGGTTTGTACGTCTGTGAGTCGTGCGGTACAACGATGAACGCGGACGTGAATGGTGCGGTGAATATTCGCAGAAAGATAACTCAGAATCCCCCCACAGGGGATATGAGTAACGGTCGTTTGGCACGGCCAGTAGCCTACCTGTTCAACCAAACCTCTGGGTCGTTCCACCCGAGAGAACAGGTGGGGTGCGAACCTTAATATCCCAACGCTCGGGAATCCTCGCCCTTCAGGGCGGGGAGGATGTCAAGGACGACCACTGGATTCCGGACGACGAGTGGCGGACGATCGTCGCCAACGTCCCGATCGTTTCCGTCGACTTGGTGATCAGGCGTGACGGCGGCGTGGTGCTGGGCCGACGGACGAACGAGCCCGTGAAGGGATACTGGTTCGTGCCCGGCGGACGCGTTCTGAAAGGGGAAACGCGCCGCGAAGCCGTCCATCGGGTCGCTGAAGAAGAGTTAGCACTCGAAGTCGAGATCGTCGAATCGCTCGGCGCGTTCGAGCACCGGTACGAGAGTTCAGACATCGCGGGCGTCGACTCCAAGCACTACCTCGCGAACGGCTACGTGGTCGACGTGGTTGATGGAACGCTGGATCCGGACGACCAACACGACGAGTTTCGAGTGTTTCGGTCGCCACCGGAGCCGTGTCACGAGTACGTTCGTGCATACCTCGAAGCCGCCTCGACGGTAGACGGGTGGCGTTGAGACGGCGGTCACGCGATACCCGGAGGTCCGTTTCGGGTGTGGTCCCGCTGGGCCCATCGGGCGTTTCTCACCGCCGAACGAGGAGAGCGAGGTCGTGTAAGAGATCGTCCGATGGTAGAGAGCACACCTACGCACTTCAATCAGCTCCGGATCGACCCGAAGCGTCTTTTCGCCCGCGAGTGAACTCGCGGTATGTTCGGAACCAGCGGCGTTCGCGGCCCGGTCGGCGAGAATGTCACGGCTGCTCTCGCGCTCGACATCGGGCGCGCGCTGGCCACTGACGGTGCCGAGGCGGTCGTCCTCGGACGCGACGCCCGGCAGAGCGGCCGCACGCTGAGCCGCGCTGTGTCGGCCGGCGTCACCGAGTGCGGCGGCGACGTGATTGACGTCGGCGTCCAGCCGACGCCGACCGTCGCGCGAACCGTCGTCGACGAAGGCGCCGACGCTGGCGTCGTCGTGACCGCCTCGCACAACCCCGCGCCGGACAACGGGATCAAGCTCTGGGCCGAGGACGGCCGAGCGTTCGGCGAGGACGCGAACGCGCGGATCGCGGAGATAGTCGAACAGGGCGCGTTCGAACTCGCCGCGTGGGACGACCTCGGCGAGCATCGCGAGGGCGACGACGCGCGCGGGCGGCACGAACGCGCGCTCCGCGAGTCGGTCGCGATCCCGGACGATCTGTCCGTCGTCGTCGACCTCGGCAACGGGGTCGGTCGCGTGACCGCCGACGCGCTCCACGCGGCCGGCTGCGACGTGGAGACGCTCAACGGTCAGCGCGACGGGCGATTCCCCGGCCGGCCGAGCGAGCCGACCGCGGCGAACTGCCAGACGGCGTGCGAACTCGTCGCCGCGACCGACGCGGACCTCGGGATCGTCCACGACGGCGACGCCGACCGGATGATGGCGGTCGACGAGCGGGGGCGGTTCGTCGCCGGCGACGCGCTGCTCACGCTGTTCGCACGTCGCGAGGCGGGAGCGGGCGACCGCGTGGTGGTCCCGGTCGACACGAGCCTGCTCGTTGCCGACGCGCTCAGCGAGGTCGACGCCGAGGTCATATACACGCCCGTTGGCGACGCGTACGTCGCGGCCGAGACGACGCGGCCGGACGTGGTGTTCGGCGGCGAGCCGAGCGGCGCGTGGATCTGGCCCGAGCAGACCCGGTGTCCGGACGGGCCGCTCGCCGCCTGCACGCTGGCCGCGCTGGTGGGCGGGGAGGGGTCGCTCGCGGCGCTCGTCGACGACCTGCCGGCGTATCCGATCCGACGCGATTCGGTCCGAACCGAGCAGAAAGCCGCCGTGGTCGAGCGAGTTGCGACGCTTGCTCGCGAACGGTTCGACGACGTGACGACGCTTGACGGTATCCGCGTCGAGACGGCGGACGGCTGGTTCCTCGTGCGCGCGAGCGGCACCGAGCCGCTAGTGCGACTGACCGCCGAGGCGCGCGATGAGGACGACGCCGCAGCGCTGTTCGAGACGGCGCGTAAGCTGATCGAGCGGGCCAGAAAGACGGCTTAATCGGTGCGGTTCGGCTCGTCGTGGAATCGCTCGACGCGTTCGGCGACCCAGTCGAGAACCGAAAACAGGACGTCGAGATGGTGGTCGTCGAGCGGCGACGGTTCGACGCCGTTCGCGCCCGGCGGGGGATGGAAGTGGCTCCGCGGGGCGTCGGTCTTCGGGTGGCGGTCCCACCGACACTGAAACCGGGTGGTGCCGCGGTCCTCGACGTAGTGAAAATAGTAATCGCTCGTCACAAACCAGTGGACTTCGATCCGTGCGGCCTCGGTCTCGGCCGGATACGCGGTCGAACGAAGCGAGATGATGAGCGACCGGGGAGTAATCTAGTCCGGCTCGAATCGCCAGGACTCGACCAGCGGGTGCGTCTCTGCCCGTCGACCGAGCGTCCGCATCGTCGTCCGGTCAAGGCGATCGGTCGCCGTCGGATCCTCGGGTGCGTCGTCGTCCGACATCCGCATCGAGGTATCAGGCCGACGCTCAAAGGTCGCTACTGTCGCGCCCGTGCGCTTCAGCCCGTGAGACGGCCCGCTGGAGGAGTTCGATATCGTGACGAACCATACGCCACCGCGACAGCGATTCGAGTCGGTCGTGGACCGCCTCGTGGTCGCCGTCTTCGATCCCTGTGACGGCGGCGGCGTCTGGGTCTGGGACACCGAACGACCGCTGGAAGTCAGCGTCCTCTCCAATAAGGTCGTCCAAGCGCTCCCGGAGTTCCGCCGGGGTGTGCTCGTCGGCCAGCGTTTCGACGCGCTTCCACTTGAAGTATGACTCGTTGCGACGATACTCCGCCGGGTGACTCCCTCGGATATTGGCGATTCCCATCTCGGCCAGCTGGGTGAGCGCGGTTCGCGCGCCGTCAGGGGAGCAGTCCGCGCGCTCAGCGATGTCGCTCGCCGGCGCGTACTCGGTGCCGCCCGTTATCACGTCGTACACCCGCTGGAACGTCGTCCGGTTGCGCTTCCACCGACGCCGCGCGGTCTCGCCCGACGGCGGGTTCGCGGTGTTGTCGCCAGACATGTCGTGTGATAGTGGCTTAAAGGATAAATAAATTTGATAGCGTAGATATATCTTCAAATTCAGCTTCTGCAGGGGAGCCGTGAAAATCATCAGACACCGCAGCCGATAAGCCCCATCCCGCCGTCGACACCGCACATGTACGGAGTCGTACTCGCGGCGGGTCGCGGGACTCGCATGCGACCGCTGACGGACCGCCGGCCAAAGCCGCTGTTGCCGGTCGGGGACCGGACGCTTCTCGAATCGGTGTTCGACACCGCCCGCGACGTCGTCGACGAGTTCGTCGTCGTCACGGGGTACCGCGGCGAGGCGATTCGCGAATCGATCGGCGAGTCATACCGAGGGCTGCCGGTTCACTACGTCGAACAGCCCGAAGCGCTGGGGACGGCTCATGCAGTTGCACAGGCGGAACCGATCGTCGACGACGAGTTCCTCGTTTTAAACGGCGACGTGGTAGTCGACGCGTCGCTCCCGCGCGCGCTCGCCGAGGCGGACGGGACGGCGATCGCCGCGACGGAGGTCGAGGACCCGCGGGCGTACGGCGTCCTCTCGACAACTTCCGACGGCGCGCTCGCCGGGATCGTCGAGAAGCCGGACGACCCGCCGACGACGCTCGCGAACGTGGGCTGTTACGCGTTCACCCCCGAGGTGTTCGCGTATATCGACCGCACGCCCGAGAGCGACCGCGGCGAGTACGAGATCACGACGACGATCGACCTCCTCCTTGACGACGGCCACCGGATTGACGTCGCGCCCTACGAGGGAACGTGGCTCGACGTCGGGCGCCCGTGGGAACTCTTAAAAGCCAACGAGCTCGCGCTCGCGGAGTTGGGCGATGGTGTCGAAGGCGCCGGCACCGTCGAGGACGACGTTCACCTCCACGGCCCGGTCGTCGTCGAGGAAGGCGCCCGAGTGAAGTCCGGGGTCTACGTCGAAGGCCCCGCGCTGATCCGCGAGGGCGCCGAGGTCGGCCCGAACGCCTACCTCCGCGGCGCGACCGTCGTCGGCCCGAACGCGCACGTCGGTCACTCCGTCGAAGTGAAGAACTCGGTGCTCATGGCGGACGCGTCGGTCGGACACCTCTCGTACGTCGGCGACTCGGTGCTCGGCCGCGGCGTGAACTTCGGCGCCGGCACGAACGTCGCCAACCTCCGGCACGACGGCGAGCACGTCCGGGTGACGGTCAAGGGCGACCGCGTCGACACCGGTCGCCGAAAGCTCGGGGCGATCGTCGGCGACGAGGCGAAGACGGGGATCAACACCTCGCTGAATGCGGGCGTCAAACTGGGCGCCGGCGAGACGACCGCCCCCGGAGAGACGCTAACTCGGGATCGGAGCCCGGAGCGCTGACGGACCGCGAGCGATTTAAACCGCAGGCGGGCGACGGTTGCCACATGAACGACGAGCCCGTGACCGCGGTGATCCTCGCCGCGGGCGAGGGCAGGCGGTTAGAGCCGCTGACGAACCGGCGACCCAAGCCGATGGTGCCCGTGGCAAACCGGCCGCTCTTGGAACACGTCGTCGAGGCCGTGGCCGGGGCGGGGATCGACCGGATCGTCCTCGTGGTCGGGTACAAGCAGGAACGCATCCGGAACCACTTCGGCGATGGCGACGACTGGGGCGTGACGATCGAGTACGTCGAGCAGTCGACGCAGCTCGGCACCGGTCACGCGGTGTTGCAGGCCGAACCGGTCGTCGACGGTTCCTTCGTGGTGCTCAACGGTGACCGGATCGTCGATAGCGCGGCCGTCTCCGCCGTCCGCGAGCGACTCGGCGACGGCAACGCGCAGCTGGTGACCGCGACCGCCGTGGAGTCGCCTCGCGACTACGGCGTCGTCCACCTCGACGGCGACCGCGTCACGGAGATCGACGAGAAGCCCGAGGGGCCGGTCGACACTAACCGTATCAACGCCGGCGTGTACGGCTTTTCGCCGACGGTGTTCGACGCGATCCGTGCGACGAACGTGACGGGCGAACTCGCCATCACGGCCACGCTGAACGACCTGGCCGAGCGAGACGCGGTGACCTGCGTGGAATACGACGGGCGGTGGCTCGACGTCTCGAACCTCTGGGACGTGCTCACGGTGAACGCCGCGCTGATCCACGACACGGACCACGCTCGCGACGCGCCCGCAACAAGCCAGCGGGTGGGCGACACCGTCACCGTCGCCGACGACGTGGTGCTCGCCGGTAACGTGCGCGTCGGGTCGAACGCGACGCTGAGCGGGGCGACAGCGGTCGGCAGCAACGTCTCGATTGCGGCCAATGCTGTCGTCGAGAACAGCGTGGTGTTCCCCGACGCCGTCATCGGTCCCGGCGCGGTCGTCCGCGACGCCGTTGTCGCTGGTAACGCCCGAATCGGACCAAACGCGACCGTCACGGGCGGGCTGTCGACGGTCGTCGTCGGCGACGCCGTCCATCGCGGCGTGACGCTCGGCGGCGTCGTCGGCGACAACAGTTCGGTCGGCGGCGGCGCGACGCTCACCGACGGCGCCGTGGTCGGCGACGACGTGCAGGCCGAGGCGGGGGTCGTGATAGACGGGCGAATCGAGCCGGGTGCCGTGGTGCGGAGGGGGTAATCATGTGTGGCATTATCGGGTATATCGGCGAGTTGCACGTGGCCGCCGGTGGCACAGACAGTGGGACGGCAAACGGAGGGACACCCGCGAGCGTCGGCGACATCGTTCACACCGGACTGAAAAATCTGGAATACCGCGGCTACGATTCCGCGGGCGTCGCGCTCGTTGGCGCGGAAAGCGGACTGACCGTGGCAAAGCGCTCGGGGGAAGTCGACGCGCTCACGCTGCCGGACGTACCGGACCCGACCCTCGGTGTCGGGCACACCCGCTGGAGTACGCACGGGCCACCGACGGACGCGAACGCCCACCCGCACACGGACTGCGTCGGCGACGTGGCGGTCGTTCACAACGGGATCGTCGAGAACTACGAGGCGCTCAAAGACGAGCTGTCCGACCACGAGTTCACGAGCGACACGGACACCGAGGTCATCCCGCACCTCATCGAAGAGGAGTTGGCGGCCGATCCCGACACCGACCTGCTCGACGCGGTCCGGCGCGTCGAAGACCGGTTGGAGGGGAGTTACGCGATCTGTGCCGTTCGCGAGGGCGACGACCGGATCGTCGTCGCGCGTCGCGGCAGTCCGCTCGTGTTGGGTCGCGGCGAGGACGCGGCGTTCGTCGCCAGCGACGTGACCGCATTCCTAGAACACACTCGTGATGTGACCTACCTCGAAGACGGCGACGTGGCGGCGCTTTCGCCTGACGGCGTCGAGATATTTGCACACGGGGAGCCCGTCGACCGCGAGATCGAGACAGTGACGTGGGAGGCCGACGCCGCCGAGAAGGGTGGGTACGACCACTACATGCGCAAGGAGATCCACGAACAGCCCGAGGCGCTCCGACAGACGCTCGCCGGACGGCTGGACGTGGACGCCGGAGACGTTGATCTCGATGTCTCCTTCCCGCCGGGCTTCCTTGCGGATCTCGAAGAGATTCGGATCGTCGCCTGCGGGACCTCCTACTACGCGGGGCGGTACGCGGCGCAGCTGTTCGAAGAACTCGCAGGGGTGCGCGCGACCGTCGAGATCGCGAGCGAGTACGAGTTCGGCGCGGGTCGCACCCCTGACCGGACGCTCGTCGTCGCCGTCACCCAGAGCGGAGAGACCGCCGACACGCTCGGGGCGGTCCGGCGCGCGAACGCCGCGGGCGCGCGGACGTTCGCCGTGACGAACACTTTGGGAAGTACGGTGACGCGCGAAGTCGACGGGACGGCGTTTATCAGGGCCGGGCCGGAGATCGGCGTCGCCGCGACGAAGACGTTCGCCTCACAGGTGGCGACGCTGGCGATGCTCGCGGTGGCCGTGGGCCGCGATCGAGGGGCGTTGGCGGCGGCTGACGCGCGGTCCGTACTGGAAGATCTGCAAGGGCTGCCGGGCGCGGTCCAGCAGGTGTTAGACGAGGAACCACAGGTTCGAGAGGCCGCACAGGAGTACCAAGACAGCGAGGCGTTCTTCTTCGTCGGTCGTGCGCTGGGCGTGCCCGTGGCCTTGGAGGGTGCGCTGAAGCTCAAAGAGATTTCGTACGACCATGCCGAGGGGTTCGCGGCGGGCGAGCTGAAACACGGGCCGTTGGCGTTGGTGACGCCCGAGACGCCCGTGCTGGCCGTGTTGACCGACGGCGCGCGGGCCGACGAGACGATGAACAACGTCACCGAGGCGCAGACGCGCGGGGCGCCGGCGCTGGGGTGTGTCTCGGCCGGTAAAGAGTACGCAACGCTGGACGCGTCGTTCGAGGTTCCCGATGTAGGTGTCGTTGAACCGCTCGTGGCCAACGTGTATCTGCAACTGTTTGCGTATCACGTGGCGAACGGGAAGGGGCGGCCGATCGATAAGCCGCGGAACTTAGCGAAGAGCGTGACGGTGGAATAGGTCCGTATCCCTAGGTGGTCAGTGGAGGCTGCCTTCAGGAACACACGGACGAAACGTACTCTCTGTAGCGGAGACGAAGGGCACGCTCGCGTTATCCGACTCGTGAGTGGCAGCGATATCGTTGTACTCACACACCCCTCATTTCGTCTGTTCTTGCTCAGTCGTCAGGGTCGGTATCTTGGCGTTTCTGTGGCCCCTCGTTTTGTCTGTTCGTTCAGGGGAACTGGCTACGGCTGCTTCTCGATCAATTCGCGCGTTTCCAGAATGATCTCAGGATCCAACGCGAGTTCGTATCGATAGTGGACACCGCCTGCGCGCCCCTCATTCTGTTCGGATCGTTCGAGGAACCCGAGCATGGTGAGATCGGCGAGATGGTTCTGGATACTTTTCAGGGTGGTCAGCGGATCGTGGCCCCAGTTTCGCGCGACGCGCTCGTAGACGGTCTGAATCTCCTTCGATCGCGCAGGGACGTTGCCGTTCGCCTCGATCCGCGCAAGAGACTCCAAAATGAGCTGTCCGTGCATGGTCTGATCACGCAGTTTGTCCTGGACGCGACCTCGCTGAACACGTGCCGCGGCCACTTCGATATGGTCGTCAGTGATCGCTGCCGCTCCCTGTTCTTCGGCAACGTCGCCGCCCTCCCGGAGGAGATCTATCGCCTGTCGTGCGCTTCCGGTGTCTTTCGCCGCCTTAGCGGCTGCAAGCCTAATCGCGGAGTCTTGGTAAGCATTGTCGACGAGCGCCTTCTTGGCTCTGGTAGTGAGGATTGACTGCAGTTCGTCTGCGTCGTACGGCGAAAAGGCCAGCTCCTTCTCCATGAGCGTGTCCTTGACTTTCGGGCTCAGCGACGAGCGAAACGTGTGGTTGTTGCTGATTCCGATCACGCCAACGCGTGCCGCGTCAAGGTGCCCATTTGCCCGTGCACGGGGGAGTTCGTACAGCAGCGAATCGGGATCGGAAAGGTGGTCGATCTCGTCGAGAATGAACAGAAAGGTACCGCCGAGAGCCTCCATCTCGTCGTACAGCGTTTCTAGGGCGTGTGACGTTGATAGACCGGTTTCCGGAAACGTCTCTTCCTCATCGCCACGGATGCTATTTATAAGCGATCGTACGGTCCTATAGACACTGTCGTCGTTGCAGTTCCGGAAATGGACGTGGAGTTCCTCGGCGTCTTCCCGTCGGTTCACTTCCTGCTGGAGCGCACTCATCATGTACTCCGTGACGGCCGTCTTTCCGACTCCGGTCTTTCCGTAGATGAATACGTTTGCGGGGTTTCGGCCGAAGAGAACGTCTTTGAGCGCCGATCGGTATGCGTCGATCTCGTCGTCCCGTTCAACGATTACATCCGGGCGATACTCCTCCGAGAGTATTGATTTGTCCGCGAAGAGTGTTTCAGTTATCTCCGTGAAAAGTTCTTCAGACATCGTTGATACTCCGATGAACACCACTTGGTGACTTAACTGTACTGTTCGTCTGTTTCTTATGCTTCGCCTGTTTGATTACTCTAATCGACCAGGAGGTCCACACCCGAATGTGTCCGGCAGAACAGACGAAATGAGGGGTGTGACTGCCGGTTGATCGTTCTACACTCCGTGCTCCTACCGGGAGAACAGACGAAACGAGGGGTGTCAGATCGACAGTCTCTGCCTCCGTCCATCCTGCAGACAACAGACGAAATGAGGGGTCACCCACCTCAGCAGCAGATCAGTCCGATTTCGTATCTTTCCGAACGCGATCGGCTCGCCGGCGCGAAACACCCCTCGTTTCGTCTGTTCCTGTTCAGTTATTGGAGCCTCAGCAGACAATAGATACTCTTCCGCACATCGTGTTCCAGTCGTCGCTGAGGGGTCGGGCATGAGCGGGCCGAAGTCAATTATCAACGACTAGCGCTCCCAGACGGTCAGCGATCGCGCTGTTGGTTCCGGGTCTCACCCGTCCGCTTCCGTCGTCAGTTCCGCTCGTAGTTCGGACGCCGCTCGCTCGAACTGGTCGGCACAATATGGCGTTCCTGACTCTATTCGCTCCTTGAGGAAGCCGACGGCGTCCGTGGCTCCACCGGCCTTGCGGTCCGCGGTCGCGGCGCACACGACGTAGCCGTCGAGGACCCGCGCGAATGCCTGTGAGAAGTGGTCGTACGCGCCGTCGACGCGCTCCATGTTGTCGTCGAGCGACTCAACGAACGCCCGGTAGACGGTCGCTGCCGACGCGTCTCGGCCTTGTTCGCGGTACTCGTCCGCGAGGTCGAACCACTGCGTGAACTCGATCGGCTCGAAGACGACGTAGTACTCGGGGTTCGTCTCCTCGAACCGCCGGTCGATAGCGGCGCGCAACTCGTTGACCGACCGCGTCGAGCACTCACCGGACCGGGCGAAGAACCGCTCACGGGGGATAGTGCCGGTCGCCAACCCGTCGCGAAGGAACGCCCGGAGATCGTCGTGGTCTGCGGTGTCGAGCCCGATTGCCCTCGTCCGGCGGGAACTCGTCGACACACCGAAGCAGCACGGCGACAGCATGCTTGCACGCGCCTGGGCCGTCGTACGGGCAGGTACACCACGGGTCGAACCCGTCGGCCAGAAGATTGACGCGAACGTCGTACTGGCGGCTGCCGCTCACAACGGCGGTTACCCGTCACGCACCAGTGCTCACAGGACAGTCAATAGCGAGAAAAATCAGCGATGAGCTACAATCACCCACTCTGACCGGAGCTGTGAACTTGGCAGGGAATCGGTGGCTTGGCTTCGCCGCTCAAGCGCGGTCGTGGTTTCATAAGTTCCGCGACATCGCACTGGTGTAGGTCGTCGATAACATCAAACTCTTTGTCACACAGTGAACCTTTCCACCTTATCGCGATCTACCACAGTCCTACTGACGTTGTCTCCGACAGCAATTATGATCTACACAGACAAACTGATTGACCAACTCAGATCAATTTATACGAACTATTCTCTGTTTTAATCTTGCCAAATTATCTAGACAGACTGTTGGAGGGTCCGGTTTGTCTGCTGTTTGGCCTGTATTGTCTCATCAAGAACACGCCACTGTCACCTGAGCCAGATTACACGGTGCATGGCTACAGTGCCGTCGCATGAGCGAGCATTGGGTAGTGAGCGAGCAGTCGGACACCACCATTGCTGTGACTGGAGGTGTTGTCTGGTTCCAGTAGTGACACTGTCGGACCGGTGCACAGTGGCCGTGGGTGTCTGTGTACGAGGGTCTGCGATGGGACATCGTGGCCATCTCTCATCACAAGACGGTGCCGAGTGTAAGCGTATTGGCGTCACACACTGGTCCGGCTGAGAGACCGTTCGCCATCGTCAGTATCGCTCTGTGTCGGCTCTGAGGCGTCGACGGACCGAACAGGCCGGGTGTCGCGGGTCGTTCTGTGCGTCCAGGCGTCAGTGTGGGGTGTCGTAACCAACGATGGTTGTGAGACAGACGGCCGCGAACCCAAGCAGTAGAACACGGTGAGGGTGTCGTCCGGCATGGCGAGCCATCCCGCATTCGGCAACACACCTGACGACGCGTGATGACGTAGCGTACGAACGCTGCTGTTACACGCGCATCGTTGGGTGGGCACCCGACGCGCTCTGGACTGCCGTCGCGCTCGTCGACGTCGAGACGACTGTACAGCCCACGCATAGCCAGAGAGAAAAATGGACACGGTGTGTCCGTCGAGACCGACGGATGTCTTCTCCCGGCATCCGTGTGCGGTGAGAGCGTGGATAGTGGCGCCCGATGTGTTAAATTACCCAGCGACTCGTCGGCTCGGCGTGATCGATGCCGATGCACCGGCAGTGACACTGACGCGATCTATGAGCCAAGACTGGCTGGCCACGAGGGATCCACTGTGCAGTGACACGGTGCAGTCGGTGTGGCCGGCTGACCCCTGTGTGTGATCGCGTCAGCGTGAGAGTGCCCGATGTCGCACAGCCTGTGGATCGACGACTCAGCGGTCCACACGGGCGCGCTGGCGAGTGGCGTCCATGATCGCTGGCCAGCGCGCTCAGCGTCGTGAGAGCACCTGTTGGTTCACAGCTACTCTCACGCCGTCTCATTATGTGGGCGCCGTCACACATTTGACCACAAGTCACTGGTCGATAACCCGTGGTGCGTGGCGGCGTCGGCGACCCGCTTGCAAGCGGACCACCACAGTGTTTGTCTGTGGTGGCTGACGGGCGTACAGCACTGTAGCGCATCTCTCTGCGTCTCTGCGTGGCTTTACGGGTCTGTCTCCAGCGTGGCCACACTGGACGCAACTGACTGGTCACGACCAGCGGGCCATCACGAACGGAGACACGGTGACGCGACTGTTGTCTTGCAGCAGTGGCTTCCCGTGACTCACGCAACCGTCGATACCGTGAGCGGTGTGTCTCACACAGACAGACGGGTCTCGCTGGCTGTCTCACGGCTGGCAGCGTTGATGACGCTGGACGGTGCGGAGGAACAGCCCCCAGGTCCGACGCCACAGGGTTGTGAGGGTATGGAGTTCGCGACTCCCGTCGCTATCTCTATCAGGTGTGTCTCCCGCGCAGTGGACACGGACAGTATCGATAGACAGTGATCGGCCGCAACAAACCGTCTACAGCCGGAGTATCGGTTTGTCTGTATGGCGACTCCGACAGCGAGGTGTCCACCGGATGGCTGTGAGGTGGGATCGCTGGGCCATGTGGGGCAGCTGCGGGAGCTGTCCCCTGAGTTGTCCCTTGCGGAGGCGGTCCGCTGATCTCTCTCATGCAGATCTGTGGGAGGTGACTGACCGGTGGACACAAACCGGTCGATGGCCATCCTCCGGTGGCTGTCTCAGTCGGGGCTATTCCGACGGTCCGTACAGCGACAGTCCCACAGTCCGGCTGGCCCCCACCGGGGACGACACCACAGCGACAGGAAGACTCTGAGATAACTACTGCAGTGACACACATCGCGAACCCACCCTAGTTGAACCGGGACGAAGGCGGGCACATATGTCGGTCTCGCTGTACCGCGGCGGCTGCTCAGGGGTGCTCGACGGCGGTTGTGTCGGGACAGGGATCGGTGACTGTCGAGTAGGTTGTAGCAGTTTCAATCCATTCGATGGCTGTTGTGGTGTGGTCAGCGGAGACTTTGTCGGCGAGTTCGAGCCGTGCCAGTGCGGCCGCAACTTTCGGAACCGTTTCGATTGGAGAAGGTGATCCAGGTGGCGTCCACGCGGGACCCGCGTCAGCTGCCTGTTTGTACTGACTCCATCGCTCTTTGGCGGCGCTGGTGACTGTCAGGGTTGTCTCCTGCACTGCCGTTAGATACGCATCAAGCCTTGCTGTCGGAACTGGGCGACAGTCTGCTGGGGCTGGGTTAGCGGCTGTCTGATCGGTCGGCTGCGCTTCGTCGGCAGCTGCGGCGTCGAGGTCGACGACGAAATCGAGACACGCCGCAAGGTGTGGATCGAACGGCGCCTGATCACTAGCTGCGCGTGTGTGGGTAACGGCCACAGCGCCGGTTGACGACTGTGTGGTATACTGTGTCTCACTGGTAACCGCCACCTCACCGGTGGTGAGTGCCCGTCTGATCGTCATGTGCAGGTCGGCGGTGGCGTGTGCAATCGCGTCATAGATGGTGAGTCGCACCTCGGTATCGACCTGTGGCCCCTGCTGGAGTGGCTCGCCAACGGCATGAGCTCTCGTTGCGGCTTCACACCCGAGGGTGGCAATCTGTCCACACGTCTCACGCACGTGTCGACACAGCGACGCCGTTGATGTCGGGACAGTCGCTGTGTAGCCAACCTGCAGTTCCTCTCGTGACATGTCGATGCTTGACCGGCCAGCACTGGCAAGTTGGAGCGCAACGGCTTCGCCGGCAGTAGAAGCCATTCCTGGTGGCGTTAGTGTCGCTGCTAGCCGACGGAAGATCTGTGGATCGGCTGCGAGTTCCGCGACCGCATCAGATGGGTCCATATGTACTGGCTCGGCCGTGTTGGTGTTATCTGCAGCGACTACAATGAGGCGTGTTGACACGGGTTCCGTCAATGGTGATGCTCCCGGGAGCATGACGTATGGCACCGATCGTGTCGAATTCCATCGGTCAGCTGTTTATGTGCCTGAATGGGTGCGGTCGTGTTCACTCGACCGTGTTGTCATGACGAAGAAGACTTCCGTTGACGAGATCGCATTGCCCGACGAACTGTCACACCCTCCGGGAGTGCCCACACTGGACGACGCCACCAGATTCACGCCCGAACACGCGCCCCACCGGCGTGTCGAGTACGAGCGGCGCGTCGACGCCGACGGCTGGGTTGATCCCGCCGCCGAGCGGACTGAACAGCCACCCGCTACGGACGCTGCATCGGCGCTGTCAGCATGGTCTGGTGGTGACTCCGATGCGTAAGGCCGTCCCCGAGAGACGGCGGGTGTGTGCGCTGGTGCGTCACCCGCGTCGTCGCGCCCTCCTGTTGGTGGTTGCGATCGCACCCGACCATGGAGTTCCCTTGCAGACTGCTGTAGAACTGATCCGGACTCTCGAAATTGGTGTGACACCACAGGGAATCGAACAGCAATCCGTGCAAATACTCGAGCACACACTCGAACAGACGCATCTGCCGGCGCTTGCAGCCATGGGGCTCGTTACCGTCACCGACACAGGCCACATTCAGGCTGGGTCTCGGTTTGCGATGGGTCTCCGGTTCCTTGTGACGACCCGGACGGTGTCCAGCAATTGATTCCGAGTCTCCGCCTGGTTTGGGTGGAGATGGGAGTACCGGCTGGGTGGCACAGCCCGGAGTCTCCCTGCACGACTTGTCCGGCGGACTCCAACCGCAGGCACAAGTGGTAGACTGCAAACCGTAATATCCCAACTGCGGTCGGGATTTTTCCACCTTCAGGCGGCGGCGGATGTCACCAGAAATCAAGGTGGATGCCCCGTCCTCACGGAGCGAACGAAGTGATGCGAGTAGGGCGAGGAGGAAACCGACATGGCTACAACCTCACCTTCAAATACTAGTAGTCTCATAAATACAACATGAGCGTGAAGGCGAACCGCACTGTGCGTATCCCACTCTCTGTCCCCGATCACTGGGTGGACGACCTTCACGCCACACATAACCTATATCAATACTGTCAAAACCGAACTGTCGACTGGTGCTGGCCTGACACCCCCACACACCCAGACGACCTCAAGACCAGCAAAGGCGACGCCGAAGACGCCCTCTACGACGATCTCCGCGACAAAACAGACAACGAACTCCACGCGAACCTCGTCCAAAAGGCCATCAAAGACGCAGTGAGTGCAGTCGGTTCATGCAAGACCTCATGGGAAAACGGCGACCGCATCAGCAAACCCGAGTTCCAAGACCGTGCTGACGAGTCGTACACGATGACGTATGACAAGCGAGCGGGGACATACCACCGATACAAAGCCTCGTTCGCCGTACTCGATGGAGATCCCGTGCACTGTCGCTACGAACTCCCTGCAACCCTCAACGCCACGCCGTACAACCAGTATGTGCGTGACTCTCGATGGGGGTTCAGCACGAGCAAGCTCGTCTTCGACGGCGAGCAGTTCTGGCTCCATGCCGTGATGAACCGCTCTTACACAGACGCACCAGAGTACCCACCGACAGCCGATGGTTCAAACACGCAAGAGGACTTCACAAGAGTTCTCGGCGTGGACCTCAATGTCAACGGGCACTCACCAGTCACCAGCGCCGGTGGCTTCCACGGCAACGCAGACTACCTCAACCACCGTCGGAGCACCTACGAGGAGCTGCGTGGCGAACTCCAAGAAACGGGGACACGATCTGCACACCTTCGCTTACAGTCTCGGCAAGGCGTCGAGTGGGCATGGTTCGACCAGTACGCTCACCACATGGCAAATTGCATCGTTGCAGACGCCGTTGCTGTCGGAGCAACCAACGTCGTGTTTGAGGACTTGACTCGGATTCGACAGCGCATCTCGAACGAGCCGAAATTCCAGCAGTGGTTGTTCTGACGTGTCCAAGAGTACGTCGCATACAAGCTCGAGGAGTATGGAATCAGCTTCGAGCAAGTGGCCGCACGGTATACGAGTCGGTCCTGTAGTCGAACGGATTGTGACTGCGTGGATGAAGACAATCGGTCTGGCAAGCAGTTCAACTGCGTATCGTGTGGGTATGCATTGAATGCGGACTTGAACGCGGCAAAGAATATCGGATTGAAATTCCTCGAGACACTCCCGGCGAGCCGCACGTGTTTGTCTGGGAAGGCCACCAGTCAACTGGCCTTGGTGTCGGGGACGCTCACGCCCACCGGGAGTTTTTCCCGTATGGACTAGGCGTCCACCGACAAGCCCCACCCTCAACGAGCGAGTGGCAGTCTACCTGCCCGAGCGAAGTAGGGTGGGGTAGTTGACTGATGACGACAACCGCTCAAGGCACCCGTACCTTCCGTACGACCGTATCCAGTTCCACGTTGCGCTCATTGCGAACGACCCCAGCGACGAGTCCACAACACTGTGAGGCTGGTCATCGACATCAACAAATCTAGCCGGTGAACGCCGTGAGCCGACGCGTGTATGCGGTCAACGGCTTTGTTGAAATCCCAGTGTTCAGATATATTCCCGCCTGAAACAGCCGGTCGCCAAAGACTACGTATTGACTACTGTGAGTTTGTACTGACATGGATGGCGCGTCACAACGTCTATTACAGCGGAGAGAGAATATGAGGTAAGATGGCCACAAACAACGACAAAATCCAGTTCCGGGGAGAAAGTGAGAAGGAGGCGACTCAGATTGTCGATCAGATGCGTCTTGGTGGGATCAACATCAGTGAGCTTGCTCGACAGGGTCTTCAAGAGAAACTCCGAGAAGTCCTCTCGGACGAGGAGAAGATCACCCTCCACCAGCGATACAAGCAGGGAGAGCTTTCTGAAGACGTTGCAGAGATTCTTCTTGGTGATGCCTTGGGAGAAATTGAGCGGGAGCGGGAGGCCTTTGAGGAGGCTGCGGAGCTTGACACGACTGGCGTGTTCCAGAAGTGAAGATGGTGGATGATGTACGCCATCCAGTTATCGTTGATACAGACGCACTAATTGCTGTCGCGAACACGGGTCTCTGGTCTCGAATTACGGATAATATACAGCTGACGACGACTAACGTGTGCTATCACGAACTCAAGCGCCACGTTCGGGAGATGTCTGAGTACGCGCCTGACGGGACGAGAGAGCGGTGGGTCCACGACGGGAGTAAGCGGGCACTTGAGCCGTTCGACGACGAGGAGAAGTCGTTTACGACGGTTCCGTGTGTTCCTCGACCGCATGGAGAGGATGCTGGGGAGAAGTCCGTGAAGATGGAAAGTGAGCAGCATACAGAGGTGTATCGGTTCGCTATTTTGATGGATACGCACGGGCGTCGGGCTATTAATCGAGTATTCGGTGACACCGACGAGACGACTGGAAAAGCAGTTGCTCCCACGTTTTTGCTGTATCTGCTACTAGACGACGGAGAGTGTACTGTAGCGGAGTTTTGTCAGGCCTGTGGCGAGATGCTTCGAGGGGAAGGCTGGACAGGATATCAAGCGATTCAGGCAGCGTGGGAAGCGATCCCGGTCGATTGCTCGCAGTATCTCCCGGACACTCTACTTTCATGAACACTTCGGAACAACGAGATTGTATTACCAACTATTGTTAATCTATCCTGAGCAATTCGTGAGTCCCCTGTATTGACCGCGATCGGGTCACTGTCTGGTATTGTTGATGCTCTCGCCAGTGCTGCTGATCTCGATTCACTCTGTCGGCCGCGGTGAGACCGCGGCACGCGACGAAACCGTGGCCTGCGAGCGTTCGGTTCGTGGATGTGTTGGTTGCGGCTGTGACTGCAGTTTGTGGATCCGGAATGGGTGCGGTCATGTTCGCTTGACCGTGTCTACAGATGACTGACCACGCAGAACCAAATTCGACCGACAGCGTCGTCTCGACTCCTGATCAACCGTGTGTACAGGTGCTTGCCTCCGGGTTCGCGATTCAGTACACACCCGAGCGTCAACCCCGGCGTCAGGTCCGGTATGAACCACGCACGCACGCCGATGGCTGGTGGCGTATCGTCGACGAGTGGACAGGGTGTGCGTGGCGCGTGACTGACCGAGAACCGGTTGCTGATATCCAGCTCACTATCCACCATGACTGACACTGACACTTCGTTGGCAACGCTGTTCGATGTGCTCTCGCATGCGCGTCGTCGCAGCATCATCCTCGCCGTTGCCTGTGCGCCCGCTGGCGTGCAGTTGCGGACGGTTGCTGAGTTCCAGTACGCGATCGAACACGACGTGACCCCCACGGCTGCGGCAACACGCTCTGTGACGATTCTGCAGACGAATCTCAAACGGAGTCATCTTGAGCCGTTGGAGGCGGCTGGCTGTATCACTCGGTCTGGTGACCGGCTTCACGCCGGGCCGACCCATGGGTGGGCTCTCGCGCTCATTGCTG
The DNA here is from genome assembly GCF_003990725.2 of Halorubrum sp. PV6. Lineage (NCBI taxonomy): Archaea > Methanobacteriati > Methanobacteriota > Halobacteria > Halobacteriales > Haloferacaceae > Halorubrum > Halorubrum sp. PV6. Next base: position 1,059,305 of record NZ_CP030064.1, read on the forward strand.
TTGGGGCGCTGGTAGGCGCGTAGGGGAACTCGGCGGCGGCGGCGTTCGATGGTGTGGCTGTGATTTTTCCCACCACGTAGTCGTGGACATTCTCCTCGATCTCGTGTACAGTGGGTCATCGAAACAGGAACCCCACGAGTGCAGTGAGGCGTCCGGGAGACACACGCTACGGTCACTGTGGCGATCATCGTGGCCCGTAGTTCGTAACCAGAAGTGTAGTCGATCAACTGGCTCGCTACGTCCTTGGGAGTTCATCGACGAGTGAGGTCGGATACCGCTCGCTGTCTGTGACCCTCTCCTCGCGGCAAACGGCGAGGAGGCAATCACTAGTACTCACGACGACTAATCGACATGCAACATATTGGCATACAGGTCCGCTGCCGTCTCAACGTGGGCTGGCGTGACCATGTCGGAGAGTTCGAGTCGCGCACTTGCGATTGCGAGTCGTTCGATGGTGTCTGTTCCGCCGGTCTGTGTCGGTGACTCGGTACTGTCGGCGTCGACATCGTGGGCGATCTCCGTCGCGGTGTTCATCTTCTCAAGCTGCTCGCGGGCCGCCGTAGAGAGTGGTGTTGGTCGCTGCCGAGCGTACTCGAGATACACGCCGGCAAATGCGGGCTCAACCGGATCGATCGTGGGGAGCCGCGTGTCGGTGAGCCAGCGATCAGCTGTGCGATCTGCAGTGACCACCCCGTCAACTGCCAGCGCCAGTTCGGGGATAATATCGTCGGACGCACCACGGCGCCGGGTAGGAGACGTCCGCCACGTCACGGTGATGGCGCCCGGTGCTGGATGGGTGCCGTCAGTCGTCCACTCTGGAACCTCGCCCGTTGTCATCCCTTGTGCAATTGCCTCTTGGAGATCTGGCCCAGCAAACCTGATCGACGAATACGCCGTCAAGGCAGTGTCTGGATCCGTAATCGGGCTCGTACCGCCCGTGTGCAGAGCGGCTGTGTGGTCGGCCGCCTCACAGTAGATGAGCCCGACGCTACCAGTGGCTGTACGGAGTGTGGTGAACGCGGAACTCGCTGGGATTCGTCTGTCGAGTCTGAGCCCGAGATGCAGCGGGCGCACCGCTTGATCGACGGTCGCCACCGGCGCGCTCACGAACTGTAAGAGGAGTGCTTCGCCAACTCGTGGCGGGATCTTAGGCGGGGTGAGTGTCAGTGCAAGCCGCTGTCGGGTGTACGGATCGGCTGTCAATTCGGTTGCGGTCATCTCGCCAGTGCGCATACACGGTCAACGTGTGGCCGAGAGTTGTATGCAGCGTGTACAATGAGTCGGGTTCACACCCCACAAAAAGTATCTATCGCCCACTCGGGTGTTGCCTCTCCAGAAATCTAATTCGAAACAGTCGCTATCTCCGTGGAGGAGGGCGGTTTCCAGCATGAACCACTCACAGATCGTTTCGCCTCACTCTCCATCCGTATCTGAACACCGTCCTGTCAGCATCACCGCTGAGAACATTATTCCGGTTACTTCTGTGGAACTAATAGTGGCAAAAAATGCAATCAATCTTATTTGACAGCACATGTTGCTGTCAAAGAGATTATGATATGGCCAGCTTTATTTCCGAGCATGATGAGTTGGGTGTGATGAGCGAACACGAAGAGATGGAGGAAGTCTATTCACGCCTGTCAGATGGTGAGAACCGCGCACGGGAGCTTGAACGCACACAGGTTGACCTCCAGCATCGGGTCGAGATGCTCGAAAAAGTCATTGTACATCTCATTGATAAGTCAGATATTGACCCCGATGAGATTGGAGATACTGAGACGTTAGGGCAAAGTCCGGTTACATCAATCCGATAAAAGCCACACCAGTGAACTATCGCACCCTACTCGTCTGCTAACGTAGATTCCTTGAGGGGGGATTTCTATTTCAACGACGCGACGTGTACTGACCATGTCACCAGAATCGGCACTCAGTGAAGTGGTCGTATCTCTTGTTCAACGGCACGGTCACTGGCGGTTCCCACGCTGTGGTTCGCGGTGAGATATTGTCGACAATCCACCGTGGCCGGCCACTTGAATGGCGCTCACCCAATCAAGGTCGCGAACATCACTCAGACGATGGTCATAGCTCCTTGTGGAGATCCCGGCTCGCTCGATCTGGAGCGGCCGAGCGACTGATCCGCTTTGAACAGTGTGGCGTACAGCTTCGTTGCTGTCGGGGTCAGGTCGGGGCGGAAGCGTGTGGCCGGGAGTGTCGCCGCGGCGCGTTCAATGTCGGCAGGCGTCGGAGAATGAGGGTCGTTCAGCGCTCGGAGGAGGTCCACCACGACATCGTACGGACATGCTTGGTGGGTAGTGCCGATAGACCGAACGAGTGGAGACACAGCTGGACGAGTTGCTGTCGCTCACCCGAGGCGGCTTACGGTGGGTTTTGACCAGCATTGAGCGGCGCATACGAATTTCTGTGGTAGGCGACCCGCCAGAGTTTACAGACGGCGCGAGTGACTAGTTCCTCGGGAGACTGTCTGATACAGGATTCTTCGACGGCGTCCAGATCTGAGCTCGCAGTCGGCGGCGAATGATAGTGTTCGAGCCTACTGACGTGAATGTAGTCTCCCGCATGTGGATGCTTTCCCCACCAGAAATTCACGCCGTCCGTGTCCGTGTAGTGAAATTTGTAGTCAGCTCGTGTCGTCCACTGGATGTCAATCCGAGCCTCGTCTGCCACACACAACCCGTCGTCGAGCACAACTTCGAGGACAGATGGATGAAGATAGTCGTCAAGTTCGGCTGTCGCAAGCGGCTCCATTTCCTCGACAACGTCGCGAATCGTCAGAAGTGCCGGACGGTCCGTCGCTCCGCGAAGCGTATGGTGTTCGTTTTGATCTGCGGAGTCCTCCATCGCTCAGGCCGGGACGCTATCATTTGTTGAACGATCGCCGTCGACAAACTGCTCGGCGTTGCCAATCGAGAGGGCCGCGTTCGCGAACGCAAGGTTCCGACGGAGCGTCTTCCACTCACGAATCCGCTCGGGGTCGATCTCTTCTTGTGGAGATCCGGACTCGGCGAGAGCCTGATTCGTTTGGTTGATGGCCAACTCTTCAGGGGAATCGACACCGAATTCAGCCTGATACTCGGTGAGCTGCTCGCGCATTTCTTGGATACGTGTGGCCAGTTCGTCGGTCGAGACGTGTGCAAGGATGTCGGCAGCCTGTTCGACGACGAGCGATTCGGGTGAGCGCCGATAGAGCGTGCTACCGTGTTCGCCGGGTGTCGTCTCGACGAATCCCTCGTCTGCAAGTGTGTTCAGATGCTTTCGAGCGGTCTTCGGAGCGGTCCGTGCATCGTCAGCGACCGCCTCAGCTGAGAGAGGACGATATGTATGTCCAATGACGTGTCGAATACGTTCGTAGGGCGTCGTTTCCGTTTCCCATTTTTCCCCAACCGCCTCGTTGATATCTGTAAACTCCGCTGGCGGGCGTTGGTTGTTCATGTTCAGACAGATACGTTGAAGGAATATAGTACTTTGGACCGATCACAAATTACTCTAACACTGCTCTGTTGAATCCGCAGAAGGCGGTGGGATCGGGTCACTCTGTACTCGGTTCTGGAGCGCTGTCGAGTGAATTCAGAGATGGAATCTTGACAGAGAGAGTGAGGACCAAGGTCACTGGGCGGAGCGATCCAACTCCTCGATGACGAAGCGTGAGATAATCACCTCTTCAGAGATCGTGATCCCCGTGCAGTCATCGGATTCAACAGAGCAGTTCTGACTGGTGCGTGGTACTCCGCTTGTGGGATCGTTGTTATCGGATCGTCTGCTTTGACGAGCATCGCCGGATCGATTTGAACTCCATTTTCTCGGCCAGATCGGTCGACACGGATCACGCCAAGTGATTCAAGAACATCAGCGGTCGAGGGCTGATCACAATCCCAGAGGTCCTCCGCCGACGGGTTGACAGGCTGCATTGAATCGCTGTAAGGCGGAGAGATTTACGAGAGGTCGGCGTCGTCGCGGAACTGGTCGTTGCACCCGGCAATCGCGTGCGCGGGTACCCGTACAAGTTCTACCAGCTCACCTCGCAGGCGCGAGCGCTGTTCGACCGAAACGACCCGTTTCCGGCAGACGCGTGGCAGCGGCAGGACGCTCGTGTGGAGAAGACCGGTGAGGTCGCCGAACTCGAATCGATGCCGCGGCCCGAGTGACTCCTGCTGGAATCGCCTCTCTTAGGAAACTCGGGTCGCAGAGTACCGCCCGCTCACCGATCGGAGTCGAACAGCGTCGCAAGCTCCGGGATGCCATACAGCCACGCGTCGGAACGATCGTCGACCACGGCCCGTAACTCGTCCGTGAAGCCGGCCCGCGAAAAGAGCGCGTACCGTACCTCTCGGTCGGTTCCTTGCCACCGGACCTCCGATTCGAGCGTCGTGAGCTCGTCGAACACCCGGCGACCCACTGGTTCCGTGGTCCACTTACACTCCCCGAGGAGCAAGGTCCCAGTCCCCCGATCAACCCCAGCGATGTCGACCTCCTCGCCGCCGTACCACCAGCGGCCGATCCGCGAGCAGGAGACGGGGAACGCCGGCGTCTGGACCGCCTGCTGGCACACAGTTTCGAAGTTCTGGCTCGTGTGTGTCGGTAGCGTCTCGGCGATCGCCGATCGGACCGGTGCCGTCCGTCCCTGTTCGAGCGTTCCTCGATTGGGTGCCACGTACCGAAACCAGAACCGAAGGAAATCGTCCGTCAGCCGATACAGTCCCCGGCCGCCAGGGTCCGTCACCGGATGCTCCTGGTTGAGGATTGCCAACTGCGTGAGGTTTTGGAGATACCGGGAGAGACTGCTTGCATCACGGCCGATCTCGTTGGCGATCTCGGTAACGCGTGTCGCGCCACCGGCGATGGCTTCGAGGATCGCCATATACGTCGCGGGCTCACGGAGTTCCTGCCGCAGGAGAAACTCCGGCTCCTCGTACAGGAACTCACCTTTCGAGAGGATGGATTGCTCGATGTTCTCGAGGAGGCTCAGTCCTGGATCGAACTGTTCGAGATACGCGGGAACGCCTCCAAGCACACTATACAGCTGGATCTGCGTCTCCAGATCGTCGTCCGGGAAGAACGCGCGAACGTCCGCGAACGAGAGTGGAGCGAGCTCCCACTGTCCGGTTCGGCGCCCGTATAGTGGGCTCTCGTAGCTCAACACGCCCTCCTCCATCATCGAAATCGACGAGCCCAACAACACGAGCGAGACGTCCGTTCCTGCGAGTACGTCGTCGACAACGGTCTGAAACACTGACGGGATCGTGTCGTCCTCGTCGACGAGATACGAGAACTCGTCTAACGCTACCACGCACGGCCCGTCGACGCGCGCCGTGAGATACTGAAACGCCTCGACGAACCCGTCGACATCCGGAGTGATATCGTCGAACGCAGCAGCGCACTGTGCCGCGAATCGCCGAGCGTTGTGCGTTGCGCCCCGCTCGTCACAGAGATAGTAGACTGACGTGTCTTCGAGTGCGTCAAGCGCCGTCGTCACCAGCGTCGTCTTCCCTACCCGCCGTCGCCCGTATACGACGAGGAGCTGTCGCTCGGCTCGTGAGAGATGCGACGTGAGCCATTCGAGTTCAGTTTCTCTGTTTATCATTATGCGTGCGATAATATTATCGTGTTCATAATAGTTGTTCGGGTCCGTTGTGGCGATCGTTCTCCGGGTTTCAGTACAAGAAGGCCGCTACAGTCTTAGCGCCGGCGTTGTTCGAACTCCTGACGTTCACCACGTTGCTGTTGGCCGCCTCCGACGTTAGCAGCGTCCGCTTCGTATCCACCATCTTGGCTACATACGTGATGTCACGTGTCTGCTGGTCGTCCCCGTCGATCACCGGCGGACCGTCGAGACAGCCGTATCGAGTTGGGAGAGTGTTTTGTCTGTCGGCGTTCAAAGATACCCTAGCATGGGCCTGTACGACGACGTGCTGGTCGCAGATGGCGTCAGGCTACCGAAGTTCCCAGCCGAGGCTAGTCCGTCCGATATCGGGTGGCAGACGAAAGACATTGGTCGGCCAGCCATGCGAGCGTACAAGATTACCGCAGACGGACGGCTTCTGCGACGCGAGCGAGAGTTCCGTGAGAAAACGTCTGAGGAAAAGCAGGCGGTGGCCGCCGATCATGGCTTCGGATCGTGGGACGAGTACGCCTCGTTTTGTGATGACGCCGACCCAGGTGACCGCATCCAACGGGGAATCGGTCTTGGAGCGCCGAACTCCCGGACCGTCGACGAGGAGTTCTGGCTCGATCACAATATGCACGGCAGTTTCGAGTTCCATGGACGGAGCGACGGCATCGAAGACGGATTTCACTGGTCGTACGAAGCACGGTTCACACGCGGGGAACTCATCGCTATCGTCTTTCTCGGCGAACGAGGCGGCGGTTCTCCCGATGAATACAGGCCCGAGGCGCCCGTCTGCGTCGAGTTTTAACATCCACGACAGCCTGATCGTCGCCAGTCATCGCGCACAAGAGACTACTGCGATCCTCACAGCTGACGGTGGTATCGGTGACGCCGGGTACAAAACGATCTGGGACTGACTAAGCGCCTCTTCGTGAAGCGCTCGGTGACACAGACGCCATCGGTATGCATTGTTCACCGTCGCGGTGACGCGCGAGGAACCATCACTCGGAGCCGATCGCGTCACGAATCGTCTGCGCGTCAACCTGGCCATACGTCACCAACGTCGAACACCCAGGGGCATCGAGATCATACGTTGTAAGCGCTGTTGTGTCGCTCCGGACGCCGTGGGCGTCAAGGGTAATCCGTGGCTCCCCAGTCGCAGGATGCGCAAGGTGATCGACAACGGTGTGTCCAAGTCTGCGGTTGGTGACGACCCACAAGCTCACCGCAGGGTCACACGCCGCCATCGCATCGGCATCGGTGAGCACGCCTGTCGACAGATCATGTGTTTCGCGTTCAACTTCGACACAGATATGCGGCTGGCCGTCGCCGTCAAGCCCGACGACATCGATCCGCGCTTCTGACTCAGGAGGGACCCAGTACCGTTCGACCTGTTCGACCGGACTTGCCGGCTCATCACGGACTGTTTCGAGCGCCTGCACCGCCAGCTCGACGCCTTTGATGTGTAGGACTGATTCTTCGGGATCGCCGCGTTTGGGTTCGGGTGGGTCGGCGCCATTTCGGAGCCGCTGCAGTAGCGTCCGCGCTTTCGGTGTCAGGCGGTAATATTCGCCTTGGAGTTCGGACTGCGGTGTGATGTAGCCTGCCTCAGCGAGCTCGTCTTTTGGCTCCGGGCCGGTGAGTCCGACAGTTGCGCGAAGTGGGTACATTGAGTCGGTGCGCACGTCCCAGGCACGCGAGTCGATCGCCCGCCGTCGAGCGCGCTCCATGAGCCGGAGGAACATGACTTCGGTAATCGACAACGGGCAGGCGCGAACACGCTCAACAGTCACGTCTTCGAGCCAAATATCGGTAATTGGAAGTGATGTCGCATCATCCTTAGTTGAATCCTGGCAGTGACGGATTGCATCCACCAACCGCTCGAACCGCGGCGAAAACTGTGAACCGCAGTCTGCACAGCGAAGACTATCTTTATTCGTCGCGTACTCAACCCCCTCTGGGAGTGACTGTGAACCTAACCATAGTGTATGCCGGAGACCACGCTTAATGTCTTCTGCCGGCGTCTGTGGCTCTTCGCGAGTGTGATAGCCGGTTGGTGTCACTCCAAAGTCGTCGTGAGTGTGATCCCGAAGCTGAGACCATGCGTGTGAAAAGTCGGCTTCAACGGAAGGTGTGAACGGAGCCTGCCCGTTTGGATGCCCCGGTGGAAGCGGCGGGTCATTGATCACTGCCGTCGGACTCCGTTGGGTCGGAAGTGACCGATCCGTGGCCGGTGAGACAATCCACCGATCATCGGGACATTCACCAAGCAACGCCTGTGTCTCGGCAGGCGATCGGTCACGAACAGCAAGTTTCTCTGCAAGCCCCGGTGCGTCCATCACTTGGCCACTGAGGATGGACCCAACGTTGGTAAGTAGTTCACGGTATGAGCGGTCACCCATGTCGCTTGCTCCAGCACGCAGTTGCTGTGGAAACTGAAGAAGTGGGATGACTGAGCACCCGAACCCGCGTCCCATTGCGAGGAGCTCTGATAACACACCCTGGACACGGAGCTGGGGAACCTCATCAATCCAGAGTGTGACTAACGCGGGCTCGTCTCGGGGGCCAAGTGCTGCCTGTCGGCTACGGAGCGCACGCCAGAGCGAAAACAACAGTGTGTTCGCAATCATGCGTTGTGCGCGCGGCGTAATCTCACTGAGATCGATGATGATGACGACATCTTCATCCAACCATCGATGCAACCGAAAGCCATCCGTACTGGTTTCCGGTATTGAATCGAACATTGCCCGCAGGTACGGATCTCGGAACAGCTTCTCCACGCGGGTCTGCGCCCCTTCTGCGATTGCTCGAAAGAGGCGATCGGGTCCACTTGTGAGACTCTTTGTGAGTTGTTTGAGCCACTCTGGGCTCGCTTCCGGAACGGTTCGTTCAGTTTTGAGCGTGATAACTGCGTCATACAACGTCGAGAGCCCGAACGCATCAGTCCCATACTCGGGGTCAAATAACGCCATCACGAGATTTCGGATCACGTCCGGGGCCCGGACGGCGTCATCATCACCCTCAAAGACGATCTCAAGGGTCGTTAACAGATCATCAATCACGGCTGTCACCGCATCAATCCGACTGATGCCGACGTCGAGTTGTAGCCGAATATCAAACAGTGGAGCCTGTGGTAGGCCAATCTCGCTATCGAAATATAAGACATCCTCAAATGCGTCCTCGGCGTCACGCGACCCGTAGACGACTTGGTCATGATACAATGCGCGGCCGATCATGTCTGGCCAGCCGTCCCCTTTTGGATCAAGAACAATGGTTGCACCGTCCGTCGATGTGTGTCCAGTCCTGATACCTTGTGTGGCTGTCGAGCTCTTTCCGGCACCGGTTTGTCCGGTGATTAGGCAGTGGCGATCAAGAACCTCTTCAGGAATGATCACCGGTCGCGGTGGGCCATCAGTGGCCGTCGCTTCCTCGCCAACGAGAAGGCCCGGCAGTGCGTGTGGATCGTAAATTGACATGGTGTGAGTCGCGGAGGTCTTACTGGATTTTAGCCGCTGGGTATCGCTGAGAGTGTGCTTAACCAATATGACGGTTCAGACGAGCCGACAGCGCCGCCACCCTGTAGTGAGGGACTGCCGACTGGTAGGCTGGTTGGGTGTTATTGTTCTGTATCACCCGGTGACGTCGTTGAGTCGATCTCGCTATCCCCACTGGATTCGTTCTCGTTGTGCTCAGTGGCATAGTACACCGAATCGGCATCTTGCAAAAAGATCCCTTCCTGCTCGCGTGTCATCGAGTCGGTGGTTTCGCCGTATGGATCCCCGGTAAACTCAGCGTCGATCGACTCAAAGACATCTTCCCGGACCTCGAGCAGGCTCCGAAGACCCGCTTTCGGGACACGGAGACCAACCGTCTGTGAACGAAGTTGTCCGGAGTGGCGGCGCTTCGTCCGGATGGTTCGGTCTTCGATATCAGCCACGACATCACCGACACTGTCACCACGGATCTTCTCGCGCACACCACCACGCCTGCCTGTCGACGAAGATAATTCAGTTAGCTCCGAGACCGGAATGTCCCTATGTGTTCCTGCAATCGGTGCTGTTCCAGGGATCGTAACCACACCTTCTTTGGCGAGTGCTGACAGTGTCTCTTTGACCGACTCAGAATTAGTGTCATCGTAGACGGCCAGCAGGCGAAGATTTGCTGTCCAGACCGGATCATGTTCTGGTGCGTCAGGGTCGAAATCACGAGCCTCAGACGATGCGAGCGCCCGCTTGACCGGCGTCAGTGTCTCGTCGGTGTAGGACGCCTCATACGGCTTGACGCCATTCCCAACCATTATTTGTACCGTCCAGTCAGCATCGATGCCACTGAGCTTGTGCATCAGTCGCTCAATTGTGTGCGTCTCCTTGAAGCCGCTTAGCGAGACGCCAGAGGGTGCGTGATAGAACTCAACAATCGATACCCGTTCGGGTGAAGACGCTGCTGACACTGTCGAGGATGGTGTCGTTGTCGTTGCCGTCGTTTCCGGATACAACCAGTCCATCGCTTGCTTGAGTTCCGGTGTCGACGTGCTATATGTGATCTTAGAGCCAGACTCCACAGACTGGACAGTCACACTGACATCGTCTTCGAGTGCCGGTGACGGCGTGACAAGTGCATACCCCCGAAGCACCCGAGTTATGTTAGTGGTTCCCGCCAACCCCATTATTGCACCCAGAAGGAGGACTCCCGGCAAGAGCACACCGGTGAGCAGCCCCGTAGCTACCACTGGCTTCAGTTGCGTTATGATGTTTGGCATCAGTTGGCCGTTAATTATCACATCGACGAGACTTTCGCTTCCGGCTCCTGGCCCGAGGAAGTACGCAATACCGACCTCAGCCAGATAGCGGAGTTGGATTAATGCAAACCCCCCTCCTGCAAAAATGACACCCAAAAAGAAACTGATTCGCAAATTGTGGCAAACCAGCTGAGTGAGCTTCCGGCGAAACGAGTTCTGTTCGTCTGTGTTGAGGATGGAACTTAGCGTGTCAATTCCTTGCCCGTGATGATCGATCTCGGCGTCCTTGCTCGTGGACAGTTTGACGGCTGTTCGTTTGTTTTCTCGCGATTGTGTACGGTCTTTCATTTGTCTTTTTGTTGTCTTTATAGATCCGATTCCTCATCCAATTAGGCCCGTTGTCAGCCTCAGCCAACTGTGTATAGTTGATTTTGGTGACCTATTCTGTCCGATTTTGAGCCTGTGTAAAAGACTGATAAAATGCGATTAGATATAACTCTTCCGAAGGAATTAGTTCTAGATACGGTACTTGAGGTTGGTATACTTTACAATTGGAACACACATACAAATTATATATTCAATTTGAGACTTCTCTTTGTTGGACTAAGGCTACCGTTAACAGCGCTTATCGGTACAATTGCTGCCTAGGTGCGATGTTGCATCGGGCCTCTATTAGCGGCGACGCAATGACGCTGAGTATTCTATATGTTCAGAGGCTCACTTAATCGACTCAATCACCGTACCGTCGATATTTTCATACTCAAAAAAGAACATGAGGGCATGAATGTAAATCACCCAATCGACAAAGAGATACTCAAGAATACGCTTCGTCAACATTCCGCCAATATCGTGGAAGATCCAGATCTAGGTATTGAAACTGAATTTCTCGAGAAATTAACGCTGGTCAACGATGACTTGAAAAATGCACAAAATACACTACAAGCAAATCTGAAGTATATTCTCGGGTGTGCGACAACTGGCACCGATGATATTCATCTTCTCTGGCAGTCATCTAATTACATCATTTTTGACGATCGTGAGGGAATACTCATAGAAGGGCTAAGTGACAAAATTGACTTTGTATCAGATTTGTCACTTATTCACAAGATGCATTCAAGAATGGCAAATGAGATCTTCAGGAATTTTACTGAGAGGCCTTCTCGGGAGGGTGATACATGGATAATTAAGGTCCCACAGGACTGGGCTCATGCGACCCAGTTTATGGGGACATTACTAACAGAACTGATCAAAAAAGGGGTCACGCCAACACAAGCACTTGATTATTGGCTGGTTGAAATTCACAATAAGACCGTCCCCAATTGGGCAACAGAACGGCAGACATCAACACAGGCTATCCGAAAGAACATCGAAAAGGCCACAGAACGCCTCAACGAAGACGGTAGCAGCCTCGAATATGACTCCGATCACTATTTCAACTCGGTGTATGACGGCCGATATACGACCGAAAACCGGCGTGTCGTTACGGTGAATGGCCACCACTTGGATCCACAAACCGACCTCTATGATTATTCACCATCTGGCAGCCTCAGTTGGGGGTATCGTGGTGCAGGTCCAACCCAGTTGGCTGCGGCGATGCTTTGTGATGTATTTGGTGCGGATCAGGTTGACCATGACATGATTGTGAGCTTTCGAAGATTTTGTAATAAAAAAATGGGGCAGGGTGGACACTGGCGCATTGATGAAGATGAGATCTTCGAGTGGTACGATGACTATACCGAACACGATTCTTCTTGAGAGTGCTGTGTTGAATAGCGATCTAATCAGCTGTTATCACGGAGCAGAAGAACGAAGCCGAGGAAATCAATTCTGTCCATGGAAGTCGATCTCCTCGACTTCGTTGAGTAGTGTTACCGCCTAGTCAAACAAGCGTTGGGAAAGCACGCGGGTGAGCCCGCCAGCGGCGGGTTCGCCCGCTGGAAACACGTTGTGCTACACTGTCTTCGGCTCGAAGACGGCCACAGCTACCGAGAAACGCCGAATCGGCTGAAGTATATGGCCGAGATTCGTGACGCACTCGGCTTAGATCCAGACGATCTCCCAGACTACAGCACGATCTACAAGTCGTTTGATCGGCTGAAAATGTGGGTATGGCGGGCGCTGCTGCGCGTTTCCGCGCAGCAGCACCCGCAGTCCAGACACGCTGCGCTCGACAGCACGTTCTTCGACCGGCGACGTGCCTCCTCGTACGTTCGCCAGCGGGCAGGACGGACGATACAGACGCTGAAAGTGACGACATTGACTGATGTGGAATCACTAGCTGTTCTCGACGTTCACATCACAGCGCGGTGGAAGCATGACACGAAGACCGGACCGCAGGTCGTCCGCCGAAACGCGGACGACCTACAGTCCGTCGCCGCCGACAACGGCTTCCAAGACTGGCACACCGAGTACGAAATCGCCGCACACGACATCGATTACCTCGTTCATTATCGCGGCTCGTCAGCGAACGCAACCGCGAAAAACGCTCTGAACCGGGCAAAGGGCTACTCTCAGCGGTGGATGGCCGAAACATCCTACTCGACAACCAAGCGCTCGCTCGACGATGCCGTGCGAGCGCTTGGCTGGTATCGGCAGTTCCGTGAAATCGTCTTGATGTTCGCCATTACCAACATAGAACCATTGTGTGAGCCGCTGTAACCGTGACTCAGCATCTATTCAACACAGCAGTCTGGAGGAAGTTGAGGATCGGGCGATCAATTGGGGCAGGGCTTCCGCCGTCACCTGTTGGTGGCACCATCGAGGGAGCTACCCGGAGACTTGTCCGCCGTCGGCGCTGGCACGTTGTTGGCGAGCGCGTTCGTAGCGCTCACGTTCCTCCCGTGCGGTTGCCCAGTCGGCGAGGTCACTGTACACGACGTCGATCGTTCGTTCGTCACTCGCCTCCGCCATAGCCACGGCATCAACCGCAGCCGGTGTTGCAGCGTCGTACGCGTCCTCGTAGTCGGAAATTCGTTTAGTCAACTCGAGAACATTTCCCTGTAACTCTTCGACGGAGTGGTCTGCAGCGAGCTGGTTGATGCGTCGCCACTCAAAGTATGCGTCATTGCGTTCATAGGTGGTTGGATGACCGTTATGACGTGTGACGATGCCGAGATCCGTGAACCAGCTGAGGTACTTTCGAGCAGTCTTCGGGTCACACTCTACCCGCTCGGCAATAGTACTCGCCGTTGATGCTTCTCGGGTCTGGAGGATAGTCCCATAGATACGCTGTTCGACATTATCCCCGCTAAACGGGTCATCGAACGAAGGGGGGCCATCGGTGGACGCTGTGTCAGGAATACGTCTTCTTGCGAGGCGATAGATATAATTCTTGCTTCAAGGAATAATTTCTTGCGTGAAGTAATGTTGCCGTACCTGCTGGGTGGAACCAAGACATGTAGTCGTTTGAGACGACAAAGCCATCTCGTGATGGCGGGAGAGTTCCGATCTCTCGGGCCACGCCGAGAGAGTAGGATGAGGTAGCGCTGTGAACTGCGGGTTTTTTCTGTTCTCTATCGGATCATTCGTATGGTCCCCGCAATCGCGCACTTCTTAATTGGGACCGTGCTCCTGCTCACAGCAGCGGCGCCAGTTACGTGCGCAGTGAGTCTTAGGAGTCAACGATGGTGTCGGGCGCATCTTCCACGTCAGTTTTCTCCGTTTCGTCTGCGGCGTCGGTTTCCTCGTTCAGTCGTTCTTCGGCACGGTCGCGGTCTTCGGGGTAGCCGACGTCGATACGCCAGCCGTCGAGGCCGATAGCGTCGATCGTCCGACCAGACTGGATGAGGAGATCGATCGCGTCAGAAATTTCGTACTCGTCGCGGTTCGAGGGTTGGACGAGGTGACACGCGTGGAAGATGGCGGGCGAGAAGGTGTAGAAGCCGGTCATCACCAGATTGCTCGGCGGGTCCTCCGGCTTCTCGACGACGTCCGTAATCTCTCCGTACTGGTTGGTGTCACAGACACCGTAGCGAGAGGCGTCTTCCCAGGGGACTTCCTCGACGAGGAAGGCGGCATCTGCACGGTCCTCACGCTGACGACGGACCACGTCTTGGAGATTCGCCTCAAAAATGTTGTCGCCGAGGATGAGCATGAAGTCGTCGTCAATGTGCTCTTCGACCGTGAGGAGCGCGTGGGCGAGCCCGTTCTGTTCGCGCTGGTGCGTGTAGGTGATCGGGACGCCCTCGTAGGCGTCGCCGTAGTGGTCGATGATCACCTCCTTCATGTAGCCGACGACGACGATGAGTTCGTCGGCGCCGAGCTCGATGAGCTGATCGAAGCAGTGGGTGATGAGGGGTTTCCCGTCGACCTCCACCATCCCCTTGGGCTTGTCATCCGTGAGCGGGCGGAGGCGCGTGCCCTTGCCGGCCGCGAGTACGACTGCTTTCATGATCCGAGGATTCAAGTCAGGCAATGATAAGCATTCTGCCTTTCCGGGTCGGCTGGTTGCACTGTTCACCCGAGGTTGTAGTAGGAGACTGGCGCCGATGGAGTTGCTGCTGTGGGTGTCTGAATCTGCCACCAGTTCGCTGTGTCGTCGTGGTTACACCCGCTACGGCCGACAGTTGAAGCGCTGTTTTGCGCGGGTGTCGTGGGCTGTCGATGCGTCGCCAGCGGGACAGTTGTACATCCCCTGTTGGACGGCCACACCGATGGTGGCACACGCGCCGTGGCCTGTGTAGAGGCGTCGTCGACGATCCATTGCCGGTGGCCGTCAACGTGAACGGCACTCACGCGTTCGAGGTCGCGAACGTCGCTCAATCGCCGGTCGTAACTGCTCGCGGAGATACCGGCCCGGTCAATCAGCTCGGAGCGGCCGAGTGGCTGGTCCGCTCTGAGCAACGTTGCGTACAGCCTCGTCGCTGTCGGGGTCAGATCGGGTCGGAAGCGTGTGGCCGGAAGGGTGGTTGCTGCGCGTTCGATGTCGGCAGGCGTCGGCGTTTGTGCCTCAGTGAGTGTCCGTTGTAGGCTCTCCACAACGTCGTATGGACACGCTTGGTTGGTGTCCGACGGGCCGAACGAACGGAGACACAGCCGCACGAGCCGCTGTCGCTCGCGGGGTGTCCACTGTACGTCGTGGGTCATCGCGACCTCGTCGATCACCCGCCGGATCGCCGGGTAAGTTGTGCCGTCAACGACTGGGATTTCCAGTGTCGGTGCGTGTTCGGTACCGTCGGCGATTGCTTCTCGGACCGTCGTGAGTTCTGTAGAGAGTGCCGCAGTAATGTCGTCGTGGAGCGCGGTGATCGTCGGGCCAGCAACCACCCACGACATCGTGAGATCCATCGTCGCGTCGTGGTCCGTTTCGTACGGGAGTCGCCGGCACAGCTTTGCGGGCCGGTCTTCGAACAGCATGCGGTAGCCCGAGTGAATACCGTAGACGGACTGTTTAGGCGCCGTTTTGGCGAAGAATTCACAGAGGTCCTGGAGGTGGGTGGGGTTGCGTGCGAGGGCGTCGGTATCGGGCACTCTAAGGGTGGTCGTCAGATCGATTCCGACTGCGTGATACAGCTGGGTCGCTGAGGCGATCAGCCCGTGGAGATCTTCGAAGAGGTTGGCACGGGCGGCGGTGTCGTTACTGTTCGTGAGTTCGGCGACTTGTGCGAGGAGCCGATCTCGAACCGTTGTGATTCGCTCACGCCACGCGCCGTAGGTGGTTTCTGTGTCGCTGTACCAGCCGACTTGGTGACCACGGCGGAGCATGCGCTCGACAGGATACGCTTGGGTGTCGTCGTCGATCGCTTCGAATTCGTGACCGAGTTGTGATGGAGTGAGGATCTTCGAGAGGGCTTTCTCGCTCAGTAAGGCTCCCGCGAGACGTCCCAGGGTAGCTAAGGGCCCACCCCACTGGAGCACGACGAGGGTTTCATCGTTGGTGTGGCTGAGGTACGCGACGCGGCCGTCGTCGAACGGATGCGGTTGGTCGTCGACGAGTGTGATGGCATCGTCGTCGGCGACGGTGGTGAATCGCTCGTGGAGGTGGGTTGCGGCGTTTGCAGGGCCACTGAGCCACTGGACGTACTCGGCGTCTTCATCTGGATCGCCGGTTGCCGCCATCCAATCGTCGGGAGTGGGTGTCTTTTCCCCTTCTCGGCGGGGCGACACTGTACTTGTGGATTGTTGAGGGGTCGCAGTAAGACACCCATCGAGCCGGCGCTGATCCGGGTGGACGAGGTCGTTGTTGTCGTCGAGACACTGCTTGACGGCCTGGTGTCCCAGATTGGTGAGTTGGACCGTATTATGTTGGCCACGGCGGTTGACCGTGACTAACTCACGGTCTTCGAGCTCGAGGACATACCTGCTAATGGTACCGTCAGCGACATCGATCGCGTGATCGGTGGTGAGATCCCGGTAGCTCCGGGCGTATTCTGTCTTGAGGTTCCCGAGGAGGCGGCGTTTCCCTGGCTCGGTGTCGAGATCACGGATGGCCTGCCACGCGACCGCGGCAGTCTGGGCGGGGTCGGTATGGGGGGACCGATCCCGGCTGGCAGTAAGATCGAGGTGACACTCGGTCCAGGTGGGATACCGCTTCGAGAGATGTCGTTGGACCGCAGGGGAGGCGACGAGTCTGACGTCGAACCCGTCGGCGATCACGGCGATCGCCGCGAGTGCGCGGACGCCCGTGCGGCGGTCTGTGAGGCTGGTCCACGCGTCGCCGTCCAACAGGAGTGTGAGGGCACGTGGCTGATCGTCGAGTTCCTGATGGAGTGCAACTGGTCCTTTCGCGAGCGCGCCGAGGTCGGCGTTGACTGGACCACGGCCCGTCCCGATGCTGGTGACTGTGTCGGTAAGGTTAGCGTGTCGCTGTTGGTGGTACGGACTGCGTGTACTGCTGGGTTCGTCTCCGTAGGTGAGCGCGAGTGTCGTGATCGCCCGAGTGTACGCGGCGGCTTCGGCGACGTCGTCGGTCCATGGGGTGTCCGCGTGGTGCCACGCTGGCAGGATTTTGGCGAGGAGCTGGGAGCTCGTCCGCCACGGATCCGTGGTGGCGTGCTCGCGGATGGTCCGCTCGGTGAATGGCCGAAGTTTGTCGAGTAGCTCTGGTACCCACTCGGTCAGCCTGGGTGAGACTGCTGGACAGGTGATTCCCTCAGTGGAGATGTCCGTGGTGTGGCTGACGAGGTGGACCCCTCGCTTGCGGGCCGCAGGCTGGCGTGTTCCCACAGCCGATCACCTGCTGGTAGTGGGCCGGTAGGTCAGATCGGCCAGCATTACTCCGACCCCTCGCGTGGGGAGCCACCATCAGAGCGGGCGTGTTCTCGGACAGCCGTGAGAAGCGGGGTTGGCTCCCGCTGTGTTGGCTGGGTTGGGTTTCGTGGTGTTGGGGCGTCCGGGTGGACGTATGGCTCAGCGGTTGTCGTGGGACTCGTGACAACCGCAGTCGGATCGAGGAGGACAAACGTTGTGGATTGCGTGTGGGTGTTTGAACACGTCCCGATGTGGCCCGTGAGGACGTACTCGCGAACACCGCGGGTGAAGACGGTCGGGTGTTCGTGGACATCTGATCCGCACATGATGTAGCCGATCGCGTACGCGGGGTCGCCGGCCGCGCAGTAGGCGTAGGCAGTGATGTCGTCGCCTTCGTGGAGCGGTTGGCCGCAGACTTGGCAGATCGGGTGGTTGGTGTCGAGTGAGATACGTGTGAGCTGGGAGAGATCTGCGGCTTGTGGGTCCTCGGGGCGCGTCATTCGTTCCCTCCCTCGGCGTTGTGAGTGCCAGCTTGCCACGCTTGCCGCGCGGAGAGTGCGCGGCGGCCCGACTCGGTAAGTCGATACTGGGAGTCGTTGGTTTGTTTGGTGACGAGGTCGCGTTCGACGAGTTCCTCGAGGGTGTTACAGACACAGGTGTGGTCGATGCCGTCGGTGTAGTAGTCGGTGAGTGCGTGGTAGAGTGGACCGCTCTCGCTGGGGCCAGTCTGCGAGAGTACCCAGAGCAGGTCGCGATGGGTGGCTGAGAGATCGGCAAGCGAAATGGCGTCGCTCTCGGTGTTTTGGCTAGGCATTGTGGCCCTCCGCAGTTCCCTTATTGACGTTGGGCGTCGTAGCGCACGTTGTACAGAGTGGGCCGTCGACGGCAGCGTCGTAGCCGTCGGCTGTGTTTCCACACAGACTACAACTTGAGGTATCCCTGTTCGATCTGTCTGTCGTCTCGCAGGGCTTAAGCCCCGCAATTGCCAGCATTAGCATGGTTCTGTGATTGGGCACAGAACCCGTCCCGGCCGGGTGTTGGAGCACCGCGGCCGGGGTTTTCCACAATTTCTCACTAGCCGAGTCTTTGTCACCGGGCTCTGTAGCTACTACCCAGTACTGAAATTACTTTAATGTACTGGAAGTTCTTTGGGTAACTACCCGGACTACTATTAAATATGGGTCCTCCAAGGTAACATATGAGATATGCTGGTGAATGGATGTCTGCAGCGGACGACCGCATCTTAGAATATTTATCTGAAAATGAATCCGGCTCCCCAACGAAAATGAAAAGAGAGGGGCCAATACGATATTCTCGTGTACAGGTTCATCGTCGGTGTAAGATACTAGCCGAAAAGGGCCTTATTAACGATCTCGGAAATGGCGTCTACATGATCACTGAAGACGGCGAGGCATATCTTGAAGGCTGTTTGGACACTGAAGATTGGCAGTATATTGACGAAGAGACCGATGAGAATTCTCACGATGGTTCTACTGGTGACGGCTGAACGGTAGTTTTCTGAATCTGTGTGGAGTACTCTGGATTGACGGATTAGACTTAACCAACACTAAATCCATTTGAGGGTGGTTGTTGGTTAACAGCATTCTGTTTGACTCAACTCTTGGAAAGCAAATTTCTGCGGATCAGATCCACGCTTCGACGTAAACTACGCCATCAATCTCTGCTTGCGGGTATTGATCCAGCACCCGGTAGATCTCATCGGCGATCTCTCCCGATGGAATCGTCACGTCGTTTATGTACAGTACCGCTCTGGAAGTATCGAGATAGAGTACGAAATCGTCGACGTAGGTGAGAATTAGGCGGGGTTTCGAGTTCGAAAAATGGCCGGGTTCTCGGTCAGACGAACCCTTCCCGAATTCAGAGAGGTCATCGACTTGCTTGACGTCATGGCCATCGTTTCGAAGTTTGTGGACAATCAGATACTCGATATTCTCATCGACGAGAAGACGGTACCTCAGTCCGTCGGGGTAACCGACGAACGCCGCGCCGCCTCCGCAACAGCGCGGCCGTGGCGGGCCTCGACGTGCCGCATTGCCTCCGGATTTCGGTGGTAGTACGTCAGTGCTTCGTACACTTCACCGACATCGAGTCCGTGACGATCTGCGACCTGTTGGGGCCGAAGCTCGGCCTCCTTGATGAGCGCATGGAGCTGTCGAACCGTCACTCAACTCTCATCGAGATGGGGCTCGTCGTGGAACTCGTTATCTGAACGAGAGACACTTCGTGTCGCATCCGGCCTAGTTCGTCCCGGGAGTATCCGCCTCGCGGTAGGGCGCACAGACGAGCTCGACGCCCTCACGGAAGCCGATCTCGGGCTCCCACCCCGTCGCCTCGTGGAATTTCGAGTAGTCGGCCATCGTGTCGTGGACGTAGCCGTCGAAGGGGCACTCGATGTACTCCGGGTCGATATCGGTACCGAGCGCGTCGTTGATCATCGCGACCATCTCGTTGAAGGAGTACGCCTCTTGAGTGCCGACGTTGTAGACGCCTGTCAACTCGTGGTCGGCGGCGAGCTCGCAGGCGCGGGCCACGTCGGAGACGTGCGTGAAGTCCCGCGTCTGGCTGCCGTCGCCGAACAGCTCGGGCGCCTCGCCGTTCGCGATCGCGTCCGCGAACTGCGCGACCGTGTTCGCGTACTCGCCTTTATGTTCCTCGTTGCCGCCGAAGCCCTGGTAGACGGAGAAGAAGCGGAGCCCGGCCACGTCCATCTCGTGGTGGTTGGCGTAGTACTCGGCGTAGCGCTCGCGGGCGAGCTTCGAGGCCTCGTAGGCGGTGTGCGCCTCCACGTCCATGTCGACGGGCGAGGGCTCGGTGCGGCTCCCGTAGATCGACGAGGTCGAGGCGTACACGACCGTCTCACAGCCCTCCTTGCGAGCGCGCTCGACGGCGTTGACGAACCCCTCGACGTTGACGCGGCAGCCGCGCTGGGGGTCGCTCTCGTGCATGTTCCGCGAGGAGAGCGCGGCGAGGTGGAAGACGACGTCCACGTCGGCGGGGTAGTCGTCGTCGAGCACCGAGGCCTCGACGAACTCCACGTTCGAATCGAGGTTGTCCGGATCGCCGAGATACGTGTCGTCGACCGCGATCACGTCGTTGTCGGCCGCGAGGCGGTTCGCGAGGGTCGAGCCGATAAACCCCGCCCCGCCCGTGACCAAGACGCGCTTGTCGTTCATACCTATGTGTCGAGTAAGTGTCGTAATTACGTCTTCGATTCTTCGGCTACGCGCCGGTAGATCGTCTGTATCTGCTCCAACATCCGCTCGCGCGTGAACAGTTGCTTGACTCGCTCGCGAGCCTGCTCACCGTACTTCTGGCGGAGATCATCGTCGTCGATCAGGTCGTTCATCGCATCGGCCAGAGCACTGGCATCACGAGGCGCAACCGTAAGGCCTGTTTCGCCATCTACGCTGACCCAAGGGACACCCGTCGGAAGTGACGTATTCACAACTGGTAATCCCCTCGCCATCGCTTCCAACTGGACAACACCGAACGCCTCGCTCGGTTCGACCGATGGCAGGACGAAGAGATCAGCGGTGCGGTACGCGCTCGCAAGACGCTCGTCCGAGACGTGGCCGAGGAATTGGACTCGATCTGCCACGCCGCGCTCGCGGGAACGTTGTTCTAATGCTGTCCGCCGTTCGCCATCTCCGACGACGAGCAGGTTCGCCGGAACATCGGTCATAGCGTTGATGAGGTACTCTACACCTTTATAATAATTCAAGCGTCCGACGAAAAGGATGTTCATTTCCTGTGTCTTGATATCGAGGGGAGATGGATTCTCATCGCCGATGGCGTTAAGATCGATCGACAACGGGACGACATCGCATTTCTCCGTGAATGGTTCAAGTATCTCGGAGTGATCGAGTAATCGATCGGACGTTACGATGATACGGTCAACTGAGTCGAGAAACCGCTTGAGGACGGGATGATATGCGCGGAGCGCCTTCTTTTGACGAACAATATCGCTATGATAAGTGGCGACGACCGGCGCGTCACCTGCGCCGACGGCAAGGTGCGAGACGGTAGAGAGTGGATTCGGGAGATGGTGGTGTACGATGTCGGCGTCCTGAACCATCGCACGGAGGCGTATGGGAAATGTTGGCGATAGTGGTACTGAGAGTGGGGTTCCTAAACTCGACGTTTTTACCACATCGACTCCGTTGTGTCGTTCGGCACCTCCGAATCCTCTGGGACGCGATGCGAGAACACGAGTCGAATACGAGTCGGGCAATCCTTCAGTGATGTTCTGAACGACACGCTCAATACCGCCGATATCCGGATAATAGAACTTGTTTACCTGAAGTACTCTCATATTAGGGGATGAATTCGTTCCGCGTCATACACTATCTCGAAAGGTGCGATACAAAAGGTGACTGGTCGGTAGTCATGCGTCATCGGCAACGTCGCGGAACAGTTCTGCAGTCTGGTGAGCAGTTTGTGACCAAGTGAACTCGCTGGCTCGATCTCTTCCTCGCTGACTGAGAGTGTACTGATACTCTATATCCTCGAGTACATCTTCAATTCCATCCGCGATAGCAGTCGGATCGGTTGGATCAACGAGGTGGGCGGCATTACCGGCGACCTCGGCCATCGCCCCGCGATCCGATGTCACCACAGGCGTACCGACGCTCATCGCTTCCAAAATTGGAAGGCCGAATCCCTCGTGGAGCGATGGAAACAAGAATACTGCGGCGGAGTCGTACAGCCATGTTAGTTGGGATTCACTCATGAACCCGAGGCGGTGAACTCCATCAACTGCTGGGAGATCAGTGGATGCGAACACGTCGTTATCCGGTCCCACTAGCACAAGTGGGTACGGGTCAGAGGTTCTCTGACGATAGTGATGGTACGCATGGAGCAGTCCCGAGAGGTTTTTTCGTGGATTGACAGACCCAACGAATAACAGAAACTGCCCGGTTTCAAGCGAATCAACTGGTTCCGAATCCACTGTGTCACGCCCCTCGACACCGTTGTAGATGACTGTGGTCTTATTCGCTGCTGTTGGATAGATATCGATGAGCTCATTTCGGGCGGATTTCGAGACAGTGATAATACGGTCGGATACCCGCACCGCTAGGGGCGTCAAGATCCGATAGAGTGCGGCGTAGGATTTTGTAAACCATTCCGGGTGCGTGATCGGCGATATATCGTGAATGGTCGTAACTAGAGGAGTTTGAGATAGTACAGGTGGATTTCCTGCCGGTGTGTGAAACACGTCGTACTCCTCGCTAGCGAGAATACGGGGGAGGGTCAGTTGCTCCCAGAGGTGTGCTCGTGGGCCACTGTGAGCCGGTACTACTCCTTCGGTCTTAACACCATCTGGGAGGTTCAACACATCTTCTGCCCCGATGGCAACTGGCAAGCACTCGTATTTATCTACACTACCCGCGGTGAGTTCAGCGAGCAGGCGGTGCGTGTATCGTCCGACTCCGCCGGGACTGGGCTTCACCAGTACCCGACCATTAATTCCGACTTGAATTCTGTCTGACATAGGTGATTTTGTATTTGCTATCTTTGGTTCCAAGTGTCTAGTTTTCTTATATCGAGGATTAACTATTGTTTAAAATATTTCATGGGATCGCGGTTTTGTTTCTATTCTGATTCCCATACCGATTTTATTGTAGATTTCTCTTTGGTACTACGATTGTGGAATAACAGATGGCTCTCTGGCGGGAAAGCCCACAACGCACCAGCCAAAACCCAAATGAATGGGAATATCCAGTCAGGCACTGCCACTAGGTGTACGATGAGCCCAGCGAACAGACCGATCCGAAGACCTCTCGCGAGTCGGTATTCTCTCGGGAGAAAGAGCGTCCTAAGAAAAAACCAGCCTAGCGGAACCGCACCGAGTACTCCGAAAGAAATAAGTAGTGTTGATAATCCATCGGTCGTTCGTGCTGCCCCGATACCCCACCCGAATATAGGGGATTCTACCCACGCACGCAAACCTGTGAGCAATATCTCTAGTCTTGCGTTTCCAGAGTGTGTATTTATTTTACCTATTGTGGTTGTGTATAGTGCCTGCCGTAGGGTCTCTGAGATGATAACGACAATAGTAAGTAATGTGGCTGATGTGATTCCCAATTTTATAACTCGTTGATAATCTACCTCGCTCAGATACAGGAATCCGATAATTGCCCCCATAATGCCAATAACTGCAGACGTAGAAAGTGCTAGTAACATTCCAGTAGTAAAAACAATTAACAGGACTCGGCGACGAAGGCCGTAGATCACACCGAGAGCAACCGATCCGTATAGTGCGAACATTGATGGTTCGGGAAATGAGGAAGTAAAGCGCTTGATACCCGCTATTTTGGAGCCCCAATTGAGAGCGAATGTAGGATTCGAATATACGATATTGTGAGGGAATGGGATGATACTGTAGTAAGATATTATTTCGTATCCACCCACCAGAATCGCAACAGTAGCTCCCGCCGCAAACCAGCCCCAATCCTGGTATAGCGTTTCGAAATCCGAAACATAACTAGTGTAGACGTTCGCAACTAATAGATATCCGATTGCGGAGACCCAATATAGTAACTGCCCAGCGATAGAAGGAGACAGACCTGAAAAGTACGGGGTTGTTGGTGTGATGTGTACCCACATGTAAGATGCTATGATAACACAGAATAGAAATAATGAAAATAACCCGACCGTCCGAGTTAATAAAACTCTTTTTTCTCGTACAAATACAACTACGAGCGCTATCGAGGCTACTACTAGTGACACATGAACCATCTGGAGTCCAAACCCAACTCCAGATATAGTTAGAAGTGCAACACTTGGAAACGGTAGCGTGAATAGTAGAATCCGAAATGGTAGCCGCCAGATCCCCGGCCTCACCTGAGATTCCTCCATTCCTTCACCCATTAATCTCTAATCTATTATATTTGAACTTGATTTTTTTCACACTATTCTTCATCTTCAACAATATTCCTGAATCGGGGTTTAGGTGCAAAAGTAGGAGCAGCAAGCAGAGCCAAGAAGTAAAATTAAATATGTTATGAGCAACTGATAATATAAAAAATTTCGCTGCCCGGCGATCTTGACCATTTCTCTGGAGATACCGACCTATATTGAAATACTGGCTAGAAAGAATTTGATGCTGGGTAATAGAGTCAAATTCCACGATGCGAGCGCGAATGCGTTTAAGCAGTATCTGATGGGCATTCATCCGAGCATCAATATTGTCTGTTATTCTATTATTACGGTTAGTGTGCAGCGTCACTAGTGGTTCCTTCACGTATTCAAACTCGTACGAATAAGATAATCGAAGCCACATATCATAATCTTGTCTGGCAGCTAGACCCGTATCAAAAATGCCAACTTCATCAAAACACTCCGACTTGACCATCACTGCAGATGTCGGACTCACCCAATCTTTGGCTAGCTGTGCTCGGTGGATATCTCCGCGCTTCGATGGCACTTGTCCCAGCTCCACGATGTCGGAGCGTTTCACGCGATATCCAGTATAGACGACACCAACACAGTCCGATGTGTTCTCCATACAGTCGACTTGCTTCGCCAATTTTGTCAGGTCCCATTCGTCGTCGCTGTCAAGAAATGCCACATATTGACCGTTACTCTGCTTGATGCCTGTGTTCCGGGCGGCACACGCACCCTGGTTCTTGTCGTGCTGGATGTACCGAATGCGGTCGTCGTCATACTCTTCCAGTGCCTCTACTGTGTCATCTGTCGAACAGTCATCAACGACAACTATCTCAAAATTCTCGTATGTCTGTGCCAAGACGCTATCTATCGCTCTCATTAGAACGGAGGACCGGTTGTAAGTCGGTATTACTATCGAGACGGTCGGCACAAGTATACTAACTGTTGTACCGTCAGTGTATAAGTAATTGCCGAATTTTCGAATTACCGAATCTTATCTGGATTCTTGATTAATCGATGAACGCTCTTGTGACGTAGATTGTTGGTGAGTCAGAGAACTGCTTGGACAATCTCTTTCAGCGCCTCTCGACCCGGTTTACGGAGGATTCGTCGCCGAAGCTGGAGCGGTCTGAGATGCGCTGTCAGTTTTTCTTTTGAGACGCCTCGATGCGGCGAGAGCCACCGTCGCGCCAGCGACGCGTGGCTCTCGCACGTGTTCACGTGTGCGTCTCCATCAACGTACTCGCCGTTCCCGTGAATTACTGATTCTCGGTGGAAGTTCTCGTCATCGTCGAGTGGGTCGTAGGCCCGAAATCCGTCAGTATAGACGGTCAACGACTCCTTCTCGTGGTTGTCGAGAAGGAGTCGCACAGTCGCTTCGTCGGCGGATTTCGCCGGAATGACGTACCGCTGACCGCTGCCGCGATACACGAAGACGAACACGGGTGGTTTGTCTTGGTTATACGTTCCGCGTCCGCGTCGAGAGAGGCCGCGAGAGCGCGACCAGCGGTCGCGCTCGCGGCCTTTCAATCCAGAAGAGACGTAGAACTCGTCAATCTCGACCGGGCCAACGAGAGAGATGTCTGGCGCGTCAAGCGTTCTGGCGAACTGCTCGACGTGCCAGCGAAGTGAACGATATGAAACGTCAATTTCAGCATCTAACTGGCGGATACTCGTGTTGAATCGGAGGAACGAGTAGAACGCCAACAAGAGCTTGTCGAGGCCGATCTTCGCGTGCGCGAAGATCGTGCCAGTCTTGTCGTTGAACGTGCGGTCGCAATCCTTACAGAGATATCGTTGATACTCTCGATAGCTGCCGTGTTTGATCACTGACTCAGACCGGCAGCGCGGGCAACAGAGGCCCTCGCGCCAGCGAACCTGCTCCAGCAGGTTCGCGGCGCTCGCCTCTGAACTCAGCAATTCAAAGGGGAACATTGCGTTCGGGTGACGCGTTCGCGTCACCCTTGCCCGCTACGCTTCCACAGCGACAGCTCTACCTGACCAACAATCTACTTCCGAAGAGCGTTTGAAAAGTCTCCTTTCTCGTCAAGAAACGACAGTTTCTCTACTATAATTCACACAAGACTCTCATAACTGGCATTATGTTCTTACCATCTTGCTATGCCAACCACGACATCCACCGCTTCACTCGCTATGTGAATCATAGATTTGCTCTAACTCATTGAGAATATTCGTCACCAAATCCGATTTAAAGAACCACTCACGATCAAATTGATTCGCGGCGCTCGAACCCAACTGCACGGCCAGCTCGGCGCTGCTCATCATCGACGCCGCCCCGTCCTCCACGAACGCCCCGAACACATCCGGCCGTCCACTTCGAACATGAACGCCTCCAGATCGAAACAGTCTCTCGTAGACGATGGGTGACTTGCACAGATCTATGTTGTATGTCCTATGAAGAAATTCTGGCATTACCATTACTATGTCTGATTTATGTTCTTTGCCAGTATATTATATTCTAGTAGTGTTTATTTTTAGCTTTTAATTGATTATAATGTTTCATATCTCGTTCCGAAAATTGTTCCGCAGGATGTCCGCCAACAATAGCACCGCTCGGAACGTCCTCAACGACGGTTGATCCCGCTTGTACGATCGCCGCTTCTCCAATCTCAACACCCGGAATGATCGTAACTCCAGCCCCTACCCATACGTTATCTCCGATACGTACTGGATTTCTGATATACGTATCGTCATACGGTATCGCATCACCATCATCGTAATTGTGGTTACGAGTCAAAATCCGAACATCTGGTCCGGAATGAAAATTGTCTCCAATAGTTAATTCACCATCGCCTCGAACTTCGATCCCGTTGAAATTGACGTTGTCTCCTAATGACGTGTTTGAATTGACGTTGCTTGGGCCGTTTACTCGGAGTTGTTTTCCAACACTTGAGGCCCGTTCTCTGACTTTAAACGTATACCAACGGCGAGTCAGTTCGCTTGCTATTGATTTGTATCTTTTCCAGATCTCTTTCAATACTGCTTTCATTATCTGCCGGATAGCATTTGTAACACTTAAACTTGAGCGGATTGACGGGCCACTAATGGATCCGCCTAAGCCGAACATCCTCTGGATCACTCTTGACAGCGTTCGAGCTGATCACACCTCGATCCACGGATATCATCGTGAGACGACACCCGAGATAGCCAGAATCGCCGAGAGTAAGAACGGAAATAATTTCAAACACGGGATCGCTCACAGTACCAGAACGCCCGTCTCAGTACCATCGATGCTAACGGGATTATATCCCACCAGTCATCAGATGTTAGGGACTAAGTCGGGATATCGAATTCCGGAATCGATGAAGACCGTTCCTGAATTTCTAGCGGCACAAGGATACGATACCTTCGGGATTTCGGAGAACGGATATGCGGGAAAAGCGAAAGGGATCGATAAACGATTTGATGAGTTCGTTCATTCCAATCCGTCCAGTCTCTCGGATATACTGTCTCCCCAGTTCAGACGGAGCTTCTTTAAGTATCTTTTCAAAAGTCGGGCACACGGACCTGGACTCAGTACGAACAAGAGCGATCACTCGAAGACCAACTCCTATTTCACAACGGATATCGCAAAACAAAAGTTACGATCGAGATCATCAAATGATGATCCATTCTTTTGTTATATTCATTATAACGATCCTCATCACCCATATATTCCTCCTAAAAGGTATCAAGACGAGTATACCGCCGGACTCGAGAACACAACCGACGAAGCAGTAGCCTTCGCGGAAAAAATGCACGATGAGTTGTACGAGTGGATGGCTGATGGAGTTCCACTGACGGAAGCCGAATGGGAAATGCTCTACGCGATGTACGATGCCACAATCAAATACACCGACTCCTGTGTCGGCAAACTCTTCGATTACGTTCAAGATCGTTTTTCAAACACGATCGTCGTTATTACTGCTGACCATGGTGACCTCTTCGGTGAGTACGGACTTCTCGGCCACCATATGGTTCTTCACGATGGGTTGATCCACGTACCGATGGTCACTCATGGGCTCAATAACGTAGACCGGCACGTCGATCGGCCGACTCAACACATTGACCTAATGCAGACGATTCTCTCTATAGTCGATGCGGACACGTCTCAATTCCAAGGATACGATCTCAGAGAGCAGTCCCGTGAGATAGCGGTCAGTCAAGATCTACGGGGAACGGTCGACGACGATAATAAACAGAATTACGAGCGGATCCGTCAGTACAACCCTGACGTTGATCTTTCTCACCTTCCAACCTCGCTTGTTACGGCCGCACGAACAACCGACTTCAAATTAGTCCGAACAGATCGAGAGGCGAATCTCTATATATTACCTGATGAGGAACGAGATGTTAGTAACGAACACTCTACAAAGTATGGTACTCTCTCTTCCTTACTAGACCAATGGTCGAAAAGCAACGATCAAGAGTTTGAAGCGGATCCTGAAGAGGAAAAGTTAACTGAGGAACTGGAAGACCACCTTCGTGATATGGGATATATCTAATCTGGTGTAAATAGCCGAATTACTGTAAATTTTGTTTAATATTTTTCAATTCTTCGATCACGTTGTCGATAGCATTCGGCTTGAAAAAGCGATCTCGCTCGAATTCCTGTCCATTTTTATAATGGAGGCTCGTGGCAAGCTCCTCTACTGACCCGATCGCTGAGGCAACCCCATCTTCAACTAATGGTTCGAGCACATCTGCGCCGTCCGCGTCGAACACGAATGTCTCAAGATCGAAACAGAGCCCCTCGTAGACGGCGGTCGATCCGACCCCGACCTGCGCGCTCGACTCCGCGAAGAGCCGGTAGAGCGGTGGTTCGGACTCGTCGATCACCCGCATGTCCGATTCTGCGAGCCAAGGGTATTCGTCTTCCCATCGATCGTACTCCCCAGGGTGAAGCTTGTAGACGACCTCGTGATCGATCCGATCGTCTTCGTGAACCTCCAGGGCGAACTGCGAGAGTTTGCGGCCGATCGTTCCCTGTGAGATGAACAGGAGCTGTTCGGTGGATTCGACATCGTCGTACTTGTTGAGTCGCTGTTCGAGGTACGGGTAACCGACGGGGATCACGCGGCCGTCCGAGATCGGGAACCGAGCGTTCTCGTTCCAGAACTCACCGAACGTCAGGAGGTAGTTGGGGAATGTCGTCTTAGTCTCACCTTCTGGGAAGGAGTACGCAAAGTGGTGATCGTAGATAACCCCGTGTTGGAGTTCAACGACTGGAATCTCCTTTCGCTTACACGCCTCGATGAGCGTTTCTTTCCCGTATGAGACGACGATGACGGCCACTTCGGGGTCGACTTGGTCTAACAATCGTTCGTATTGCGGGAGTGTCGTATTCCGAACGTGGAGTGCTCCTCGTGCTTCCGAGACGACATCGACTTCAACGTTGAAACGCCGTCGAATCTCGGCTTCGGCCTCTCGAAGCTGTGAGACGACGTCGTCGGGAAGTGACGGCAAGCGTAGGCCGAGCTTCCGTTGGAGCGTTCCGCCGTACTGTATAAGCTCAAGGTATCTGAGGTTCTTCGTCTTCGCGGGGCTCCGATGTGACAAGAGGTACGGTTCTTCCATGTGGACGTAGTCGAGTTCCTCCTGCTCATGGATCGGATCGCAATAAATGCCCCACCAATAGCTGTCTTCTTCGAGCTTTCTGCGTTGGTGGCCGAAGAAGATGAAGTCGTGTTCGTCGGCGAAATACGGGTTTTTATTAACGGTATTTTTCAGCCATAGTGAGAAGCCGTGGAGGTAGTCTTTTACTCCATCTCCGTTTTGAGTATGAGCTTGCCCGCGTCCTTTTTTACGGGCGATCTCCCGGAAGATGTTTGTGCGTATTCGTTCCCAGATTGGTATCTGGTCGACCCGGATTGAGAATAAGTCTAACTCATTTTCAAGTGACTCGTATTCTGTAGCATTTATCTCCATCAACAGACGCAGTATCTTACCTAGAGGTAAATCAATAACTATTATCGCATAGGGTGGAACTCAAATAAGCAACCGTTGATCGAGAAACCTCACTATTGGGTTAGAAGGGCTGTGTTGAATCGCCATACTGTAGCGAGGTGAGCCGTTAAATCAAAGGACTTGAAGCGGGAGACTTCAGTTGTTCATGACCCAAATCTCCCGCTTCATCGGGGAGGTTGTGCCGGTTGGTAAAAGAGTTACTGGCGATGGAGGCGAATCCGCCACCCCGGACGGTGGCGGCGAATTCGCCGACTACGCACTCGTTTCCCTCCATTGTCTCCGGATTTACCTCGATACGTCGTACCGTATGACGATCGACTTGCTCAAAGAGATGCCACAAATAACCGGGGAGATCGGCCTCAGCGCGGCCGATCTCTCCGCGCCGTCCACGTTGTGTAAGGCGTTCGACCGGATCAGCATGAGCGTCTGTCGAGTGCTGCTGCGCCAGTCGGCGCAGCTGCACGATCTCTCTGAACACGCCGCGATCGACGCCACGTTCTACGACTGATCACCAGCGAGCCGCCACTACTGCCAGCAAATCAGTTACCGCGTTCAGAAGCTCAAAGTCACAAAACCCGTCGATACAGCGCCGCAAGCCGTCTTTGACATTCACTGCTCAACGAACCGGGAAGGAAGTGACGCAGACCTTGCTGAGCAGATCGCCCACCGGAACGCGGACGATCTGCGGTCGCTCGCGGCTCATAAAGGCTATGACAAGCAATCGCTCCGTGAAGAATTACGCGAGCTCGGGATCAGACCGCTGATCAAGCATCGGATCTTTGCGCCGTACGACCACGCACACAACGCCAGAATTGACAAAATCGCTACAATCAGCGCTCTATGACCGAAACCGTGAACTCGGCATCAAGCGCCCACTCGGCTTCGACGTGCGAGCGCGGTCGTAATTCCGTGAGTTCCGCGAGATCGCGCTGATGTGTGTCGTCTATAACATCAAACGCTTCGTCAAACCGTGGATCACCTCGCCTTACGGCGATTCAATACAGCCAGATGAATCGATTTTTCTCGTTGATGGCCCGGTTCCACTGCGCTGAACTTGTGATAAAGGTGGTTTCGATGTCAGATACGAGCCGCATGGAAATCGGAACAGCATCGAACATGTCTTCCCTGAGCTAAAGCGCGGAAGTACCCGTTTCTCAAACTGTTTCAGCAACACTGAAGCAGAAACTGCGAACAATTGGATCAACTCGCTCGCCTTCGTGTGGAATCAGCTCATTTGAACACTACGCCTCTGATTGTGCATCATCTCAGACTAGTTGCTGGGGTTAACAACAGTGAATTAATATGGATCAAAATCAATTACAAGCATGACCCGGAAACCAGACTCAATACCACTCTTCGAGATCCCGTGGGATGAGAATGACATCGCATCAGTAGCAGATTCAATCAAGCGAGGCGGGTACTGGGCAAAAGGACCATACGTCGATCAGTTTGAGTCGAAACTTGAAGAGTTTTTGAATGTAAATAACGCTCTCGTCGTCAACTCGGGAACAACCGCGCTTGTCGCCGCACTTCATGGGCTTGAAATCGGTGAGGATGATGAAGTTATCGTTCCAGCATTCACATTCATCGCAACTGCCAACGCAGTTCGATTAGTCGATGCAGAGCCGATCTTCGCCGATATTGAGTCGGATACATATGGACTCAGCCCTGCCTCAGTGGAAGACAATCTCTCGGAATCAACTGCCGCGATTATTCCCGTTCACCCGTACGGAACCAGTTGTCGAATCGATGAACTAGCCGACCTTGCGGCTGAGCACAATCTCGCTCTCGTTGAGGACGCAGCAGAGGTTCTTGGTGCCGAGTTTGACGGGCAAAAACTCGGCTCTTTTGGTGACGCCGCAGCGTTGAGTTTCTGTCAAAACAAGATTGTTCCCACGGGTGAAGGTGGTGCAGTCGTTACTGATGATGACAAACTCGCAGAACAGGTGAAACTGTACCGCTCACACGGCCGTGCGTCAAGCGACTACTTCGAGAGTTCAGAATCCGGCGACTACGCTGAAATCGGAACCAATATTCGAATGTCAGATCTCACAGCCGCGTTGGGATGCTCTCAGTTCGATCGGATCGATGAGCTCATTAAGCGCCGTCAGCAGGTCGCCAACGAACTTAGTGATCACTTTGTAGACATTGATGGAGTACAACCACACACGCCCCCAGACGCGGGAACCCACGTCTATCAACTGTATACGATAGAGCTTGCTAAATGGATCAATCGCAATCACGTGATCGAGACCTTGGAGGATCACAAGATCTCCTCCAAAGTATACTGGGATCCAGCTGTCCACCAGACTGAATATTATATGCGAACAAAGAACGATACTCCGGATCTACCTGTTACGGAGGATATCGCAAGCCGTGTGCTTTCGTTACCGATGTATCCGACCCTTTCCACAGCGGAGACAGACCGAATCGCTGATGCTGTGATCGAAGCGGTGGATCAGTAACCACTGGGGTACTTCGAAAGCGGTTTACTCACGCGCTTAGGGAATCAATGTATGACATCCCTCGAAGGAAAAGATATTCTCGTCACTGGCGGGTGCGGGTCCATCGGTTCTCGCCTTGTTCAGGAAATTCTAGCTGAGGATCCATCTGTTGTCCGTGTCTTCGATAACAACGAAGAGGCGCTTTTTACTCTCCAAAAGGAGCTTGGCGACGACGCTCCAGTCCGTTATCTTCTCGGAGATATTCGAGATCAAGACAGGCTCGAACTTGCTGTTGAGGATATCGATATCGTGTTTCACGCCGCGGCGTTGAAACACGTCACATTGAATGAGTACAATCCGTTCGAGACTGTTCAGACGAACGTCGATGGGACACAGAACCTTATTCGAGCTGCGCTTGAGGAGGAAGTTGAATCGTTCGTCGGAGTAAGTACGGATAAGGCATCGAATCCGACATCGGTGATGGGGGCAACAAAACTTCTCTCTGAACGGCTCATCATCGCTGCGAACACGTACAAAGGAAGTCGTGATACGCGATTCGGTTGTGTTCGGTTCGGAAACGTGCTCGGTTCCAGCGGTTCTGTTGTCCCACTGTTCC
Organism: Halorubrum sp. PV6; assembly: GCF_003990725.2. Classification (NCBI taxonomy): domain Archaea; kingdom Methanobacteriati; phylum Methanobacteriota; class Halobacteria; order Halobacteriales; family Haloferacaceae; genus Halorubrum; species Halorubrum sp. PV6. The sequence continues at coordinate 1,092,787 of NZ_CP030064.1, forward strand.
TAAATCAGATCCGTGAGGGTGGACCAGTAACGGTAACTGATCCGGAAATGACGCGGTTCATCATGCCTATCGATGAGGCAGCTGACCTCGTCGTTGAAGCCCATGACCGGATGACCAGCGGTGAGGTGTTTGTTCTCAAGATGCCAACCTTCCGCGTTGGTACGCTTGCCGAAGCCATGGTAGAGGAATATGCTTCCAAATTCGGATACACTTCTGGTGAGATCGAGATTGACGTTATCGGTGCGCGACCTGGAGAACGCGTTCATGAGAAACTCATCTCAATGGATGAAAGTGCTCAAGCGCGAGAACTGGAGAATATGTACGTGATCCTTCCACAGATCGACGTCTCCGGATACGAAGAAGTGAATTACTCTCAGGCGGATCTAGTTGATGGCGAATACACGTCTGCGGGGACTGAACACCTCTCTAAGGATCAAATAATCGACTTCGTCGAGTCAATCGAAGACATTCCCGAGACATAAGATGTCCACCCGCACATTAGCAGTAATCCCTGCCCGAGGTGGTTCAAAGAGAGTCCCAAACAAAAACGTTCGCGAGGTCGGTGGCAAACCCCTCATCGCTCATACGATCGAGCAGGCAGACAATGCCACTAAGATCGACTATGCGATCGTGTCTACCGATAACTCTGATATTGCGGAAGTTGCTGCGGAATATGGAGGTAACGTCCCGTTTGAGCGTCCCGCTAAACTTGCCACGGATACAGCTTCGTTAGCTGGAACGATCACACATGCTTTGGATTGGATAACGAAAGAGCAGGATCACCAGTTTGATCAAGTCTGTTCGCTTCAGGTTACTTCTCCACTTCGCCGTTCGAAAGATATTGATGGAGCACTAACCCGCTTGGAGAAGTCAGGTGGATATTCCTGTATAAGTGTCTCGGAATACGTTACTCCTCCCCAGTGGGCAGTGGCAACTGACGAGAATGAATTCCTTTTCGAGTTCTTCGACTATGATCTGCTCTGGACCGATCAACCGACGCGTAGTCAGGACATACCGGAACTTCAGCACCCAAACGGGGCAATATTCGCTGCGACTACTGAAGCATGGCGTTCCCACGAATCGTTTTATACTCCAAAAACTATTAGCTATGAAATGCCTCCAAAACGTTCATTCGATATCGATGAGCCGTGGGAATTAGAACTTGTACGGAGTTTGATGAAGAATGGTACTGGTTGTGAGGATTAACCAACTTCCAAAATGACCACTGATACTCGAAATGTAGCTGTGTTAACAGGGACGCGCGCTGAGTACGGTCTGTTAAAACCGGCTATGGAAGCGGTCCAAAATCACGAGGCTCTCTCTTTGTCAGTCGTCGCAACCGGAATGCATCTTTCCCCAAAGCACGGCATGACTGTCGACGATATTCGCGCAGACGGTTTTACTGTCGATCGAGAAGTACTCATGCAGGTTGATGGGGATTCTGGTACGGCGATGGCTAAATCACTAGGTGTCGGAGTGATGGGCCTTACAGATGCTTTCAACGACTTAGATCCGGATATTGTGTTATTACTTGGTGATCGTGATGAAGCTCTTGCCGGAGCACTCGCAGCGGCACACATGAATATCCCTATCGCTCATATCCATGGCGGTGATTCAATGTATGGCGCGGTCATCGATGATAGCATTCGACATGCGATCACGAAGTTTGCTCATATCCATTTTCCGGCTTCTGACCTGAGTGCAGAACGTATCCGAAAAATGGGTGAAGAAGAGTGGCGTATCATGACTGCCGGTGCTCCAGGTCTCGATGACATTCTTGCTGGAGAATATATGGATCCAGAAGTTGTTCTTGAAAAATACAATCTAGATCCCGGAAAACCGTCGATACTCGTTGTACAGCATCCAATAACGACACAGCCAGATCAAGCAGGAGACCAGATGGCTGAGACACTTGATGCGGTAGAATCATTCGATGCACAGGTTATCCTCATTTACCCTAACTCCGACGCCGGTGGAGACACAATCATATCTGAGATCGAGTCTCGTGATGATACTACTCCAATTCGGACGTTTCGAAGTCTACCGCGTCGGGAATATCTTGGAATCATGGATGCGGTGGATGTGATGGTCGGAAACTCTTCAGGCGGGATCATTGAAGCCCCGTCTTTCTCCTTACCGGTTGTGGATGTTGGACCTCGACAAGAGGGACGGGAACGAGCTGAAAACACTCTTTCTGTTGCCCATAATTCTTCAGAGATCCGAGATGCGATAAGAATGTGTCTAGATGACCCTGAATTCCAACAACGAGTCGAACGATACGAGAATCCCTATGATTATGGCGGGGCAGGTCGCCTGATTGCTGATCATCTATCCGAAGTGGATCTTAATGAGGATCTCATCCGAAAACGCCTGACCTATTAGCTTCCCAGATTTCATAAGCTAGCAAAACACATTCGGCGTATGCGAGTCGTGTTTATCACTCATAACGAACTCGGTCAGGCTTGTTTGGAAGAGCTAAACTCTCTTGGAGCAAATGTTCAAGCGGTCTATACCCGATCAGAACAAGAAGAACTTGCAGACCAAACAGATCTTGCTGAGTTCACTACGGGTAACGAAATTCCGCTCCATCGGGTGGAATCTGTTAACACAAACTCAGTGAAATCACAGATTATGGACTATGAACCAGATCTTCTATTCGTCGTCGGATGGTCCCGATTGGTTGATTCTGAAGTAATAAGGATACCTTCCGTAGCGGCTCTTGGAATGCATCCCGCACCGCTGCCTAGAGGAAGAGGAAGGGCACCCCTGGCTTGGTCTATTATCAAAGGTCTTGATGAAACTGTGCTCTCCCTTTTCCATCTCGTAGAAGAGGCTGATGCCGGTGATATAGTGGGAAAAGAACCGCTACCAATTCATATTGAGGATGATGCCTCTTCACTCTATCAAAAAATGATCAAAGCAGGGCGGACATTAATGCGAAAACACTACCCGGAGTTTAGTAACGATATCGTTCAGAGTACCTCTCAAGATCATTCGCGTGCGACGTGGTGGCCGAAGCGTGAGCCTCATCACGGACTTATCGATTGGAACCAGCGACCAGATGTAGTATATAACTGGATACGTGGACAATCGAGACCTTACCCTGGCGCGTTCTCTTATCTTCGGGATAAAAAAATAACTATTTGGGGGGCGAATCCGCCAGAAGGTAACACAACATTTGGTTGCCCTGGTGAAATAATGTATCAAGATGAAGGTTGTCTTGGCGTTGAGGTATGGGAAAGCACTATTGAACTAACAGAAGTACAAGTAGAAGGAGATGACCCTATTTCAGCTGGTTCACTCGTTAGTAACTATGACTTTTCTATCGGTGATACATTTATTAACGCACGTGACTTTCTACTTGAGACCAAATGAAAGTAATTTACTGTGCTGGGGAACAAGGTAAAGTTGTCTTAGACATCTTGCGTGCTAGCGGTGACTCTGATAACGTTGTTTTTGTGGATGATGATCCATCTCTACATGGTAAATTGATCACAGACGTCCCCGTAATTGGTGGGTTAGATGCGATCTCTGAGCGGTCAAAAGAAGCTATTCAATGTCTAATCGCATTTGGTGACCAACCTGGTGTCAGATTAGACCTCGCAAAAGACCTTTCAAAGTTTGATAATGAATTTTTTAATGCGATCCATCCCTCTTCAAGTATCTCCGGAAAATCTACACTTGGTGATGGAGTAACGGTAAATGGTCAATCATATATTGGTCCACATTGTGATATCTGTAACCATGTTATTGTCGACAGTTGTGCGAATATATCTCATGACTGTGCTCTGCGAGAGGGCGCTACGATAACACCAAGTGTGTCTCTCGCTGGAGGGGTTGAGATCGGTCGGAACTCGTATATCGGCCCGAATGCAACTGTGGTAGAAGACGTAACTATAGGAGAGAATGTGATTGTAGGTGCTGGGTCTGTAGTAACTGAGGATGTTCCCTCAGGAACAACGGTCGTCGGAGTTCCTGCGTCACCAACTGAGACTGAATGAGTGAACGGTCGTCGGAGTTCCTGCGTCACCAACTGAGACTGAATGAGTGATTACCGATATGCCCGTAAAATATCAAATGCCTCAGCAGCTCTGTGACCACTAGCGGCACCACGTGCTTTTGCGATGCTTCTGATTGACTCAGTTGAACGCGGATGTGGATACTCTCGAACTTCAGTCTCATAACAATCAAACGCATCAGTCTTTAAACCCAGATACTCTTCAATCTCCGTAAATAATGTTGGATTAAATCCATCTATATCTGTAGCAAAATCAGTTGATGATGGCGTTTCATATGTGAGTACTGTTGAAACACCTGATCCAGGTCGTGTTGCGACAACGGTTGATTCATGAACAGCAAGATGATCTAGGTTTACCTCTCTTCGAGAGTGAGTATACACGATATCTGGATTAACTTTATCACACATATCTTCGATAACTGAGTTTACTTCCACGTGTGGTATTTGATCTAACTTCATATCGGGTAGATCTCCAAAATGAACTGTGGAAGCTCCGAGAGTATCAGCACACAATTTTGCCTGTTTTTTCTTTTCTTCGATCAGTTCTGTATCGCCGTACTGGTGAGTTGTACCTTCCGTAACAATGAGAATATGAACGTCATCTCCGGAATTTGCGTGTTTAGCGATTGTCCCTCCCGCCCCGAGAACTTCGTCATCTGGGTGGGCACCGATAACGAGTACTGTATTATCTCCCTCAAACATTACAAACCACCTTCCTCTATCTCCAAATCTGACTTAGTGATTGGTTTGCCTTGAGGTATATCTTGAGTTATTTTCATTCCAATAACGGAATCATACCACTGTGGTGAAAGTCCGTCTTCAGGTCGAAGAATTGCGATATCGCTCTCCTCCAATGAGTCACCTGAATCGAGGTCTGATGCGGCATAAAGACTCTTTCGTATTGTTCTGATATTCTCCTGTTCGCTTTCGGTTGGTTGTTTCCTTGGGTTGCCCCTAATTTGTGCCGCAGTATGAACTAAATCTACTGCGTGGTTCAATCCTTCTGGTTCAAGTGATGCTTCGTGATCCGGTCCTGGTAGCGTCGAATCTAGTGTGAAGTGTTTTTCAAGTATGGAAGCGCCAGCGGCGACAGCGAAAGCCGGTGTCTCTGGCAAAACGGTATGATCTGAGTACCCTACCGATACATCCAATTTCTCTTTGATCGTTTCCATCGCCCTGAGATTCACATCTTCCGGAGAACAAGGATATGTTGACGTGCAATGGAGAAAGACGATATCTGCTCCCACATCTACTGATTGGATCGCCTCATATGCTTGTTCCACTTCTTCTAATGTCCCCATTCCTGTACTCACAATCAGTGGTAAATCAAACTTAGCAACATGCTCTATTAACGGAATATTAGTGAGCTCTCCTGACCCGAGTTTAATAGCGCCAACCCCCAGTTGTTTTAGCATATCTGCGCTCTCGCGGTCGAATGGCGTTGAGAGAAATGTGATGTCTTTTTTGGAACAGTAGTCCAGTAGCAATCTATGAGATTCTCGGTCAAGTTCGTATTGCTTTAGCATCTCATATTGGCCTCCTTCACCGGTTGTCTCCGTTTGGTAATCCGCTTTATCGGCATGAGGAGTAACTAATCGATCTGCGGTGAACGTCTGGAATTTAACTGCATCTGCTCCCGCATCAGCAGCGACATCTATGAGTTCTTTTGCTTTTTTTAGCTCTCCGTTGTGGTTGACACCTGCCTCCGCAATGAAAAATGGCGGAGAGTCTGGACCGATTCGGGTACCATCAATCTCCATAGCTCAACTGTTATTTAGAAGGATATAGATTTGATCATTGACCTTCCCTTTCCAATCAAGATTCTTTGACAAGAATAGTCCTCGACAAATTCTATGAGATCTCTGTCTCTTATTGTAAATCCGATTTGGAGTGTTACCGACTCGATTGGATCCCGTACAGCTCCGCGTACTTTCCGCCTTCTGCCACGAGCTCGTCGTGCTGTCCAGTCTCTGTGACTCTGCCCTCCTCAATCGTGTAGATCCGATCGGCGTTTTTCACCGTCGACAGCCGATGGGCAATCGTCACGATCGCGTAGTCTCGGTCCATCTCCTCGATCGCCTGCTGGACCTGCTTTTCCAAGTTCGAGTCGAGGTCGCTCGTCGCCTCGTCGAGGATTAACACGTCGGCATCCTCGAGGAGCGCCCGCGCAAGTGCGACGCGCTGTTGCTGGCCCCCCGACAGTCGAACCCCATCATCTCCAAGAAGCGAGTCGTAGCCGTCCGGAAGTTCGTCGATGAACTCGTCAACCTTCGCGATCGAACACACGCGATCGAGTTCTGCGTCCGCCACCTCCCGATTCCCCAGCGTCAGGTTGTACCGCAGCGTGTCGTTGAAGATGAACGGATCCTGTCTGACCATCGAGAGTCGATCACGCCACTCCGAGATATCCATCTTGTCGATCGGGATCCCGTTCGCTCTGATTTCCCCGTCATCGACCGGATAGAGGCGAGCAAGCAGCGAGACGATCGTTGATTTCCCTGCTCCCGACTGTCCGACAAACCCGACGAACTCGCCCTTCCCAACTGTGAAGTCAACTCCGCGAAGGATATCCTCTTCGTCGTCGTACGAAAAGTGGACGTCGTCGAACTCGACTTCTTGAATCTCTTCAGGGACTTCCTGGCTCGACTCGGTTGGTTCGTTGTACATCGCCAGCTCGTCGGTGAACTGGACGGTGCGGACGAGGTGTGGCAGGTTGTTTTCGACCCGGTAGTACAGCGTATTCACATAACTTGCCTTCGGCCCGAGCCGAAACATCGCGAAGAGGAACACGCCGAGTTCGCCGACTGAGAGACTTGCGAATGTTAACGCAAGGTAGATGAGCACGAACACCGACACCGCGACGACGAGGTTGTAGAAATTGTTGATCGCGGCTTCGTTGCGCCGCAAGACGATCCGCGATCGCGTGAACTGCTCGATTGCGTCGGTAAAGTCTTCGAAGAGTTCCTCTGCAAGCCCAAAAATCCGCACGTCGCGGATGCCTTGTGTTCCAGCCTGTGCGGCCTCTTGTCGCATCTCGTTCGCTTCGGCAACCTTCTCTCCCACGTTGTACCCCGAGTCGAGTACTCGTCGGAAGAAAACTGAGAATCCACCGAGGACCACACCGGTGATGATCGTCAACGTCGGTGCGATCACCAACGCGACGGTGAAGTACACGCCGGCAAGAAACACTTCCTGGGTGAACTGAATCGAGTGTTGAATCACCCGGCCAGCGTAGTTCGTCTGTGTGACGATCGCGTTCAAAATGTCGTCGGAACCCTCTCTATCGAAATACTCCACGCGCGCGTTTAACGCGTTCCGGAACGCCCGCGTCTGAAGATCTCGGATGTAGTAGGTTCGCAGTGCTTCCCGGAACCACGCGACTGCGAAACTAGTTGTGTACCGCGCGACCATCACGCCGGAGACCCCAATCACGACGTATCCCAACGTGAACGGGATCCCAAGCGCCTGATAGGCGGTGACGAACACCGCGAGTATCCCTTCCGCCTCCGCGGCGGGGTCTTGGAGCTGGACAAGCTCAACGATTGGGAGGATGAAGCTCAGGCCGACACCCTCGAGGACCGCAGCGATGATGCCCAGCGTGACGACCGCGGCTGTATACTTCGGATTATACTGCGCGACATCGCGGAGGGCGTCGATTTTCTCACTTCTGGAGACCGGTTCGGGATCTGACGATGACATAGCGGTGAGTTGTCCGATTTCCGTCGCCGACTGGAATAATGTCGTCGGTCTTGTCCCGTTCCCTCTCTAATCTGCGTTCCCTAGTGGTATATCAAACTTATCTGAATCATTTGCTCTGTTGAATCCGCAGAAGGCATCGAAATCGGCCATAGAGTTAGCCAGAAAAACAGCTGTCAAAAGTGATCTCTCGATCGGTGCTTTTGTTAGATCCACCTACACACCAGATACTGGTCAAATATGCCGAATGAACAGCCAACTAATTCGGGAATATTCCAGTTCTGTGGATAGACGATCCCGCCCAATCATCGGATTCAACGGCTGTGTTGAATCACCATACAGCAGCGGGGTAGGCCACTAAATCAAAGGAGTTGAAGCGGGAAGATTCGGTTGCCTATGACACAAATCTCCCGCTTCATCGGGGAGGTTGTGCCGGTTGCTCAAAGAGTTACTGGCGATGGAGGCGAATCCGCCGCCCCGGACGGTGGCGGCGGATTCGCCGACTACGCACTCGTTTCCCTCCACTGTCTCCGGATTTACCTCGATACGTCGTACCGTATGACGATCGACTTGCTCAAAGAGATGCCACAAATAACCGGGGAGATCGGCCTCAGCGCGGCCGATCTCTCCGCGCCGTCCACGTTGTGTAAGGCGTTCGACCGGATCAGCATGAGCGTCTGTCGAGTGCTGCTGCGCCAGTCGGCGCAGCTGCACGATCTCTCTGAACACGCCGCGATCGACGCCACGTTCTACGACCGCTCACCAGCCAGCCGCCACTACTGCCAGCGAATCAGCTACCGCGTTCAGAAGCTGAAAGTCACGAAACTCGTCGATACAGCATCGCAAGCCGTCCTTGACGTTCACTGCTCAACCAACCGAGAAGGAAGCGACGCAGACCTCGCTGAGCAGATCGCTCGCCGGAACGCGGGCGATCTGCGGTCTCTTGCGGCCGATAAGGGCTACGATAAGCAATCGCTCCGCGAAGGTCTGCGTGAGCTCGGGATCAGACCGCTGATCAAGCACCGCATCTTCGCACCGTACGACCACGCACACAACGCCAGAATCGACGATAACCGCTACAATCAGCGCTCTATGACCGAAACCGTGAACTCAGCTGTCAAGCGCTCGCTCGGCTTCGCCGTGCGAGCGCGGTCCTGGTTCCGTGAGTTCCGCGAAATCGCGCTGATGTGTGTCGTCTATAAGATTAAACGCTTCGTCAAACAGTGAATCTCTCCGCCTTACAGCGATTCAACACAGCCGATTCAACAGAGCACATAACTCGACTAAAACAGTAGATCGTAGTCCAGCCTCTACACTTGGAATGTATCTGCCTTGTTGAATCCGATGACGGCGTTGGGTTCATTATTTGAGAACCTGTTTGAGGTTGTAGACTACGGCAGTCTCCACGAGTTTGTGGAACTCGCGGTACCACGCTCGAGAGTGGACAGCGGGGCCGAATCGATGCTTGATGGCCAAAAAAGAAGTTTCAGCTATCCAGCACTGTCCGTGTAATTCGCTATCCAACCGTGCGTTATGGGTGTGGTCGTGCACAGCAAACAACCGGTGGCGCAAGCAGGGCCGGACGGAGAGATTGGTCGCCATAGCCTTTGTCGACGGCGAGACTCTCGATTATCTGGGTGTTACAAAGGTCAAATCAACATTCGGTTTACATATCATGAAGCCAGTGTATCAGGGCAGTGGATATCGAGAATGACACACGAACCAGCGTTATATTCTAATCTTCCGCTCGCTTCTACCTTCAGAGCGACGCCATTCTGCGTCTTCTGCGGATTCAACAGAGAAGAATGTATCAGATGTACCTCAAGTGATATTCAGTTCTATGAGGTTTAAACAATGAATTCCACAATCGTTAGATCGCAATCCTTCGGTGATAAGGCCAGCTATAAAATAAGTGGTGGCAAATAGTGCGTTAATGTCAGAGCGAAGATTCGGTTCTTATCGGGTGGAACTGTGTCAGAAGGATGCTGCCCCCGATTTGATGTCCTTCATTCACGAATACTGGCAAGAAGATCACGTCCTATCTACCCAGCGCCACCTTCTTGATTGGCTTTACTTTGATGAGTTCGAACAATATTATAATTTTGCGCTCGCCAGATGGCAGTGTTCAGATAAGGATTGAAAGGTGAGGCGGTGCGTTTTCAAGGTGATTCATGCCCGAAAACGACCGCCTCAACGGCTGTTTAGACGAGATCGACTTAGAGTTTGTGGAGCGAGAAGCAACACCGCGGCTGTTGATGAAGCTCAGTATTCAGCTTCATTTGTCTGGATTATCGCTTTCGAATACTGTTTCATTTCTTGAGATATTCGGTTTTGATCGGGTTCGTTCCACCGTTCATAACTGGGTTCACAAGGCCGATCTACAGCCGGAATCTAGTCGGAGACCGAATCACGTCGCGGTCGATGAGACTGTGATTCGACTTGACGATGAACAATATTGGCTGTACGCTGCTGTCGATCCCGAATCAAACGATCTGCTCCATACACAGCTTGAACCAACGACAAATAACGCTCTGGCAGATCGGTTTTTTGCTGAGCTCCGTGATAAACACGACATAGATGACGCAACAGTTCTCGTAGATGGATCAGCTTCACTTCAGCGAGCCTGTCGCAAACACGACCTCGATTTCAGATACGAACGACATGGAAATCGGAACAGTATCGAACGTGTCTCTCGTGAAATAAAACGTCGAACTATCAGTTTCTCAAACTGTTTTAGCAACGCCGAAGCAGAAACTGCTGACGAGTGGCTCAGATCGTTCGCTTTCGCATGGAATCAGCTTATCTGAACACTACGATAATAAGAGTAGAAAGATTATCTAAGTCCAACCGATGGGCATCCGAGAAAGGGAGAGGGAGCGATCGCCAGAAGTGAGTGTTGTTATACCTATTTACAACCAGCCTCAATTGATCGAGGCTGCACTGAATAGCGTAGCGGAACAAAGTTTGGAGAGATACGAAGTCGTGGTCGTCGACGACGCGTCGAACGCCGACTTCAAGCCGATCGTCAACGCCTACGACGACCGAGTACGCCTCCTTACGCACGAAGAGAACCGAGGCGCTGCTGCCGCCCGAAACACCGGCATTGAGCACGCCAATGGCGAGTACGTGGCCTTTCTTGACGCCGACGATACGTGGGAACCCACTAAACTGGAGAAACAGCGTGAGGTATTCGAAAACGACGACGAGCTCGGCCTTGTCTACACTGGATTTGTCCAGTACGAACTCGACGGTAGCGAGTGGGAACGATATCCTGAAGCGAGAGGTAAGATCTACGTCGACGAACTGGAGCGCGATCGCGTCCATCCCACCTCGACGGTGATGGTTCAACGAGATATACTGGCGGAAGTCGGTGGGTTCGACACCAACCTACCGAGCCGCCAAGACTACGATCTCTGGCTACGCATCACGGAATACTACGAAGTCGATTACGTCGACGAGATTCTCGTCGACAAGCGCGAACAGCCCGACAGCATCTCGAAGGACTTCGACAGCCGAATCGAGGGTGACCTCGCCGTTTTCGAGAAAGTGAAAAAATGCGCGGCCGACCTCGACTTCTTGACCCGTAGCCGTATCTACTCGTATCATCACCACGTCATCGGCCGGGACTACGAATCCAACGGAGACCGCTGGAAGGCTCTGAAACACCTCGGACTCGCTATCGTTCGATATCCATTCCGTCCGGTCTCCTACGGGATGTTCATCATCGCGCTGTTCGGCATTGACAGAAACGGTCCGCTGCTGATGTTCGCTAAGAGATTCATTCGGTGAGTACGCAAAGCACACTTACTCTTCTGTGTCGTCGTATTCGCAATTAGACGCCGTAACTTCGATCTCCGAGTACCACTCCGGAGTCACTTCCGCAATCTCGACTGCACGATCGACTGCCTCGTGCATTTGATCGTGAAACGCCTGGACAGAGAAGCGATTCGCAAAAGACGCGATCTCTGAGGCATCCCAGTCGACACCGGTATCCTCAAATTGTTGAACCGCTGTGCGAATCGTGTGCCCCGACTCGTCTCGTTCGAATACATATCCCGTTTTTCCGTCGACAACCTGGTACTGCGTCATTCCTTCCTCAACACCTAACAGCGGCGTTCCAGCGGCCAGAGCCTCCACGGGAGAAATACCGAAGTCCTCGTCTTGGCCGTTGAAAATGAACGCTTTCGCGCCGGCAAGCATTTTTTTCTTTCGTTCCTCACTAACGTATCCTGCAAATTCGACATTTTCGCTCGCGATTCGTTCGAGGTCGTCACGCTCAGGACCGTCGCCAGCGACGACGAGTTTCCCGTCGAGACCGTCGAACGCGCGTACGATGTCGTCGACGCTCTTGTGCCAGTCGAGCCGAGAGAGCGTGAGATAGTAATCTGCGGTCTCTGCGTCGTCAGGCGAATAGGAATTGGTGTCCACTGGTGGGTAGACGACATCTATTTTTTCTTCGGGAATTCCCCAGTATCGGACCATCCGACGTTTCACTTGCTCGGAGTTGGCGAGAAAGAGGTCCGGTTTGTGCGTGTTATGGTCGAATGCGACACGGATCGCGTAGTATAGGAGAAGCTTTAGAGGCGCAAATGTGCCGGTGTCGACCTCGTGAATCTGGTCGGACTGGCGGCGGTTCGTGTGGTGGATATATGCTATCCAGACCTGTTCGGTCGGCGGGACGTAGAACAACGGCTCGTTACCGCTCGTCACGAGAACGTCATGGTCTCGGAGCGGTTCGGCGATCTGCCAGCCGAGCATGTGTGCAATCATTCGCGCGATACCACCACGTTTTAGAGCCATTTCCGATAACCTGCCATTAATAAGCTTCTCTGTCTCGATATCTGGAGGTTCAATACTCTCGTCTTGGTAACCTACGTATAACATCGCATCGTCAAACACTCGTGAAAGTTCCCAAGCGACACGGTCGCCACCACCGTTGACGTGTTCTCCCCAGTGGGCGACCGCAATACTTGGGAAGGGGTGGGAGACTTGGTTCATCCTATTTCTTTGGATCACCTATGTTCAAGATTCCACCGATAATAATCCGCAGGTCTCTCATCAACTCTTAATATTTATTTGAATTACTAACGGATTATATGTAAGACAGATTAATAATTAATAGAAAGATCGCTCTTGTGTAGCACATTGTTGATTTCAGAGAGTAGCTTTGACGGCGTGTTTGAGCGCTTTTCGTCCTGGTTTGCGGTAGAGTTCTCGTCTGAGTTGGAACGCTCGGAGATACTGTGTGAGGCGATCTTTTGAGATGCCTCGATGCGGCGAGAGCCACCGTCGCGCCAGCGACGCGTGGCTCTCGCAGGTGTTCACGTGGACCGTCTCGTCGGCGTATTCACCATCTCCGTGAACGACGTATTCGCGGTCGAATCGCTCATCTTCATCAAGCGGATCGTACGCGCAAAATCCGTTGGTATAGACCGTGAGAGGCTCCTGCTGACGGGCCGCCAGCAGGAGCCGGACCGTCGATTCGTCTGCGGATTTCGCTGGCACAACGTAGCGCTGCTCGGTGCCGCGATCTACGAGAACGAACACGGGCGGTTTGTCTTGCTCATACGTTCCGCGTCCGCGTCGTGCGAGGCCGCGAGAGCGCGACCAACGGTCGCGCTCGCGGCGTTTCAAGCCGGCAGAGACGTAGAACTCGTCAATTTCGACCGGACCACGGAGATCGAGTGACGGCACGTCGAGCGCTTCGGCGAAGCGCTCGACACGCCTGTGGATCGTTTTGTAGGTGACTTGGATTTCGCACTGTAACTGCCTGAGACTCGTGTTAAACCGCAAGAACGCGTAGATGGAAAACAGCCATTTGTGGAGTGCGATCTTCGAATGAGCGAAGATTGTGCCAGTTTTATCATTGAACGTGGGGCCGCAATCCTTACACAGACACCGCTGAAACTGCCCATAGCTGCCGTTTCTGACCGTTCGGTCAGAACGGCAGCGAGGACAGGAAACGCCGTCACGCCAGCGAACCTGTTGGAGCAGGTCCGCTGCGACCGATTCCGACCCAAACACATCGAGCGGAATCATTCGTGTCGGACACCGCTGACGCGGTGTGCTTGTCCTCTTCGACTCGACAGCGACAGCTCGGCAGTATCAACAATCTCCTACAGAAGAGCGTTTGTGTTTACACTCTACCTCTCGATTTGGTATGCTGTTACCTCTCGGTGGCCATTCGGACGGAACGTCTACGAGAGTGACTGGGATCTGCTCGTCATCCTAGATGCGTGCCGCGTAGACACCCTACGCGAAGTCGACGACGAGTACGATTTCATCGAGAATGCCGATAGCGTCTGGTCAGTCGGCAGTCAGTCCGCCGAATGGATGGTAAATACACTAACGGATTCACACCGAGGAAAGATTGAGGGTACAATGTATATTTCGGGCAACGGGTTTAGTGGAGGGATACTGAAACGCGGAGGTCGACCGCCAGCCAACAACACCATCCCGTTAGATATCTCCTCATGGTCTACCGTCAATGAGGATGCGCTTCATTCCCAAATTGAGGTTTGGGAGACGAATCACGACGAAACGTACGGTTCTGTGCTCTCTGGACCGATGACGGACTACACTATCGAGGAAGGACGGAACGGCGACGCAAACCGCATCATCACCCACTACACGCAACCACATCTTCCCTACATCGGTGCCGCATATCGAGAAGGACGAGGGGCGACCGGGCTCAAGAATCCCGGCTACGAACTCCTCGAGGAAGGCCGCGGTTCCCGTGACGAAGTCTACGAGGCGTACAAGGAGACGCTCCGGTGGGTGCTCGACGATGTCGAGGAACTTCGAGAGAACATCGACGCCGAAAAGGTCGTCATCACGTCTGATCATGGCGAGCCCTTCGGTGAGTGGAAGGCTTACGGCCATCCCGAAGGGTTTCGCCATCCAGAAGTTCGGAAGGTCCCGTGGGTGGAAGCCTCGGCGAAAGATGAACACACCCGAGAGCCCGATATCGAGATCGAATCGTCCGTCAAAACCGACGTGGAGGAGCACCTTCGTGATCTCGGGTATCGCTGATCACGACTCCTGTACAAATTGTGGAGGACTCGGCTACTGATTCGCTTTCCCGACCAGATCCGGCGTCGCGATCGCGTACAGATACCCGAGTCCGACGGCCGCGGTAAACGCTCCGATCGCTCCGAGCTGTGTCACCGCGGCGGCCGACGGTGACCGGACTAACCCCTCCAGACGTCGCGGCACTCGATCGGTCAGTAACCACTTCAAATAGTCCCCCTTAGCGTCAGGCGCGTTGGGATACAGAAGGTCCATCACACGCTTGGAGTACCCCTGCCAGAACGACCGGAACACCAGCCACCGGAACTCGCCACGGTACTCGAACAGCGTGTGGTGCACCACGGCGTCCTCGGTGTACACCATCCCTTGTCCGAACTCCTCCAGCAGCCGAATTCCGACGGGCGCCTCGTGCGCCTGTAGATGCTTGTCACCCTTCCGCCCCGTGTTCGGGTCGTACCCGCCGACCTCAAGAAAGGCATCTCGCCGGTACGAGATGTTCGACCCGTACGTGTTTCGGACTTCCTCGCCGTCCTCGGCGAATCCAGGCTCGACACAGCCGACGAGCCAGTAGAACTCTTCGGGGAAGAAGTCCGGCCGCTTGCCCTGCCAGTTCGGGCGCACGTCGCCGCCGACCGCGATCGCGTCTGTCTCCTCGTACACGTCGACGAGGTTCTCTATCCAATCCTCCTCGGCCACGCCATCGTCGTCGATGAACGCGACGATCTCCCCAGACGCCAGCTCCGCGCCTCGCGTCCGACTGTAGGAGATGCCCTGATTTTCGTCGTTGTCGGAAATAACGACGTTCTCGCGGTCACCGAAATCCTCGACCGCCCGCTCGTACACGTCGGGATTGCCGTCAATCACGAGCACAACCTCGATCGGGTCGTACGTCTGCGCCAGCGCGCTCTCGACGGCCTCCGTGAACACGTCGTAGCGATCCATCGTATACGTGCAGACGACGACGGAGACCTTCATTAGCCCCGACTTTCACGCCCGGATCAATAAGGATTCTGAACCCGCACCTGGGCGGTATATAACAAGTCTTATAGACGTTTTGGGAGTGACATCGTGTAATGAGCGAGCAAACCGACTCCGTCGGAGACAATGAGGGATCGACTCTCGACGTTCTCCAGCGGTGGTACCACGTCCCGCTCCTCCTCGGGGCTGTGGTTTTCATGTTGTGGACCCGTCTCCGTTCGTACGGCAACTTCGTTCGAAACGGCGAGGTGTACTTCCGCGGCAACGACGCGTGGTACCACTTCCGCGAGACGAGCTACCTCCTTGAGAATTGGCCAGGCACGCTCCCGTTCGATGTCTGGACCGGTTTTCCTGTCGGCCGATCGGCCGGGCAGTTCGGCACACTGTGGGACCACATCATGGCCGTCGGCGTCTGGATTGCCCGCCCGATCATGGGTAGCACCGAAGAGGTCATGCTTATCATGGCCCCAATCGCTGGCACGCTAGTCGCGATCCCGACCTACTTCATCGCGCGTCGGTTCGTTGATCGCTTCGCCGCGATCGTCGCTGTCGGTGTCCTTGCGCTCCTGCCGGGCACCTTCTTCAGCTACAGTCTTGTCGGCTTCCCAGACCACAGCGCGGCCGAGGTCCTCTTCCAGAGTCTCGCTGTCCTCGCGTTCCTCGTCGCCTTTGCGGTCGCCGAGCGCGAGGCGCCGGTCTGGGAGCTCGTTGTCGATCGAGACTGGGACGCGATCACACGCCCTGCTGCGTACGCGGCCGCCGCGGGCGTCGCGCTCGGCCTCTACATGTGGACGTGGCAGCCCGGCGTCCTCATGGTAGGGTTTACAGGTGTCTTCCTCGCGATCAAGATCACGAGCGACGTGTATCACGACACGAGTCCTGAGCCGATCGCTTTTGCGGGTGCAGTGTCGATGGGCGTCGCTGGACTCATGCAAGTGATTCCGCTCGATAATTTCTCGTTCGGTGTCACCAGCTACTCGCTCACACAGGTTATTCTCCCACTTGGCGTCGCGGTCGGTTCTACCTTCCTCGCGTGGCTCGCCCGTGAGTGGGAGTCACGCGGTCTCGACACCACGAGTTATCCGCCTGCAGTCGGCGGCCTTATCATTGCGTCTGCAGGCGTCGTCTGGCTCGCGATCCCCGCGTTGTGGTCGACGCTTACAAGTAACCTCCTGAACTTTGTTGGATTCAGCGCGGGCGCCACCTTCCGCACCATCGGCGAAGGCCAACCCCCGCTCCAAAGTACCGACTTCACCAGCTTCGTCCTCTCCCAATACGGCCTCGCCTTCTTCCTCGCACTCGCCGCAGTCCTCTACATTCTCGCGCGACCCCTCTACCGCTCTAAAGACATCAACCACACCCTCTACATCCCAACCGCACTCGCCGTGGTCGGCACCGTCTACGCAGTCCCCCAAGCGTACGACGCCATCGGCGGCCTCGTCGGTGTGAGCTGGCAGGTGATCGGTCTCATCATCGCTGCTGGGTTCCTCGTCGGCGCGACTTTCCTCGTCGAGTACGACACCGAAGAGCTCTACTTCGTCGTCTGGGCGGCGTTCATCGGCAGCGCCGCCTTCACGCAGGTCCGCTTTAATTACTACCTCGCCGTGATCGTCGCGGTCGGCGCGGCGTACTTTCTCCAAGCCGCGCTCGACGCAATCAGCCTCCGGTCGCTCAACGACGTTCGCTCCATCGAGGGGTGGCAGGCGATGGTCGCTGTCGCCTTAGTCGTCGTCCTCATCGTGCCGCTGGTCGCGATGGCCACCCCTGTCTGGGCCGCCGGCGCGAACACCGGCCCTGGCGGCGTCGTCCAGTGGGACGACAGCCTCCAGTGGATGAACGACGAGACGCCCACGCCGGGCGAACTCGAAGGCGCCGACAACCCCATGGAGCTGTACGGCACCTACGAGCGACCGGCCGACGGCGACTTCGAGTACCCCGAGGGCGCGTACGGCGTGCAGTCGTGGTGGGACTACGGTCACTGGATCACCACGCGCGCCGAGCGCATCCCGAACGCGAACCCGTTCCAGCAGAACGCGGGCGAAGCGGCGGACTACCTCCTCGCACCGAGCGAAGAGGCGTCCCGTGAGGTCCTCGCCAGCCAAAGCACCGAAGGCGAAAGCACTCGCTACGTGATGGTTGACCGTCAGATGGCGTCGCCGAACTCCAAATTCGGTGCGCCCGTCACGTTCTACTCGGGCAACGAGACGCGCTCTGATTTTAACCGCGTGCTCTATCAGCAGACCCAGCAGGGCGGGTTCCGGACGATTATGCAGGTGAACACCCAGCGCTATCACGAAAGCCAGATGATTCGCCTGTATGAACACTACGGCAGCGCGGTCGATCCCAAGCCAGTCGTCGTTGACTGGGAGACGACATCCGTGAGTGCACAGGGTCAACAGGCTGCGGTAAACACCATCCCAGTTGACCCACAGACTACCGTCCGGCAGTTTGATAATATGACTGCAGCACGCGAGTACGTTGAGGAGGACGGCAGCGCCCAGATCGGCGGCATCAGCAATCTACCCTCCGAGCGCGTTGAGGCGCTTGAACACCACCGGCTCGTCCACGCCTCACAGGCACTCGGGCAGTCGGCGTCGGCCCGGCAGGTACAACTCCTCTCACAGCTCGTGTCCGAAGGCACCAACACCGAATCCATCCTCGGTGAATCCAGGTTCGCGGCCGTCCGAGACAACTTCGTGAAGACGTTCGAGCGGGTTCCGGGGGCGACGATCGAGGGCTCTGGTGCCGACGCTGGCGACGAAGTGCGAGCAACCGTCCAGATGCAGAAACCCTCTGGCCAAACGTTCACCTACACGCAGTACGCTGAGGCCAACACCGATGGTGAGTTCGAGCTCACAGTGCCGTACTCCACGACGGGGTATGATGAGTTTGGACCCGAGAACGGCTACACGAACACTAGCGTTCGCGCGGTTGGCCCGTATCAACTCTCGACTGGGCTCTCTGTTGAGAACGGCACACCGAGCCTGCAGCGTGGACAGGTGAACGTGACTGAAGCGCAGGTTGTCGGCACAGATACAGCACCGGCCACGGTCGAACTCGAAACAACAACACTCGGTGACAGTGAGACGAACAGCACAAACACGAGCGCTACCGATTCGGAATCAGTAGACACCACCAATGAGACGACCACAACGAGTTCTGTTGGCGCACCTTCGCTGCTCGCGTCCGACATGACCTCTGTGGCGAAACCCGCACAGACTGCCACCGCAATCGGTTCACTCACCGCGCTTATCCCTACCGCGTAGCGTCTTATGTCCGGGGTTCGCGCATGGCTTACCATCTATTTCAAGGGGATCGCGATGGGAAGCGCGGACGCCATCCCCGGCGTCTCCGGCGGCACCATCGCGCTCATCGTCGGCATCTACGAGCGGCTGATCGCGGCGGTCACCGCGGTCGACCCCTCGCGGCTCCGGCGGCTGGTCGTCGGCGTCTGCTCTTTCAACGTCCCGGACGCGCGCGCCGCGTTCCGCGAGATCGACGGCGCCTTCCTCGTCGTACTGCTCGCGGGTATCGGAACCGCAGTCGTCGCCGTGTTGAGCGGCGTCAGCTACCTGCTCGGCACCCGACCCGTCGCGACCTACGGCTTCTTCTTCGGCCTGATCGCGGCGAGCGCGGCGATCCTGTTCGGCGACGTCGAACTCGACACGCCGCGTCGGCAGGCGGCGGCCATCGCTGGGTTCGCGCTTGCGTTTCTCGCGTCGGGATACGCCTCGACGGCGCTCGGCAGCTCGCTCCCGGTCGTGTTCGTCGCCGGCGCGGTCGCCGTCAGCGCGATGATCCTTCCGGGCATCTCCGGGTCGCTGCTCCTCGTCGTCCTCGGGCAGTACGAGTACATGTCCGGAAAGGTGAGCCAAGCGCTCGACGGGCTCACCGCGTTGGCCACCGGCGACGGCCCCGACGCGCTCGTCGCGACGCTGCCCCCAGTCGTCGCCTTCCTCCTCGGTGGCGTCATCGGCGTGTTCACCATCGCACACGCCGTCAAATACGCGCTCTCACGCGCTCGGGCCGCGACGCTCGCCTTTCTGGTCAGTCTGATCGTCGGGGCGCTGCGAGCGCCCCTCGTCGAGGTGTCGGTCCGGTTGGCAGCGAGCGGCGAGACGTGGCGCGCGGCGGCGCCGCGATTCGCAGTTGCGGCGGTCGCTGGCGCAGCCATGGTTCTCGTCCTCGATCGGTACTCGGCAGCGATCGAGTACTGAAGCGATTGACCCTTTTATTCGGCTACGCCGGTTCGGTCCGAAACCGAGTGATTGGGACCTCGGTGATACTGTCGTAATCGTCGTCGGCACCGACGAGTAGCGTTCCGTCGACGTGTGCCGCGGTCCCGAGCGCGAAGGCGTCGCCGAGCGCCGGCGCGTGGCTGAATTTGAACTCGGCCACCAACGGCCACGTGTGTTCGGTATCGACTCGACTGATGCCGCTTTGCTCAAGCACATCGACGACGGCATCAGCACGTTCCTCGCCGTCGGTTGCTCGGACGATATAATGAACTTCGGCGAGAGTAACGGCAGATATATACCCATCTGCTGCGCCCTCGACGGCCTCGACGTACGCTTCGACGGTGTCGCTCCCCGGATCGTCACAGAAGTAGGCGATGAGTGGCTCGGCGTCAGAGACTATCGACTCCGGCGGTTCAGTGCCGCTCGTCACGCGTCTCCCTCGCCGTCACCGGTGTAGCGTTGCCGCAACGCCGCTTCGCTGGCGTTGTCGGTTTCGCGTTCCTCCAGAAGGCGCTCGGTCGCAGAGCGCCCCTGATCGTCGGTTTTGTCTTCCAGAATCCCACGCAGGTCTGTAACCGACCGGATAGGGCGCACAACGATGTCTCCCTCCTCGGTCCGAACGAACTTCACACGGCCAGGCGTGTCGATACCCAACTCCTCGCGAAACTCTTTCGGGATGGTCGCTTGTCCTCGCGACGACACGGACACCACTCTTTCAGACTCTGTGTTACTCATACTATTTTCTGTCATTACCTTCTTTCAGTTGTACAAAAGGCTACCTCTGGTCTGGGTAGCTAGCGAGTCAATCGGACGGCTCACTCAACGTTGTTACCGGCCACAGGACCAGCATCGTGGCTGCGAGCGTCCATCGGCCAGTTCCGCCTGTGAGATACCTCACTCTGCGACTGGCCGCAGGCTTCAAACCAGCGGTCGTCGAACCTCCACGCGATGCGAACGCGTCGGACCGTGCTGGCGTCGAGCGTCGCCGGACTCGCCGGCTGCGCCGTGCTACCGGCCGGTCGGCGCACAAATGACGGGGCGGACCGCGACGACCACGTCGCCGCCGACATCGACGCACGCCTCGGGTTCGTCGGCGACCTCATGCTCGGACGGAGCGTCAACGAGCGGTGGACTTCGGACGGCGTCCACCCGAAAGACATCTGGGGCTCGACGCGCTCGCGACTGCAAGAACTCGACGCGCTCGTTGGGAATCTCGAATGTTGCGTCTCAGATCGCGGCACGCGCTGGCCCGACAAGGTGTACTACTTCCGAGCGGACCCGGAGTTCGCTGTTTCCGCTTTGGAGGCCGCGGGAACCGGATTCGTCTCGCTCGCGAACAACCACGTGCTCGACTACGGCGAGCGCGCGCTCCGAGACACCACCCAGCATCTCGCCGACGCGGCAATCGCGCACGCCGGCGCCGGAACGGACCGAGACGCGGCGCTTGAACCCGCGGTCTTCGAGGCGGGCGGGCTGACCGTCGCCGCCTTCGGCCTTACCGATCAAGCGCCGGAGTTCGGCGCCGGGGCGTCGACGCCGGGGACCGCGTTCGCGCCGCTCAACCCCTTCGCGCCCGCGACGCGCTCGCTCGTCACCGAAATTCTCGACCGCGCAGCGAAACACGAACCCGACCTCGTCGTCGCCTCGTTACACTGGGGGCCGAACTGGGAAACCGAACCGCGCGGAGTTCACGAGCGGTTCGGCCGGTGGCTCGTGGAGCAGGGCGTCGACGTGGTCCACGGCCACAGCGCACACGTGCTGCAGGGCGTCGAGGTGTACCGGGGGTGCCCGATCATCTACGACGCCGGTGACTTCGTCGACGACTACGTCAGCTACCGAGACCGCGAGGGCGTCTTCAACAAGCGGAGCGCGCTCTTCGAGGTGGTCGTGCGCGACGGCGACCTCGCGGAACTCGTCGTCGAGCCGACCGAAATCGTCGACGAGGCGGCGACGCTCGCTGACGACGGCGTCGCCGAGTGGGTCCGTGAGACGCTCGCCGAGCGGTCTGCCGCGTTGGGCACGGAGGTCAACCGACGGAGCGGCGAGACAGTGATCCCGCTCGGAGACGCGTAGCGCCCCGGCACGCGACCGTTCGGTCGGCGCGTCTCACCGCGGGGAGTCGAGTCGCGAGCGCGTTACCCCGTCTCTCGCTCGGACACATTGAAATGCGGGCGCCTGCTAAAACTGGTATGTTTGGCGTGAGTGCGGCCCAACTGGAAACGCTGTTTCCGATACTCCTCATCACCATCCTGGTGCTCGGCGCGGCGTACACGGTCTTCGTATTATCGAGAGATTCGGTAGAGGACTGAGCGCGCCGGTTTACCCGTGGCGGCCGGGCGGTTGCGGAGCGTATTCGCCGGATTGCAGATTCAGGTGCGCTCTCGCTCTACGGCGTCGTCGGTCGGAGCCCCCTCGTCGGCTTCGGCCGCCTCCCTCCGACGCCGGACCGAGGACGACGCCTCGGCGACCGACTCGGTCTCTAACAGTCGTTCGACGCGCGACTCGAACTCCTCGTCGTCCAGTTCGCCCCGCGCGTATCGGTTCCGGAGCGATTCGAGCGCCGCGTCGGTGTCGCTCTGCGATTCCGTCGAACCGTCGCCGGTCGCCTTCTCCTTCGACTCGTACCACCGCGCCAACCCGATCGCCAAGGGCATCCCGCCGCCGAAACCCACCGGGAACGCCACCCAAAAGAACGGGTTTCCCAGCGCCAGCAACCCGAACGCGACGCCGAGCGTGAGGAGCGTGACGGCACCCGCCGCGATCGTTTCGAGGGGCGTCTCGTCGTCGCTCTCGCTCTCGCGGCGTCCGCCGTCTGCGACCGCGTCGTCCATGCCCGCCCGTCGGGTCGGGACTAATAAATAGCTACCCACCCCGCCTGAGTCGACCACCCTCGCTGCTGGTGTCCAAACCCTATTCCACCCTATGGCCCAACGGGGACTGTGACGAACACCAACCGCGAGTGGCTTCTCGCCGAGCGACCGGCCGGCGAGCCCGACATGGACAGCTTCGAACTGCACGAGACGGACGTTCCCGCTCCCGATCCGGGCGAACTCCTCGTCCGGACCCGGTATCTCTCGGTCGACCCGTACATGCGCGGTCGGATGCGCGACGTCGAGTCGTACGCCGAGCCGTGGGACGTTGGCGACGCGCTCCGAGGCGGCATCGTCGGCGAAGTGGTCGAAAGCGAGAGCGACGCGTACGACGAAGGCGACCTCGTCACCGGCGAGGGGAGGTGGGCCGACTACGCGACCCTCGACGCCGGCGACGTGGCGCCCGTCGACCCGTCCGTCGCCGACCCCGAGGCCTACCTCGGCGTCCTCGGCATGCCCGGTCGGACCGCTTACTTCGGCCTGCTCGAGGTCGGCGAGCCCAAGCCCGGCGACACGGTGGTCGTCTCCGGCGCGGCGGGCGCGGTCGGCTCGGTCGTCGGCCAGATCGCCAAGCGCAACGGCTGTCGCGTCGTCGGGTTCGCCGGCAGCGACGAGAAGACGGCGTGGCTCACCGAGGATCTGGGCTTCGACGCCGCGATCAACTACAAGACGACCGACGACTACCGGGCCGCGCTCGACGAGGCGGCACCCGACGGCGTGGACGTGTACTTCGACAACGTCGGCGGGCCGATCACCGACGCCGTGTTCACGCAGTTGAACCTCGACGCGCGGGTCGCCGTCTGCGGACAGATCGCCCACTACAACGACGAGGAGGTCCCGACCGGCCCGCGGAAGCTCCCGCAGGTCATCCCCATCCGAGCGCGGATCGAGGGCCTGCTCGTCGGCGACTTCGCGACCCGGTTCGGCGAGGCCAGCGAGCAGCTCGCGCGCTGGGTCGCCACCGACGAGCTCGCACACCGCGAGACGGTCGTCGAGGGGTTGGAGAACGCTCCCGACGCCTTCCTCGGGCTCTTCTCGGGCGACAACATCGGCAAGCAGGTGGTGCGCGTGTCGTCGCCCAGCAGCGAGTAGACCGTCGCAGTCTTCGACGCACAGCCTACTGACGGCACGCCGACCCTTATAAACGGTCGAGCGCCTCGTCCAAGTCGAACTGCTCGGTCGTCTCCTCGAAATCTTTCTCGTCTGCGTCTGTCGCGCTCGACGCCGCAGTCGACTCGCCGTCTTCCGACTCGTCGCCGGCGGGCGTTAGCAACTGCACGTGTTCGTCGTCGACCGACTCCGTGATCACCGTCGCGTCGAACCGCTCGCGCTCTGTGGCCGGCCCAGAATACGGTTCGACGCGTTCGACCCCGTCCACCGAACAGACCACCGCGAGACACACCGCCTCACGGAGCCGGTCGGTCGTCGCCCACCCAGCCGGGGGGACGCGCGGGAGCGCCCGTTCGCGGAACTGCCACGTTTCGATCACGAGTTCCGCGTCACGAGCAGTCATTGGCGACGATACGCGATCTGCGGACAAGTGCGTTGCGCTCGGGGGTCACGCTCGCGAGCCAACGCGGTCACAGACCGACGCGTACATACGGGTCCGCCGCGGGTAGCCGAACATGCAGCGAGTCGGCGCAGTCCTGCTTGTCGGCGCCGCGGCGGCCGGCCTCGCCGTCGGCGTCCTCCTGTTGGCCGGCGTGTCGCTACGGGTCGTCCCGATGGGCGCGCTCGGCGCCGCGATTCCAGTCGCGTTCACCTACGCGGTCGTGACGGCTGGCGACTGAGCGCGAGCAAGGTTTAATTTAAACGGGCATCGGCAAAATTCTTGGTTGGAGATAGTCGTTGTAAACAGCCTCTGCGGCGTCACCAAGCCGATCTTTATCGTTGATAAGTGCCAGAAGGAAGTCGGTTTCCGCGTATATTCAGCGCCCTGCCTCGTCCAACGCTGCGTTACGTGCTTCTTGGCGGAGTTCTTCGGCCGTCTTCTCAACGTTCGCAAACTCCGAACGGAGAGCATCGAGTGGGTTATCTTCGATTGGAATCAGCTTGATGCCGTCGTGTAGTTGGACGATATGGTAGTGTTCACCGTACCGCTCTCGGATCTCTATTGGGAGTGTAAGGCGTCCACGACCGTCCAGCGTCGCCTCGGACATATCTTTATCAAACGGTAGGCAGATATAAGATATTTCCCACAGTGTGTATTTCTACCCCACTCTAGTGGGTCTCTCTTGTTTGCTGTACATACTCTCTGTATCTCGCAAGCGCGTCCAGTCGGTCGCCGAGGGTTTTGAGCCGTCAAGGACTGAACGGCTCTCTATTAGCCACTGTCAGCACTCACAGGCACCAGTATCAACACGGGAAGATATGCACCCGCCACCGCGCTGGTTCACTCCTCGAAGGCCGCCGGATCGAAGGGGCTCGCTGCCTCCCAATAGCCTGAAAAAGCGTCTGCGGCCCACTCGCGGACCGCGGGGTCGTCGGTGTGGAGCGACGCCCGCAGGATACCGCCGCTGTCCCGGACGAGCAGGTAGACGGTCCCGTCGGTGACGGTGACCGCGACCGGGACCTCCTCGCGCCGGACGCGGATCTCCGCGTCGTCGCTCTCGGCCAACGCTCGCAGTTGCGACCAGAGGGTGTCGTCGGCCGCGAGCGCCTCGATAGCGGTGGCCGAGAGGACGGCCTCGAACGTCTGTTCGCCCGCGGTCACTCGGTCGAGGGCCGTCGCGAGGCTCTGCTCGTTGAGCGTGTGCGAGAACGCCTGTAGCGTCGTCGCGTCCGCCATCGCGTCGAGGACGCGCTGGAGCGGCGCGCTCGGGCGCGTCCGCGTCGGGACCGTCACCGTCGCGTCGGCGAGGTGGCTGAGATCGAAGCCGAGCTCCGCCGTCGGCAGGTACGCCACCACGTCCCGCAGTTTCGCCTCGGTCTCTAAGACGGACACGAGCGCCTCGACGCCGTCGGCGACGAGTTCGCCGGTGGCCGTGGCGACGTACTCGCTCCCGTCGCGTCTGACCCACGAGCGCTCGGCGAAGTCTTCGAGAATCCGCCCCAGCGTCGCCTGTGACGCCCCCGTGGCCGTCGCGAGCTCTCGCCGGGTGTGCGGTCGCGCCGCGAGCAGCTGCAACACCTCGACGCGGTTCGTCGACCGGGCGAGAAACTCGATCTCCTCGAGCGGGGCCTCCATACCCGATCCAGCGCCCACCGGGATAAACCGGCTTCGCTCGTCGCCGACCTTTCACGCCGTGAACGATCATCGCGACGTGCCGGGTGTTTCTCGCCGCGGAATATTTTCCGGATTTCGTTATACGTGTCCGGCCACTAGACATTATTGTGACGAGAAACTCGACGCAATTCAATCGTTCGTCCGAAAGCGCAGCCGAGGTGTTGGTGTAACGTGTTCACGCGACGCACCGGTGCGCTGTTTCTCGTCTCCGCCGTCCTCTTCGGCGGTACCTTCGTCGCGGCGAAGGCCGGGCTGGCACACATCCCGCCGCTGTTCTTCGTCGCCGTCCGGTTCGACATCGGCGCGCTCGTCCTCGCAGTGTTCGCGGCGACGCGGCTCTCGTGGGACGAGTTGCGCCCGCGGACCGCCGGCGACGTCGTCGGCATCGTCGCGACCGGCGTGATCGTCATCGGCCTGACGAACGCGTTGCTCTTCGTCGGCCAGCAGTACGTGTCGAGCGGCGTGGCAGCCGTCGTGTTCAGCCTGAACCCGATTCTGACCCCGGTGTTCGCCGCGCTCCTGCTCAGCGACGACCGCCTCTCCGCCCGCGGCTTCGCCGGCATGGCGCTCGGGCTGGCCGGCGTCGCGCTCGTCGCCGACCCCGACCCCTCGGCGCTTTCCGGCGGCGGCCTCGGCGTCCCGCTGCTGTTCGGCGCCGCCGTGACGAGCGCGCTCGGCGCCGTGCTGATCCGCCGTGCCGACGCGACCCTCTCGAGTACGGCGAGCACCGTCTGGGGCGTCCCGCTGGCGGCGGTCCTCTCGCACGCGCTGAGTTTCGGCGCCGGCGAGTCCGTCTCCGGGCTGTCGGTGCCGCCCGTCGCGCTCGCGGCGCTCCTGTACGTCGGCGTCTTCTCCGGGGCGATCGCCTACCTCGCGTACTTCGCGCTTATCAACGAGACCGACGCGACGCGCGCGAACCTCCTGTTTTACTTCGTCCCGGTCGTCTCCGCGGTGGGCGGCTGGGCGTTGCTGGGGGAGACGCTCTCGGTTCAGTCGCTGGCCGGATTCGGCGTCATCTTCGTCGGGTTCCTCCTCGTGAGCGGCCTCGCGAGGGCTCCGGTGCGCCTGCTCCGTCAGGTGGTCCCGGCGCGGTTCGTCGACGACGACCCGCTGTGAACATTAGTCGATTCCACGAGCTGCGAGCAGTGTTCCTGCAACAAGTACCGTGAGCGCGGCAAGGGTGCCAAACCCAGGCGTACTGTCGCTGGTAGTGTCATCGTTCGTGCCGTCGCTTATCGTAGTACTGTCGTTGGTCGTGGTGTTGTTGGCGTCGCTGGCAGTGGAGTTGTTGGTGTTGTCACCCGTCGTAGTGTCGTCGTCAGCGGTGTCGCCGTGAGGAGTACTACTATTGTCGGTTTCATTGCTGGTACTGTTGTCGTCAGAGTCACCCTCGCCGGTGCTAGTACTGCTGTCATCGTCTGCGACACTCCCGCCAGCGTCCTCATCAGTATCAGCGATACTATCGCCGCCACTGGTTGTACCATTATCACCCTCATTTTCACTGCCGGTGTCACTACTCTCAGTGTTGTCAGTTGCAGCGTTGGACGCCGCGACTGCGAACGGGGATAGTCCAGAAGTCGTGGCCGTAATTGTGACCTCGTTGTTGTTGCGTGATGACTCGGAGTCAGCAAGTTCTTTCCAAGACCCGTCTGTATAGTGTAGAAGAACGGCGTCTTCAACAGCGATGTCGCCAAGCGCAGACTTACTAACAGTTACTTTCAACTCAATATCCTTACTCACATCAGTATCTGCTTCAATATCGAGGTAGGTCGCAACAGTGTTGCTTGGCGTTGATGAGTTTCCAGTTGGGCTTGTCGACTCTGAGACGGTCACTCTACTCGCTGTTGAATTTGGCCGAAAAGTGAGACCTACACTCTGGACTTTCCCAGCGCCTTCAGAGAGGTCAACCAGAGATTGATCGTTCCCAGCGGGGCTACTCTCTCGGCTAAGAATATTCTTATCTTCTATTACAGCCGTTGCAAGTGTCTCCGTTGATTCAATCACACTACGGGGAGCTGGTTGATTGAGATAGCTTACGTTCATCACCACGTATCGGTCGTTAATCCCTGCGGTTGTACTAGCATACGGGCTCTCATCAAGAACTGAAGCGTCAGGCGTGGTAACGAGTAGCAGTTCTGGGTCTGATTCTAAGATTACTTCTGCAGAGAGTTGCGGGTACCCAGCGTGGTTCTTGGCAGCGACGTTGTTAGTGCCACCGACCTGCATAATCTCATTGATGAAGGTGTCATCTGCGGCGACGTATCCACCACCGAGAGGGTAAAGTGCATCCGGGCGGTTGAGATTAGCTGTTTGGTTCTTCACACGGTCGACAGTTGCGTTCATCTCCTCATTCGTACGATTTGCTTCATCACAGTTGCCAACGAGACGCCCAGTCCGCGTTGTTTTTGCTGCAATATCAGCAACAGAAGTCGCTTTTGGGAAGTGATAGACAGTCAGATTTTGTCTGCGTAACGAGGCAACATCACCAGCTGACGCATTTGGTGCCAGCACTAAGTCTGGCTCAGTACCAACTACTTTCTCAACGTTAACGCCGAATTCAGCGGACACATCCGTTTTATCATTAGTCCCATTCAGGTACGTTGCATACCGCGTAATACCAACAACACGATCATGAGCGCCGATCTCCCAAAGTGTTTGAGCGGCTGATGGATTCGTCGTTGTGATACGGTCTGGTCGCTCCTTGAGCGTGATGGTCGTACCTGTAGCATCAGTCAGCGAAACCGGAAAGCCACACGTCTCAGTATCTGTAGAATCATTATTACCAGCAGGTTGCTGTGACTCAATTTCACGTGAAAGCGTTTCAACCGACTCAATCACACTACGCGGTGCAGGCTGGTTAAGATAGTTCTCGTTCATTACGACATAATTCATCTCCTGTCCAGCAGTTGTGCTTGCGTATGGCTCTTCATCAAGGAGTGGAGCCTCAGGGTCTGTGACAAGTAGTAACTCGGGATCGGTTTCAATCACGACTTCAGCGCTTAATTGTGGGTAGCCGTCACCCTCCGCGGCGGCAATATTATTCGTGCCACCAATGCTCATTATCTCGTCAATAAATGTCTCATCACCGGCGACATATCCACCTCCGAGTGGATACAGTGTGTCAGGGCGATCAAAATCAGCAGTCCGGTTTGTGACATTATCAACAGCGGAATTCATTTCTTCATTCGTGCTGCTGGCTGCTTGACAGTTCCCAACTAGCTGCCCTATTGTTTCTGTCTTTTTTGCGATATCACTGATAGTGGTGGCTTCTGGAAAGTGATAGACAGTGAGTCCGACCTCACGTAGGTCTTCGACTTGGCCCGCTGATGCATTTGGTGCTAATACAAGGTCTGGGTTGGTCGCTACCACTTTTTCAACGCTAACGCCAAACCCAGCAGAAACGTTCGTTTTGTTCTCAGTCCCATTCAAGTACGTCGCAAACTGGGTAACCCCAACAACACGGTCTTGAGCACCAATCTCCCAGAGAGTTTGAGCAGCCGACGGATTTGTCGTTGTGATCCGACTTGGCGATTCAGTAAGCGTTACAGTAGTTCCTGTGGCGTCTGTTTTGTTGAGTGGGAAGTCACAGGTTGTCTCAGTCGTTGCTTGTAGCGGCGCATGAACTGCCGCACCATTCGACGGTTTGTCTGCTGTTAACTGACCAACTGACCCTGCCTGTGTTGATTGTCCTCCACCGGCTACGACTGGTGTACCGAGGAGTGATGTTACTACAAGTGCAGCTAGAAGAACGGCCTGGGTCCGCTTCATGTACCACCACCAGAGAGTAAACAATATAAATATGGTTATAACAACTCCACTTGTTATATCGGCAGAGAGTAACCGTCGAATATGTCGGCGGTGTTCAGATACGGATTGAAAGGTGAGGCGGTGCGTTTTCAAAGTGTTCTATGCCCGAAAACGACCGCCTCAGCGCTGTTTAGACGAGATCAACTTAGACTTTGTGTGGCGAGAGGCCGCGAAGGTTGAGCGTGGCTATGTCGTGATCGTTCCTGAGACGAGATCGAGGACCGTGTCACTGTTGAGATGCAACAGGTGCGTGGAAACGTTGCATTCGTAGATGTTGTCGAGCCTAATGCCCACAAAGAAGTTTAGCACTGCTGACAACCACTCACAAGTGGCCTATGAGGCCAAATTGGTGATCACTCGCAGGTGACATCCACTTCCTGCATCATTCTAACAGAGAGTTCGTTATTTTCGCCCACCGCGAACAGCATCACACTTAGGCCACCATCACTGGTTCCGTTACATCTTACCGAAACCTGAACACTATCGTCCGCACCAAGCGTCACTTCGCTGTTTGAGTTGCCCAGTGAGCCGTATGCGACGCTACCCGAGGTATCGACCTCTTGGACGGAGAGATCAATTTCTCGACCAAATTGGTTAGTGACACGCAATGCGCCTCCTGTCGACCCGTTTTTTATTGACGGATTGTGGCTCTCAACAGCCAGATAGGCACTTTCGTCGTCTGCGACGGCGACATCGACAGACCGTTCGGCCTGTATCGCGCTGTACCCGGCGGTCCCGGTGATGACTGTCGCGAGAACGAACAGAGCGAGAATCAGCCGCCGGTGTCTCACTCATCCACCTCCGGCGGCGGTCCGTCAGCGCCAAGCTTTCTTCCTCGAGCAACATAGGTATGTGCAATCGCGGAGACGACGAGCGCGACAACGAGAAAAGCCATCCATGCGAGGTCTGGTAACGTGCTAAACAGTACCGCGTCGGTCCATAGCGCCGACAACAACGCAGCCCCAACCGCCGCAAGGCCGAGGTAGTAGCCGTGCCACGGGATCTCGGGCTCAGTGACGACATCGAAGTACACATCGAGCTCCTCGGCGGCGGGCGTCGGACGCACAACGCCTGCACGCTTGTCGAACGAGACGACGTCGGCCTCGTCCATTTTCGGAAGGTGGCTCTGCTGGAGCGACACGTAACACGACTTTCGGGAGTCTGAATCCACTTCGGCAAGGGAAACCCCTGCTTCCCACGCGGCGACCCGCTTGGCCAGCCAGCCGAGGTCGGCCGCGTCCTCGTGCTGGCAGAGCGCGTGGAGCGCGAACCGTCGGCGTCGGTTCGACAACACGGAGAAGACCACCTCCTCGTCCAACTCAACGCCGGCACCGGATGTCAGCCAGTCGGTGGAGGACAGGTTCATCAAGTCACGCTAATGTTTTCCAACCAAATATATAGCCTTTTTGTCTTTTTTGGGAGACATTCGCGAAGTTATCAAAACACCCACCCCTCGCGAGGCGTCTCAGGTGACACTCCCGCCGTGCGTCGTTTCGGTCCCCGTAAACGACTCGTTACGCGGTCTCACCGAGCGGTTATCGTATCGAAACCGCTCGTTTCGACGTTTCAACGAACCGAAAACGAAGTGGTGTCCACCCACAGAGTTAGGTGGATCATGAGACGGCGGAAGCTACTTATCGGCATTGGCGCGGCCGCGGCGGGTGGGGGCGCGGCCTTCGGTACAGAAGCGTTCACCAGCGTACAGGCGGAGCGCAACGTGGATGTCGCGGTCGCGGGCGATCGGAGCTCGTTCATCGCGATCCAGCCACTCAGTAGTAACAATGCGGGCAAGTACGTAAACACGGAGAGCGACGATACGGTCGAAATCGAACTCGACGGTGGCAACAGCGGCTCTGGAGAGGGTGTCGCCCAAGACGCGATCACCCAACTCGAAGACCTGTTCCGGGTCGTCAATCAGGGCTCGCAGCCGGTCAGCGTCTACTTCGAGGACGACAGCGAGGCGGTTACCTTCCGCGTCACGCGGTCGACCGGCACCTCAACGAACGGGTCGAACGGGGAGTCGCTCGAAGGTGCGGACAACTCGGTCGAACTCGCGGTCGGCGAGCAGGTCGTGGTGGGGATGACCGTCGACACGCTGAACAACGACGTGAGCGGGCAGCTGCTCGACAGTGCTGTTCTGTATGCGGACGCGAACGCTTCCGCGCCGCAGCAGAGCATTCCCGAGCCGCAGTACATCGTTGACGGGGACGGTGACGAGCCGAATACGTTCGAAACGCTCTCAGCAGCTCTCGGCGAAGCCACCGCCGACTCGGTGATCGGTATCAGAGGTAATGCGGTTGTTACCGAGGATCCAGCCGAGTGGGATGCTAGTAAAGACTACATCGCGACTGAGGAAGATAATGATGATAAGTGGCTTAATATCGGGATGAACGGCGTCACCGTCACTGGCTTCGACGGCACGCCGGAAATTGAAACGCCGACGAGTCTGGGCGGCGGTGAGAAGTTCATCGAGGTCACTGGAAGCGGTGTCACCGTCCGGAATCTAGAGATCACCGACGACCTGTCTGCTCGCGGTAATCCGGGCGGTGGAAACCTCATCGTCAACGGTGACGACGCGACTGTCGACGGCGTCACGATTGACATCTCCGGCGGTCCAACCGGCAACGTGCCGCTCCGTGTCGCTGGCGGTGCGGACCCCACCGTCACCAACGCCGAGGTCCTCGGCGGACCGATCGCAGCGAACGGCGGCAGTGGTTCGGTGACGCTCACCGGTAACTACGTGGACACCGCAGGAGATAATGGAATCTGGTCGACACTAGATGCGGACTTCATGATTGAAAATAACCAAGTCGACAACCACGATACTGCAGGACCACATACGTCTGTGAGCAACGCCAAAGAAATCAAGCTCACCGGTCCCAACTCGGTCAACGGTGAGACCGACACGGCCGCTCAGATGGAGTCGCTGCTCACCGAGAACTCGGTGAACTCGGTTCAGGTGAGCGGCGATGCGGGCACCCGGGCCACGCCGGACATCGTCGGTAGCGACAAGCAGTTCGCCAGCGTCAACGAGGTGCTCAAGCCCGGTGTCCAGGGTGGGAGCGCGGGCGGCAGCAGCTCTAAGTCTGCCCTCGTCGCGCTGTTCGAAGACGGCGAGTACGGCTCGCTGAGAAGTCAGATCTTTGACAGCGCCATCACTCATGACCGCGACGGTGCTGTCATCAAGGGTCTCAGCAAGCCGACGATCACCTACACCGGGATGGCCGGCGGAGGCACCGATGTCGAATTAGCTGGGGACAACATCACTGTTCAGGACCTTGACCTCGTCTTCACCAACGATCCAGACGAGCAGTCTGTCAGCGGAGAACCGTTCCTAGACTTCGCCGGACAAGGCGGAACCGCTCGCAACATCGACGTGACCTACGATCCCCGGCCCCGGTCCGGTGCCGGCGGCCCGACCGGGTACGTCGACGTCAGCGGAAGCGGTACAATCACGTTCGAGGGCTGTACGTTCAGCGACACCACCTCGGGTGGAAGCAATCGCTACGTGTCGGCGAACGGACTGTACGATAACGGCGGTACGTTCGAACTGCTCGACTGCGTGTTCAACGACGGTACCCGGACCGACGCGAACGTCGGCGACTCCGGTACTGCTGTCTACAAGAACAACCAGTTCAACGCGACGCCTGCCGGTGGCACGGATTCGATCACCGGGAGTATGAGCGGCGGCGGCGAGTTCGACATCACTGACAACGACTTCGTCCCGGGTGCAGAAATGAAGATTACATCCTCATTAGCTGGCCGTGTAAACGATGTCACTAGTGGGGGAAGTGACGCCAAAGCGACACAATTATCGCAGGATAATGGCGTGGTCAAAATCAGAGTGAACGGTAACATTCTCGCCGGTTAAGCTTCTCAGCCATTATTTTATTTCAATCACCGATCCCAAATTGAGACCACCGCACAACAGTATGTAAACGCATTAGCACTGAAGTAGTGCTTCTGGTACTACTGTCGAGAGCGGGAGCAACGAATACATCTCATAGAAAACACAAAAAACTCATCCGTGAACACCCGCCCCCTCGTCGCTGCACTCGCCCTGCTCGCCCTCCTCGGAGCCGCAGCACCCCTCGCCAGCACCCAGGCCGCCGAGATCGGCGAGGGTGTCGCGATCCAGCCCGCGAACGGGCCGAACGGCGCGTACGCCCAAGTCGGCGACGACGGGGAGGTGTCGATCCAGCTCGACGGCGATGCGGCCGTGCCGGGTGGGAGCCTGCCGGCCGACGCGCTCGCGCACTTCGACGGCGTCTTCGTGGTGGTCAACACCAACACTGCCGGCGACGCGGAGGGCCAGCAGGCGTACGTCTACGTGCGCGACGAGGGCGGGGCCGCCGAGGACTTCGACTTCTACCGCGGGACCGCACCCGGCGGTCGCACGCCGATCGAGGGCCAAGACAACGCGATCCGGCTCGACACCGGCGAGTCCGCCCCGGTAGGGTTCGAGGTCGACACGCGTGGGGACTTCGAAGCGGCCGATCTCACCCTGACGGTCGTCGCGGAGGTCAGTGAGATCGCCGATGCGGTCCTCACGGTTGATACCGGCACGCCCACCGCCGGCCAACCGGTGACGTTCAACGCCACCGGCAGCGACGGCGACGCGATCGCGTACGCCTACGACTTCGACGACGGGACGATCGCAGGTGATGCCGGCCCGCAGGAGAATCATATCTTCACCGACCCTGGGACGTACAACGTGACGCTCACCGTCGAAGAGAAAGCTGCGCGTGCCCCCAACGGCTCTGATTCGGTCTCTCGGGAGGTCGTCGTCCTCGGCCCGCCGCAGACGGGTGACTTTGGTGAGGAGGTCGAAATCCCGAACGCCATCTCCGGGAGCGACGCCCCGGCCATCGAGTCGGTGACCGCAGATCCGGCGGCCGGGGCTAGTGACGACATCGTTGTCCGCGCGTTCGCCCCGGGGTCCGTCGAAGATGTCGCTGACGGCAACTCCCCGCAGGGGTCGGCGGTCGTCGGTGCGACCGACATCTCGGTTCCGGCTAACCCCGACGTCGACGCCACGATCACGATCGAGATCGACGCTTCGGCGGTCTCGACGGGGACCCCGGCCTCCGACCTCGCGCTCGAACGGTACAACGGTACGGCGTGGGAGCCACTCCCCACGGCCGTCCAGAGCACCACCGGGGACACAGTCACCGTGGTCGCGGAGACACCAGGCTTCTCGCCATTCGCAGTGACGATAAATCCCGACGCGCCGACGCTGGATCTTGGTGGTGGTGGCGGCGGCGGTGGCGGTGGCGGTGGCAGTGGCGGTGGCGGCGGCGGCGGTGGCGGCGGCGGCGGCGACGGCGCTGACGACACTGGTGGCGACGCCGAGGAGGATATCGAGGATCCGGATACCCCCGACGATGTGGACGACGGCGCAGACGAGCCGGTCGGCGAGGGCGATGACGAGCCGGTTGACGACACCAACGACGGTGCCGACGACCCGGCCAATGACGTTGACGACGCGACGCCGTCGGATGACCAGCCGCCGGACAGCGAACTCGCTGGAATCGGTCTTTTACCGACCCTCGGGATCGCGGCCGTGTTGGCAGTCTTAGCGGCGGTGGCCTTCATCCGCATTCGCCGCCGGGAGTGAGGCTCGCTGCATGGCCCCACGGTAGGTACCGTCACCACTCGCCCTTCTATAGCTCTCTTCGAGGAGAGAGTCTCGGTGTTTGCGCCAAGAGTGAATCCGATTATCGCCAACTTTTATATCATCGTGATAACTGTTTCACAATGAATGCGGGGAACAGCAGAGCGGTTGATTGAGGCTGTTATCATCCTTTTTGCGATCACCCTTCTTGCTGGACAAGTAGTTGGGCAGCCACTTTTGCTCGGATACGTCGAAACGGGGAGTATGGAACCGACGCTTGAACCTGGTGATGGGTTCATTTCACTGCCACCAGAGGTGGTCGGAGAGCTATCACCAGGTGACGTAATTGTATATCGAGCTAAGCAGGTAAACGGGGGTGGCCTGACCACACACCGCATTGTTGGTGAAACCGATCGGGGATACATAACGCAGGGTGACGCGAATCCATTTACTGACCAGTCAGCCGGAGAACCGCCAGTTCGCGATCCGCAAATTGTTGGTGTCGGTGTACGCGCAGCTGGTAACCTCGTTACTATCCCAGAACTTGGTACAGGTGTCGTCGCAATTCGGAGTATCGGTGGCGGGCTCCAGCAACGCGTTCCGGCTCATATGTGGGCTGGCGCCGGTGTTGCTGGGCTGGTTATACTGTTAGCCAGCGGTAGTGGTGGCGGGCGTCTAGATCGAACAGCACTCCAAGATCGTTCTACCGGCCACAATAGCGTGCAAGGACCGTCTGTTGGGCCGCGTCAAATAATCTTATTTTGTGGAGCGATTGTCATCGCAACGGCAACCGCAAGTGCTATTGCTCCGCTTGGCCCAACAGAATATCGGG
The DNA here is from genome assembly GCF_003990725.2 of Halorubrum sp. PV6. Lineage (NCBI taxonomy): Archaea > Methanobacteriati > Methanobacteriota > Halobacteria > Halobacteriales > Haloferacaceae > Halorubrum > Halorubrum sp. PV6. Next base: position 1,129,095 of record NZ_CP030064.1, read on the forward strand.
TTGTGAGCGCCGAAGCCGACTTACCCGGTCCGAACGTCATCGCTGCAGGTGAGACAGAAACGACGACATATCGCGTTCCAGGTGGAACTATCCTGCCAGTTCAATATTACGTCGAGTCGGCTAGTGACGGTGTTGAGGTACTCAACGGGACCAGCAGCGGACGCATCCGACCAAGTGAATCAGCAAACGCCACGATCCGCTTGTCAGCACCTCCTGAAACGGGTGCATACAGACGGTATGTCCAAGAGTATCGATACCCGCTTGTGATACCCTCGTCGGTCGTTGAGTCCCTCTACCAAGTCGATCCCTTAGCCCCGATCCTCGTTCTCGATATGATCTTGGCGCTTCCGTTTCTGCTTGCGGCACGGTTTGTCAGTAACCGTCCGCAGGTTCGCGGTTCACCGGGTGTGAGTTCTGGTGGGAACCGTCTGCTTGGAGGGTCCCGTAATGACTGACACGAGCGACCAACTCGACAATGAGACTATTCTACGAATTCGAGACACGGTTGATACTCAGTACCTTCTTATTATTACCGTACTCATTTTGCTGATGACAGCGGGCCTGTGGGTTAGTTATACGACCCACGTAAGTCCAGAGACACAGACCGAAACCGAAGTCGTGTCACAGTGGAGTCGAACCGCGACGTTTGACCACGGCGCAACGGTGACTGGACAAAATCCGGTATACGACACAGGACAGAGCCTACAGAATCAACGGGCGTACTTTCCACTCATTTCCCCGGTCCTTTCTGGAGAGTATCAGTTCCAGTACGCTGCAAGTGGTGATGGCAACGTAGATGTTGACATTACGCTCCAATCAACCGTACAGAGCCGTAACGACGATATTGTATTTTGGCAACAGACTGATCAAATCGGGAGTGTCACGGCGGCAGACATAGATCCAGGAGGCACTACAAGTACCGCGTTTGAGTTCAATATGAACCAGACGCGAGTTCAGATAGAACGAGTCGAGGAGACATTTGGTGAGATACCAGGAGATCCGGTCGTAATTGTACAGGCACAGACTCGTATGACTGGCCGGATTAATGGTCAGCCGGTCAATCGTAAGTTCACTGATGAACTTCGATTGCTCCCAGATGGAGATACGTTCGTTGTCAATGATCCGGGAGAAGTGGAGAATACAAGCAGCCAAACCCAAGCATTCACCACCACACGTGAGTACTCACCTCTCAGGAGTCTTGGCGGCCCGGTCGTGTTTCTACTTAGCACCGCCGGTCTGAGTATCAGTATCTTTGCACGCCGCCGCGGGGTGATCACCTTGTCAACAACAGAACGCGATCAACTAGTTCGTTCCGAGTACTCTGAGTGGATATCCGCTGGTTCCCTCCCCAACCAGCTTGATCTTCAAGATCCGAATGTTGTTGAAATGAAGACGCTTGTTGGTCTCGTTAATGTTGCTGCAGATACAGGCGAACGGGTGGTGTATGACCAGGAACAGGAGCGATACGCCGTTCTCCACAGCAGTCGAGTCTTCATTTGTGAGCCGCCCCTAGAATGAACGGTGAATTTGGGACAGTGTGAGAGCATGATTGGCAGGTCGTCCATATTGGATCTCCTGCCGAAGTGAAAACCGGGAGACAGCGGAACCGTCTGAGTGCGCGGGACCGGATTCGAACCGGCGGACCCCTACGGGATAGCGTCCTAAGCGCTACGCCTTTGGCCTGGCTCGGCAACCCGCGCGCAACCCAGCGTACGCGCAACCGACTCAAGAACCTGACGAACCGACAGCACAAATACGACATATAAAATGGTGCGTACCACCCCACACGTAGGTTCGCGTGTTCTGCCGTTGAACCGACGCTGAGGCGACTTACCGTCTCCGAAGGCAGTTTTTCCGGCGTATCAGCAGTACTCGCAGTCGCAGTACGCCTCACAGACGGGATTGTCGCAGTCCGCGCCGCGCGCCGAGCAGTGTTCTCGGCCGTGTCGGATCAGGAGGACGTGAAGCGGGTAGATCAGCTCGTCGGGGACCAACTCGTCTAACGCGTCGTGTGCCGCCTCGTTCGACGCCGACTCCGGGACCAGCCCGAACCGCTTCGAGACGCGCTTGACGTGCGTGTCGACGGCCATCGTCGGCTTCCCGAAGTGGAAGTTCAACACGACGCTCGCGGTTTTCGGCCCCACGCCTTTGATCGCCGTCAGCCACCCCTTCGCGTCGTCGGTCGCCATCGCGTCGAGGAACGCGAGCGAGTAGGCGCCGCCCGTCTCCTCGCGGATCGCGGTCAGCGCACGCTGGATGCGCGCGGCCTTCTGGTCGGCCAGCCCCGCGACGCGAATCGTCTCCGCCAGCTCGTCGTGGTCGGCCGCCTCGATGGCCGCGAAGTCGTCGTAGCGGTCGAAAAGCGCCGCCGCGGCGCGGCTCGTGTTGGCGTCGGCGACGTTCTGCGAGAGAATCGTCGTCACCAGTTGGCGGACGCCCTCGCCCGGCTCCGCCGTCGGGTCGGCGCCGTGTTCGGCGACGCGGTCCACCGGCTCGTACAGCGCCACCAGCTCGTCGTGAAGCTCGCGAACCCGCGATTCGGTCCACGCGTGCGTCGACATACTCGGGGTACGGGCGGCGCGAACTTGAGGCCGGCGGCGCGGCGGGTCGCGGTCACCCTGCCCCGCCGTGCCCGCGCTCGCCGCGCGACCTTTTTAAACCGGTGTACCCAACCTCGGTCCATGTACCGAGCGAGCGACCGGGTCGACAACGCGGCGTGGCTCGACCGGCTCGCCGACGCGTGCGAGACGCTCGAACTCGACGAGGAGACGCTGTCGACGGCGACCGACCTGTTCCTCTCGCGCGCCCCCGACGACGAGCGCGGCAAGCGCGTCGCCGCCGCCGCCAGCCTCTACGCCGCCGCGCTGATCCGCAGCCAGGAGCGCCCGCAGTCCGCCGTCGCCGACGCGATGGACGTCTCTCGACTCTCCGTGCAAAAGCGGTGGAAGCCCATCTTAGAGGACGCCGGCTTCTCGCCGCCGACGTGGTGAACCGCGCCACGCCGAGCCGCTGCGCTGTCGCGACGCGAGAGTGACTTCGACGCGTCCGAGTTCACCCGTAGCCGTCGATACGTCACGACAGCCAGTCAGGTGAGACCAAATAACTCGCTTGCTACAGATTTATTTAGTCTCAGTGGCAAAGACCGGGTATGACCGCCGACGGACCTCCGGCCGAATTCGACCTCGCCTCTGGCTTCAGCGAGGAGTTGTCGTCCGCTCCGGCGGACGATCGCGTGTATCGGGTCGCGCTCCAGTTGTACGAGCCCGCCGGCGTCTCCGAGATCGCGGAACGCGCGTCGTGTGCCCCGGACACGGCTCGCCGGCATCTCAAGCGCCTCGCGGATATCGGCGTTCTCACCGCGAGATCCGAGACGCCTCTCGCGTACGAGCGGAACGAATCGTACTTCGAGTGGCGGCGCCGAAACCGGCTCGCGTCGCTTTCGTCGACCGAGCTGCGCGACAAACTCGCCGACCTGACGACGCGGGAACGAGCGTTCCGCGATCGGTTCGAGGCGGACTCGCCCGCCGACGTGAACGCGCTCGATCACGCGGACTTCGACGGCGTCGAGGATGTCTGGGCCGAGCTGAGCGAGTGGCGGACGGTCCGACAGCGGATTCGTCGACTGGAGGCCGTTCGACGGCGGCGAGCCGACGGACCGTCGACGGAAGGGAACACCGCGTGACGGCGGACGACGCCGCTCGCGCGGCCGTCGACGACGAAACGCTCCGATACGTCGGACGACTGTTTGGACAGCGGGAGGAAGTGCAGCACACGTCACTCTTCCCGTCCAACAAGAGCGAGAGTCTCGTCGTCTCGCTCGACGAGCGCTACTATCCGCCCGACATCACCGACGTTACGCTGGAAATTCGGGCGTACACGAACGGCGACTTCCACGTTTCGTACGTCGAATTTCACTCGGGCGAGCGCCGCCGATGCCGATGGGACAGACACAAGCAGCCGCACAGCTCGCGAGACCACTTCCACCCGCTTCCGAACGCCGGCACGGAAGCGGCAGTCGACCGTGCGTATCCAACGGATCTCACCCGCGTCCTTGAGGGGGTGGTGCTCCCGTGGATCGACGAGAGAGTGGGAGCGCTGTGGGAGTGAGCGCCGTCAGCGCTGGGCCGTCGCGTCCGGCGTCGCCACGACGCCGAGGTGGTCCTCGTGGAACCGATCGAGCCGCCGAGTCTCCAGTATCTCGTACGCCCCTCGAAGGCGGTCGAGGGCGCTCTCGAACACCGATTCGGGGGCCGCCGTCACGTCCTCGCTGCGCGCCTTGATCGCGAGCAGGAGTCGCCCGTCGTCCGCGAGGAACCGGGCGTTTCGCACCGCCACTTCGGCCTGCCCGCGCGTCGCCACGTCCTGGACGACGATGTCGACGTCGCTCTCGACCACGTGCGCGTAGCGGCTCGGCGTCCGCGCGTCTTTTAAGAGCGGGAACAGCCGGTCCCGAGGCTCGGCGGCGTCGACGAGGTCCCGCGCCGGGCGCGGCGCGAACTCCACCGCGTACGTCGGGCCCGCGAAGTCCGCGACGTGGCTGACCGTCGTCCCGCTGGCCGCACCGAGGTACAACACCGTCTCGCCCCCGGTCAGCCCCGTGTCGAACCCGAGTTCGAGCATGCCGCCGAGCTTCGAGCGCTCGGGGTCCCACGCGCGCCACCCGTCCGCGGTCGGCTCGCCGTACACCGGCGGCCCGCGGGTCGCGAGCCGCGCCTCCCCGTCGAACTCGCGGCGCTCGACGCCCGCGGGCAGGTCGGGATCGGTCATTCGTCGCCCTCCGTCGCGGCGTCGCTCTCGTCTTCCGCGCGTGCCCGGATCGTCGCCATCCGGTCGCGGAGGTCCTCGTGCAGGCTCTCGCGCCGCTCACCCGCGTAGTGGTCGACGCGTGCCGCGAGCGTCAGCTTCCCCGCGAGCGCCCGCGCGGCCGACCCGCGGTCCGCCGGGCGAGTGTTCCGCACGTACTCGTGGGTGTAGATGATCCCGTGTTTCGGCGAGGGGGCGCGCCCGGAGAGGTGCGCGAAGAGCGCGTCCTCGGCGCCGAGGACCTGCACCGTTCCAGAGGGCTTCTTCGCTAACGACTCCAAGCCGCCGGCGAGTGCGATCAGCCGGGCCGCGAGTTCCGACCCCGCCATCTCGGTCAGGTTCGGCGCCACCGCCGGCGCGATCCGATCGATGGTCTCGCTCAGCGCGTCGCGTTCGTCCGCGAGGTCGGCGACGCGCTCGGCGAGCGAGACGGCGCGCCGCTCCAACTCGCCGTCCGGGTCGCGCGCGGCGACCGCGCGAGCCCCGTCGACTCCCGGCTCGGCGTCGTCGAAGAGGCTCCCCGCCCACTCCGCGGCGCGCTCGGCCAGCTCGTTTGCGGTGCGCTCGCAGTCGTCCATCGCTCGCACCGCGTGGATGAGCTGTTTGTCGTCGGCGCGCTCGCGTTCGCGGACCGCCTCGCGAGTCGCCGCCACGGACGCCTCGTGGAGTCGGTCGTAGTAGTCGTCCCGCGAGTCGGCGAAGCCGGACTCGACCGCGAGCGCCGGCCAGTCGCGCGGCGCGTCGGCCTCCCCGTCGGCGATCCGACTCCGGACCGCCTCGCCGTCGATGGCCGCGGCGGCCTCCGGCGTCGGCCCGCCAGCGAACCAGCCAGCGTCGTCGTCGGTGTTCGTCATTGCCCGTGGCTACTGCGTCCGGTCGTATAGGCGTTCCCGAAACGGCGTCGGGGAGGAGAAATCGGATCGGTCGTGGCGAAAACGGTCGCGGGGTGACGGCGGTGTCAGCGCGGGCGCGGCGTCGGCGGCGTCGCTACTCGTCGGCTAGTTCGATCACGGCCGCCGAGTCGTCGTCGGCCTCGGCGTCGGCTTCCTTGCCGGGTCGCAGCTCCGCGAAGACGCCGTCCGCGCCGCTGCGGAAGTCGGCGATAGTCGCGCCCGCCAGCCCGCCGAGCGCGCCGCCGGTGCTCGCGGCGTTTCTGTTGGCCAGACCGCCGATGGCCGCGCCGATGGCCGCGCCGACGGCCGCGTACTTCGCTCGGGACAGCGCGCGTTTTATTTTGGATTTCATACCATTACCTTCGCCGGCTGCTCTCAAAAATCTGTCGGCGAGGAAAGAACGGAAAAAGACGGGCCTACTGGAGCCGTTTCGTCGTCTCCACGAGGGGGTGGCGCGCGTAGTCGACGATTTCGATGTCGGTGATGTCGTCGAGCCCCTCCTTTTTGGCGGTCTTCGCCATGCCGAGGTCGACCGCGTGGTCTGGGACGATCACGTACGCGTCCATCTCCTCGATGCCGGCGTCGTGCGCCGCCATCACGCGATGGTGGCCGTCGGCGAGGTGGAGCGTCCCGCCGTTGTCGATGACGACGAGCGGCTCCGCTAACCCCCGGACCAGCTCGTACTTCCGCCCCTCCAGCTCGTCGGCGTACACGCGGGATTGGGTCGGCGTGAGGTCGGTGAGTTCCACCTCGCGGCGCTCCTCCGTGAGCGCCACCCCGTGGATCTGTTCGAGGGTGCGCATGAGCTTCCCGACCTTGCTCGGCGTGGCGCGTTCGATCTGTGACCGAACCACGTCCGTGTTCGAGATGATCCCCACGAGGTTGTCGGCGTCGTCGACGACCGGGAGTCGTTGGATCCCGGATCGGAGGATGACGCGCGCGGCGTCGGTCACTTTCATGTCCGGGTGCGCGACGATCAGGTCGTCGGACATCACGGTGAAGACGGGGGCTTCGTCGTCGGCGAGGAGGAGATCGGCCGCCGAGATGAACCCCTCGACCGTGCGGCCCTGCGTCACGGGGAACCCGTTGTGGCCGTCGCTCTCGGCCATCCGCTCTGCGACCCGCAGTACCGTCTCGTCGGGGCTGACGGTCTCCACGTCGCGGGTCATGTACTCGCCGACGGTCGGTTTTCCGCTCATCGCCCGACGTTCGGCTCCGACGGGATAAAAAGGGTGGGAGGAAGCCGGCCTACTGCGGGCTCGGGCTGGAGGGGCTAGAGACGCCGCCCTCCTTCAGGGCCGAGCCGGTGATCGACTTGAGCCGGGAGACGAGCGAGTCCTTCTCCGCTTCGCCCTCCAAGGCGATGTCGAGGACCTCGCTGATGTGCGAGACCGGGATGACCTCGATCATGTCCTCGTACTCGTCTTCGATCATCACGTCCTGCTCGTTCGCCTGCGGGATGATGACCCGCGTGCAGCCGGCCTTTGCGGCCGCCTCGATCTTGTGGGTGACGCCGCCGACCGGGAGCACGTCGCCCCGCACCGACAGCGAGCCCGTCATCGCGAGGCTCTGGTCGACGCCCACGTCCTCCAACGCCGAGATGACCGCGGTCGCGACCGTGATAGACGCGCTATCCCCGTCGACGCCCTGCTGGCCGGCCTGTACGAACTGGATGTGGATGTCCATCTCCGAGATGTTCTCGTCGGAGAACTTCTTGATGATAGCGGAGACGTTCGAGACCGACTCCTGGGCCATCTCCTTGAGCTGGCCCGTGGCGATGACCTCACCGGGCCCCTGCGAGGGCGCGACCTCGGCCATCACCGGGAGCATGATCCCGGAGTCTTCGCCCATCACGGCGAGGCCGTTGACGCGACCGACGACGTAGCCGTCGGAGACCTGCAGTTCGTAGTCCTTCCGGCGCTCGATGAAGTCGTCCGCGAGCTGCTGTTCGATGGAGCGCGAGCGCCCCTTCGCCTGCAGCACGTGGTCGCGGGTGGTCAGCTCGGAGTCCTCGCCGCGAGCGATGTCGCCGGCGACGCGGACGAGCCCGCCGAGGTTCCGGAACAGGAGGGTGAGGTGGCCCTTCCGGCCGGAGCGGCGCTTGGCTTCGAGGATGACTTCCTCGACGGCCTCGGCCGAGAATTCGGGCAGGCGCCCGTCCTTCGCGACCTCCTGAGCGATGAAGCGGACGTACTTCCGCCGCATCTCCGGGGTGTCCTCGATGGTGTCCTCCATGTACACCTCGTAGCCGTACCCCTTGATACGGCTCCGGAGCGCCGGGTGCATGTTCTCCATCGCGTCGAGGTTCCCGGCCGCGATCATGACGAAGTCGGTCGGGACGGGCTCGGTCTGAACCATCGCGCCCGAGGAGCGCTCGGACTGGCCCGTGATCGAGAACTCGCCCTCCTGAATCGCCGTCATGAGGTGCTGCTGGCTGCGGATGTCCAGCGTGTTGATCTCGTCGATGAACAGCACGCCCTTGTTCGACTTGTGGATGGCGCCCGCCTCGACGCGGTCGTGGCTGGGCGTCTCCATCCCGCCGGACTGGAACGGGTCGTGCCGGACGTCGCCGAGCAGCGCGCCGGCGTGTGCGCCGGTCGCGTCGCGGAACGGCGCGGTCTTCGTGTCGCCGTTGTTCACGAGCAGGTTCGGGATCATCGCGTCGGAGCCGCGGTTCAGGTAGCGGAAGACCAGGTAGACGACCCCGGCCGCGATGATGCCGACGAGGATCTGGCCGACGATGATGAGCGCGTAGCCCAGCACGACGGCGATGATGATCCACATGAGAAGCGACCGCATCTGGTTGCGCTTGCGCGCCTCCTCGCGGTGCGCGTCGACGATCTGGTCGCCCTTCCCCGCCGGAACCGTCCGGACCTTCGGCTTGTTGCCGTCCTCGGGGTTGTGGTACACCAGCACGTCCTGCAGCTCCTCTTTCGGGAGGAGTTCGGACATCGCCTTCGCGAGCATCGACTTGCCGGTCCCCGGCGAGCCGATCATCATCACGTGGCGGCGCTGTTTGGCCGCCTTGATGATCACGTCGCGGGCGTGTTCCTGCCCAATGACCTGGTCGACGAGCCGGTCCGGAATTTCGAGTTCGGCTGTCGTGTCGATGTTGAGGCCCCCGAGGAGGTCGTCCTCGTCGGGGTCGTCGTCGATGTCGGCGCCCTCGACTTCGACGCTGCTGCCGAGGTCGTCGATGCCGCGTTCCGCTGTCGGTTCGACGCCATCCTCGCTGGTGGCGCCGTTCGTTTCCTCGTGGCCCGCCTCGACGTCGTCAGACACGGGGTCGTCGACGACGACGGTGTCGTCCCAGAGTTCGTCGGGATCCGACGGGTCGTCGACGGCCGGCTGCTCGCCGGTCGAGTCGTCGGCGCCGTCGGCCTCGTCGACGCCGTCGTCAGCCGGCGCCCGGCCGCCGTCGTCGCGGGCGTCCTCGCCGTTCCCCGCCGAATCCGCGGTCCCGACGCCGGACTCATCCGGTCCTTCGGGCTCGTCGATTGACGGGTCGTTTTCCTCCTTTTCGTTGCTCATAGAATCGGGATTTCGCTACTGAAAACGACGGGTCGGCTACTGATATACTTTCTCCCCGCGGAGGATTCACACAGGATCGAAAAAACCGGCTCTGTGCGGTTCGAGGCCGCTGAAATCGGCATTCGACCGCTCCCACGAGGTTTATAAATGAGGCTCTCGCTACGTGTACTCATGCGCGGGTTCTACATCGGGCGGTATCAGCCGTTTCACGACGGCCACCGACACATGATAGAGGAGATCGCGGCCGACGTCGACGAACTCGTGTTGGGGATCGGCTCGGCCGGCGACTCTCACACCACCCGAAACCCGTTCACCGCCGGCGAGCGCGTGATGATGGTGACGAAGGCCGTCGAACCCCTCGACGTGACGACCTACGTCGTCCCCATCGAGGACCTAGACCGCAACTCCGTCTGGGTGAGCCACGTCCAGAGCATGACGCCACGATTTGACGTGGCGTACTCCAACAACCCCCTCGTCGTCCGCCTGTTCGAGGAGGCCGGCGTCGAGGTCCGCGGCTCCCCAATGTTCCGCCGCGACGTGCTGGAGGGCACCGAACTCCGCGAACGCATGATCCACGGCCGGGACTGGGAGGCGCTCGTGCCGGAGACCGTCGTGAACGTAATCGAAGAGATCGGCGGCGTCGAGCGCATTCGCCGGATCGCGGAGACCGACACGAACGGCGACGCGCCCGCGGATCAGTAGCGCCGCGCTTGGAAATCGACGACTCTATTGAGCGTCTCAGCTCCCGGCAGTCGAGGCGCGCACGTGCCGAAAGAGGAGCGAGGTAGCCGACTCGTCAGCGCATCACTGGACGGAGCTACTCAGGAACGGGTCCGAATCGACGAGCCCGAGTGAGACACTCGCGGCGGTCGGCCTGCTGTCGACCGTTCCGTCGTTCAGTTGCCCGGTCGTCGCGTTCGGCCCGGCGGGGTCGTTCCAGTAGTTGGTCTCCGCGTTGACGGTGCCCGATGCGGCGTTGGTGAGTCCGAATGCAGTCAACAGGTCATTGCCCGTGATCTGAATACCGCTCACGTCCACATTTGGTTCGATCTTGACCGCCTCCGGATAGAAGCCGTCGTTGCTCAGGATATCGGCACCGAAGACGTTTCCAGAGACGAGGAAGTCCGTATTGGCCGAGTTCGCGACGTTGAGTCCCTGCGCGAACGTGTCGAAGGAACCCGCACCCAGACTGTTGTCTGCGAGGAGGTCACGGAACTCGTTGTCCGCAATGGTGACACCGTCCGTGTCTTGCTGGACGACGATCCCGAGCGGTGCCGTCGTACTCTCGAAGTCCCTGAACACGTTCGACCTGATCGACACGTTGGTGATGGCGCCCGGACTGTTCCCCGTGTTGAACAGGATGCCGTTGACCGTCGCAAAGCTCCCGTCGTCCTCTTGCCGAAGGGTCTCGATGATGTTGTTGAAGACGACGACATCGTCGTGCCCGCCGGTCGCCTCGGTCCCGAAGACGATGCCGGTGACACCGAGACTCCCTGTCGGGCCGATGTCGAAGATCCGGTTGTTGCAGATGGTGACGCCGTTGACACCGGGGTCGACTGCGATGCCGATGAGCCCGCCGGGGTTGGTGATCTCGAAGCCGTCGAGACGGACGCCGTCTGCGGCAATCGTGACCGGCGCACTCCCACCGTTACCGTTGATTGTCGCCCCTCCGCGACCGATGAGCGTGAGATCAGCCACCGAGACGGTTACCTGCTCGGTGAACGTCTCCGCCGCAACGCCGATGACGTCACCGGGCGAGGCCGCATCGACTGCGGCTTGAATGGAACCGCCCGCCCCGACAAATGCGTCGACGAACGGTGTCACGGGCGCGTCGTTGTGCCGGGCCTGTTCTGCCGCGAGCGAGAAGGTGAACTCGACGCCGTCAGACTGAATCTCGTTGCCGACGGTGGTCGGGAGCACCCATTCGATACAGAGGCAGGGCCCCTGTTGGATGGTCTCGTTTTCCGAGCCGGGATACGGCGTCGGGTCGTCGTCCGGCGACGGCTCGTCTTGATCACCGTCGAGAAGGAATCCACCGGTGAAGTCCTTTGCGAGGTTCGCCAGTGTGTATCCCTCGGGGTTGTTTAGTTCGCGCGTGGTTTCACACGCCACCGTGTCGCCCGACCGGGAGACGCTCTCCGCGTACGAGACCGTCACCTCGATGGCCTCGCTCAGTTCGCCGAATCCGGCGCCGGTGTTTGCCGTCCCGATCGACCCGCCACCAGTGCTGTCGACATCCCCCTCGGGTTCGTTCTGTCCGTTTTCGTAGTCAACGAGACCGTCGTTGTTCCCGATCCAGAGCCACGCGTCGTTTGTGACGACTCGCGGACAGAGTGCGACGACGCCGCTGTCACCGGGCTTCACGTCGGCGAGCGTGTAGGTGTACTCGGCCTCCTGTGTCCCGTTGACGACGCCTTGATCGCTTCCAGTCCCCGCCCTGCCCTGATCGAACGCGGTGAAATACTCGACGACGAGGTCAAGACGACCAGCCTCGAAAGAGGCTTCGACGGATTCAGTGTCATTGAAAAAAGCGGTCGTACCGAGTCCAGCACCGGCGGATGCGACGCCGATCGTGCCGAGACCGGCGAGAACGTTTCGCCGCGAGAGATGATATCGTGTTTCTTTGGTCATTGGTATGATGTCCCGCCTAGGTGGTTCCGTCTGGACGAATGACCGACGGCCCACGAGTCGGGTGTCCCACTCATACAAATGTTAGATAATATGTATGAACACCCAACCAGACGCTTAACCCGTCGTTAAGCGAACGGTCGTGTCATCTAAGCAGCCATTAGAGTAACCCCTTATGACGGTATGAACACGTTACTGAGGTGATCGAAAACGCGTGTCCACACCGCCAACGACACGGCTGTATCCGAAACGACCGCTGGCCGAGCGGGCCGAAGCCCAATTCGAACTACGCATCTCGGCTAGTGAGCGACCCCACAAGTGGGCGAGGCTGAACCACTCTAGCCTGGCTCTCTCATGATCCTCAGCGGTGGTAGTTCACTGAGGCGCTGCTGCATGTGGGCGCGAATACAGTAGCATCGGAGCGCATCGAGGGGCCGTCTATTCCTCAACTAGGCGCGTATAACTATATCTGGTAGCATGGTACTGCCGACATGGACATTTGCCAACAGGAAAGTCAGATGAGCGAAGCCATGGTCAAGGTGCATCTCAAAGAGGCGTTGGATGAAACTGATCCGGTAGAAAAAAACTATCATATTCGGTCGGCATTACAGCGAATGGTATCTGAAGAGATGAGCGGTCCAAAGATGAGTTCTAACGGATAGATACGCTGTATCTCGCACGCTGATTCCGGCAGTTCCGGCGGATTTCAACGGAGTCGGATCGACACTCGCGCGCCACGGACCACCGGCGCCTCGCTCGCGAATACTCGCGACTCGCCGCGCGCCGACGGCGGCCATTTAAGAACGAGCCAGACGGCGTATCCGATATGCTCACGCTCACGTCCGACTTCGGCTCCCCGTACCCCGCCGCGATGAAGGGAGTGATCCGCCGGCACACCGACGCCGAGATGATCGACGTCGCTCACGACCTCCCGCGCGGCGACCCGCGGGCGGCCGCCTTCTGGCTCCGGTTCGTCCTCCCGGAGTTCCCACCTGCGGTTCACTGCGCCGTTATCGACCCCGGCGTCGGGACCGACCGCGACGCGCTCGTCGTGCGGGCGGGCGCCCACGTCATCGTCGCGCCGGACAACGGACTGGCGATGCCGCCCGCGCGAGCGCTCGCCGGCGAGGACGGCGTCGAGGCGTTCGTCGTCGACACCGACGACCCCGCCAGCGAGACGTTCCACGGTCGGGACGTGTTCGCGCCCGTCGCGGCCCGAATTCGGGAGGCGCTCGACGCCGACGAGAGGGCACAGACGCCGGAGATGGTCGCGGCCGTGCTCGCCGACGCGGACGACCTCTCGCCGGCGGCGGACCCGGTCGACCTCGCCTTCCCCGAGCCGAGCGTCGAGCGCGACGACGACGGCGACCCCGTCGCCGTCGAGGGGGAAGTGCTGGTCGTCGATCGGTTCGGCAACGTCGTCACGAACGTGCCCGGCGAGCTGGTCCGCGGGCGTGAGTGGGTCCGCGTCAACGACGAACTCACCCCGGTCGCGGAGACATTCGGCGCGGTCGAGCCGGGCGAACGGCTCGTCACCGTGGGGAGCCACGGCTACGTGGAGTGCGACGTAAACGACGGGCGCGGCGACGGAACCTTCGACCTGCGACCGGAGGAGTCGGTGCGAATCGTCGCCGACAACGTCAGCCTATAAATAGCGGACCGGGCGGGTCAGAGTTCGACGCCGGACGGGATCAGGCTCTCGTTCCGCAGGAGGTTCCCCTCGTGGTCGTACACGAGGAACGTGTCCTTGTCGTAGGCGACGAGCCGCTCGCCGTCGGTCTCGATCTCGACCCGGTAGCGCGCGTCGTCGTCGCCCGCCGAGTCGCGAGCGGCGTGGATGAAGGGGAGTACGTCTGTCGCGGTCTCGTTGAGTTCGAGGATGAAGTCGCCGGTGTAGCGGTTGGTCACGGCGACCACGCCCTCCGCGTCGTCGGCGGACGACAGCGGCTCGCGGAGCCGGAACGCCACGTCGATGTCCTCGGCGTCGAGGAGGTCGCCGCCTGTCCCAACGAGTCGGTCCCGGAGGAGGTCGTCCGGTCCGTGGAAGTCGATCCGGACCAGCGGAGTGCCCTGCTGGCCGGCGCCGGCGTCCACGCCCTCGACCGTCAGATCGAAATAATCACGCCGCATTGCCTATATTCACATTAGCGGTCGCGCCGTATGAACGTAACGGGCGGATCGGATACCGCCGACCGCCGGGGGGATTATAAACCCTCACGGCACATACGACAGCATACCGATAATGGCGAGTGACGCGCGTGACACGGACGACCGCTTCGAGGCTCTCCGGAGGCGTCTCTCCCGGACGCTGGAGGTGCTTCGAGGCGTCGACATCGACGTGCGTCCCTTCAGACCGGGCGACGACGGCCCGCTCTCCTCGTTCGTCGTCCCGGACGGCGAGACCGAGGTCGACCGCTACTGGGTGAACGCGCCGTACGCGTTCGTCGTGATCACCTACAACGACGAGGAGAGCGAACACCGCTACTACGCGGTGGAACCGGATCTGGACCGCTTCGAGCGCGACCTCCTCGACCGCGTGGTCGACGACATCCGCGACCCGCTCTTATACCGCGAGGGGACCGGCCGCGCGGACGTGGAGACGCTCACGACCGAACTCGAGGGGCTGTTGGAGGGGTACGGCGTCGACGTCGGGATGGACACGTTCCACGCGTTGGTGTACTACCTCTACCGCGACTTCCGCGGCTACGGCAAGGTCGACCCGCTGCTCAACGACCCCCACATCGAGGACATCTCGTGTGACGGCTACGACCTGCCGATCTTCGTCTACCACGACGAGTACACCGACATCGAGACCAACGTCTCCTACGGGGAGTCGGCGCTGGACAACTACGTCATCCGCCTCGCCCAGCAGTCCGGACGCCACGTCTCCGTCGGCGACCCGATAGTGTCGACGACGCTCCCGGACGGCTCCCGCGCCGAACTCTCGCTCGGTGAAGAGGTGACGCCGCGCGGCTCTGCGTTCACGATCCGGCAGTACGCCGAGGACCCGTTCACCCCGATCGACTTGATCGAGTACGGCACGTACTCGATAGCACAGATGGCGTACTTCTGGCTCTGTATCGAGCACAACAAGAGCCTCATCTTCGCCGGCGGGACCGCCTCCGGGAAGACGACCTCGATGAACGCGGTGTCGATGTTCGTCCCGCCGCGCGCGAAGGTGTTGACTATCGAGGACACCCGCGAACTCTCCCTGTACCACGACAACTGGCTCTCCTCCGTCACCCGCGAGCGACGCTACGAGGGCGCCGACATCGACATGTACGACCTGCTGCGCTCGGCGCTCCGCCACCGGCCGGAGTACATCGTGGTGGGAGAGGTGCGCGGCGACGAGGCGATCACGCTGTTCCAGGCGATGAACACCGGCCACACCACCTTCTCGACGATGCACGCCGACTCCATCGAGACGGTGATCAACCGCCTGGAGAACGAGCCGATCAACGTCCCGCGAGCGATGGTCCAGTCGCTGGATATGCTCTCGATCCAGACGCTGACCCGCTCGGGCGACCAGCGGGTCAGGCGGGCGAAGACGATCGGCGAGATCGGCGGCATCGACCAGCGGACCGGCGAACTCGACTACTCGTCGGCGTTCCAGTGGAACCCCGAGACCGACGAGTTCACCCGGAACGACTCGTCGCTCATGACGGAGATAGCCGACGAGCGCGGCTGGTCTCGGTCCGAACTGCTCCGTGAGGTCCGCCGTCGGGAGCAGTTCCTCACGCTGCTCCGCTCGCTCGACGTCACCGACTACCGGGCGTTCACCGCCCTCGTCAACGAGTACTACGCCGACCCCGAGCGCGTGATGGACCAGCTCGAAGAGCGAACCGACGGCGAGGTCGATCGGCCGGAGACGAGGGGCCCGACCGAACAGCGCCCCGACGGCGGATGATCGCGTACATCCCGCTCGTCGCCGCGGTCGCCGCCTGTCTCGCCCTGCTCTTGCCATCGGTTGACGACGGGGCCAACTTAGTCGTCACCCGGATCGCGATGCTCGTCTTCGGCGAGTACGTCGGCGAAGACGGCCCGCGTCGCCGGCGACAGCGCGACCTGTTGCGCGCGGCCCACATCGCGGGGACACACCGGGCGTACGCCGCGAAGACGCTCCTGTACGCGGCCGTCCTCGGCGTCGCCGGAAGCGTCATCGGGGTCTACGCCGCCGCCGGGCTCCTCTCGGCGCTCGAAGTCACGGAGGCGACGCTGCGAGCCACCCTTCCGGCGTCGCTCGGGTTCGTCGCCGGGCTGACGCGGCTCACGTCGCTGCAACTCCCCGAACTGTTCCTCCTGTTGACGCTGGCGTCCGCGACGCTCGGCTCCGCGCTCTCGATCGGCGTGTACTACGGGCGGTGGGAGCTCCTCAACCAGCGAGCCCACGCGCGGGGGACCGAGATCGACGCGACGCTTCCCCGCACCGTCGCGTTCATGTACGCGCTCTCGCGGTCCGGCATGCCGTTCCCGCGCGTGATGGACACCCTCGCGAAAAACGAGGCGGTGTACGGCGAGGCGGCGACGGAGCTGTCGGTCGCCGTGCGCGACATGAACGCCTTCGGCACCGACGCGTTGACCGCGCTCCAGCGCACCTCCCGGCGCACGCCCAGCGAAGACCTGGCCGACTTCGCGGAGAACCTCGCCTCCGTCCTCGGGACGGGCCAGTCCATCTCGACGTTCCTCAACGACCAGTACGAGTTATACCAAGAGGAGGCCGAGGCGAAACAGCAGCGCTACCTCGAACTGCTCTCGACGTTCGCGGAGGCGTACGTCACCGCGCTGGTGGCCGGGCCGCTGTTTTTCATCACCATCCTCGTCGTGATCGGCCTCGTGTTGGAGGACACGCTCCCGCTCTTGCGCGCCGTGGTCTACGTCGCGGTGCCGCTGGCGACGTTCGGGTTCGTCGTCTACGTCGACAGCGTCACGCAGGGGGTCGGCGGGACGGAGAGCGTCAACCTCTCGAAACTGGCCGACACCGACTCCGAGGCCGACCGCGACGCGGGTACGATCCCCCTCGGCGACGGGGCGAAGGCGGACGGCGGCGTGGCACACGACGCGGCGACCGACCCGTGGCACGCGAGCCGGGAGCGCCTGCAGCTGTTCGACCGGATCCGGTGGCTCCGCCAGTGGGCCGCCTCGCCGGTCGAGAGCGTCCTCGCCGCGCCGCGGTCGGTGTTCCTCCTGACCGTGCCGCTCGCGCTCGGCGGCCTGCTCGTGACCGCGTTCCCGATCACCCTCGGCCCGCCCACGGCCATGGTCGCGCAGGTCGAGCGACCGATAGTCGTCGCGACCGCGCTCGTCCTCGCGAGCTACGCGATCGTCTACGAGATCCGGAAGCGCCGCGTCCGGAAAATCGAGGCGGCGGTCCCCGACTTCCTCGACCGCTTCGCTAGCGTCAACGAGGCGGGCACCTCCGTGGTCGGCAGCCTCCGACGCGTCGCCAAGTCGAACTTGGAGGCGCTGTCCGAGGATCTCCAGCGCACCCGGCGCGACATCGACTGGGGCGCCGACGTGGGGACCGCCCTCCGCCGGCTGGAACTGCGGGTCCGGTCGCCGATGACCTCGCGGGCCGTCGCGCTGATCACCAACGCGATGCGCGCCAGCGGCGATGTCGCGCCCGTCCTCCGCATCGCGGCCGACGAGTCGCGCGCGACGTGGGCGCTCCGTCGCGAGCGCCAGCAGGTGATGGTGACGTACCTCATCGTCATCTACATCTCCTTCCTCGTGTTCCTCGGGATCATCGCCTCGCTTTCGGTGTCGTTCATCCCCGCGATAGAGGACGCCGCGATGTCGGGCGCCAGCGCCGGCACGGAGAGCCTTCCCGGTACGCCGAACGCGCCGGGCGGGATCACGGAGGGGCTCGGCGACATCAACGCGACCGCCTACGAACAGCTGTTCTTCCACGCCGCTTCGATCCAGGCGATCTGCTCGGGGCTCGTCGCCGGGCAGCTCGGCGAGGGGTCGGTCCGTGACGGCGTGAAACACGTCGTCGTGCTGCTACTCCTGACGCTCGCGGTGTTCCTCGTCATCAACGCGCTGTGAGCCGCGTCGGGTCGCCCGCGTAATCGTCGAGAACACCCACACCGTCGGGCCGCGCCCACGAGACCTAAACCGATCCGGACCGACCGCCCGATATGGATCCTGAGCGAAGCGACGCGCCGTCTCCGGACGCCGCCTCCCGAGACGACTCCCGCCCGACCCTCGACGGCGAGTCGTCCGTCGACCCGCAGTCGACGTACGACCGCATCGCGGGGCACTTCTCGAAGACGCGGGAGTACGCGTGGCCCGAAGTCGAGTCGTTCGTGACCGATCGCTCGGCCGACCGCGCGCTCGACGTTGGCTGTGGCAACGGTCGGCACGCCGAACTGCTGGCCCAGCGCGCGGACGCGGTGGTCGGCGTCGACCTCAGCCGCGAACTACTCAGGGGGGCGGTCCACCGGGCCCGCGAGCGAGGCTACGACGAGACGGCGTCGTTCGTCCACGGCGACGCGGCGCGGCTCCCGGTCGCGACCGACGCGGTCGGGCTCGCCGTGTACGTCGCGACGATCCACCACCTCCCGTCGCGGGCGGCGCGGATCGGGAGCCTCGACGAGCTCGCGCGGGTGCTCGCGCCGGGCGGGATCGCGCTGGTGAGCACGTGGAGCACGGCTCACGATCGCTTCGAGCGCGATGCGGGGTTCGATACGACCGTCGACTGGACCCTTCCGGGCGGCGAGACGGTCCCGCGGTACTATCACATCTACGCGCCGTCGGAGTTCGAGGCGGACCTCGCCGAGAGCGCGCTCGAAACCGTCTCGTTCGAGGTTTCGAGCGGGAACTGCTATGCGACGGTCACCGCGTCGACCCCGTAGTTATCGCCCGTGATATTGGTGGAGGGGGATTAAATAGCCCCTACCGAGCGAGTCGATACAATGAGCTCGACGCGTTTACAGCGCCTCCTGCGTCGCGTGAGTCCCGACGTGATCGCTCGGAGCTATCTCGCGAAGTTTGCTATCGTCGTCGTCGTGATCATCGCCGCTATCGGCGCGATGGGCGCCGTCACCTACGCCGAGACGACCGACCAGCTCGAAGCCACCGCAGAGGAGGACTTCACCGCCGTCGCGGAGTTAAGCGCCACCGAACTCGACGTGTGGACCAGCACGCGCCGCGCGACGGTGAGCGACATCGCGGACAACGAGGCGTTCACCCGCGAGCCGGCGGTCACGAGCCGCTACCTCAGCTCGCACATGTCGCGGGCGGTCTCCGAGGTGGTCGCCCTCCATCACGTCGACCGCAAGCAGGGAACCGTGATCGCGTCGAGTCAGGAGGCCTCGTACGCCGGCAACGGCATCACGGCTCAGCCGTGGTTCGACGACAACCTCCTGTACGGCGACCAGGTCGCCACGACACCGACGTATCAGGTCAACGGCGACCAGCGAGTCGCGTACGTCGCCCTGACGCCGATGCGCGACTACCTCGTCATGGAGGTCGAACTCGCGCCGGTGGTCGCGGAGTTCCGCGAGCCGACCGCGGGGACGTTCACGACGGTCGTCCAGTCCGACGGGACTATCGCCGCCGGCGACCGCGAGGGCGTCGCGGGCCAGCGGTACGGCGAGCGCGTTCGGTCGGCGTTTTTCGACTCGGAGCAGCCGGTCGGGTTCGTTCCGTCCACGACCTTCGACTTCGCCACCGGGACCGAGTACTTCGTCGCGTACGCGCCGGTACCCTCGGAGGACTGGTCGGTCGCGATCCACGTCCCCCGTTCAGAGGCGTACGCGCTCTCCGGGATGATCGGCCGGAACCTCCTCTTGATCGTCGGCGTCGCCGTCGTCGGACTCGGCCTCCTCGGCGCGACGCTCGGTCGGGGGACCGTCATCGAGCTGAACCGCCTCGGCGACCGCGCCAGAGCGCTGGAGGAGGGGGCGCTCGACGTGCACCTCGACTCCGACCGCCGCGACGAGTTCGGCGACCTGTACGGCGCGTTCTCCACGATGCGCGACTCGCTGCGCGACCAGATCGAGTCCGCGGAGACCCAGCGGGAGCGCGCGAAGTCGGCGAAGGCGGAGAGCGAGGCCTTCGCCCAGACGCTCGAAGAGCGCGCCGCGTCGTTCGGCGCGACGATGGAGGAGTGCGCGGACGGCGACCTCACCGCTCGGCTCGACGCGCGGTCGGACGACCCCGAGGCGCTCCGGGAGATCGCCGACGGGTTCAACGACGCGATGGACGAACTGGAGGCGACGATCGCCGAGGTCGACGCGTTCGCCGAGGAGGTGGCCGCAAAGAGCGAGGCCGTCACGGACGGCACCGACGAGGTCGCCGCGGCCGGGCGAGAGACGAGCGACGCGGTCGACGAGATCTCGGCGGGCGCAGAACAACAGAGCCGCCAACTCGCCGACGTCGCCGGGGAGATGGAAGATATGTCCGCGACCGTCGAAGAGGTCGCCGCGTCGGCCGACCAGGTGGCGACGACCTCACAGCGCGCCAGCGACCTCACCGACCGCGGCCGCGAGGCGACCGGCGACGCGGTCGAGGAACTACACGCGATCGAATCGCGGTCCGAGTCGGCCGCCGAGACGGTCGAACGGCTCGAAGCCGAGATGGAGGAGGTCGACGAGATCGTCGAGGCGATCTCCGAGATCGCCGACCAGACGAACCTCCTCGCGCTGAACGCGTCGATCGAGGCTGCCCGCGCGGGCGACGCCGGCTCCGGGTTCGCGGTCGTCGCCGAGGAGGTCAAATCGCTCGCGGAGGAGACCCAGGAGTCGGCCGCCGAGGTCGAGACCCTGATCGACGGGCTTCGGGAGCGCACCGACGAGAGCGTCGCCGAGATGGCCGCGATCCGCGAGGGCGTCGGCGAGGGCGTCGACACCGTCGAGGAGGCGGAGGCGGCGCTCGAAGCGGTCGACGAGCGCGTGACCGAGGCCGACGACGGGGTCCAAGAGATATCCGCGGCGATGGACGCGCAAGCGTCGTCAGTCAGCGAAGTCACCGGGGCCGTCGACGACCTCGCGGGTGTGAGCCAGCAGACGACCGCCGAGGCGACGACCGTCGCCTCGACCGCCGAAGAGCAGGCCGTGACGCTCCGGGAGGTCTCCGAGCAGGCGCACGACCTGTCGTCGCGAGCGCGCGACCTCCGGGGGATGACCGACGCGTTCGATGTCGCCGCGGGGGTCGACGCGGCGAGCGACGACTCCCTCGCGGAGTCGGGATCGGGGTCGGAGGGGGAGTCGGCCGTCGAGTTCACCTTCGGGACGGCGACCGCAGGCGAGAGCGACTCCTCCGTGAGCGCCGACGGCGGCGTCACACCGGACTCTGAGCCGTCGCTGGAGGGTTTGGCGGACGGAAGCGCAGAACAGTAGTCGCGATTCTACAACGGTCGGGTTCGGGGTCGCCTCAGTCGGCGACCGTCTCGTGACCGGCCTGTGCGTCCTCGGCGAGCGGCGTCACGATCTGGTAGGCCGCGTACAGACCGAGCACCGCGATGCCGGCCAGCACGAGCCCCGTCCGCAGCTGCGGCGTGAACAGGGGGGACGCGATCACGTCGCCCGCCTCGTTGGTCACCGGGACCGGGCTGAAGGGTTTGCCGGCGAGGGTCTCGATGAGCCCCATGCCGGCGATCCCGAACAGCATCAGTCCCGCGCTCAGCGCCATCGCCGCTTTCTCGATGATGTCTGTCATTTGATGTCACCTCTTAACCGAGCAGGTACCGGAGCTTCGGGTGCTGTTCGACGAACGACAGCTTCTCGATGACCGCGTCGAGGCCGTAGTACCGGCCGGCCGAGAGCATGATCATGGTCATCATCAGCAGCAGACCCATGAAGTCGCTGTTAACCAGCCCGTGACCGAAGCCGGCGTTGCCGACCCAGAACAGGACCATGAAGATGACCCCGCCGAAGGCGGCCAGCCGGGTGAACGCGCCCGCGATCAGCGCGAGCCCGATCAGCGTCTCGAAGAGGGGCACCCCCGGCTCGATGAGCCACGCGAGGTTGTTCCCCATCCAGACGGGAATCCCGCCCAGGGCGGTGCCGGTCATCCCCTGCATGTATGCCGTCCCGTAGGTGAACGACAGCCCGTTCTCGATCACCTTCGTGATCCCGGCGTGGAAGAACCACCACCCGGTGACGACACGCAGGAAGGCGATCCAGTACGCCGCCCACGGGCCGTCCAGGGCGAACTCCACTTCGTCGACGAGGGGGTTGCTCGATTGGTATGACATTGTCGTCACCTTACGGTTGAACGTTGGACTGGGATGTACTTATGAACCCAAACGGCTTTTGAGCGCCTGAAAACGCTTCTAAGCTGGCGGAAACGGCCCGCGATACTGTGGGATTTTAAGTATCGATGAGGGGCGCCGTCAACGAGAACACGGAACGTTTATCAGAACAGTTCGGCCTACGTGTAGATGCGTCAGCGACGGACGCACCCGCGCGCGCCGGTGGTCTAGTGGTAGGACCTGAGCCTTCCAAGCTCATGGCCCGGGTTCAAATCCCGGCCGGCGCATCCTCTCGCACACTACGAACGAGGAGCGACAGCGACGAGTGAGTCCGTGCAAGAGGATGCGCCAAGGGGTTTGAACCCTATCAGTCGCGCGCAGCGAGCGGTGCGAGGTGCGAGCGAAGCGAGCACCTCGACGGCGAGCGAGCACGTCTGATTCCGGTTCAAATCCCGGCCGGCGCACTTCCGACTGACTTCGTCAGTCGACGTTTGCTTCGCTTCGCTCAGCAAACTCCCTTCGGTCGTGCGCCGCCCGTACCCTCGCTCGCTCACGCCGTTCGCTCGCGAGGGTCCCGGCCGGCGCATTTCTCGAACAGCTCGTTAGGGGTCGATAGCGTCACCCATCATCCGAGGAATCACAGACTCGCGCCGCCGTCGACCCACACCGTCTCGCCGGTGACGTATCCCGCGCCCTCGGAGGCGAGATAGAGGTACGCAGCGGGGAGGTCCTCGGGCGTCCCAGCGCGAGACGGGAGCCCGCCGGTGTCCGCGATTTCGCTCGCCTCCTCGGCCCAGCCCTCCCGAATTTCGGTGGCGATCGGTCCCGGCGCGACCGCGTTCACTCGGATCCCGTGCCCGTCGAGTTCGAGCGCCGCGCTGCGGGTGAGCATCTGGATGCCGCCCTTCGTCGTCGCGTAGTGCGAGTGGTCCCACTCCGCGCGCTCGGCCGTCGTCGACGACGTGTTCACGATCGCACCCTCGACGCCGCGGTCGATCATGTCTTTCGCGGCCAGTTGGGTGCCGAAGAACGCGCCCCTGAGGTTGACGCCGTGGACGAACTCGAAGTCCTCGGGCGTGACGTCGAGGAACTCGCGACTGCGATGCACCCCCGCGTTGTTCACCATCACGTCGACCCCGCCGAACTCGCGGGCGGCCTCGATGGCCGTCTCGATCTGTGCCGGCTCGGAGACGTCGGTCTCGACGAAGGCGGCGGCCCCGCCGCGCTCCTCGATCGCCTCGTGGGTGGGCGTCTCGGCGCCGACGTCTTTCGGCGTCGCTCGCACGTCGGCGTTGATCACGGTCGCCCCGGCGTCGCCGAACCCGAGCGCGACCGCGCGACCGATCCCGCTCGACCCGCCCGTGACCACGACCGTCTCGTCGGCGAAGTCGGCGTCGATGGTTCCCATACCGTCGCTCGGAGACACCGGATCAAAAAAGGCCGGTATCGAGGGGTCGCGACCGGTGCCTGAGCTCTCTCGAACGAACTCGGGACGGCGCGCTCAGTCGTCGTCGGCCGCGGGCGGCTCCGCGTCGGCTTCGGCGCTCGCATCGGATCGCGGTCCGCCGGCGTGGCCCTCGTGAGCCACCGCGGTCGCCATGAGCTCCGGCGAGATGGCGGGCACCTCGTCGGCGGCGACCGGGCCGTCGCGTTCGATCTCGTCGGCGGACCGCGGGAACTCTCGGAGCTCCTTGTGGATCGCGAGCCCCGCCTTCGCGCCCTGCCCCATCGCGACCGGCACCTGGTTGTGGCCGGGCGTGATGTCGCCGACCGCGAAGACGCCCGCCTGGCTGGTGCGGCCGTGGTCGTCGACGTCGATCTCGCCGCCGTCGGTCAGATCGCAGCCGAGCCCCTCCGCGAGCGCGGTGTTGTAGTCGGAGCCGTACATCGGGAAGCCGCCGCGGTACTCGCGGCGGGTGCCGTCTTCGAACTCCAGCGCTTCGAGCCAGCCGGAGTCGGGGTCGTTCTCGACGCCCGCGATATCCTCGGTGACGATATCGACCGGGTGGGCGTCGAGTTGGGCGGCGGTTTCTTCGCTCCACGTCGGCTCCGCGCCGCGAGTCAGGATGTCCACGTCGTCGGTCATGTTCAGCATGATCATCGCGACGTGGGCGGCGGCCTCGCCGTGGCCCATCACGTACACCGGCTCGTCGACGAACATGTAGGCGTCACAGTGGAGACAGTAGTGGAGCCCCTTGCCGGTCCGGGGCAGCGGCGGGTCCGGGCGCTCGTCGGAGAATCCCGTCGCAAGGACGACGCGGTCGGCGACCAGTTCGGTGTCGCTCGTCGAGAGTCGGAAGCGGTCGTCCTCGGTGCGCTCGATGTCGGTGACGAACCCGCGCTCGAAGGTGCCGCCGTACGACTGGACCTGCTCGCGGCCGGTCGCGAGGAACTCGTTGCCGGACACCTCCTCGGTGACGCCGATCACGTTGTGGGTGTCGGCCATCATCGCCGCGCGCCCGCCGCCGCGATCGATGAGCACCGTTTCGTGGCCCAGTCGGGCCCCGTACAGGGCGGTCGTCAACCCGGCCGGTCCGCCGCCGACGACTGCGACCTCGTACTCGGTTTCGGACGAACTCATTACACACGGATACGCGTCGCTGCGGTTTAAATGAAGTCGTGCTGTGCGCGCGGCGCGACCATCCCGTGGGCGGTGTAGGATCGAGCCGCGAGTCCCGTGCCGACGTAAAATATCGTTGCCTCGTTTCGAGCGCTCGGCGGGAGACGCGTCGGTCTCGTCGAGCGCAGGAGCGGCAAGAAGTTTATTACGAATAAACCCGTCCGGTGTGGCAGTGTTCTCGCGACTCGCCGCCGCCGTCGGGTTCCTCGTCGTCGGCGCCACCGCCGACATCGCCTCGACGTACGTCGCCATCTCTGGCGGCCAGTACGTCGAGGGGTCCCCGGTCGGCGCGGCGTTCATCGCGGCGTTCGGCCTCGTGCCCGGCATGGTACTCACCAAGGCCGCGGGGATGGTCCTCATCGGCGTTCCGGTCGCGGTCGCGGGCGGGACGCGCCGCCTCGTCGCGACGCTGATGTGTGCCGGCGTCGGGGTCCTGTCTCTCGCGACCGCAGCGCGGAACGTCCTCCTCGTCGTCGGCGTCTGGCCGTGAAATAACATCCGTCCGCGGGCGCGACCCGACGCACCGTCACTCGCCTTTATAAAGCCTCGCGGCCGTTCGCTCCGGGAGCCCGGCGTCGGCGACCGCCTCGCTCACGCGGTCGACGTCGTACGCGACTCGGCGGAGGTCGACCTCGTCGCGTTGGGTGTCGAGGACGGCGTACCCCGCGTCCGGATCGCCGTCGCGCGGCTGGCCGACGCTCCCCGGATTGACGACGACGCCGCCGGCGACCGCGCGCGTCCCCTGGACGTGGGTGTGCCCGAGGACGATTCCGTCGTACTCGCCCATGTGTCGGTCCAGGTTCGGGAACTCCTCCGGGTAGACGTAGGCGTCCTCGCGCTCGGCCGCCGGGTGGGAGTGGACGAGGAGGTACCGCCCGCCGGCGAACGTCTCGGCGCGGGGGAGCCCGTCGAGCCACGCGCGCTGGTCGGCCGACAGCGACGCCTTCGCGTGTTCGAGGCCGGCCTCGGCCATGCGGTTCGCCCGGTACCTCTCGGGCGTTTCGACGGTCCGGTCGTGGTTGCCCCGCACGGTCGCCACGGCGGCGTCGCGCACGCGTTCGACGCACTCGGCCGGCCAGGGATTGTACCCGATCACGTCGCCGGCACAGACGATCCGGTCGACCGCCGGCATGTCGTCGAGGACGGCTTCGAGCGCGGGCAGGTTCGCGTGCACGTCCGAAATGAGTCCCACCTTCATCGAGTCGGGATACGGGACCGACGCCCGAATAGGTTCGGCCGAGACGGGGTTCGGGAGGATGGTAAGTTCGGGGGCGTCGGTGCTGTCGACGATGTCTCAGCAGCCGCCCGTGGGTCGGCAGCGATCGCCTCCAAAGCGCAGCCAGCACGGCAGCCGCACCTCACGCCACCTTCGTCGACACCGCGATTCCGGAGCCGACCGGGAGGATCGCCGTCTCGACCGCGTCGTCGGAGCGCACGGTGCCGACGTACTCCCCGATCCCCCGCGTTTCGCCGTCGACCTCGGGGTCCGGGAGGGGCGCGCCGTCCTCGAAGTGCGCGACGAGGTCGCCGAAGTCGATCGGTCCCCGCGTAACGTTGTCGGCGACGATCACGCCGCCGGTCCGGACCTTCGGGAGGACCGCGCGGTAGGCGTCGACGTAGCGGCCCTTCTGGTGGTCGATGAGCGCGATGTCGAAGGGGCCGTCGTAGCGCTCGACCGTCTCCATCGCGTCGCCCACCTCGAAGGTGACGCTGTCGGCGTAGCCGCCGTCGGCCGCGAACCGGACGCCGCGCTGGGCCTCCGACTCGTCGAA
This sequence comes from Halorubrum sp. PV6, assembly GCF_003990725.2. NCBI lineage: Archaea > Methanobacteriati > Methanobacteriota > Halobacteria > Halobacteriales > Haloferacaceae > Halorubrum > Halorubrum sp. PV6. Next base: position 1,155,537 of record NZ_CP030064.1, read on the forward strand.
CTCCGTGCAGATCACCGACTCGGCCCCGCCGCGCAGGAACCACGTCGCGGAGTAGCCGAAGCCGGACCCGAACTCGAAGACGCTGCGGGCGTCGGTGAGCCGAGCGAGCAGCCGGAGCACCGCCCCCGCTTCGGGGCCGATGATGGGGAACCCCCACTCGTCGGCGAGTTCGGCCATCTCCGCCTGCGTCGCGGTGTGTTCCGGCGCCGTCGCGGCGAGGAAGCGCTCGGCCGGGTCGGAGAGAACGTCCATGTCCGCGATTGGACCGCACGACACTTGAAACCGGTCGCTGGCGGCCGGGACGTGTCCGCCGGTGTGCGGACGCACCGCGGGGTGAGCGTCCGTCGGCGACTGGGCAATGTCACCACGACCGCCAACTGTTAAGTCCCGCTCGGGCGACCGATCTGATAATGTACGATCCTGAGGAACTGGACGCGATCAGAGACGCCAAGGAGTCGTGGGAGTCGGGGACCTACGGCGAGACCGTCGATCGCTTCGGCGAGCGCAAGGAGTCGTTCACCACCGACACGGGCGGCCAGGAGGTCGATCCGCTGTACACCCCCTCCGACGTCGCCGACCACGACTACCGCGAGGACCTGGGGAATCCGGGCGAGGAGCCGTACACGCGCGGCGTCTACTCGACGATGCACCGCGGCCGGCTCTGGACGATGCGACAGTACGCCGGCATGGGGACCGCCGCGGAGACGAACGAGCGGTTCAACTACCTCATCGATCAGGGCTCGTCCGGGCTCTCGATGGCGTTCGACCTCCCGACGCAGATGGGGTACGACTCCGACGCCGCGATGGCCGAGGGCGAGGTGGGGCGCTCCGGCGTCGCCATCGACACCTTAGACGACTTCGAGACCGTCTTCGAGGGAATTCCGCTCGACGAGGTCTCCACGTCGATGACGATCAACGCCCCCGCCGCCGTCCTGCTCGCGATGTACGTCGCAATGGGCGACGAGCAGGGCGTCCCCCGCGAACAGCTCCGCGGGACCATCCAAAACGACATCATGAAAGAGTACATCGCGCGGAACCTCTACATCTATCCGCCGGAGTCCTCGATGCGACTCATCACCGACATCTTCGAGTTCTGTGCCGCCGAGACCCCCAGTTTCAACACCATCTCCATCTCGGGGTACCACATCCGCGAGGCGGGGTCGACCGCGGCCCAGGAGATCGCCTTCACCCTCGGCAACGGGATCGAGTACGTGCAGGCCGCGATCGACGCCGGCCTCGACGTCGACGAGTTCGCCCCGCAGCTCTCCTTTTTCTTCAACGCGCACAACAACATCTTCGAGGAGGCCGCGAAGTTCCGCGCCGCCCGGCGGATGTGGGCGCAGATCATGGAAGAGCGGTTCGACGCGCAGAACCCGAAGTCGAAACAGCTCAAGTTCCACACCCAGACCGGCGGCTCCACGCTCACCGCCCAGCAGATCGAGAACAACGTCGTTCGCGTGTCGTATCAGGCGCTCGCGGCGGTCCTCGGCGGGACCCAGAGCCTCCACACGAACGGGAAAGACGAGGCGCTCGCGCTCCCGACGGAACAGTCCGTTCGCACCGCGCTCCGCACCCAGCAGATCCTCGCGCACGAGTCGGGCGCGGCCGACACGATCGACCCGCTCGCCGGCTCCTACTACGTCGAGAACCTGACCGACGGGATCGAGGAGGACGCCTTCGAGATCATCGAGGAGGTCGACCGCCGGGGCGGGATGCTAGAGGCCGTCAAGAGCCAGTGGGTCCAACGGCAGATCCAAGACGTCGCCTTCGAGCGCCAGCGCGAGATCGAGGATGGCGACCGGGTCATCGTCGGCGTCAACGAGTTTGAGGTCGACGAGGAGCCGGAGATGGACCTCGAAGAGGTCGACCCGGAACAGGAGCAGAACCAGCGCGAGCGGCTGGAAGGGGTCAAAGCCGACCGCGACGGCGACGCGGTCGACGACGCGCTCGCCTCGCTCCGCGAGGCCGCGCAGGGCTCGGCGAACGTGATGCCGCACATCGTCGACGCCGTGAAGGCGTACGCGACCGTCCAAGAGATATCCGACGTGCTCCGCGAGGAGTTCGGCGAGTACAAGCCCGGCCGGTGAGCCGCCTCGGGGCCGAACCCCGAACGCTCGGCCCGCTCAGACCGTAGACGGTCGGCGCGTCGCGAAGCGCGCTCAGTTCGCGCCGCGGACGACGTGCCCGTATTTTAAGAGGGCGACGAACACCGCGCCGCCGAAGGCGTTGCCGACCGTTGCCAACGCGAGGAACCCGACGTAATCGACCATCGTGATCGCGTCCGAGACGACCAGCCCGAACAGCACCTCGACGTTGCCCGCGATGGAGTGCGGGAGGTGTAAGAGCCCGATCGTTCCGGTGACGATCAACACGAGCAGGATGCGGGCGGTCGTGTCGCGGGCCGCCGTCACGAGCCACGCCAACAGCCCCATCAGCCAGCCGGCGAAGACGCCGCCGACGAACAGCCACGCGAGGTCGTGATCGACGAGTTTCAGCGCGATCGTCTCGAACGACTGCGGGTCCACGACGCCGAGTTCCGGCATCAGCAGGGTCACGAGCAGCGTGAACAACACGCCGCCGACGATGTTCCCGACGTACACCAGTCCCCAGAGCCGGGCGAGCTGGCGGGCCGAGGCCTGCCTGTCGAGGACCGGGATCACCGCGAGCGTCGTGTGTTCGGTGAAAAGCTCCGAGCGCCCGAGAATGACGAACATGAAGCCGATAGAGTAGACGCTGGCGAGCAGCAGTTCGGTCGTGAGATCGCCGAACGTCCCCGGCGAGAGCGTCAACACGACCGCCATCATCAGCGGTCCGAATCCGATGTCGAGGCCCGCGGACAGCCCCGAGAGCAGCAGTCCGGACCGCTCGCGGTTCATCTCGTGGAGCCCGCTCTCGAGCAGCGAACCGAGGATGTTCCGCGACGACATCTGCTCTGTCGCGTCGGATTGTGAGTCGCTCACTGGTCTGTGTCTGTCCGGACCTTCGTCGGCAGCCACCCAAACCTTTGGATACCGGCGGGGCCCGCGCCGTCGCCCGCTCGGTTGTTATAAGTCACCGGCCGCGGAACCGACAGCCATGCGTTTCGACCACGTCGGCGTCGCGACCCGCGACGCCGCCGGCCTGACGGAGCTGTTCGACGGCCTGCTCGACGCGCCCGTCGCCCACGAGGAGACGTTCGACGGGATGTCGGTGGTCTTCCTCGAACTCGACGACGGCGGCTACTTCGAACTGTTAGAGCCGACGGAGGGCGGCGCCATCGCCGACTACCTCGACCGCGAGGGGCCGGGGATCCACCACGTCGCGCTCGCGACCGACGACATCGCCGGCGCGTTAGACCGGGCCCGTGACCGCGGTATCGACCTCGTCGACGAGACGCCTCGCCCCGGCGCGTGGGGCCACGAGGTGGCGTTCCTCCACCCGCGCTCGACCGGCGGGATCCTCGTCGAGTTCGTCGAGCACTGATCGGGTCGATCCCCGGACCGCGCCGGCGACCGATTTAACCGCCGGCGGACCGACCCTCGCCCGTGTTCCGTGACCTCTCGCGCCCTATCGAAACGGGGATGCCGACGTACCCCGGCGACCCCGCGGTGACGCTCGCGCCCGACGCCACCCACGAGTCGGACGGGTACGCGACGAGCGAACTGCGGGCCGGCACCCACGCCGGAACGCACGTCGACGCGCCCCGCCACACCCTCCCCGAGGGCGAGACGGTCGACGCGGCCGACCCCGGACGCTACGTCTTCGACGCGATGCTGGTCGACTGCCGCCCGCTGGACCCGCGAGAGCCGATCGAGCCGGCGGCGCTCCCCGAACCTACCCGGTTCGACGCCGAGGACGCCGGCGAGGACGCGCCCGACCTCCTCGTGCTCCGAACCGGGTGGGCGGCCCGCTGGGGGACCGACCGCTACCGCGACCACCCGTACCTGAGCGCGGGCGCCGCGGCCCGCTGCCGCGAGCTGGGCGCCGGCGTCGGCCTCGACACGTTCGGACCCGACCCGACGCCGTCCGCGTCGGACGCTGGCGGCGACGAGCCCGCCGGCACGCCCGCTCACGACGCCCTGTTAAGCGACTCGCTGCCGATCGTCGAGAACCTGTGTGAACTCGACGGACTGCCCGAGCGGTTCCGGCTCTACGCGTTCCCGCTTCGGCTCCGCGACGGTGACGGGTCGCCGGTGCGAGCGGTCGCCGAGTGGCGCGCCGACGCCCCCGAGTAGCCGGCGACTGCCGACCGGGACACAGACCAAACCCGTTTTATGCGTCGGCGACGAACCGCGACTCAAGGTCGATATCCATGGAAATGCCACGTCGTTTCAACACGTACTGTCCCAACTGTGACTCCCACCAGGAGCACGAAGTGGAGAAGGTTCGATCGGGCCGGGCGACCGGAATGAAACGCGACGCGCGGCAGCGACGCCGCGCCCTCGCGACCATCGGCAACGCCGGCGGGTACTCGAAGGTGCCCGGTGGCGACAAGCCGACGAAGAAGACCCACCTGAAGTACCGCTGCGGCGACTGCGGCAAGGCCCACATGCGCGAGGGCTGGCGCGCCGGCCGGCTCACGTTCCAGGAGTAAACATGGCGGGAAGCTTCCACACCGTCGCCTGCGGCGACTGCGAGAACGAACAGATCGTCTTCGGCAAAGCCTCCTCCGTGGTCTCGTGTGCGGTCTGCGGCACGACGCTCGCGACCCCGACCGGCGGGGAGGCCGAGCTCCACGGCGAGATCGTCGACACCGTTGAGGCACGGTAACCGCCTCACAAACCCCGTATGAAGTACAGCGGCTGGCCCGAACCCGGCGAACTGGTTGTCGGCGACGTCGACGAGATCGCCGACTTCGGCGTGTTCGTCGACCTCGACGAGTACGAGGAGAAACGCGGTCTCTGTCACATCAGCGAGGTCGCCTCCGGCTGGATCAAGAACGTCCGCGACCACGTCCGTGAGGGACAGACGGTCGTCGCGAAGGTGCTCGACGTCGACGAGTCGTCGAACCAGATCGATCTCTCGATCAAAGACGTCAACGAACACCAGCGCAAAGACAAGATCCAGGCCTGGAAGAACTCGCAGAAGGCCGACAACTGGATGCTGATCGCGCTCGGTGAGGACGTCGACGACGACCGCTACACCGCGGTCGCCAACGCGCTGCTCGCCGAGTACGAGTCCCTCTACGACGCCTTCGAGGCGGCCGCGATCAGCGGCGAGGAGGCGCTCGACGACATCGACATCGACGACGAGGCGCTCGACGCCGTCGTCGAGGCCGCCCGCGACAACGTCTCCGTCCCGTACGTCGACGTGACCGGCTACGTCGACTTAGAGTCCCCGGCCCCCGACGGCGTCGACGACGTGCGCGAGGCGCTCTCCGCGGCCGAGGGCAACGGCGAGGTCCCGGACGGCGTCGACCTCGAAGTCGGCTACGTCGGCTCGCCCGAGTACCGGATCAAGGTCCGCGCGCCCGACTACAAGACGGCCGAGGACCAGCTCGAGGCCGCAGCCGAACGCGCTCGCGAGGCCATCGAGGCCACGGGCGGCACCGGCGCGTTCCACCGCGAACGGCACGAAGACGACGAGTAACCGACGCGAACGCCCGCCCTTTTACCTGTGAAATCCGACATCCGCGTCTGCGCGAACTGGGAGACGACCCACGACCGACCGGTGTACGCGCTCGGCGACCGCTGTCCGGAGTGCGACGGGCCGACGGCGAACAGCGCGCCGGCACCGTTCAGTCCTGAGGACCCCTACGGGGAGTACCGACGCCGGGCGCGTCGTCGAGAGTCGTAACCGCGCGTCGGTGGCGAGCCGGTTCGCGGCCGTTTCGACGACTCCCCCGTCCGACGCCGGAATAGCCACCCTCTTGTGACCGCCGCCCGGACGGATCCGGTATGGACGACATCGAGATCGACGAGGTCGCGACGCCGACGCTCGACGACCCCGTGCTGATCGAGGGGCTGCCGGGCGTCGGGCACGTGGGGAAACTCGCGGCCGAACACTTACTGGAGGAGTTCGACGGCGAGCTTGTTCGGCGCGTCTACACCACCGAGTTCCCGCCGCAGGTGAGCGTCGACGGCGACGGCGTCGCGGAGCTGACCTGCGCCGAGTTCCACGCGGTCGAGACCGACGGCGCCGACCTGCTCGTGTTGACCGGCGACCACCAGGCCGGCTCGAACGCGGGCCACTACACGCTCACGACGACGTTCCTCGACATCGCCGAGGAGTTCGGCGCGACGCGGGCGTTCGCGCTCGGCGGCGTGCCGACCGGCGAACTCGTCGAGGAGTACACCGTCCTCGGCGCGGTCTCCGACGGCGACCTCATCGAGGGGTTGGAGTCGGCCGGCGTCGAGTTCCGCCCCGACGAGCCGGCCGGCGGTATCGTCGGCGTCTCCGGGCTCGTCCTCGGTCTCGGCGGTCGCCGCGGCTTCGACGCCGCCTGCCTCATGGGCGAGACGAGCGGCTACCTCGTGGACCCGAAGAGCGCCCGCGCCGTCCTCGAAGTGCTCGCGGCTCGCCTCGAGTTCGACGTGGGCTACGAGAGCCTGGAGGACCGCGCCGAGGAGATGGAAGAGGTCGTCGGGAAGATCCGCGAGATGCAGGACGGGCCGGCGGTCCCCGACGACGACCTCCGGTATATCGGGTGACTTCGGTTCGACCCGACGCGTCGTACCGCCGCATCCGGCACTGATAAACCGGTCCCAAATTATCGTTCGTGTATGACCGACGTACGCGTCGCCGGAGTCGGCCTCACGCAGTTCGGTAGACACCCGGACCGAACGGGCCGCGACCTGTTCGCGACGGCAGCGTTGCGCGCGTTCGAGGACGCCGGCGTCCCCCGCGAGGACGTAGACGAGTTGAACTACGGGAACTTCATGGGCGCGCTCGCAGAGCATCAGGGCCACCAAGCCCCCCTGATGGCCGAAGCCGCCGGCGTGAACTGCCCGTCGACCCGCTACGAGGAGGCGTGCGCGTCGGCGGGGGTCGCCGTCCGCGAGGCGGTTCGGACCGTGCGCTCGGGCGAGGCCGACGTGGTCCTCGCGGGCGGCATGGAGCGCATGACGAACCTCCCGACCGAGGAGGTGACGGAGGGGCTCGCCATCGCCGCCGACGACCTGTTCGAGGTGCGCGCCGGCGTGACGTTCCCCGGCGCGTACGCGCTGATGACGACCGCCTACTTCGACCAGTACGGCGGGTCGCGCCGCGACCTGGCACACGTCGCCGCGAAGAACCACGCCAACGCGGTCCCCAACGAGTACGCCCAGTACCGCGAGGCGGTGTCGGTCGAGGAGGCGCTCGACGCCCCGCCGGTGGCGGAGCCGCTCCACCTCTACGACGCCTGCCCGATCACGGACGGCGCGAGCGCGCTCGTGATCGTCTCCGCGGAGTACGCCGCCGACAACGACGTCGACGCCCCCGTCGCGGTGACGGGGACCGGACAGGGGACCGACCGGATGGCGCTCGCCGACCGCGAGTTCCTCGCGCGCACCCCGGCCGCCGCCGACGCCGCCGACGCGGCCTACGCCGACGCCGATATCGGTCCCGCCGACGTCGACGTGGCGGAGGTTCACGACTGTTTCACCATCGCGGAAGTCCTCGCACTGGAGGCGCTCGGCTTCGCCGACCACGGCGAGGGGATCGGCGCCGCCCGCGACGGCCTGACGACCGCGGACGGGGACCTGCCGGTGAACCTCTCGGGTGGCTTAAAAGCGAAGGGGCACCCGGTCGGCGCCACCGGCGGCTCGCAGATCGCGGAGTTGACCCGGCTGTTGCGCGGCGATCACCCGAACAGCGAGCGCGTCGCCGACGCCGAGGTTGGCGTCGCCCACAACGCGGGCGGGACGGTTGCCAGCGCGGTCGTCCACGTGCTGGAGGTGGCGGAATGAGCGCGCCCGCGAGCAACGGGGGCCACGACGCGTGGCTCGACGCGCTCGCGGACGGCGAGGGGTACGCCCTCGTCTGTCCGGACGGCCACGGGTCGCTCCCGCCGCGCCGCGTGTGTCCGGAGTGCGGGGCCGACTCGCTCACGGAGGAACCGCTCGCCGAGACGGGGACGGTCGAGACCCGGAGCGTCGTCCACGTCGCCGGGCCGCGCTTCGCGGCCGACACCCCGTACGTCACCGCCATCGCCGACTTCGGCCCGGTCCGGCTCACGGGGATCGTCCGCGGGATCGACCCCGAAGCCGACGCCGTCGCGGTCGGCGACCGACTGACGGCGACCGTCGAGGAGCGCGGGGGCGACGGCGACCCGCTCGTCGCCTTTCGACCGGCCGCCGACGAGTAGCGGGCGGGAGCCGGGTCGGCGATCACGCGATGTTCGAAGTGACAGACCGACGAACTGCCTCGTTTCCGGCGGTCCAAACGGTTATTGCACCGTCACGAGTACCGTGACTCGATGAGTGAACCGATCCGAGTCCTCCACGTCGACGACGATCCGGATCTCTCGGATCTCACCGCGTCGTTCCTGGAGCGTGAAGACTCGCGAATCGCGGTCGAGACCGCGTTGAACGCCGAGGAGGGGCTCGACCGTCTCGCCGGCGACGGCGATATCGACTGCGTCATCTCGGACCACGACATGCCGGGGAAAAACGGCATCGAGTTCCTGGAGGCGGTCCGCGAGCGCGACGCGGACATCCCCTTCATCCTCTACACCGGGAAGGGGTCGGAGTCGGTCGCCAGCGAGGCGATATCGTCGGGCGTGACGGACTACTTACAGAAGAGCGGCGGCACCGAGCAGTACCAGATGCTCGCGAACCGCGTCGCCGACGCCGTCGAGAAGCGTCGGATCGAGCGCGAGGCCGACCGGACGCAGTCGCACCTGCGTGCGATCACCGACCACTCGATGGACGCGATCGTGACCATCGACACCGACAGTCGGATCCGCTTCGCGAACCCGGCGGTCGAGCGCCTCTTCGGGTACGAGCCCGCGGAGTTGGAGGGCGAACCGTTGGCGAAGCTGATGCCCGACCGCGAACACGACGCACACCGCAGGGCGCTCGGGCGATACTTCGAGACCGGCGAGCGAACGATGGACTGGTCGCGGATCGAGTTGCCGGGGAAACACCGAAACGGGACCGAGTTCGCGCTCTCGGTCTCGTTCGGCGAGTTCGAGGAGGACGGGAACCGCCGACTCGTCGGCGTCATGCGCGACGTGACGGATCTTGAGCGACATCAGGCGTTCGTCGAGCGGTCGAGCGACATCGTCACGGCGCTCGACGCGAACGGGGCGTTCCAGTACGCGAGCCCCTCCGTCGAGCGACTCCTCGGCTTCGACCCGGACGAGCTGATCGGCGAGTACGCGTTCTCGTACGTCCACCCTGACGACCGCGAACGCGTCGTCGAGCGGTTCTCGCAATCGCTCGCTGGCGAAGAGATAAACCCGACCGTCGAGTACCGACTGGCGGACGCAGACGGGGGCTACGTGTGGGTCGAGTCGGTCGGGAGCAACCGCCTCGACGACTACGGGGTCAGCGGGTTCGTGATCAACACTCGCGACATCTCCGAGCGGAAGGACCGCGAGCAGAAACTGTCGCGGCTCCGCGAGTGGACGCGGGACCTCAACTACGCGCGAACCTACAGCGAGACCACGCAGATCGCCGTCGACGCCGCAGAGGAGATCATCGGCGCGGGGCTGAGCGGCGTCCACCTCGTCGACGACGCCGGGGACCGGCTCGAACCGGCCGCGCTCGCGGAGTCGGTCCCCTCGTTTTTCGACGAGCAGCCGACCTACGACCGGGGCGAACCGGCCGGGACGCGCGCCGCCGTCGCGTGGGACGCGTACTGCGGAAGCGACGCGCTCGTGGTCGACTCGCTGTCGGCGTACGAGGAGCTCGACGAGGAGACCCCGGCCGAGAGCATCGTGTTACACCCGATCGGCGACCACGGGCTGTTCGTCATCTCGTCGTCGGAGCCGAACAGTTTCACCGAGACCGAGGTGCTCATCGCCAAGATCCTCGCGAACCACTTGGAGGCCGCGCTCGACAGAGTCGACCGCGAGACGAGCGTCGAGCAGATCCACGACGCGACTCGGCGGCTGATCCAGGCGGAGTCCCCGGCGGAGATCGCCGACCTCGTCGTCGAGGCCGCGGAAGGAGTGTTGGGCTTTTCCGTGGTCACCGTCCGGCTCTACGACGAGGACGCCGACGGGCTCGTCCCCGTCGCCATCTCGGACGGGGTCGCGGAGATCCTCCCCGAGCGGACGGTGTTCACGCCGGACGACGGGAGCCTCAACTGGGCGGCGTACGAGTCGGGCGAGGGCGAAGTGTACCACGACATCGAGGCCACCGAGGCGGTCGACAACGGGACGGGGCTTCGGAGCCTGATGATCCTCCCCGTCGGCGACCACGGGACCATCGCCATCGGCGAGACCGATCCCGGCGTGTTCGACGGGACCGACGAACACCTCGCGCGAATCCTCGCGACCGCGGCGGAGACGGCGCTCAACGCGACGGCGCGAACCAGCCGCCTTCACGACCGGAGCGAGAAGTTAGAGCGGCAAAACGACCGGTTAGCGGAGTTCGCGAGCGTCGTGTCACACGATCTCCGGAACCCCCTCAACGTGGCGCAGGGACGGACCGAACTCGCCGCGGTCGACTGCGAGAGCGAGCACCTCGACGCGGTCTCGCGGGCACACGAGCGCATGGAGACGCTCATCTCCGACCTGTTGCGGCTCGCTCGCGAGGGCGAACAGGTCCGGGAGACGCAGCCGGTCCGACTCTCCGAGTTGGTCGAGTCGTGCTGGGAGACCGTCGAGACCGGCGACGCGTCGCTGACCGTCGAGAGCGACCTGCGGTTCCACGCCGACGAGACTCGCTTCAGGCAGGTCCTCGAAAATCTGGTGCGAAACGCGCTCGATCACGGCGGAAGCGACGTGGCGATCAGGGTCGGTGCGCTCGGCGACGGGGACGCCGCCGGTTCGCCGACGGACGAGGCGGGGTTCTTCGTCGAGGACGACGGGCCGGGGATCCCGGCGGAGTCCCGCGACGACGTGTTCGACGCCGGCTACTCGACCTCACGGGAGGGAACCGGCTTCGGTCTGCGCATCGTCGAACAGGTGGTGACGGCTCACGGGTGGTCGATCGGGATTACCGACGGGGCGGCGGGCGGCGCCCGGTTCGAGATCACGGGCGTGGTGCCGGCGACACGGTCGGAAGACGGGTGAGTGCGGGCGCTCCGAGCGATACTGGGATTCTTTTAAAAGTGACGGCAGACAGACGTCCCCGACACCGGCGGGTCGGGCGCCGTGAGCGCGGTCAGTCGCGGGTGACCAGTTCGACCTCGTGGCCGTCCTGGTCTTTCGTGAACGCGTAGTTGTGGTCACACGACTCCGGATCGCGGTAGTCGAGCGCCTCGCGGGTCAGCAGGGTGTCCCACGCCTCGTCGAGGTCGTCGACGCGAACGGCGAGGTGGCCCCACGCGTCGCCCATCGTGTACTCGCGGCCGTCGTAGTTGTAGGTGAGCTCCAGTCTCATCGCCTCCTTCGGGGCGTCCTCGGGCGCCATGAAGTAGTTCGAGAAGGAGTCGGCCTCCCAGCGGCCGCTCGGCTGCTCCGCGTACTCGAACTTGCGGGTCCAGTAGCCGAGCGCCTCGTCGGCGTCCTCGACGCGGATCATCGTGTGGTCGATGCTCCACTTCGCGCCGTAGTCGCGCTTGACGATCTCGATTTCGTGGCCGTCCGGGTCCGTGACGAACGCGTAGCGGTTCCCGCAGGACTCGGGGTCGCGGTAGTCGTCGACGCCCTCCGCCATCAGTTCGTCGTACGACTCCTGTAAGGCGTCTTCCGGGACGCGCACGGCGATATGGCCCCACGCGTCGCCCACGTCGTACGTGCGGTCGTCGTGGTTGTAGGTGAGCTCCAGCATCGCGCCGTCGTCGTGCATCTCCTCGGGGCCAAGGAAGACGTTGGTGAACGTGTCGGCCTCCCAGCGGCCCTTCTCCTCGTAGTTTAAATGCGTCTGATACCAGTCGAGGCTCGCCTCTAGGTCCTCGACGCGGATCATCACGTGATCGAAGGTTCCGTCCATACCCACACGATGCGCCGCTCGCCTCAAAAGCGTACTGAAGGGGGAACAACAGACCCGGATCACAGCGGACGCGCCCGGCGGCCGCGTAACGGTCGCCCGGCGACGCGACAAGAGTAACTCCGAACGGGACTTAAACCTACTAATAAAATACATTCATTTAACACGTTCGCAGGTGAATAGATACGTTCGGCGGTTCGAGTGGCTGACGGCGGGTGACGCCGATCGGCGGCGCGCCGGCTTCGACCATGGCAGAAAACACAGATCCGCCGTCAGAGCCACTCGACGGCACCGAATCGCTGAATCGCTCCCGACCGCCCGCGTCCGAGCCGTCGCCGTCCGCGTCGGCTTCGGACGCCCCGGCGCGACGCGAGGCCGCGCCCCCCGCAGGCGAACCGCTCCGCTCGGCGCCGACGAGCGTCGACGCCGCGGGCCTTCTCGGGGCCTTCGCGGCGGGCGCGCCGTTCATCGCGCTCGTCGCGGCCGTCGAGACGTTCATCGCGACCGCCCTGCTGGGCGTCGGCCTCACCGTCGCTCCGCTCGTGGTCGCGCTCGTCACCTTCGCGGTGTACACCGTCGACCACGTCGCCGACGCGGACGCGGACGCCGCCTCGACGCCCCGCCGAGCGCTCCTCGCCCGGCGCTACGGGGACCAGCAGATGGTCGCCGCCGCACTGGGCTACGGGCTGGCGGTCGCGCTCGCGGTCGCCGGCGGCCCCCTCGCGCTCGCGCTCACCCTGCTTCCCGGTGCGTGCTGGGTCGTGTACGCCTCCGACTGGCTCCCCGACATCGGGCGGGCCGTCGGCGGTGCGGTCGCCGCCGTGATTCCCCGCGGTCGGCTCGGGTCCGGCGTCGGCTCGACGGTGGCCGACGGCGGGTACCGCCACGTGCCGCGGCTGAAAGACGTGCTCGTGTTGAACTCGGTCGTCGTCGCCACGGCGTGGGCCGCCGCGCTCACGCTCCTCCCGGTGGCGTTCGCCGGAGTGACGGCCGGACCCGCGGTGGCCGTCGTCTTCGCGTACTTCTTCCTCCGGTCGTTCGTCGACGCGGAACTCCCGAACGTTCGAGACGTCGAGGCCGACGCGGCGGTCGGCGTCAAGACGCTTCCCGTCGTCTTCGGCGTCGCCCGGACCCGGTGGCTGTTGTACGGCGTCGACGGGGTCGTCGCGGTCGTCGTGACGAGCGCCGCCGTCGCCGGCCTGTTCGCGTGGCCGCTGGTCGCCGCGCTCGGCGTCGGTCTGGCGGCGTCGCTCTTCGTCACGTCGCTCGCCGGGCGCGTCGACGACGCGTCGGTTCTGGGCGTCGCTCCGGACGGTACGTACCTCTTGGTCGGCGCCGTCATCGCGGGGGTGCGACTGATCGGGTAGGCGCTCGTCGGCGACGCGCTCGGCGCGTCGCGGATGTCAACCGCTGAAAACAAAATTATTAATATTCCCTTTGCGTGTAATTAAGTGTGATCGGGCTGAGTTCGCTCTCCGTTGCGCTCCTCGCCGCGGTGGTCACTGGCACGTCCGCGGCGATACTCGCGTGGCGAGAGCGCCCCGACGCCGGCGCGACGTGGCTCTCGCTGCTCCTCGCCGGACAGGTGTGGTGGACCGTGTTCCTCGTCTTGGAACTCGAAGCGGCGACGCTCGCCGCGAAGGCCCTCTGGTACGACGTACAGTGGGTCGGAGTGGTCCTGGTGCCCGTGGCGTGGCTGCTGTTCGCGCTGGAGTACACCGGCCGCGACCGGTACGTGAGACCGGGCGTCGTGGCCGCGGCCTGCGTCGCCCCGGCAGTCACCCTCCTCGTGGTCGCGACGGGCGACCCGTACGGCCTCGTCGTCGTGGACCGAGAGGTGTCCGACACCATGGTCGGGTCGTTCCTCCGGGTCGACCCCGGCCCGTGGTACTACGTCATGGCCGGCTACACCTACCTGCTGGGGATCATCGGGTCGATCCCCATCCTCCAGCTCGTCCGCGACGAAGCCCGCCCGTTCCAGGGGCAGAGCGCGGCGCTGCTCGTCGGCACGGCGGCGCCGTGGATCAGCAGCATCGTCTACCTCTCGGGAGCGGTTCCGGTGCCGGGACTGGACCCGACGCCGCTCGCGTTCGCGGTCTCCGGCGTCGCCTACCTCCTCGCGCTCTCGCGGTTCCGGCTGCTGACCCTGACCCCAGCGCCGCGGCGGCGAGCCCGCCAGCTCGTGTTCGAACAGCTCCACGACCCGGTGTTCGTCGTCGGCACCGAGGGGTACGTGCTGGACCTGAACCGCTGTGCGGCGGAGGTCTTCGGGGTCGACAGGCGGACGGCCATCGGCGAGGCGGCGACGGCGGTGGTCCCGCACTACGACGAGCTTCAAACCGGGCAGGGCGACGTCGGGCCGCTCTCGATCGTCGGAGAGAACGGTCGGCGCCCCTACGAGGTCACCGTGCGAGACGTGACCGACGACCACGGGAGAGCGGTCGGTCGTCTCGCGGTGTATCACGACGTGGGCGAGTACATCATCCAACAGCAGCGCCTGAACGTGCTCAACAGGGTGTTCCGCCACGACATCCGAACGGAGACGAATCTGATCCAGGGGTACACGGACCGGCTGGAGACGACGCCGGGCGACGAGCGAGCGCTCTCGGTCGTCAAGGAGAGCGCCGCGCGCATTTATAAGCTCAGCGAGCGGACGAAGGCCGCGAGCGACCTGTTCGACCCGGTCTCGGAGCCGGACCCGCCGCTCCCGGTGGCGACGATCATCGAGGACGCCGCCGCGGACCTCCGCGACCGGTGGCCCCGCGCCCAGGTGTCGGTCTGCGACGAGGTGCCGGACGTGCGCGTCCCGGCGACGCTTCAGGCGGTCGTGGAGAACCTCTGTTCGAACGCGGTCGAACACAACGACGCCGACCGCCCGTCCGTGTGGATCGAGGCGTCGGCCGCGGACGGCTGGATCGAACTCTCCATCGCCGACGACGGCCCCGGAATCGCCCCGGCCGAGCGGGCCGTGCTGACGCAGGGCGTCGAGACGCCCCTCGAACACGCGAGCGGCGTCGGCCTGTGGATCGTCAAGTGGGGCGTCGAGACGATAGGCGGCCGGGTCTCCTTCGCCGACCGCGAGCCGACCGGAACGGTGGTCACCGTGTCGGCTCCGATGGGGGACGCGCCGGAGGGCGAGCGGTCCGAGGTCGTCGCTGACCCCGGTCGATAGGCACTTGTTCGGGGGCGCTCACCTCCGGACATGAACTCGTATCTGCCCTACGCTCTGCTCGCGATGGGCGCGTACGCGCTGGTCTCGCCGCTGATGCGCGTCGCGACGACCGGGCCGGACGCGGTCCCGAGCGACGTGGCCGTCGTCGTCTCCAACTCTCTCCTCATCGTCATGGCCGTCGGCGTCCTCGCGTCCACGGACCAGGGGTTCACGACCCACCTGACCTCGCCGAAGATGCTCCACGTCCTCGCGGCCGGCGTCTTCCTCGGGATCGGCATCCTCTCGCTGTACCGGTCGCTCGCCTTGGGGCCGGTGAGCGTGGTGACGCCCATCTTCGCGATGTTTCTCGTCTTCTCGTCGGTGATCGGCTTCCTCTTTTTAGGCGAGTCGTTCGGCGCCCGGAAGGCGCTCGGCATCGTCTTCGCCGCGGTCTCCGTGTACCTCGTGTCGGGGGCGTGAGCCGCCGCGACCGCGTGACGACCGATCCGGAAACGACCGCCGCGTGACGAAATCCCTTTAGCGACCACGGGAAAAGGGGCGTATCCGCAGTGGTCCACCTCCCGAACCCGTTCCGTGCGTTGATCCTCTACATCGGCTTCGCCCTCGCAAGGGTGGGGCTGATCGACCGACACCGCGTGGTCCGGACCGCGGACCTCGCCTGGCCTCGGATCGTGACGGGCGTGGCCCGGATGTCGAAGAACGCGGTCGACGTGGCGATGGTCGGCGTCGCCGTCGGCACCAGCGCCGTCGCCGGCGTCGGCTTCGCCGGCCCGTACTGGGGGCTCGCGTTCGCGCTCGGCGGGGGCGTCGCCGGCGGGACCATCGCCCTCGTCTCCCAGCGCTTCGGGGCGGAGGCGTACGACGAACTGGGCGACGCCGTCCGGGCGAGCGTCGTGCTCGCCGTCGCGATCACTATCCCCGTCTCCGCGATATTTTGGACCGCACCCACCCGTCTCATCCGGGTGTTGAGCAGCAACGAGGCGGCGATCGCCTTCGGCGCCGACTACCTCCGGATCGTCGGCCTCGGCGTCCCCTTTGCCGCGCTCAACCTCGTCGGGAGCCGCGTCCTCGTCGGCTGTGACGACGCCTACACCGCGATGCAGGTCCGGGCGGGCGGCGCGGTCGCGAACATCGTCCTCAGCGCCGCGTTCATCTTCGGGCTCGGCTGGGGCGTCGAGGGCGCCGCGGTCGGGACCGTCCTCTCCAACGTCCTCGCCGTCGGCGCGTTCGCGGTCGGCCTCGTGCGCGGGCGGCTCCCCGGCCTGGGCGCGTTCCCGATCGCCATCGACCCGCTCGGGTCGTACCGCAACCCCGACATGTTCCGCGACCTCGTCGAGATCGGGCTCCCGGTCGGCGCGCGAAACCTCGTGTGGACGGTCGCGGAGTTCCCGATGTTGGCCATCCTCGACGTGTTCGGCGAGAACACGGTCGCCGCGTTCGTCATCGCTCGCCGCATCTGGGGGATCATGAACGCCCCCGGCTGGGGCTTCGGCCTCGCCTCCTCCAGCCTGGTCGGGCAGGAGCTCGGCGGCGAAGACCCCGCCGAAGCGGAGGCGTACGCCACCGACATCATCCGCTTTTCGGTGGCGACCTACGTCGTCTTCGCGGCGGTGACGGCCGTCTTTGCGACCGACATCGTGGCGCTGTTCGCTGAAACCCCGCAGAGCCCCGAGGTACCGATCGCCGTCACCTTCGTCTACGCGGCCTGCGTGGCGGTCGTCTTTCAGGGCGTCTCCGGCGGGGCGGCGGGGCCGCTCGACGCGGCCGGCGACACGAAGATTCCCTTCGCGAGCCAGTTCCTCGGGATGTTCTGCGTCTCGATCCCGCTGGCGTACGTCGGGGCCTACGAGGCGACGCCGGCGATTGGGGTGCCGGGGACTGCCCTGACGCTCCCGTCCGTTGCGCTCCCCGCAATCGGCCTGTGGGGCGTCTACCTCGCGTTCGTCGCCGAGACGACGATCCCGGCCGCGATCAACTACTGGCGGTTCCGCTCCGGGAAGTGGAAGGCGATAAGCGAGGCGTACCGCCCGGACGCACCCGCGGACGACTGACCTGAGGCGTATATAAATACCTCCACGCCCCGGCGTCGCCGAGACGCGACCCCCAAGAGCCAACCCCTTCCGTCACGCAGGTCAGAACGACGCGACACCCCATGCACCCCGTTCCACCGCTCCCCGACATCCGCGAGGTCGTCGACGGCGACGTCCTCGACGGCCACCTCTGGCTCCTCGAACTGGTCGACGGGACGCGGCTCCGGTTCCAGATGGACGACTCCGGGCTCCTCCGTTTCGGCGA
Organism: Halorubrum sp. PV6; assembly: GCF_003990725.2. NCBI lineage: Archaea > Methanobacteriati > Methanobacteriota > Halobacteria > Halobacteriales > Haloferacaceae > Halorubrum > Halorubrum sp. PV6. The sequence continues at coordinate 1,173,006 of NZ_CP030064.1, forward strand.
CGCGGAGACGACGTACGACGACCCGGACGCGGTCCCGCTTCCCCTTCGCCCCGCGGTCAGGTGGGTCCGCGAGCGGTTCGACCGCGAAGCCCTCCGCGACGCGGTTCCGACCCCGGAGCGCGTGGAGTTCTTCGGCGTCGCCACGCACCACTGCGGCACCGACTACGACTGGGAGCGCCTGCCGCCGTTTTTAGGCGCCGACGTGTGGATCGGCTCGGAATCCGACCCGGCCGACGGCGCGTTTCGCCCGCCCGACGCCGCCGCGGCCATCTTCGAGGGGATCGGCCTCGAACCGATAAACGCGGTCGCCCGCGAGGTGAACGCCAGGGACTTCGACCCGGACGGGTACGCGGTTCCCGCCTCCGCGTGGCGCGACGGTCCCGCCGCGGGGGTCGTCGTCCGGAACAAACGCGGCGGGCGCGCGAAACTCGCCGCGGGCGAGTCGAGCGGTCGGTCCGACACGCCAGACTCCGAATCCGTCGTCGCGGCCGAGCCCGACGCCGGTCCCGAGGCCGACGCCGCCCCCGAGGCCGTCGCTACAGCCCACGCGACCGACGAGCGCGTCGAGCGCGCGGTCGCGGCGCTGAGCCGGCAGGGAGCGACGCCGGCCGTCGACGCCGTCGTCGAGCGCGTCATCGAGAGCATCGCCAGGGAGACGCTGGTTCGGTTCGGGGGCGGCGGCAGGGGCGTCGACCCCGACCGACTCCGCGCGTCGGTCCGTGATCGGGTGCGACCGGCCCTCGACGGTCGGGCGGCGTCCGGCGACTCGCCGAGCGGTAGGTAGCTTCCTTCTGGTAGTTTGCTCACACGCCCGCGCGCGTGCGCCGGCTTTATAAGCGGGCATCGACTATCTCCGGTAAGTTCTATGTCAGAGCAGAGCGAATACGGAGCCGGCCAGATTCAGGTTCTCGAAGGCCTGCAGGCCGTCCGTAAACGACCGGCGATGTACATCGGGTCCACGGACGGTCGGGGGCTCCACCATCTCGTCTACGAGGTCGTCGACAACTCCATCGACGAGGCGCTCGCAGGGTACTGCGACGACATCACCGTCACGGTACACGACGACGACTCCGTCAGCGTCAGCGACGACGGTCGGGGGATCCCGGTCGACACCCACGAGAAGTACGACCGCCCGGCACTCGAAGTGATCATGACCGTCTTACACGCCGGCGGGAAGTTCGACTCCAAGTCGTACCAGGTCTCCGGGGGCCTCCACGGCGTCGGCGTCAGCGTCGTCAACGCCCTCTCCGAGCGACTGGAGGTCGAGGTGAAACGCGACGGCGGGGTCTACCGCCACGAGTTCGCCCGCGGAGAGCCCGTCGAGGACGGCTTCGAGCGCGTCCGCGATCTCGAAAGCGACGAGGAGACGGGGACGTACATCCGATTCTGGCCCGACGGCGAGATATTCGAAACGTCCGAGTTCGAGTTCTCCACGCTGGCCAGCCGCCTGCGCGAGTTGGCGTTCCTCAACTCCGGCGTCGCCGTCTCGCTGGTCGACGAGCGCGACCCGGAGGCGACGGGCGACGTTGGCGACGAGGAGACGTTCCGCTACGAGGGCGGCATCCGAGAGTTCGTCGGCTACCTCAACGAGACGCGGACCGCGATCCACGACGATGTCATCTACTTCGCGGACGAAAGCGACGACATCCACGTCGAGGTCGCGATGCAGGCGACCGAGGAGCTGCAGGGCTCCGTCCACGCGTTCGCGAACAACATCAACACCCGCGAGGGCGGCACCCACCTCACCGGGTTCAAGACGGCGCTGACGCGGACCGTCAACGACTACGCCAACGAGCACGGTCTCGTCGACGACCTCGACGCGAACCTGAAAGGCGAGGACGTTCGCGAGGGGCTCACGGCGGTCATCTCGGTGAAACATCCCGACCCGCAGTTCGAGGGACAGACGAAAACCAAACTCGGCAACAGCGAGGTCCGCGGCATCGTCGAGTCCGCGACCCACGAGAAGCTCGGCACGTTCTTCGAGGAGAACCCCGACACCGCACAGAAGGTCGTCCACAAGGCCGCCGAGGCGGCCAGAGCGCGCAAAGCGGCGAAGAAAGCCGAGGAGCTGACCCGGCGGAAGTCGGCGCTCGAATCGACCGCGCTGCCCGGAAAGCTCGCCGACTGTCAGACCCGCGACCCCTCGGAAGCGGAGCTGTTCGTCGTCGAGGGCGACTCGGCCGGCGGGTCGGCGAAACAGGGCCGTAACCGCGAGAACCAGGCGATTCTCCCGCTTAAAGGGAAGATCCTCAACGTCGAGAAACACCGGCTCGACCGCATCTTGGAGAACGACGAGATCCGCGCGCTGATCACCGCCATCGGCGCCGGCATCGGCGAGGAGTTCGACATCGACGACGCCCGGTACAACAAGATCATCATCATGACGGACGCCGACGTCGACGGCGCCCACATCCGCACGCTCCTCCTGACGCTCCTCTACCGCCACATGAAGCCACTCCTGGAGGCCGGCTACGTGTACGCGGCCCAGCCGCCCCTCTACCGCGTCCGCTACCGCGGCCAGACGTACGACGCGATGACGGAGGCGGAGCGCGACCGGATCGTCGCCGAAGAGTGCGACCGCAACCCCGACCAGGTCCAGCGGTTCAAGGGCCTCGGCGAGATGAACCCGGACCAGCTGTGGGACACGACGATGGACCCCGAAAACCGACACCTCAAGCGCATCAACGTCGACGACGCGGCCGCCGCCGACCGCATGTTCAACGTCCTGATGGGTGACGCCGTCGAGCCGCGGAAACAGTTCATCAAAGAGCACGCGACCGAGGCCGAGTGGGTGGATATATGAGCTCCGACGCGCCCGACGTCGACCCCGGCAGCGTCCGCGCCGCGCAGGTGACGAACGCCCGCATCGAAGACGAGATGGAACAGTCGTACATCGACTACGCGATGTCGGTGATCGCGGGGCGCGCACTCCCCGACGTTCGCGACGGGCTCAAACCCGTCCACCGGCGTATCCTCTACGCGATGCACGAGGCGGGCGTCACCAGCAACTCCTCGCACCGCAAGTCCTCGTCCGTCGTCGGCGAGACGATGGGTGATTACCACCCGCACGGCGACAGCGCCATCTACGACACGCTCGCGCGGATGGCTCAGGACTTCTCGATGCGGTATCCCCTCGTGGACGGGCAGGGGAACTTCGGCTCCGTCGACGGCGACCCGCCGGCCGCGATGCGGTACACGGAGGCGCGGATGGCTCCCATCGCCGAGGAGCTGCTGGCCGACATCGAACGCGACACCGTCGACTTCTCGTCGAACTACGACGACCGGCTCGAAGAGCCCGAGGTGTTGCCGTCGGCGTTCCCGAACCTGCTCGTCAACGGGTCGTCGGGCATCGCCGTCGGGATGTCGACGAACATCCCGCCGCACAACCTCGGCGAGGTCGTCGACGCCACGATCGAGCTGATCCAATCGCCCGACTGCACCGTCGAAGACCTGATGGAACACGTCAAAGGACCCGACTTCCCGACTGGCGCGAACATCGTCGGGCGGAACGCGGTCCACAAGGCGTACAAGACGGGTCGCGGCCGGGTCCGCGTCCGCGCCGAGTTCGAGGTCAACGAGGAGGAGGGCCGCATCGTCATCTCCGAACTCCCCTTCCAGCAGAACAAGTCGCGGCTCGTCGAGCGCATCGCCGAGGACGTCAACGACGGCGCAATCGAGGGGATCCGCGACCTGCGCGACGAGTCCGACCGCGACGGGATCCGCGTCGTCGTCGAACTCAAACGCGACGCGATGGCCTCTGTGGTCAAAAACCAGCTGTTAGAGAGCCACCTCGAACGCACTTTCGGCGTCATCAACCTCGCCTTGGTCGACGGCTCGCCGCAGGTGTTGGATTTAAAAGAGACGCTCCGCCACTACGTCGAACACCGGCGTGACGTGGTGCGTCGGCGCTCCGAACACGAACTCGCGGAGCGCGAAGACCGGGCGCACATCCTCGAAGGCCGCCTGAAAGCGCTCGAACAGGTCGACGACGTGGTCGAGACGATCCAGGACTCCGACGACCGCGACGCCGCGAAGGCGGCGCTCGAAGCCGAGTACGAGTTCAGCGAGGCGCAGGCGGCCCACATCGTCCGGATGCAGCTCGGCTCGCTCACGTCGATGGAGACCCAGGAGATCGAATCCGAGTACGAGGACGTGACCGCGCGGATCGAGCGGCTGGAAACGATCCTCGCGAACCCCGACGAACTCGACGACGTGATCATCGACGAACTGCGGGAGATCAAAGACGAGTACGGCGACGAGCGCCGCACGAGCTTCATCGAGGACGTGGGCGACGTGACACACGAGGACCTCATCCCCGAGGAGGAGTGCGTCGTCGTGATGAGCGAAGACGACTACATCAAGCGGATGTCGCTCGACACCTTCCGGGCGCAGAACCGCGGCGGGAAGGGGATCATCGGCACCGATCTGAAGGAAGGCGACCGGGTCTCGTCGGTGTTCGCCGCCAACTCCCACGACTACCTCCTCGTGTTCACGAACCAGGGGCAGATCTACGAACTGAAGACCTACGAGATCCCGGAGATGTCCCGGACTGCCCGCGGGAAGTCCGCGGTCAACCTCCTCGACCTCGACGACGGCGAGGAGATCGAGGCGGTCGTCAACACCGAGGACTTAGACGACGACGAGTTCCTCACGATGGTGACCCGCGACGGGTACATCAAACGCACCGCCGTCGACGAGTTCGCGAACATCCGGACGACCGGCATCCGAGCGATCCGGCTGGAAGACGGCGACGAACTGGTCGACGTCGAGGTGACCGACGGCGAGCGCGACATCGTCATCGGGAGCCGGAACGGGATGGCGATCCGGTTCGACGAGTCGGAGGCGCGCGCGATGGGGCGGACCGCCCGCGGCGTCATCGGCATCGACCTCCGCGAGGGGGACGCGGTCGCCGGCGTGGCGGCCATCGACGACGAGTACCACAACTGGGTGCTCACCGTCACGGAGAACGGCTACGGGAAGCGCTCCGACCTCGACGAGTACCGCCTGCAGTCCCGCAACGGGAAGGGGCTGATCGACATCAAGACCGGCGACCGAAACGGCCAGGCGGTCGCCATCGAGGCGGTGACCTACGGCGACCACCTGCTCGCGATGAGCGACGCCGGACAGATCATGCGGACCCGCGTCGAGGAGATTTCGACGGTGAGCCGGAACACGAAGGGCGTCATCGTGATGAATCTGGATCCGAACGACACGGTCGCCTCCGTCGACATCGTGCCCGAGGCGGTAAACACGGCGTCCGAGCAGGCGGCCGAGGAAACGGGTGACGCCGACGAAGCGGACGGCGCGGGCGAAGCGGACGGCGCGGGCGAAGCGGACGGTGCCGACGAAGGTGGAGACGCCGACGAACCGGAAGACGACGAGAGCGTCCCCGCCGAGTAGTCGCGTCCGCCGACGGTATTACTTATAAGTAGACGAGTCGCAGCGGTCGGCGATCGCTCGTATTCTCACCCCGGTACAGTCACTGTTCCCCGCCCGAGACGGGGACTCGCCGCCGGCGCTTACTTCGATGCCTCGTCGACCGCCGTCGCCAGGGCGTCGTAGTCGGGTTCCTGTCCCGGATTGTCCGCGAGCCAGCGGTGCGTCACGACGCCGTCGCCGTCGATCACGAAGACGGCGCGCTGTGCCACCGTGTCGACGCCGATGTGGTCGAACGAATCGACGACGTCGTACGCCGTTATCCCACGGTGGGCCGGGTCGGCGACGAGCGCAAACGGGAGGTCGTACTGCACGCGGTAGGCGTCGAGCGCGTGCGGGAGGTCGGTACTCACGCCGAACAGCGTGCAGTCGTCACGGTCGAACCCGTCTCGGAGCGCCTCCATCTCGTCCGTGCAGGTGTTCGAGAAGGCCGCCGGGAAGAAGGCGAGGACGACCGGCTCGTCGCCGAGGTGGTCGGACAGGTCGAACGGCTCCATGTCGTCGGTCACGAGCGAGGCGGTGAACGTCGGGGCGTCGTCGCCAACGTCGGTCATACCTTCCGGTCGGTGCGCCGCGGTATCATCGTTTCGACCTCGGGACCGACGCTCGGGTGGTAGCGTGGCGGTGCGGCGATTCGCTTTCGGTCGAAACGACCGTGATCAGGAGAGTGTGGCCGGTCGCGCGGCGGTTGTGTCCCGTTCATCGAGGCAAAAAGACTATAATCGCCAGAGAGTTACAGAAGTGTAGAGATGGTAACTTCGATTCCACTGATCGGCGGCATTCCGGCGGGCCCGGAACTCCTCATCATCCTGCTCGTGCTGGTGCTGCTTTTCGGTGCCAACAAGATCCCGAAACTCGCTCGGTCGACCGGCCAGGCGATGGGCGAGTTCAAGAAGGGACGTGAGGAGGTTGAGGACGAACTGAAACAGATGAAAGACGGCGAGGAGGAAGAGGCCGTCGCGGCCGACTCGGTGATCGACGACGAGGACGCCGGAGTCGAGTCCGAGACCGAAACGGAAACCGAAAAAGAAACCAGCGCCTGATCGGCGCTCCGAGGCCGACCGATCCCCGTCGCGGCGTTTTTTGTATCGGATTTGGGCGCGTGGCCTAGCGGACAGGGCGAGAGGTTCCTAACCTCTCGATCGCGGGTTCGAATCCCGTCGCGCCCGTTTCTTCGCTTCGCTCAGTCACGGGCACGACCGGCTCCACGCTCGCTCACTGCGTTCGCTTGCGGGGATCTCGCCGTGCCCGCCTCTCGTCGTCCTCCCACCAGCGCTCAGCGACCATCGTCGCCGAGCCGTCGGAACGACCGGCCGGCGAGCCACACCGACCCGAGGCCGATGGCGAGCGTCGCTCCGGCCAGCAGCGGTCCCGGCTCGTACAACAGCGGCGGGTGATACCCCAGCCCGTAATCGAGGCCGACGTTGCCGACGACGACCGCGACCGCGAGCGCCAACGCGCCGCGGGTGGTCCGGCCGAACGCCGGGAACAGCAGCGCGAGACCGACGAAACAGAGGTGCGTCCCGAGGACGCCCCAGTAGTAGATCCACGCGTCGGGGGCCGCGACGTACGACCCGAACGCGAGGTTCAGCGAGACGAGCGGCCAGAGGCCGAACTGGACCAACCAGACGAACGCGAGCGTCTGGAGGTACGCGCGACCGCGGGAGACCGGGGCGTCGGTCACGCGCTCGCCGCGACGGACCGTCGACAGGACGTCGACGAGGACCAGTCCGCCGAGCGCGACCGCGACGGCCGAGTCCGCGTACAGCGGCCACAGCGGGACCGGCACCTCGCCGGCGGTCGGCGCGTAGTAGCCGATCCCGACCGCGAGCATGAACGCGGTGAACCCGAGGACGACGCCGAGACTCCGGACGGTGCCGAGCAGCTCGCCGGCGACCGCGTCGCGAACGCGTCGCCGGACGGGCGCGCGGCGGAGCCGACCGAGCGATCGGAGCCGGCCGGCGTCGTCGGAGCGTGTCACGGCGACCGCTTCGAGCGCGGCGACCTAAAGACCGCCGCCCTCGGGGACGATTTGTGGGTCTGATTCACCGAGTGAAACAGAAACGCGATCGGGACCAAGCGACGCCTTCCGGGGATTATCAACTTCGGTTTTTTTCAGGACACCTTTTTAAACGGCTGCGCCGTTGTCCCACGCATGGAATCTGACGACGCCGAGCGTCTGCCGCTCTCTCCCGAGGAGACGGCGGATTCGGCGGCGTCTGATCGCCCCGTGTCCGTGGGGCGATACTCGTGGCGGACGTTCCTCCGCGATCAGGGACACGACGAGGCCGTCTCGACGCTGTATACGGACATCGGCGAGCAGGCGGTCGTTCCGTCGACAGCCGTCGAGGGGCACTTCGAGGACGGCGTCGACCGAGTGATCCGCGCGGCGGGCGTCGAGGAGCCGTACCTCGCCGACGGCGACACCGCCGTTCCGGGCCACGAGACGCCGGAAGCCGGCACGCTCGTGATCGGAACCGACCACGTCGTCCTCAGCGGCGCGGCCGTCGTTCCGGCCGGAACTAGCGTCGCAGCGGTGACGCCGCCCCCGGAGGCGGAGTCGGTCGACGACGAGAGCAACGACGGGATCAACGAGGAGGCGGCCGACGGCGACGAGGAAGACGGTGGAGACGAGAGCGACGAGGCTGACGAGGGCGAACACGACGAAATCGAAGACAACGAAGACGGAGCCGACCAGGACGACGACGCACGCGACGATCCGGCCGACCGGGACGATCCGCCCGGAGACGACAGCCCGGAGCGGGCCGACCCCGAGCCGCGACCCGGAATCGACGTCGACGGGCCGGGCGTCCCCGGTGTCGTCGTCGCCGCCGGGAGCGCCGTCGAGATGGTCCCGCGGCGGACGCCGACGGCCGAGGAGTGGGAGCGATCGGGCGTCGACCCGAGCGAGTTTCTCGGGTTTCACCCCTCGGAGACGCGCGCTCGCGTCGAGGACGGCGGTGCGGTCGCCGACCTGCTGTGGGACCTGTGTTCTGCGCGGTACAACCTCTACGAGGTCCCGGTTCTCAAGGGGTACTACACGTGGGACGACTACCGCGACGAGTTCTTCTTCGACGAGGAGGGGAACCCTCCGACCGACGAGGAGGACGAGCCCTTGGAGTTCACCCACGAGGACAAAGTCGAGGCGCTCGGCTTCGACCCCGACCGGACCGAGGAGTTGCTCGGGGCGGGGGGAGGCGCCGCCGCCGACCTCGCGGACCTCGTCGACGAGCGCACGGTGAACGTGAATCCCGAGGTCGACGAGGACGCGTTCTTCTCGACGGACGAGGGGCACACGACCCTCGCGAACCGGTACGACCTAGAGAAGTCGGTCCCCATGCCGAAGAAGCTCCACTTCCGGGAGATAGAGCGCTACTGGGTGAACAAGCCGTACGCGTTCGTGATCGTCTTCCGCTCGACGAAGGAGAACGAGGTCAAGTACTACGCCGTCCAGCCGTACCGGACGGAGATCGAGACCGATCTGGTCGAGTTCCTGACGGGGAAACTCCGGACCTCGATCAAGTACGCCGACGAGGCGATATCCGGGGGCGACGAGACGTTCCGCCAAGAGGTGATCGTCGACGAGACGCTCCGCCTGCTCGACCGGTACGACCTCTACGAGCGGACGACGGACCGGCCGAGCGCCATCGACGATGTCGTCGACTCCCTCGCCGGGCGCTTCGGCTTCGACCTCACGGAGGGTATTCTCGGCCGGATCAGCGAGTCGCTCGGCTACGAGCCGCCGACCGAGTCCGAGCCGCGGTCGTCGAAGATACTCGCCCGGCCCGAGCCGGCCATACTCGCGGAGGACCCGGACACCCTCTCCGAACACCAGGTCGAGCGGCTGCTCTACTACCTCAAGCGGGACTTCATCGGGTACGAGCGTATCGACCCGATCAAATACGACATCAACGTCGAGGACATCTCCTGTGACGGGTACAACTCGCCCGTCTTCGTCTACCACTCCGACTACGAGCAGATCATCACCAACATCTACCACGGGACCGACGAACTCGACGACTTCGTGGTGAAGCTGGCGCAGCGCTCCGGAAAGGGTATCTCGAAGCGGCGCCCCCAAGTCGACGCCACGCTCACGGACGGCTCCCGCGCGCAGCTCACGCTCGGCCGAGAGGTGTCGGACCACGGGACGAACTACACCATCCGGCAGTTCAACGACGTCCCCTTCACGCCGATCGACCTGATAAACTGGAAGACGTTCTCGCTCGACCAGATGGCGTTCCTCTGGCTCTCCATCGAGAACCACAAGAGCCTGATCTTCGCGGGCGGTACCGCCTCCGGGAAGACGACGAGCCTGAACGCGGTCTCCCTCTTTATCCCCTCGAACGCGAAGATCGTCTCCATCGAGGACACCCGCGAGGTCGAACTCCCCCAGCGCAACTGGATCGCCTCCGTCACCCGGCCCTCCTTCTCCGACGACGACAAGGGCGACATCGACGAGTTCAACCTGCTCGAAGCGGCGCTCCGACAGCGTCCGGACTACATCGTGATGGGCGAGATCCGCGGCGAGGAGGGCCGAACCGCCTTCCAGGTGATGTCGACGGGTCACACCACGTACACGACGTTCCACGCCGACACGGTCGGCGAGGTCCTCAAGCGGTTCACCACCGAACCGATCAACGTCTCGAAGACGATGTTCACGGCGCTCGATCTGGTCTCCGTCCAGACCTCCACGCGGGTCCAGGGGAAGAAGGTGCGCCGGAACAAGTCGCTGACCGAGATCAACCACTACGACGCCGAAAACGACGAGATCAACGTCCAAGACGTGTTCCAGTGGCAGGCGGAGACGGACGAGTACCTCCAGATGGGCGCGTCGAACACCCTCGAAGACATCATGTTCGACCGCGGCTGGAGTCGGGCGGTGTTAAACGAGGAGCTCCAGAAACGCCGAGTCGTGTTGGCGTACCTCATCGACCGTGGACTCAACAGCTACGCGCAGGTCGCCGCGACGTTCATGGCCTTCATCAACGACCCCGACACGGTGCTCGCGCTGATGGCCAACGACCAGTTGGAGCGGTCGCTCGAGGACCTCCGCGAGATGGAGTCGGTGCTCATCAACGTCGACCGCGACAAAGAGGAGATGGTGCCGCGACCGGAGCCGGACGAGGACGGCCGCGAGGAGGTCGAACAGATCCTCGAAGAGGCCGAGGACCTGTTCGCGGAGTACCGCGGTCAGATCCCCGACTCCGTCGCCGACGCGCTGCTCGACATCGAGCCTGCGGAGGACGTGGAAGCGGAGCCCGGCACCGACCACGAGGCGCTCGCGGAGGCCGCCGAGGCGGCGGCCGACCTCGAAGCGGAACTCGAGGCGACTGTGGCGGGCGAGTCGGGAGCCGAACGCGAGAGCGCACAACCGTCTGACACCGACGAGCCCCCGCCGGAGTCGGCCGACGAGGCCGAGGCCGACGCGGTCGGGCCGGTCGATGCCCCCGACCAGAGCGGGACCTTCGGCGCGGTCGGTCCCGTCGGTGAGCACGGCGGAGTCGACGAGCGGGACGAACTCGCAGACACGGCTCGTAGCGCCGGCCAGCCGCCGTCGAACGGCCAATTCGGCACGACACACGCGGCGGAGCCCGAAGGGACCGCGGACGACGGCGGCGGGGAAGACGGCACGAACGAAGCAGACGCCGAACGCGATGATTCGCCGGGCGCCCGATCACCGCACGAAACCGGCGCAGGAGACGTCGAGACACCGAATGACGGCAGGGCGGACATCGACCTCGACGACGAGCAGTCGGATAGCGACGACGAGGGCATCGACTTCGAAGAGCCGTTCGACGAGGGTATCGACGTGCTCGACCCGGTAGCGAACGCTCCTGCCGACGAGAATCCGGGCGTCAGCGAAAACGCCGACGCCGACGAAGAGGCCGATGCGGACCTCGACGAGGACGCTGACAACGACCAAGAGGCCGCCACCGACGAAGCGGCCGATGCGGACCTCGACGAGGACTCGGAGGGTGACAGCGACGGAAACGGAGACGGCGACCCCGACCCCGAGGAGATCGACGACTGGGGCTTCGGGTCCGTCGAGTCGCCGGAGGATCGATAGTCCGATGACTCGCGCGAGGCGGCACCCATGAGTCTCGACATCGGCGTCACGGACGGCACCGCCGAGGGGAACCTCCTCGCGGAGCTGTTTTACCCCGTCTTCGAACTGCTGTTCGACCCCGACGGCGACTTCGTGGCCGACGTGGAGCGCAAACTCGCGGAGGCGCGCATGGCGGACCAAGTGGAGATGTTCATCTCCAGGGCGCTCGGTGTCGGCCTGATCGTCGGCGGGGTGCTCTGGGCCGTCGGGACGCTGATTGGGTACGGCGCCTTTTCGCTCGGACTGGTCCAGCCGGAGTCGCTCTCGCTCGGCGTGCCCGTGTCGGGGCCGGAGATGCAGGCGTTCCTGCGCGCGCTCGTCGTGCCGACGGCGGTGCTCGTCAGCGGGCTCGTGTTCGGCTCTATCGGGTTCGCGACCGGGTTCGGCGGCATCGTCGCGATGCCGTACTCGCGGGCGTCGGCGCGGAAACGCGAGATAAACCTCCTCTTGGCCGACTCGGTGTCGTTCATGTACGCGCTGTCTGTCGGCGGGCTGAACCAGCTCGAAATCCTGCGCGCGATGGCGGCGGCGGAAGACACCTACGGCGAGGTGTCACGCGAGTTCCAGAGCATCGTCAACGAGACGGAGTACTTCGGGACCGACTACCGGAACGCGATCCGCCAGCAGTCGATGGAGACGCCCTCCGACGAGCTCTCGCAGTTCCTCGCCGACATGCTCTCTATCGTCAACTCCGGCGGCGACATGGAGGGGTTCTTAAAAGACAAAAAGGAGAAACACCTCCGCACGTCGAAACAGGAGCGCGAGATGACACTGGAGACGCTGGAGCTGTTCGGCGAGATGTACATGACGCTGTCGCTGTTCCCGCTGCTTCTCATCATCATCCTCGTCATCATGGGGATGATGGGCGAGTCCGACCCGCGCCTGCTCTACGCGACCGTGTACGCGCTCATTCCGCTGACGGGCGTCGGGTTCCTCGTGTTGGTCTCCACCGTCAAGCAGGACGAGCCGGGCGACGGCTACCTCCATCCAGACGGGGGGAGCGACCGGCTTCAACAGGCCAGCCAGGAAGGGCTGATCCACTTCGGGCTCATCGAGGGGTTCGTCGGGCAGTTCAGCGTCTTCGACCGAATTCGCGACAAGGAGGGGACGTACAAGACAAAACAGATCGTCTCCGAGCCGCACGTGTTCTTCCGAGACAACCCGCTGTACACGCTCGCGGTGTCGGTTCCGACCGCGCTCGTCCTCGTCGCCATCGCGGCCGCCTCGGGGACCGCACCCACGACCGTCGACGGGTGGGTCGGCCGGCCCGTGTGGTCGACGTTCATCTGGGTGTACGTCCCCGCCTACATCGTGATGGTCCCGCTCGCAGTGTTTCACGAGTGGAGCCGACGGTCACAGCGGGCGGTGACCGAGAACCTCTCCGAGAGCCTCCGAAAGCTCTCGTCTGCGAACGACACCGGACAGACGCTCCTCGAATCGGTGGCGGCGGTCTCCGAGACGTCGAGCGGTAAACTCGCAGAAGAGTTCGAAGTGATACACGCGAAGGTGAACTACGGTATGAGCCTGCGGGACGCCTTCGTCGAGTTCAACAACACCTACGCGGTCCCCCGACTCGCCCGGACGGTGAAGCTCATCTCGGAGGCCCAAGAGGCTTCCTCGGAGATCACGGACGTGTTGACCACGGCCGCGCAGGCCTCGGAGAACCAGGACGACATCGAACGCGACCGGCGGTCTCGAACCCGGATGCAGGTGGCGATCATCGTGATGACGTACGTCACCCTCCTCGGCGTCATGGCGATCCTCCAGACGCAGTTCATCGAGGTGATGGGCGGGTTGGCCTCGCAGGCCGACAGCGCCAGCACCGCCTCGGCGGGCGGCGGGCCGAGCTTCGGCGGCGGGGGCGTCGAGCCGGACGTGCTCTCGCTGCTGTTCTTCCACGCCGTGACGCTGCAGGCGATCCTCTCCGGCTTTATCAGCGGCTACATCCGTAACGCCGACCTCGTCTCCGGCGTCAAGTTCTCCGTCGTCCTCATGACGCTCGCGCTGGGGGTGTGGATCTATGTCGGCTGACGGCGCCCGCGCGCAGACCCCGGTCGACTTCGCCGTCGGCGCGGGCGTGTTCGTGTTGACGCTCGCGTTCGTGGTCGCGTTCGTCCCGACGCTCTTCGACCCGTTCTCGGCGGCCGCGACCGCCTCGCCCGTCGTGAGCGACCGCGTCGCGTCCGGCGTCGCCGGCGATCTCCTCGCGGCGTCGCCGACGGAACCCGGCGTGTTGTCGCCGGCGTGTACCGTCGCGTTCCTGACCGCGAACGCGACGCTCGGGACCCAAGCGGGCTGTCACCCGGAGGTCGCCGCGAGCCTCGCGAGCCACTACGGAATCGACGGCGACGTACAGGTGGTGATCCACGACCTCGACGAGCGAACTCCCAACCAGAACCCGTCGAACCTCTCTATCGCGACCCGGTACGGCGTGTTCGATGTCGAACAGAGTCGGTCGACCGGCGATCCGAACGACGTGGGACGCGGGGACGTGACCGTCTCACAGCGACTCGTCTCGCTCGGCGGGACGCAGTACCGGCTCACGGTACGGGTGTGGTGATCATGGGCTCGTCGAACGACCGGGGACAGGCGCACACGCTGGAGGCGTTCGCGGCGGCGATACTGCTCGTCGCCGGGCTCACCTTCGCGCTGCAGGCGACCGCCGTGACGCCGCTTTCGGCCAGCACGTCGAACCAGCACATCGAGAACCAGGAGCGGGCGGTCGCCACGGACTTCCTGACGACGAGCGCCGAGAACGGCGACCTCACGGCGGCGATACTGCGCTGGGACCCGGAAAACGAGACGTTCGTCGACAGCCCCCCCGACGTCGACGGCGAGGGATACACCCAAGCGAGGGGGCCGAACGGCTTCGACGCCGCGCTCGGGCCGTTCGGCGAGTCGCTGAACCGGACGTTCGTTGAGCGGTCGATCGCGGTCAACGTCGAACTCCGCCACTACAACACGTCGGCGCGCACGGAGCGGAACGTGACCTCGCTCGTCGACATGGGCGAGCCGAGCAACAACGCGGTGACCGCGACCCGAACGGTCGCGCTCCCGGACGACGCGAACTTGACCGCGCCGAACTACACGGACACGACGCTGCGGGGACTGGCGGACGGGACCGATCCGGGCGCGTTCTACGCGACCGAGACGGCCTCCGGACCGCTTTTCACCCACGTGGAGGTGCGCATGATCGTATGGCGGATGTGAGCTTCGACCTCCCGGACCGGGGGGGCCTGTTCGGCGACGGCGCCCGCGGCAGCGACCGCGGCCAGCTGCTGCTCGTCGCGGGGCTGGTGATGGCCGTGTCGCTCGTGGTGTTGGTGGTGCTTCTCAACTCGACTATCTACAGCGAGAACGTCGCGACCCGCGGGATCGAATCGGCCGACGGAGAGGCGATGGAGGTGCGCTCGACCGCGGTCGGCGGGACGGGCGAGCTCCTCGACTCGACCAACCGCGCGGGACCGAGCGGACACGGCGACGCCGAGACGACCGTCCGGGCCGGGGTCGCGGACCTCGACGAGGCGATGGCGCGGTCCTACGCGGAGCGCGGTGGCGTCGCGCGCGTCGAACTGGTGGGGACCGAAAACGGGAGCCGCATCGCCGCCGCGCTGGCCGCGGCCGATCCGAGCGCGGCGACGCTCGCGGGCGATGTCGACCGGACGCGGGGCTTCGTGTTCGCGGCCGACCCGACCGGACTTACCGACACGGACGCGGCGAACGCCGACACCGACGCGTTCCACGTCGACCTCAACGCGTCGACGGGCGGGAGCCGACAAGTGTACGTGTACAACGGGACCGACGGCAACGTCACGGTCGCGGTCGGCGAGGACGGCGGCGAGCCGAGCGTCCGCTGTTCGGTCCCGCCGGACGACCGCGTCGTCGTCGACTTCACCGCCGAAAGGCTCGGAGACCGGCCGTGTCCGGGGATCTGGCCGCCGTCGCTCGTCGCCCCCGGCGACGCCTACGACATCGGCCTGATAAATGCGAGCGAGGCCGCCGGCGAGGTGACCGTGACCGCGCGGCCGCGCTCCGGTGACACCGTCACGACCGACCTCACCGCGGCGCGACAGCCCGCCACCTACGAGGCGACGATCAACCTCTGGTACCGGACCGCGGACCTGCGGTTCGAGACCGCCGTACGGGTCGCACCCGGTGAGCCCGATGCGTGACCCGCGCGGCTCCGGCGGCGCTCGCTTCCGGGACGACGGGCGCGCCGTGAGCGTCACCGTCGGCTACGTCATGACGCTCGCCATCGGCGCCATCTTGCTCTCGGGGGTCGCCATCGGCGTCGGCGGCGTGGTCGAATCTCAGACGGAGCGCACGGTGGAAAGCGACCTCTCGGTCCTCGGCCAGACCGCGGCGGCGAACGTCGAGAGCGCCGACCGGCTGGCGCGCGCGTCGGAGGTCGACCGGTCGACCGACCCCGGAGCGACGGCCGCCAACGTCTCGGTCGTCGTTCGCCTCCCGAGCCGGGTCGCCGGGGTTCCCTACGAGATTACGGTCGACGACGACGCGGTGACGCTGCGCACCGAACGCCCCGAGACGACGCTCGTCATCGACCACGCGGCGCGGCTGAACGTCACCCCGGCGACGGTCCGCGGCGGGTCGATACGGCTCGCGTACAGTTCCACCGGCGCCGACGCCGGCAACCTGACCGTGGTGGAGCGATGACGGACCGGCGATCGCCGACCGTCTCGATCGGGGACGGAGAGCGGACGGCCTTCGCGAGCGACGCGCGCGGCGTGAGCAACGTCGTCGGCTACGTCCTGATCTTCTCGCTCGTGACGATAACGATCGGTACGGTGTTTGCGGTCGGGATCACGGGGCTCGAAGACCGACAGGCGGCCGAGCGCGTCGCGAACGTCGAGCGCGCCTTCGACGTGTTCGACGACAACGTGCGAGACGTGCAGCGATACGGCGACCCGAGCCGCTCCACGGAGATCCGGCTCAGTGGCGGAACGATCTCGCTCACGGAGCCGACCGCCGTGGAACTGCGGAACGCGTCCGGCGGCCTCGTCGGGCGGTCGCTCGACAGCCGCTCGCTCACGTACACGAGCGGGGACACGACGATCGCGTACGAGAACGGAGCGTGGTTCCGCGGCGACGGCACGGGCGCCGTGATGCGCTCCGAGCCGCGGTTCGTCGCCGCGGACGGGCGGACGACGCTCCCGATCGTTCGATTGTACCCGCTCGGCGAAGAGACCGTCGAACAGGAGGGGACGGTCCAGATCGTCGTCGAACGGTCCTCTCGTCCCCAACTCGTGGAGACGGCGGACGCCAGCGCCGACGACGGTCCCTTCGACCTGTGGATCGAGTCGCCGTACGCCGAGGCGTGGGAACGGTACTTCGTTCGCACCGACGGGTTCTCCGTGAACACGGACGCGACTGACACCGCAAACGACACCGTCGTCGCACATCTCAACCACAGCGACACGGTGTTCGTCGCGGACGACGCCGTCAACGTCCGCCTCCTTCGCTGAGGCGTTCGGTTGCGGCCCCGCCACATCACCTAAGCCCGCTGGGCCGCATCGTTCGCGTATGACCGAGCAGTTGTACCTCGCGGACGACGCGGTGACGACGTTCGAGGCGACCGTCGAACGGGCGCTTGACGACCGCGTCGTCCTCGACCGGACGCATTTCTACCCAACCGGGGGCGGCCAACCGCACGACACCGGGACGCTCCGGGTCGCCGCGTCGGCGACGAACGACGGGGCCGACGGTCAGACGGCCGAGGCCGCCGACGCCGGCCGGCGGTGGCGGGTCGTCGACGTCCAGAAGACGGACACGATTTATCACACGCTCGAACCGGTCGAGGCGGCTTCGGCGGACGATCCGGTGCCCCTCCCGGAGCCCGGAACCGCGGTCATCGGCGAGATTGCGGTGGATCGCCGCCGCGCGCACTCGCGGTATCACACGGCACAGCATCTGCTCTCGGCGCTGCTCGTCGACGAGTTCGACGCGTCGACGACCGGAAATCAGCTCTACGACGACCACGCCCACCTCGACGCGGCGTACGACCGCTTCGAGGCGAGCGACCTCGACCGGATCGAAACGCGGCTCAACGAGCTCATCGACGAAGACCGTCCCGTCGAACGCTACACCATGGAGCGCGCGGCGGCCGAAGAGACGCTCGACACCGACCGCACGCGAATCGACCTGCTTCCCGACTCGATCACGGAGCTACGGATCGTCGAGATCGGATCGCCCGGCGGTGCGGACGACGGCACCGAACCGTACGACCGGACCGCCTGTGCGGGGACGCACGTCGCGACCACCGCCGACATCGGCCGCGTCGTCGTCACGGGCCGCGAGACGAAGGGGAGCGACGAGGAGCGCGTCCGGTTCGCGCTCGCCGACCACCTCGGGGAGACGTGAGGTCGCGCTGACGCGCCGCCCGTAGGGAGCGATCCCGCCGTTTAAATACGATCCGCGGTTGGTTCCGCCATGAAGTTCTGCGACGAGTGCGGATCGATGATGAAGTCCGGCGAGGGCGAGGACCACTGGGTGTGTGACTCCTGTGGCTACGAGATCGGCCGCGAGTCAGACGACGACGAGTGGACCACGGAGTCGCAGGTCGAGTCCGAAATTATCGACGTGAGCGACGCGGAAGACAAGGGGCTCCCGCAGACGAACGCACACTGTCCGGAGTGTGGCAACGGCCGCGCGTACTGGTACATGCAGCAGATCCGGTCGGCGGACGAGTCCGAGACCCGCTTTTTCGTCTGTACCGAGTGTGAACACAAGTGGCGAGAAGACGACCACTGAACTCACCGACCCCCCGGCCGCCGCGTCTCTTTTAACTGTCTCGGTGCAGAACCGCCTCCATGGACCCGCCCGTCGTTCCGCGCGACCGCCTCGACGACTGGCGGCTCGTCGACGAGACCGCCGAGCAGGCGTTCGTCGCCGGCCCGGTCTCCGTCGACGCGAGCACGGTGCGGTACGAGCGGGCGTTGGCGGACCCGCCTCGCCCGTTCTGTTTCGCGAGCCGCCTCCGCATCCGGCCGCCGAGCGCGCCGAACCGGGCGCTCACCGCGCTCGTCGAGCGAAAGGCGCGAGCCGGGTTCCGCGACCGGCTCGCCGACCGCGCGATCGACGCCGTGGAGCACCGCGGCGACCGAGAGATATCGGTCGCCGACCCGAACGCGTCGCGAGCGACGCTGTCGACGTTCCGCGGCGTCGCGCGGGTCGGCGACAGGCGCGGCGTGCGCGTCGAGGCGCTGCTCGCGGTCTGGGTGGCCGGCGAGTACCTCCTCGGCGGGGGCGCGTATCCACTCGACGAGGACGCGTATCCGGACGGAACGGGCCCCGCGGACGCCCGAAGCGAGCTGATCGCGATCGTACGCGAGATCGAGTCACCGGCGTGACGCGGCGAGCGGCCGTGTTGATCCCCGTGAGAGTCTAACAGGGCACCGGCGTCGCGCTCGAATCGATCGGCGAGCCGTCGTCGCGGTAGTCCGACTCGTCGATGGCGCCGGCGAACATCGGGAGGTGAAGCTCGTAGGCGTACAACACGTCGAACGCCGCGAAGGGGTCCAGGCCGTTCGCGATCGCGTCGCGCGCGGTCAACCGGACCCCCGCGCCGAGCGTCACGATCGGGTCTCCGGCGATGGTCCCCGCCGCCTCCAACCCGAACTCGTTGCCGGCGGCGGGGTCGGTCAGCACGGAGAGGTGAACGATCGTCGCGATCCTCGTCTGCCCGTCGCCGATACCGATCGGGTACCCCTTCCCCGAGAAGCACCGCGTGGGCGACTCGGCTCGGTCATCGCCGGACATCTGACCGAGACTAGCGCCGGCGAACCCCTCGCCGTCGGTCGGTTCGTCCGCGTCGATGGCAGCCGTCTCGGCCGTGTCGCCGTCGACCGCCGCCGCGCCACCGACGAGGGCGCCGCTCGCGACGGTCGCCGTCACGACGAGCAGCGCGACGGCACACGCGGCGAACGCGGCGGTCGCGGGCTTGACGCGGCGTGTCATCGAGTGGATATTTGTCAGGGCGGATAAAAACGGCGCGGGATCGGTTATCCGGTGTGATACTCAGAGAGACGCGTCGTCAGACCGCGTCACCGGAGGGTGTCGCCCCGGTCACGCCTCGTTTAAGAGTCCCCCGACGAGGAGCTCCGCGGAGGCGACGTTCGTCGCGAGCGGGACGTCTTTCACGTCACAGACGCGCAAGAGCGCGGAGATATCGGGCTCGTGAGCCTGCGCGGTAAGCGGGTCGCGGAGGAAGACGACGCCGTCGATCTTTTCGTCGGCGATCTCCGCGCCGATCTGGAGGTCGCCTCCGTAGGGGCCCGAGGCCTGGCGGTCCACGGTCAACCCCGTCGCGTCGGCGATGCGTTTCCCGGTCGTGCCGGTGGTGACGAGTTCGCACGCGCCGAGCGCGTCGGCGTGAGCGGTGACGAACTCGACCATCTCGTCTTTCAGTTCGTCGTGAGCGATAAGGGCGATGCGCATACGTTCCGTTCTCGCTTACGGTATAAGTGAGTACTGAAAACCAGTATTAGAACTGATATGTGGATCGGAACGTATAGGTCCGGAACGGGCCGTTGTACCGGTATGAGTCGCAGTCAGGTCGCCTGCGCCGGAGCGAGCGATGGACCGTAGCCGCGACCGCGGCGTCACGAGTGTCGTCGCCACGATTCTCATGGTCGCCCTCGTCGTGATAATCGCGGCGACCATCGGCGTCGCCGTGTTCGACTTCGAGAGCGGGCTCGCGGAGCCGCAAGAGCTGCGCGGTTTCGGCGACGCCGAGGTGACGCTCGGGCCCGAAAACCGATCGTGGGGCGGATGGGACGGCAACGACAGCTACTCACCTCCGCCCCGCGGTGACATCGACATCGTTCGTGTGCCCTACGTCGCGGGGCCGACCTTCCAGGGCGACGAGATCGGTTCGATACTGATCCGCTGGGAAGGCAGCGACGGCGAGAGCGGTCAGGTTCGGTTCCTGAATCCGAACCGCTTCGACGCTGACTCCAACCAGACGTTCCACGACGGCGATGTCGGGGAGTTCTGCACGGGCGATTTCGGCGTCGGCGACACGCTCACGATCCGGATGGCTCACAACCGGTATCAAGGCGGAGGAGAAACTGATCCAGACAAGATCGGGGGAGAGCAATATGTCGAGTCGAACCAGAACGACATCGCTCGCGGCGGCGACGAGCCCTTCTTCCGGGTCGAAAACAGGTATCCGGTCGACTTCAGCGGCGACCGCCCGATGGAGCCGGGCGACTCCGTGGAGATATTGTTCATCGGCGTCAACGACAAACAGCCGATCGCCAGAACGACCGCAGTCGCGACCGCGGCGACCGACAAGCCGACAGCGCGGAGCAAGCCCGGTTGTTGAGGCCCGTCGACGGTCACGGAGCCGCGGACGACTCGGTTACTTAAACCGGAACGTCTCCAGGTTCTTGGGCGCGAACGTCCGCATGTTGTAGTCGTGGTACAGCGCCGACGAGAGGTCCTGGACGGAGCGCTCGTCGCCGTGAACGCACAGCACCTTCTCCGGACGCGGGTTCATCGTCTTCACGAAGTTCTCTAACCCCTGCCGGTCGGCGTGGCCGGAGAAGCCGTCGACGACCTCGGTCCCCATCTCTAGGGTGAGAGTGTCGCCGCGACCGCCGCCGCCCCAGCCGTCGACGGGAATCTCGTCCCAGCCGTTCTGGATCCGGCGACCGAGCGTTCCCTGTGCCTGGTAGCCGACGAACACGAGGTTCGAATCGGGCTCGGGGCCGATGTGGCGCAGCCACGACATGATGGGGCCGCCCTCGATCATCCCCGACGTGGAGATGATGATACACTCGTCGCCGTCGGCGACGTCCTGCCGCTCGTCTTCGCCGCCGTCGATGTGGTTGAACTGGTCGGCGAGGAACGGGTTCTCGTCGTCGTGGAAGATGCGGTCGCGGAGGTCGTCGCGGAGGTACTCGGGGTAGGTGGTGTGGATCGCGGTCGCCTCCCAGATCATCCCGTCGAGGTGGACGGGCATCTCCGGGATATCGCCGTTCCGCATCGCCTCCTCTAAGACGAGCATGATCTCTTGGGACCGTCCCACGGCGAACGCGGGGATGACGACCTTCCCGCCCGCCTCGTACGTCTCGTTGATGACCTCCTTTAACGCCTCCTCGGAGTCCGCCTGATCGGTCTGGTAGTCGTCGCGACCGCCGTAGGTGGACTCCAAGACGAGCGTCTCGACCCGCGGGAAGTCGTTGACGGCGCCGTTGAACAGGCGCGTGTCCTCGTAGTGGATGTCGCCGGAGAACGCGACGTTGTAGAGCCCGTCTCCGATGTGGAAGTGAGTGACGGCGCTCCCGAGGATGTGGCCCGCGTTGTGGAAGGTGAGTTTCACGTCCGGCGCGATGTCCGTCACGTCGCCGTACTCCAGCGGGATGGTGTGTTTGATCGCCTCGCGGACCTGTGCGGACTCGTAGGGCGGCGTCCGACCGTCCTTGGCGGCGACATCGAGGTAGTCGAGCGTGAGCAGACCCATCAGGTCGCGGGTCGGCTCCGTCGTGTATATCGGGCCGTCGTAGCCGTACTTAAATAAGAGCGGCATCAACGCCGAGTGGTCGAGGTGGGCGTGCGTGAGGATGACCGCGTCGAGCGTCGCGGCGCCGGCCCCGAGCGCCTCGGGGACCTGGAGGTACGGGACCTCGCCCTCGGCGCCCGGCTTGTCGCCGCAGTCGATCAGGATCCGCGTCTCGGGCGTCGAGAGGATGAAGGCGGCGCGGCCGACCTCGCGACAGCAGCCGAGCGTCGTGATCCGGACCCACTCGTCGTCGGACATCTCCTCGCGGTGGATCTGTCGCCCGACGCGTTCGAGGATGTCGCGCCGCTCCTCGCGCTCGTTTTTCAGGAATCCGCGGACGTTCGAAACGGTGGAGGATTCGATCGGTGGCGTCCGCACGACTTCCGGCGTCCAGCCGACCTCCTGGGTGATCTCCCGGAGCGTCGAACCGCGGCGGCCGATCACCATGCCGGGCTTTTCGGCCTCGATGACGACCTCGCCGGTGTCTTCGTGGAAGTCGAGGTCGGTCACGCCGGCCTCCTCGGGGATCACCGAACGGACCTCCTCTTCGGCGCGCGCCGGCGGGGCGAGCGCGCTCGGGTCCGGACGGACGGTGATCCGCTTCCGGAGCTTTGAGGCGAGCCGACGAATGAGGTCGCCGTCACCGGCGAACCGCTTCGGATCGCGGGTGTACACGACCAGTTCCGGCCCCTCGTATTTGACGTCGGTGACCGTGATGTCGTTCGGAATCTCCTGTTCGATCTCTGATTTTATGGTATCGAGTTGCTTATCGACTTGACTCATATCTCACTGCGGGTCGTCGGGACCGCCGTCGTCGTCGAGCGGCAGGACGCGCCTCGGCAACGAACGGTCGACCGTGACGGAGTAGGCATAGTGGTAGTACTGTCCGTAGACGGAACCGTGCGGGAACAGCCTGCGAAAACCCGCTTGCAAGAAGATTATCCCGGCCGTTATAAAACCCTTCGCAAAGGGCAAACCCCCTTGTCGTGAAAAGAAGCGTATGCGAATCACGCCCGAGACGGTCCGACGGGAACGCGCGTGGGTCCGCGAGCGAGCCCCGGTCGTCGTCCCGATTCTCAACGAGACCCGCGAGCGGCTGGGTCGGCTCTTCGAAACCGACGTGGACTCCGTGGCCCCCGAGACGTATCGCAGAGAGGTGAACGCGGTGTTCGCCGACGGCGAGGTGGCGGTCAACGTCGCCGCCTGCGTGGCGCTGCTCCGCGACCTCGACGTGGCGGGCGACTATCCGGGCTTCGTGGTCGACGAGGTCCTCGGCCGCGAGCTGGCGGCGACCGTCGCCGGCGGACGCCCGCTCTCGCTGCTCGCGCAGGCGACCTTCCACCTCGTCGACGTGCGGGTGAGCGGAGACGAGACGGCGGACGGGGCGGGGGCCGCCGGCGCGGACGACCTCGACGCCGCGCTCGCGGCGGGGTTCCAGACGCGGCTCCCCGGCTGGGACTGGCGAGAGGAAGCGAGCCCGTTCGCGGTGTCGCCGTCGGACGAGGACGCTTAACTCGTGAACTTCCGGACGAAGTCGTACCCCGCGTCGAGGACCGAGTCGGGGAGGAACCGCGCGAGGACGCCGACGCGAGCGACGGTGCCGGGCTGGACGCGCGCCGGCGGCTGGGTCGCGCTCGCGGCGTTGACGATGGCGTCGGCGACGACCTCCGGCTCCACCGCGCCGGGGCCGTCGCCGCCGACCAACTGCGTCTCCTCGAAGAGCGCGTAGAACGCCTCGTAAGCGCCCGTTCGGTCGAGGGCGCCGTCGTCCGCGTCGCCGTCGGCGTCGTCGGCCTCCGACCCGCTTCCGGGCGCCTCTCGCTCCGCTCGCTTCGAGAAGTTGGTTCGCACGGGGCCGGGTTCGACGACGACCACGTCGACGCCGAACTCCGCGACCTCGTTGCGGAGGGCGTCCGACAGCGCCTCCATGGCGAACTTCGAGCCGCTGTAGACGCCGCCGCCGGGGAACGAGATTCGTCCGGCGACCGACGACACGTTGACGATCGTTCCCTCGCGCTCGCGGCGCATACCGGGCAACACGGCCTTGATGAGCCGATGCGGGCCGTACACGTTCACGTCGAACTGCTCGTGAACCTTCGCGGTCGGCACGTCCTCGACCGGCCCGAACTGCCCGTAGCCGGCGTTGTTGATCAGCGCGTCGATCGCCCCCTCCTCGTCGAGGATGCGGTCGACGACGCGGTCGATATCGGACTGGTCCGTCACGTCGAGCGTGGCCAGTTCACAGCCCGCGTCGCCGAGCGTCTCGATATCTGCGGGATTGCGCGCGGTCGCGTACACGGTCCACCCCTCGTCAAGGAACGCCCGCGCCGCGGCGCGTCCGATACCCGAGGAACAGCCGGTGATGAGTACCGTCTTCTGCACGCGTTGTCGGTCGCCCCCCGGCGGCATAACTCTCCCGACCGGCGACTGACAGGGTTCGACAAGCGACCGCGTCGAGCGAAACGCAATCGACCGGGAACAAAAGCGCGCGTGGCGCGAAGACGCGCCGAGAGGGGGAGTTACTCGTCCGACGCGTCTTCGTCTGCGTCGTCGGCGTCGTTCTCCTCGTTCTCCTCGTCGTCTTCGTCCTCGTCGTCCTCACTCGCGACCAGATCGCGTTCTTCGAGGATCGACGCCACCTCGTCGGTCGGGAGTTCGGTGTAGCCGTCCTCGGGCGTGATCGTGGCCACGCCGACACCGTCGGGCGTCAGCTCGCCGTCGTTCGGCTGGGCGAGGGTGTCGAGCGCCAGCCCGACCGCCTCGTCGGTGGAGAGGTTCTCTTCGTATTCCGCTTCGAGGTAGTCCCGGAGATCGTTCCGGTTCGAACCGATCGAGAGCGCCTGCCACTCGTAGGGCGTGCCGGACGGGTCGGTCTCGAACAGGCGCGGCTCGCCGTCTTCGATGCCGCCGACGATCAGCGCGACGCCGAAGGGGCGCGCGCCGCCGACCTGCGTGTACTGCTGGATGTGGTCGGTGATGTTCTTCGTGAGCGTCTCGATGCCGATGGCCTCGCCGTAGCGGAGGCGGTTGATCTGCGCCTGCCGGCGGGCGAAGTCGATGAGTTGGCGGGCGTCGGCGACGTGGCCCGCGCTCGCGACGCCGGCGTGGTCGTCGGCCTTGTGGAGTTTCTCGATGCTCTCCGGTTCCATCAGCGGGGACCGGGCGCGCTTGTCCGCCGCGAGGACGACGCCGTCCTCGGCGCGGATACCGATGCTCGCGGTCCCGCGTTTCACCGCCTCCCTGGCGTACTCGACCTGGTAGAGCCTGCCGTCGGGAGAGAAGATAGTAATTCCTCGGTCGTACGCCTGCTGTTGGGATTGTCCCTGCATGATATCACTCGGTGTCGAACGCCGTCGCGCCGACGTACTCCGACTCGACCCACACGTCGTACGCGTCTTCGCGCACCACGGCGGACCGCTCGGTGTCCTCGAACGCGACGTCTCGCTGTGTCGAAGGTGGGCCCGCGCGACCCATATATCTTTCCTCACAGGCACGTACCGTCCCCGAAATCCCCCGAACCCGGATTCCGACGGGGTCGCCGTCGACCTCGCTCACGCACGCGATGGCCGCGCGCGCCTCGTCGACGTGACCGTGGCGGGCCCGAACGATCGCCTCCCCCTCGCCGTCGTCGTGTGCGAAGGAGAGCAGCGTCAGGTCGGCGTCCGCGCTGCTGGCGTCGCCGAGGAGGTTGCCGGCGGCGTACCACAGCGCGCGCTGGAACGCTCGCCGCCCGAGTTCGGCGTCGGGCCACGTCTCGATGCCGACGGCGAGGTAGCGCCACCGCGGTCGGAGGTGTTTGGGGAGGTGTTTCATACGAGGCTCACTGCGGGGTGGTGGTTCCGTGGCCGCCGTCACTCTCACCGAGTCGCTCGGCGACGATCACGGCCACCTGATCGTGGACGCGCTCGACGGCGGTGACCGCGAACCCCTCGGCCGTGATCGCCGCGACGAGCGTGCCAACGGTGGCCGGATCGTCGACCGCCGGGCTGTAGAACGGCGCGTCCGGGTCCGGCGTCTCGAAGAACGCCACGTCGCCGAGGACGATCCGGCGGGCCCCCGTAGCGGCCATCTCGCGGATCGCCGCTCGCTTCTCGTCGTCCGCGAGGTGGTGGAGCGCGAAGTTCGAGGTGACGACGTCGACCCGCTGGTCCGCGTCGACCTCGGGGCTTCGGAACTCGCCGTACGCGAAGGAGACGTTCGAGAGCCCCCGCTCGTCGGCCTTGCGACGCCCCTCCGCCATCATGCCCTCGCTGATGTCGCGGGCGAGGACCCGTTCGGCGTCGGGCGCGAGCGCGAGCGCGATGGCGCCGGTGCCGGCGCCCAGATCGAGGACCACGTCGTCGGGACGGGGGGCGGCGTGTTCGATCACCAGATCCGCGCAGGCGCGGTACTCCTCGCTCTTCGAGTCGTCGTACTCGGCGGCCTTCTCGGAGAAGCGAGCGGCGTGTTCGTCAACCGTCTTCTTCATACCGTCCCAGTCTGACCCCTGGCTCTATGAAGGCCTCGGAGGCACGCTCCCGGTTTCGAGCCACGACATCGCCCCATGCCCGCAGCCCCGACCTGACCCACTCCGCCTCGAACCCGACGGCCGTGGCGGCGGCGACGACCTCTCGCGGCGCGCGGAGGTCGAGGTGCGACCGCGGGTTCGCGCTGACCACGTACGGCGCGTCGTAGTAGGAGACGATCTCGCGGAGCTTCCGGAGGTCGCTCAGCGCGCGGACCCGCTTCCCGCCCGTCGCGCGGAGCAGCGGCCCGAAGTCGAACTCGACGTGGACGCCGTTCTCGCTGGCGGCCTTCGCGAGCACGTGGTTGAAATCCCCCGACCCGCCCATCGGCCGAACTAACACGTCGATCCGGGGCTCCTCGACCGCGAAGCGGTTGAGCGCGTCGTCGCCGCCGACGAGACAGACCACGGTGCGACTCGGTCGGTAGTTGCCGACCGCGCCGGACGCGCTCGTGGCGCTGTCGACGTCTATCTCCACCGCGTCGACCACGTCGATTCCGTGTTCCTCGCTCAAGGCGGCGGCGTCGGCCGACGGCGTGCCGTCGTCGCGCGGCGGTTCGAGCGCGTCGCGCGTCCGGAC
Source organism: Halorubrum sp. PV6 (assembly GCF_003990725.2). Classification (NCBI taxonomy): domain Archaea; kingdom Methanobacteriati; phylum Methanobacteriota; class Halobacteria; order Halobacteriales; family Haloferacaceae; genus Halorubrum; species Halorubrum sp. PV6. The sequence continues at coordinate 1,200,154 of NZ_CP030064.1, forward strand.
GACGACCCCCTCGTAGCCGTACCGCGCCGCCGTGGCCGCGTGGCGGGCGGCGGTCGACTCGCCGTCGGGGTGTGCGTGGACGGCCTCGTACATGACGCGTCGTTTCGACTCGGAGCGTATCGACGTTGCGCTTTGCGGCCGGGCGAGTCCGAACACGTCGTGACCCCACGCGAGACGCGTCGACCGCCCTCCGGTCGCGACGCCGCCCCCGGACCACCCGTCGCCGACCCGGTCGCTTTTGTCCGCCGGCCGGAACACCTGCGTATGCCCGCCGAGTTAGCAGAGAAGACGGACCGCTACGAGCAGATGCTCGCCGACGCCCTGGCGGTCGCGGAGCCGCGCCCGCCCGCCGAGACGCCGCTCGGCGAGGCCGCCGCCGACATCGCCGAGATGGCGGAGTCGTACCTCGAAGACGGCCGTCACTTCCGCGCGGACGGCGACCCGGTCAACGCGCTCGCGTCGTACTCGTACGGCTACGGGTGGCTCGACGCCGGCGTCCGGCTGGGGCTGTTCGCCGTCCCCGACGACACGGAACTGTTCACGACCTGAGCCGGACTGCGGTCGACCGCTTATAAACCCCGCGCCGCCCCTCGTTGCTTCCGGCCACGGGCGCGTTTTATACCTCGCCCGTCAACGGAGTTCACAGATGAGCACCGCGCTGTTCGTCGTGAGCGAGGAGGGGTACTGGGCCGAAGAGTGCATCGAGCCGCTGACGACCCTCGAAGCCGAGGGCGTCGACGTGACCGTCGCGACCCCGTCCGGATCGCCGCCGGTCGTCGACGAGCGGTCGCTCGACCCGGAGGCCGCGGGCGGCGAAGAGCGGGTCGCAGAGCTACGAGCGGTCGACGAGGAACACCCGAAGCTCAACGACCCCGAACCGGTCGCGACGGTCGCGGCCGACGACTACGACGCCGTCGTGTTCCCCGGGGGCCACGGGACGGTCTGGGACGTGAACCAGGACCGACACGCGCGCCAGCTCCTGCTCGACGCGGTCGCGGGCGAGGCGGGCGTCGCGCTCGTCGTCTGCCACGCGGTCGGCATCCTCGGGTTCACCCGCGAGGCCGACGGGACGCCGCTCGTCGAGGGGCGCTCGGTGACCGGCTTCCCGAACGCGTGGGAGGAGGACATCGTCGACGACCACGACGTGATGCCGGACGGCAGAAAACTCCCGTACTGGGTCGAAGACGAGGTCGTCCTCGCCGGCGCCGACTGGGACGCCGAACTCGACGCCGACACGAGCGTCACGGTCGACGGCGACCTGATCACCGCACGCGGGCCGGGGTCGTCCGCGGCCGCGGCGGCGACGCTGCTCGACGAGCTGTAAGGTCGCGGCTCCCTGGAAGCGTCCGAAACGCCGCTTTGCCGTTTTCGCTTTTAAGTGCCGCAGCCGCCCGCTGAGTTCGGCCGCCGAGCGCTCACGCCGACAAGCCGAGCGTCTCGGCCAGCCGGTCGGCGATCCGACCGGCTACGGCGTCCTTCGAGCCGACGGCCTCCTCCGGGTCGGTCCCGTCGTCGCCGACGAGGAGGACGCGCGTCTCGTCGGCGCCCATCACGCTCGCGTCGTTGGCGACGACGAAATCGAGGCCGACCCGGTCGCGGATGCGCTCCGCCTCCGCGACCATCGCGGCCTCGTCGCCGGACGTTTCGGCTTTAAATCCGACGATCGGGAGGTCGGGATACGCCTCTCGAACCGAGTCGATTAACTTCGGCGTCGGTTCGAGATTCACCGACAGCGGCGACCCGGACCGGATCTTCTCGTCGACCGCGTCGGCGGTGAAATCGGCGATGGCCGCCGCCGAGATCAGCGCGTCCGCGGTGGCCGCGGTCCGGCGGCACGCGTCCATCATCTCCGCGGCGGTCTCGATCCGTACCACGTCGGCGTAGGGCACTTTGGGGCCGTCTTGGACCAGCGTCACGCTCGCCCCCCGGACGTAGAGCGCGCGGGCGACCGCCCGCCCGGTCTTTCCCGACGCTCGGTTGGTCAGGATGCGGATCGGGTCGATCCGCTCTTTCGTCGCGCCCGCGGTGACGACCACGTGGGTCCCCGCGAGCGACTGCGGCGTCGTCGCGCGGGCGAGCTGCGTGATGATGTCTTCTTCGGTGGCGATCTTCGCTTTCCCCTCCTCGATCCGAGGGTCCGCGAACCGGACGCCCCACGCTTCGAGCCGATCGAGCGCGTCGAGGACGCCGGGGTGGTCGTACATCGGCTCGTGCATCGCCGGCGCCATCACGACCGGCACGTCAGCGCCGAGCGCCGTCGTCGCGCAGGTCGTGACCGGGGTGTCGTCGACCGCGGCCGCGATCTTCCCGGCGGTGTTCGCGGTCGCGGGCGCGAGCAGGAGCACGTCGGCCCACCCGTCTCGGCCGCAGAGTTCGACGTGTTCGACGGCCCCGGTGATCTCGGTGACCACGGGCTCGTCGGTCGCGAAGTCGACGGCCCACGGGTGAATGATGTTCGTCGCCGCCGGGGACATGACGGCCCGCACGCTCGCGCCGTGACGGCGCAGTTCGTGCGCGAGTTCGACGACCTTCACCGCCGCGATGCTCCCCGAGACGCCGAGCGCGACGTTGACCCCCTGTAGCATTATTGAGAGGGTTCCGGGCGCGTCGGCTTATAAGATGTCGTTGTCCGACGTTCGCTTGCTGAAAAAACCGCGTCGACGCATCGAACCGGTGCGGTGGGGGTCGGCCGGCACTCCGGTGCGGTTCCGCCGACTACTCCGCGATCTCGACGGTGATCTCGTCGCGCTCGACCGCCAACCGGAACGTCGGCACGGTCCGGTAGACGACCTCGACGACGTTCTTCCGTTCGAGGCTCCGGAGCGCGCGCCGCACCGCGTCGACCTCGGGGTCCAGATCGGACGCCTCGCGGACCGCGTTGAGCACGGCGACGACCGACTGCGAGCGCTCGTCGGGTCCCGCGACGACCGCGAACACCTGCGCCTCCAGTTCGGGGACGCGGATGGTCTCCGGCGCCCCGCCCTTCGCGACCGCGTCGGCCTCGATTCCCGGTTCGACATCGACGAGGTCGTTCGCCTCCGCGGTCGACCGGATCAGGCTGTCGTCGTCGCGGTAGTAGTACTCTTTTAAATGCCCTTCGAGGTACTGGTGGACTTCGCTGCCGCTTTCGAGCCCCCACGCGTCCTGGAGCTCGCCGTTCTTCGTCGGCTGGAGGCGGACGATGTCGGCGAGGCGGCTCCGCTCTTCGTCGGTCAGGCTCATCTGTCCTCGACCGCGCTCGCCGCGCGGATCACCGTCTCCTCGCCGAACTTCGGCCCGACGAGCTGGAGCCCCACGGGGAGCCCGTCCGCCTCGCCGGCCGGCACCGAAATCGCCGGGAGGTTCGCGAGGTTCACCGGCGTCGTGTTCGCGTCCGCGAGGTACATCCGGAGCGGGTCGTCGAGGCTCTCGCCGAGTTCGAAGGGCACGACCGGCATCGTCGGCGAGGCGATCACGTCGACGTCGGCGAACGCCTCCTCGAAGTCGTCTCTGACCCACGCGCGGGCGTCCTGGGCCTTCTGGTAGTACTTGTCGTGGTAGCCCGCCGAGAGCGCGTACGTCCCCAGGAGGATCCGGCGTTTGACCTCCGCGCCGAACCCCTCGTCGCGGCTCTCGGCGAACGACTCGTTCCAGTTCCCGTCGGACTCGGCGCGGTTCCCGTACCGCACGCCGTCGAAGCGCGCGAGGTTCGAGGACGCCTCGGCCATCGCGATGACGTAGTAGGCCTGAACCGCGTGCTCGACAGAGGGCAGCGAGATGTCGGTCGTCTCCGCGCCCTGCGCTTCGAGCGCGTCGATCGCCGCCTCGACCGTCTCGACGACGCGCTCGTCGGCCCCCTCGAACAGCTCGGTGGGGACGCCGACCGTGAGCCCGTCGACGTCGCCGTCGGCGGCCGCCGCGTAGTTCGCGTCGGGGTCGGCCCCGTCGACCTCGGCGAGGTCGCGGGTGGTCCCGTCGTGCGGGTCCGGGCCGGCGATCGCGTCGAGCGCGGCCGCGGCCTCCTCGACGGTGCCGGCGATCGGGCCGATCTGCTCTAAGGAGTTCGCGTACGCGACGAGTCCGTACCGGGAGACGAGCCCGTAGGTCGGCTTGATGCCGACGACGCCGCAGAAGGCCGCCGGGCAGCGAACCGAGCCGCCGGTGTCGGAGCCGAGCGCGATGTCGGCCTCGCCCGCGGCGACCGCCGCCGCCGATCCGCCGGAGGAGCCGCCGGGGACGCGGTCCGGGTCGGCCGGGTTCCGCGTGGCGCCGAACGCCGAGGTCTCGGTCGTCGTTCCCATCCCGAACTCGTCCATGTTCGTCTTGCCGACCACCGTCGCGCCCGCGTCGGTCAGTCGGTCGACGACCGTCGCGGAGTACGGCGGGACGTAGTCGGCGAGCATCTCGGAGCCGCAGGTCGTCCTGATACCCTCGGTGGAGATGTTGTCTTTGACGGCGACTGTCTTCCCGGCGAGCGGGCCGTCGTCTGCGCCGTCGATCGTCGCCTCCGTGATGAAGGCGTTGTAGTCGGCCGCCATTACGACACCTTCGGGCCGACGAAGAAGCCGTCTTCCGTCTCCTCGGCGTTCGAGAGCGCCGCTTCTTGGGTGAGTCCCTCCTCGACTTCGTCGGGGCGCATCACGTTGACGAGCTCCTCGGTGCGCTCGGTTTCGGGCACCTCGTCGAGCGCCTCGAAGTACTCCAGGATGTCGCCGAACTGGTCGACGAACGTCTCGACCTCGTCGTCGTCGAGTCGGACACGGGCCAGGTCCGCGACGTGCCGGACCGCTTCGGCGTCGACGGCCGCGGCCGCGTCGCCCCCGTCGGGCGCCGCCCCCGCGTCATCCGCCGACTCAGGCGTTTCGCTCATACGCGGAGGTGTTTCGCTCCGGGAGTAAGCGTTTCGGAACGTCGCATCGGCGCCGCCCGGAAAAATCGGCTGCGGGGGCGTCACTCGCTCTCGTCGGCCCGGACCGTCACCACCGGCGGGTCCGCGAGTCTGACCACCTTCTCCGTGACGCTGCCGAGGAGGTAGCGCTCGACGCCGGTCCGCCCGTGGGTGCCCATCACCACGAGGTCAACCCCGTGCTCGTCGGCGTATTCGAGGATGGCGGAGTGGGGCGTCCCGTACTCGACGGCCGTCACGGACTCGACGCCCTCGAAGGCCGAGGCCGCCTCCTCGACGACCGCCTCGGCGCGCTCGGCGAGCGCCTCCCGGCGTTTTTCGCCGTCGCTTTGGTCGCCGACCATCCCCGACTCGCTCTCCTCACCGCTGCCGCCGAACCACGAGCCCTCCTCCGCGAGGGGGTTGCCGGTCATCCCGCCGCCGGGATGCGTCGTGTCGACGACGTACAGCACGTGCACGGTCGCGTCGAACGCCGACGCGAGCTGTTTTACGTGCGCCGCCGCCGCTTTCGACCCGCTGCTCCCGTCCGTCGGATACAGTATCCGGTCGTACATCGTACCACCAAAATGAAACTTCTCGCGCCGGCGATAAAAACGCACCGCAGGTTCTCGGGGCCTGTTGCGTTGGAAAATCGCCCGGCTCGACCCGTCGAGTGCGGTTCGGACAGCCGAGCGCGTCGCGCGCTTACAGCAGGTCGTTCGACACGAGCCGCTCGACCGCCTCTCGCAGGCGCTCTTCGCTCGCCGCGTAGGAGATCCGGGCGTAGCCGGGTGCGTTGAACGCGGCGCCGGGGACGCAGGCGACGGACGCCTGCTCGATGGCCGCCTCACACCACGCCTGGTCGTCGTCGTCGACCGGGATCATCATGTAGAAGGCGCCGTCGCCGACGTCGACGTCGACGTCGTGTTCGTCGAACAGTTCGACGAGGAGGTCGCGGCGCTCGCGGAACGCGTCGCGCATCTCGGCGACCGCGTCGTCGGTGTTCTCCAGCGCCTCGACGCCCGCCCGCTGGACGAAGTTCGTCGCACAGGAGACGGAGTGGGAGTGCAGTTTGCCGGCCTGCCCGACGAACTCCTCGGTCGCGTGGAGGTAGCCGAGCCGCCAGCCCGTCATCGAGAACGCCTTCGAGAAGCCGTTGATCGTGATGGTGCGGTCGGCCATCCCGTCGAGGCTCGCGAGCGAGACGTGGTCCGCGTCGTAGGTGATCCGCTCGTAGATCTCGTCGGAGATGACGGCGATGTCGTGTTCGACGGCCAGGTCGCGGACGCCCTCCATCGCGGCCTCGGAGAAGACCGCGCCGGTCGGGTTCGACGGCGAGTTGACGACGAGCAGTTCGGTGTCGTCGGAGACCGTCTCGGCGAGGTCGTCGAGCGCGGGCTCAAGCTGGAACCCGTGCGGCGCCAGATCGACCCGCGAGAGGTCGCCGCCGGCGAGTTTCACCATCGCCTCGTAGGAGACCCACGCCGGGTCGAGCAGGACGACCTCGTCGCCGTCGTCGATCAGCGTCTGGAACGTCTCGTACAGCGCCTGCTTGCCGCCGGGGGTGACGACCACCTCGTCGGCGTCGGCGTCGATGCCCGTGCCGCGGAGTTTCGCCGCGATGGCGTCTTTTAACTCCGGGACCCCGTTCGACGACGTGTACCCGGTGTGCCCCGCGTCGAGGGCCGCCTTGCCCGCCTCGACGATGTTCGCGGGCGTGTCGAAGTCCGGCTCGCCGACCGACAGGTCGACGATGTCGGCGCCTTCCGCTTCCTTCTCTGCCGCGAGGTTCGATATCGCCAGCGTGGCGCTGGGCTCTACGCGTCCGATCCGCTCTGAAAAGTCGTATGCGTCGCTCATTGTGGTGTCCTCCGGTCTGACCGCTGGGTCGTCATTCGAGTTCCTCCGCGAGGTCGATGGCGGCTTCCGCCGCGTCCGCGCCCTTGTCTATCCGCTCGCGCGCCTCCGCGCCGGACATCCCCGGTCCGCTCACGCCGAACGTGACGGGGGTGTCTCGGTCGAGACTCACCTGCGTGAGTTTCTCCGCGGTCGCGCTCGCGATGACGTGGTCGTGGTCGGTGTCGCCGGTGACGATGGCGCCGACGACCGCGACGGCGTCGACCTCGTCCCGCCGCGCGAGCCGGTCGGCGGCCAGCGGGCTGTCGTACGCGCCCGGAACCGACAGTTCGTCGACGACGACGGCGTCGCGGTCGGCGGCCGCCTCTCTGGCGGCCTCGGCCATCGGCTCCGTCACGGAGCCGTTGAATCGTGCCACTACCAGTCCCAGCGAGACCATACGAAGGCTCACACCGGCGGCGGCAAAGGTCTACCGTTCCGGTCGTCAGTTGCCGGGCGAACACGTTCGGGACGCGGGACGGATCGGCCGTGAGTTCGGGGTCGAGACGGCCGCACGCCTCCGGACGCCACACGCCTCCGGACGCCGCGCGCTACTCCGCGACCTTCGCCTCGAACTTCTCGCGGACCTTCTCCATCTTCGGCTTGGCGTGGAACGTGCAGTAGGCGTCGTTCGGGTTCTTCGCGAAGTAGTCCTGGTGGTGCTCTTCGGCCCGGTAGAACGTCTCCAGCCGGTCGAGCTCCGTCACCACGTCGTCGTCGTACTCCTCGTCGAGCGCCTCGATGTAGGCGGCGGCGGCCTCGCGCTGCGCCTCGCCGTGATAGAGGACGATGGACCGGTACTGGCTCCCCACGTCGGGGCCCTGTCGGTTGAGCTGCGTCGGGTCGTGGATCGCGAAGAACGCCTCCAGTACCTCGTCGTACGCGATCACGTCGGAGTCGAACTCGACCTGCACGACCTCCGCGTGGCCGGTGTTGCCGGAACACACCTGCTTGTACGTCGGGTCGTCGACGGTGCCGCCCGCGTAGCCGGACGTGACCGACTCCACGCCGGCGAGCTGTTCGAGCGCAGCCTCGGTACACCAGAAGCAGCCGCCGCCGACGGTCGCGGTTTCGAGCTGATCGGACATACGTTCTATAAGGGCTCGGAGACGTATTAATGGCGCGCGACGCGGCGGTCCGTTTATAAATCGCCTCCGCAGCCTCGGTGTTTAACTCGCCGAGCGCCGACCCGGCGGTATGGACGAACTCGTGGAGTTAACCGAGACGTTGGTCGCGATTCCCTCACACGAGGACGAGACCGCGGCCGGGGACGCGATAGCGGAGTGGCTCCGCGCGGAGACCGACGCGCGCGTCGAGCGGGACGCCGTCGGCAACGTCATCGCTTATAAAGGCGCAACGGACGACGGCGACGCCGACACCCTCGCCTTCGTCGGCCACCACGACGTGGTTCCGCCCGCGGACCGGCAGACGACCGGTGAGGGAACCACGGGCGAGTACGTCGTCGAGCGCCGCGACGGGCGGATCCACGGGCGCGGCACGGCCGACATGAAAGGCTCGGTGGCGGCCTGTCTGCTGGCGTTTCGCGACGCCGACCCGCCGGCGGACCGCGAGCTCGCGTTCGCTTCGTTCGTCGGCGAGGAGGTCGGGGGGACCGGCGCGCGCCACGCCATCGACGAGGGGTTCGCCCCGGACCGCGCGCTCGTCGCCGAGGGGTCGAACGACTACTCGAAGCCGGGCGTCACGGACGTGGCCGTGGCACACAAGGGGCGCCGCGCCTCGACGCTCGTCGCGAGCGGCGCCAGCGCGCACGCCTCCGAGCCGGAGGCCGGCGAGAACGCGGTCTACCGCGCGAGCGACGCGATAACCGCCCTCCGAGAGCTCGACGCGCCGGCCGCGACCGTCTTCGACGAGCCCGTGTCCGGGTCGCTCGCGGTGACGATGGTCCACGGCGGCGAGACGTGGAACGTGATCCCGGAGCGCTGCGAGGTGACGGTCGACGAGCGGACCGTCCCCGGCGACCGCGCCGACATCGGTCGCGTGGTCGAGGCGGTCGAGGGCGTCGCGTGGGAGGTCGACCAGGACCTCCCGCCGATGGGCTGTGAAGACGACGCCTTCGCCGACGCCGCGCTCGCGGTCGTCCGCGAGGTACACAGCGAGTTGGGGCTCGACTCGCCCGAGCACGTGGTCAAGCCGCACGCGACCGACGCGGGCTGGCTCGCCGACGCCGGCACGGAGTGTCTCGTCTGCGGGGCCTCGGAGCCCGGCGAGGCACACACCGAGACGGAGAGCGTCGCGATCGACGTGTTAGAACGGTGCTACCGGATCTATCGGGGCGTGGCGGAGCGCTCGGTGTGACCGTTCGAAACGCGTCGCAGCCGGAGTTCTCGTGGCCGGTCCGACTCGCGGCTCCGACGCGGTATGGAAGGGGTTTTATGCGACCCGTGGAAAGTGTGCGCCACTATGGGAGACAAATCGAAGGCTCAAAAGAAGCGTCTGGCGAAGGCGGAGCGCCAGAACACCCGCGTCCCCGCGTGGGTCATGATGAAGACGGACATGAACGTCACGCGAAACCCCAAGCGGCGCAACTGGCGCCGGAACGACCTAGACGAATAAATGTCGACGAGTGATTTCGAAGAGCGCGTCGTCACCGTCCCGCTCCGCGACGCCAACGACAAGCCGGTCCAGGAACGCGCCGACTTCGCGATGAAGATCGTCCGCGACCACCTCGCACAGCACTTCTCCGTCGACGAGGCGGACGTCGTCATCGACACCTCGGTCAACGAGGCGGTCTGGGCGAACGGCCGCCAGAACCCGCCGAGCAAGGTCCGCGTCCGCGCGGCCAGGTTCGTCGAAGACGGCGAGCCGGTCGTCGAAGCCGAGTACGCCGAGTAACGTGTTACGGGCGACATTTACCGGCTCGTCGTACGTTGGCGTGTTCGCCCGTGCGATCGACGACCTCCTGTTGGTTCGACCGGACGTCGACGAGGAACTCGCCGACGCGCTCGGCGAGGAACTCGACGCCGACCCGCTTCTCACGACTGTCGGCGGCTCGAACACCGTCGGCTCTCTCGCGACAGGGAACGAGAACGGCGTCCTCGTCTCCTCGCGAGCCACCGAACGGGAGCAGTCGCGGATCGCGGAGGCCGCCGACCGCGAGGTCGGCGAGCTCCCCGGCGAAATCAACGCGGCCGGGAACGTCGTCCTCGCGAACGACTACGGCGCGTACGTCCACCCGGACCTCCCGCGCGAGTCGATCGTACGGATCAAAGAGACGCTCGACGTCCCCGTGGCTCGCGGCGACATCGGCGGCGTGCGAACGGCCGGGACCGCCGCGGTTGCCAACAACACGGGCGTGCTCTGTCACCCGCAAGCGACCGAGTCGGAGCTACAGGCCGTCGAGGAGGCGCTCGACGTGCGCGCCGACCTCGGGACGATAAACTACGGCGCGCCGCTCGTCGGCTCGGGTCTCGTCGCCACCGACGAGGGATACGTCGTCGGCGAGGACACGACCGGCCCCGAGCTCGGGCGGATCGAAGAGACGCTCGGGTTCATCGACTGACCGCCTCGCGACGGCTTTCTCACGGCTCGGCGGTCGCCCCGTCTCACCGCCGGCCACGACGACCGTGCGCGCGGTCGCTCCTCCTGCTATCGCTGATCTCGATGCGACCGATACATCGACCGAAAGCGGACGCGCCGTCTGAGGGCTTCCCGCCCTCGTTTCCGCCGGTCTCGGCGTCGTCGGCCGCGTCTCGCCTTTTAGGAAGATACTTCCCTGTCCCTGCCAGATCGGAGAACATGAGTACCTACACGGTGAGTGGACGGTTCCAGAGTCGAGACGGCTTCCAGCCGTTCACCAAAGACGTCGAAGCGGAGAACGAAGACCTCGCCCGCGAGCGAATCTACACCACGGTCGGGAGCCAGCACAGCCGGAAGCGTACCCAGATCGAGATCGAGGAGGTGTCCGCGGCATGATGGGCGGCGGACAACAGCAGCTCCAGCAGCTCTCCCAGGAGCTGCAGGCGCTCGACGAGGAGATCGAGGCCCTCGAAGCCGAGATCGCCGATTACCGCGAAGAGCAGTCCGACATCGACGACGCGGTCGAAGCCATCGAGACCCTCGACACGGGCTCGACGGTGCAGGTCCCGCTCGGCGGCGGCGCCTACGTCCGCGCCGAAGTGCAGGACATCGACGAGATCATCGTCTCGCTCGGCGGCAACTACTCGGCCGAGCAGAGCGAGGGCGACGCCATCGACGTGCTCCGCCGGAAGCAGGACGCGCTCAACGACCGCATCGAGGAGACGGAAGCGGAAGTCGAGGAACTGGAGTCCGAGAGCCAGGAGCTCGAACAGCAGGCCCAGCAGATGCAACAGCAGATGCAGCAACAGCAGATGCAGCAGATGCAGCAACAGCAGGGCGACGAGGAGTAAGGTAGACCGTGTTCGACGGACTGAAAGACAAGCTCTCCGGGTTCCGCAAAGACGTCGAGGAGAACGCCGACGTTGAGGAAGACGAACGCCAAGAGGAGCCCGCGGAGGAAGACGACTCAGCGGGCGCCGAGAGCCCCGCCGCCGAGTCCGACGACGACCAGCCCGCCGCGAGCGACGCCGGGGCAGTCGAAGCGGACGCTCCGCGCGACGCGGCTGACGAGTCCGGCGACTCCGACGACGACAACGAACCGAGCACCTTCCAGCGCGCGAAGGCGTTCGCGACGGGCCGGATCATCATCGAGGAGGAGGACTTAGAACAGCCCCTCTGGGACCTCGAGATGGCGCTGTTAGAGAGCGACGTGGAGATGAGCGTCGCCGAGCGCATCCTCGATACCGTCCGAGAGAAGATGCTCGGCGAGTCCCGCAAACAGGTCGAGACGACCGGCGAACTCGTCGAGTCGGCGCTCCACGACGCGCTCCTCGACGTGATCGCCGTCGGGCAGTTCGACTTCGAAGAGCGGATCGCCGAGGCCGACAAACCCGTCACGATCGTCTTCACCGGCGTCAACGGCGTCGGGAAGACGACGAGCATCGCGAAGCTCTCGGAGTGGCTCGCCGACCGCGGCTACTCGTCGGTGATGGCCAACGGCGACACGTACCGGGCCGGCGCGAACGAACAGATCCAAGAGCACGCCGACCGCCTCGACCGAGAGCTCATCTCTCACGATCAGGGCGGCGACCCGGCGGCCGTGATCTACGACGGCGTCGAGTACGCCGCGGCGAACGACGTCGACGTGGTCCTCGGCGACACCGCCGGACGGCTGCACACGAGCGACGACCTGATGGCGCAACTCGAGAAGATCGACCGCGTCGTCGAGCCGGACATGACCCTGTTCGTCGACGAGGCGGTCGCGGGGCAGGACGCGGTGAACCGCGCGAAGGAGTTCAACGACGCCGCCGAGATCGACGGCGCCGTGCTGACGAAAGCCGACGCCGACTCCTCCGGCGGGGCCGCCATCTCCGTCGCGTACGTCACCGGGAAGCCGATCCTCTTTCTCGGGACGGGACAGGGGTACGACGACCTGACGCTGTTCGACCCCGAGGAGCTCGTCGAGAGCCTGCTCGGCAAAGAGTGACGTTCGGGCGCCGGTACTGACGACCCGGTTCGCTTTCGGCTACCCTTCTCCGACCATCCGGTCTTCGTCGTCCCACTCGCGCTCGCGCAGCTCGTACTTCTGGATCTTGCCGGTCGCCGTGGTCGGCAGTTCGTTCACGAACTCCACCTCACCGGGCGTCTTGTAGGTCGCGACGCGCTCGCGGACGAACGCCTTGATCTCTTCCGGCGTTGCGCCCGCGTTGTCGGCGTCGCCGCTCTCCGGGACGACGAACGCCTTCGGTGTCTCGCCCCACCGCTCGTCGGGCGCCGGGATGACCGCGACCTCGGAGACGACGTCGTGTTCGAAGAGCGTGTCTTCCAACTCGATAGAGGAGATGTTCTCGCCGCCGGAGATGATGATGTCCTTCTTCCGGTCCTGGATCGAGACGAAGCCGTCCTCGTCGACGACGGCCAGGTCGCCCATGTGGTAGTAGCCGTCGACGCGCTCCGAGAACGCCGCCTCGGTCTCCTCGGGCTTCTCCCAGTAGCGGTCCATCACCTGGTTCCCGCGGACGATGATCTCGCCGATCGTCTCCCCGTCCGCGGTGACGTCGTTGCCGTCGTCGTCCACGACGCGCACGTCGGTGCCGAGGAAGCCGATCCCCTGCGTCTTCTTGACCGCGAACCGGTCGTCGGAGTCGGCGTCGTAGTGTCGCTTCGCGTCCGAGGTCGTCACGAGCGGCCCCGTCTCGGTCGCCCCGTAGACGTGTTTGAGGTCCCACCCGAACTCCTCTTCCACGGTGCGGATCGTCGTCTCGGGGGGAGCCGCGCCGGCGGTGGCGGCGCGCACGTCGTTCGCGCCGCTCGTCTCGCCGCCGTGTTCGGCGTAGTGGTCGCCGAGCATGTTGAGCACGGTCGGCGCCGCACAGAAGTACGACACGTCCTCGTTCCGGATGCGATCGAAGACGGACTCGACGTCGACGCCGCGGGTACAGACGTGTCGGGCCCCCATCCCGGTGATCGCGTAGATGTGTCCCCAGCCGTTGACGTGGAACATCGGCAGCGTCCAGAGGTACACGTCGTCGTCGGTGATCTCCAGGTGCATCGCGATGAGGTACGCGTGGAGCGTCTCGGCGCGATGGGTCCGACAGACCCCCTTCGGATCTCCCGTCGTGCCCGAGGTGTAGTTGATGGTGATGACGTCGTCTTCGTCCATCTCCGGGCGCTCGTAGGCGTCCGGGTCCGCCTCGTCGAGCGCGTCGTCGAAGGACTCCCAGTCACCCTCGACGGCGTCGACGTCGTTCGTGAGGAAGGTCTCGGTCGGCACCTCGTCGCGGATCGCCTCGACGTTCTCGGCGTACTCGGCGTCGGCGTAAATCACGTCCACGCCGGCGTCAGAGAGCATATACGAGAAGTCGTTCGGCGTGAGTCGGTAGTTAAGCGGGGTGTGGATCGCGCCGACCTGCATGGTCCCGTAGGCCGCCTCCAGATGATAGTGGGTGTTCGGGTCCAACACCGCGACGCGGTCGCCCTTCTCGACGCCGCGCGCCTGCAGCGCGGCGGAGAACCGGTCGGCGCGCTCGCCGAGTTCGGCGTAGGTGTACCGCGTCCCGTCCGTGGCGAGGACGGCCTCCTCGTCGGCGTAGTGCCGTCGAGCCCGGTCTAAGAAATCTGTCGTCAGTAGTGGCTTTCGCATCGTTTTATCACTATTTATGATCTATAAAAGCGTTTGCGGCCGGCGCAAAGTGGACGCCGTCGCCGGGCTCCCGTCTCTGCGCGTCGGTCTCGCGAGCGGTCCCCTCGCAATCCGTGGGATACGACCGCGGTGCGTGACGGCGAGCAACGGATCGGCCGGGGGCGTCTCGGCCGTCGAGCCGCCCTGACGCCCGGCAGATCGCCCGCCGATGCGTATATAAACGCATCGTGGACGAATCGCATACGGGCGACGGGATCAGAACCCTTAACAGTTCCACGCGGTTTTGCTATGATAGCGGGATGGGATAGCCAGGAGATTCCGCCGGGCTCATAACCCGGAGATCGGTAGTTCAAATCTACCTCCCGCTACTTCTGGACGAACGCCACACTCGAAGCCGTGCGGCCGGCGTTTCCCATCGCCTCTCTCGTTATCCGTCGCCGTCCCGATTCGAAACCCGGAAGCGATTTCCGTCGCGCCGTCGTTCCCTTCGGCATGGATTACGAATCGAGCCTCGACCGTGCGATGGAGGAGGTCCCTGACCTCGGTGGCTCCGACGAACGGCTGTCGGTTCCCGACCCGGAAGCGCAGAAAGACGGCGCGTTCACTCGGCTGACGAACCTCTCGGCGGTCGCCGACGCCCTGAGTCGCGACCCCGAACACGTCCACTCGAAGATCCAGCAGGAGCTCGGTACCGCCGGCCAGTACGAGGACGGCCGCGCCCGATACAGCGGGAACTTCCGCGAGCGCGACTTCCAAGCCGCCATCGACTCGTATATCGAGTCGTTCGTCACCTGTTCCGAGTGTGGGCTCCCCGACACGCGGCTCGAAACCGAGAACCGCACGCCGATGCTCCGCTGTGAGGCCTGTGGTGCCTTCCGACCGGTCGCAAAGCAGAACACCTCGAACACCCAGCGCCAAGAGGAGGCCGTCGAGTCGGGGACCACGTACGAACTCGAGATCGTCGGCACCGGGCGCAAAGGCGACGGCGTCGCCGAGCGCGGCGAGTACACCATCTTCGTTCCGGGCGCACAGGAGGGCGAGACGGTGAAAGCCTACATCAAGAACGTGTCCGGAAATCTCGCGTTCGCTCGTCGCGAAGACTAACCCGGTCGTCACGTACTCCGACCCCAGTCTCTCTTCCCGCGTCGTGCCGTCTCTCGGTCCTTTTGTGCACGTGAGCGACAGCGCTCTGCGCTCGACCCCGCCGCCGATTTTGATATAGCGGAATATAGTTTATTTGTGCGGCGTCGATCGGGTTTCCGTCGTTATCAAAGCCACAGAAATCACGCCGATCCCGGGAATTGTCCGAGTTATTCCAACAGGCGGTACACGTTCGCCTCGTACGTCTCGCGGACCTGATCGCCCCAGTTGTGCGTGTACGTGTCGATCACGTCGTCGGCGACGTCGCCGCGGAGGTACTTGACGACCCCGCGGTCGCCCGTCCGGTCGCGGAGATGTGTCGTGAAGAAGTGCCGAAAGTAGTGTGGCGTGACGTTTTCGGCGGCGCCGCCGCCCGTCCGATACCACCCCGCGTCGCGGGCGTATCGCTCGACGACGTGTCTGACCGCTTGCGGGTCGAGCCGCTCACCCCACCCTTCCGCGGTCCCGACGAAGAGCGGCTCCGCAGGTGACGGGCTGTCCGGTCGCACGGCGAGCCATCGCTTGAGTGTCCGCGCCAGCTCGTCGTCTATCGGTATCACGGTAGCCCGTTTCCGCTTGTTCGATGCGGTCCGGACCTCCCCGTGTAACTCGGCGCCGACCGTCGCGTCGGGCGTCACGTACAGCGAATTCGGGCGTTCGACGAGCGCTGGTCGCGTCCCCAGATCGAAGGTCGCCCTCGCCTCCTCGTCGTCGATGGCGAGGTCTCTGAGATCGAGGTTACACAACTCGCCGACCCGCATCCCGGTTTTTAAAAGCGTCACGACGAGCGCCCGATGGAGCGGATGCCGGATGCCGGCGACGAACTCGCGCATCGCCGGGATCGACACGTCTCGGCGGGCCGGGTCCTTGTCGATGGTCTCGTCCATCTCCTCCATGACGAGGGTCATGGGATTGCCCTCGAAGACGCCGACCTCGGTCATGTAGCCGTAAAACCGGTGGAGATACGCCGCGTAGGTCGCCACCGTGCTCTCGGCCACGTCGCCGCGGAGCGAGTGGACGAACGCCATGCAGTCGCGGTGCGTGGCCGCTCGGGGCTCCGTCTCTCCGTCCAGAAACGACTCGAACTGCCGGAGGACTCGCTGGTAGGAGCCGCGCGTCCGCTCGGTCTTCCCGTGGTAGGTGAGGTCTTCGAGGAAGTACGCGATCGAGTCGTCGACGTCTGCGGGAGCGCGCGTGCTACTCATCGACCAGCGTGTACCCCCCTTCTCGGCCGTTGTACCTGACGCGGTTCTGATCCTGGAGCGAATCGAGCGTGTCCTCCAACTGCCCCTCGAAATCGTCGAACACCGCATCGACGAGCGCGTCCCACGACAACACCCCGTCAGCGAGTGCCGCTTCGACCCGTCGTTCGATGTCGTTACCCCTGGGGTCAGACCCCGAAGGATCGGGTTCGACGGGGTTACTGTCTCCCTCGATGGAGAACCCCCGTCTCCCGGCCTGTACCATCGTTCTGACGAACTCGCTCTGTGACATCCCCAACTCGTCTGCGTGGTCTTGCCAGATAGCCTTTTGATCGGCCGGGACGTACGTCTTCACTGAACGGCGGTCGTCGCTCATCTCTCGAATCTGTGTTCTCCGGGCCACCACTTCAATTTGACCCATATTTCGGGATAAGGTCACTTATACTGGTCTGTGGGACTGTTATTCGACCGGTGTAATACGCATATCTGTTTTTATAGCACTATATTTTCTCGCTGTTAGTGCTATATTTCTGGATATACTATTGTTCCCCGTTTGCCGGCTCCCGCTCTTACTGACTGGTCACGTTGGCGACGGCCGGCCGGGTTCGCGAGGAGCGAGGATATCGTAGTCGTCGTCTGGCGGGGTGCCCGCTACCTGGCTACGTGCGGGACACGCCAAGCGGCTGTGTCCGGGTACCGACTGAGCGTTCGGACGCCCTCGACGTCTAGACGTTGTCTCTCACCATGGAGGGACTCACCCGCCGTCTTCGACGCCTGAGTGCGAGTTCTCGGCGTGTTGACGGCGTTGTGACGAGCGTTTGTCTCTTGAGAGACGAATACCGTTAGACGCGGACAGCGCTGCACACGTCGTTTGAGCCGACTCGGCGCCACAGGGGAGCAAAGTATCGGTCGAACGCGATCAAATAAACCATATGCCGCGATAGAAACTGCGGACTCAGACGCGGATCTCCGAGGAGGACGTGTCGACCGCGAGCGCGTCGAGCGCCTGCGTTACGGCCGTGCCGCGCTCGGCGGCGTTACACATGAGGACGGTCTCGCTGGGAAAGAGGTGTTCGCCGACGGAGAGGCCGTGTTCGCGGGCCGTCGACCCGGTGACGGTGAGGTAGACGCCCAGTCCGGTGCGGGCGATGGCGGCCTCCTCTTCCTCGTCGGCGTTCGGATACACGAACTCGACGCCCGCGAGCGCGTCCGTTCCCAACACGGCGGTGACGAGTCGCTCGTAGCGCGGCGAGATGCACAGCGGCCCCTCGTACCCCTCGACGTAGCCCCTGTCGAGGGTGGTGCCGGGGTCGGTTCCCTCCAGTCGACCCATCAGCGTGTGATAGACGGTGTCTCCGAGCCCGTCGACCACGCGAACGTCGGTGTCGACCGGGTCGATTCGCTCGTTGATGTCGGCGATCTGCCCGAGGCCGCCCGGTCGGATCCCGACGACTTCCTCTAACACGAGGTCCGCGGAGTCGAATCCGAGCGCGAACTCGTGGGTTCGAAGCGCCCGGAACGGCTCTTCGCGCCCGACGAGTTTCAGCGTGACCGCGCCGAGGTCGACCGTCGCCGCGTCGAAGACGATCCGGCGGGGCTTCCCGTCCCGGTCGTCACGCAGGAGGGTGAACTCGGGCTCGCGCGGGTCCTCGGGGTCGGAGTACTCGATCAGCCGCTCGTAGGGACCGTCTTCGTTGTCGACGCGCCCCTTCGTGACGGCCTTCTCGTACCGAAGGGTGTTGCTCACGTGGTCCGCGAGCTCGCTGAGCCGGTCGTCCGGCGCGACGGTGGCGATCCGTTCGAGGACCGCTTCGAGCGGGCGACCTTTCCGCGGAACGGCGACCGGAACCGGTTCGCTCATTATCGGGACTGCGCCGCCGCGGGTAAAACGGGTTGCGCTTTTCGGCCGATACGAACCGGCCGTGCGGTCCGTGTCGAAGTTACGGGCCGAAGGCCTCGTTGAGCCGGTTTCTGAACGCTTCGAGCTCTTCGAGGTGGTCGTTGATGGCCTCCAGTTCCGCCTCGACGTCGTCTAAGTCGCCACCGAGGCGGTCCTCGATATCCGTCAGACGGGTGTCGACCTCGGCGAGATCGTTCCACAGGTCGTCGAACTCCTCGTCGAACCGGCCGAGCCGATCCTCGACATCGTCGACCCGGTTCTCGGTCGCCTCCAAGTCGGCGGCGGTGTCGTCGACCGACTCGTACAGCGTCTCGACGTCTTCGCCGAGGTCGTCGACCGCCTCTCCGAGCGACGCCGACTCGTCGTCGAGCCGCGACACGTCGTCGGTGACGCGTTCGACCGATTCCTCCACGCTCGTGACGGACTCGTTTACGCTCGAAACGTCGGCGGCGACGGTGTCGACCCGGTCGTCGACCTCCTCGACGCGGCCCGTGACGGTCTCCACCTCGTCGGTGACCGACGACACCGACTCGTCGACGCGAGAAACCTCCTCGCGGATGTCCTCGCGGTCCGTGTCGGCCGACGCGACGCGCTCGTCTAACGCGGTCATCTCGGCTTCGACCGCCGCGAGCTGTTCGTCGAGGTCGTCGAGAATCTCGCGGGCGGTCCCCTCCCCGTCGATGAACTCCGCGAGCGCGTCGGCGTACGCTTCGATGTCGGCGACGCTCGACTGTAATCGCCCGATTCGCACGTCTACGCTGCGTGGAACGCCCATGTCGAGCTCCGAGCGCAGCGTTTCGAGGTCCTCGTCGTCGACCTCGCCGGCCCGGATTTCGGCCGCGAGCGCGGCGGCGAGTCCCGACTCCGGAGCCGCGGTTCGGGGCGGTTCGGTGTCGGCGTCGCTCGGCTCCGGCTCCGAGTCGTCGTCGTCGACGACCGCCGGCGCCGCGTCGTCCTCTGTCGTTTCGACCTCTTCGTCGTCGGCGTCTTCGTCCTCCTCGGCGTCCGCCTCCTCTACGCGTTCAGTGACGGCGGCGGTCCCCGCGGTGACCGCGCGCGGCGCGGGGTCGTCCGCCTCGGGCGCCTCGTCCGCCTCTTCGAGTTCCTCGTCGGCCTCGGAACCGTCGCCCTCGTCGTCCGTTTCCGCCTCTGGCGCGTCCTCTGTCGCCTCTTCGGCGTCGGCCGGGGGTTCGTCGTCGAGTTCGTCCTCGTCGACCGCGGGTTCATCGACCGCGGGTTCGTCGGCCTCAGGTTCGTCGGCGGCGTGGTCCGCGAGATCGCCTGCCGCCTCCTCGCCCGCTTCGAGGTCGGCGTCGGGGGCGAGCGGCTCTTCCATGCCGGGAAGGGTGGCGCGGTCGCCCGAGAGCACCTCTCTGACGGCGTCCGTGTCGCCGGCGCCGAGCACGTCTTCGATCTCTTCGCCGACCGGGACGTGTTCGATGACCGGGCTCCCGAGGAACCCGTCGAGGTCCGGGTCGTCGTCGCGGATCCCGAAGACCGTCTCGACCGTGTCGCCGGGGTCGATCACGCGCTCGAACTCGACGCGGTGGTCTTTATACGCCGTCCAGCTGTCGCTCTCGTACTCCGGGTGGAACCCGATTCGGTCCATCGGGAACGACTCGGGGATGCGGTCGACGATGCGCACGCGCACCGGGTCCTCGCGGGTCGAAGAGAGTTCGTACATCACCGCAGGCACGGGGAACGCGTCGTCGGTGAAGGATTTCTCGACGCGAATACCGTCCTCGTCGACGGTCGTGGTTGTCTCTGCCGTCCGTTCGCTCATAGGATGTCCTCCCGGAGCAGAGGCTTAAATTCCACGGGCCGCGTTTCGGCCCTGATAACCACCCCACGGAGCGGCGGCGATTACACCGCCGAGCGGCCCCGAACGCTACAGGTCGATCCGGTCGCCGATCTCCACTATCTCCAACTGGTTCGGGTGCGACCGGCTCCGGACGTGCTCGTGGAGCGCGGTCGGGTCCGCGGTCATCCCCTTCCACATGTCCCAATGGGTCGGCACCAAGCGATCGAGCGCGAGCGACTCGGCGGCCGCGGCGATCTCGTTTTCGTCGCTGTACCACTTCGTCTCGATGGGTTCCCCGGTCTCTTTGTCGGGAATCCGCCCCACGGACCCGAACGCGAGGATGCCGAGGTCGATGTCGAACTCGTCCGCGAGCGCCGAAAACGACGCCGACGGCTTGCTGTCGCCCGCGTGGAACAGCGTGCCCGACTCGTGTTCGATCACGTAGCCGACCGGGTGGGTGGCGTCTGCGTCCTGCGTTTCGACGACGTGAACGGTGAACTCGCCGATCTTCAACTCGTCGCCCTCGGTGACTTCGAGGAACGCCTCCTCGTCGACATCCCAATTGTCGGTCCAGCGTTCCTCGTCGCGCGCGACCGCCAGCGAGTCGTCTGGCGCGACCAGGTCGGCGTCGGTGTTCGCGAGGATCGGCGCCTGCGAGGGGCCGTGGACGTGATCCGTGTGTTCGTGGGTCGCCAAGACGGCGTCGGCCTCGTCGACGTCTTCGGGGTCGAACGGGATCGGGACCATCCGAACCGTCCGCGGCGGGTCGCCGGTGCCGACGTACGGGTCGATCCAGAGGACGGTGCCCTCGCTGCCCTTGACCGCGAAACCGTTACAGCCGAGATACCACAGCGCCACCGTGTCGGGGTCGGCGTCCGCGACCGCACGCGGCAGCCAGTTCCCCCAATCAGAGTCCGTCATGAGCGACTGTGTGCGGGCGTGCGGGGTAATCGTTCCGGAGTCCACCACAGTTGTGCCGTTTATTAGACGACAGAATTCTGTCGGAAGTCGCCCGCATAAAGTGTATTTCGCTATATCAAGTCCACCCGATAGCCCCCACGCTCGGAGGGTGGTGAAATGCGGTGATAATCCAGCGGTCGGCTACTGGTCTCTCGCCGCGTTGACCGCCTCGACGGTTCGTTTGGCGTTGTCGGCGACGGTCTCGTACTGCTCGTTCGCGACGGCCTCGTCGTCGACGATGGCGCTGCCGACGCCGACCGCGGCGGCGCCCGCCTCGATGTACGCGCCGGCGTTCGCGGGGCCGACGCCGCCCGTCGGAACCAGCGGAATCTGTGAGAGCGGGCCGCCGAGCGCGGACACGTGGTCCGGGCCGCCGGTCGCGGCCGGGAACACCTTCACGAAGTCGGCGCCGGCCTCGTACGCGCGGACGGCCTCGGTCGGGGTGAACGCGCCCGCCGCGACCGGCGTGCCGTAGCGGTTCCCGGCTTCGATGACACCGCGGTCGACCGTCGGCGTGACGATGAACTCGGCGCCGGCGAGCTGTACGGCGCGCGCCGTCTCGCTGTCTAACACCGTCCCCGCACCGACGAGGACGTCGTCGAATCTCGCGGTGAGCGACTCAATCGTCTCCGCGACGCGGGGCGTGTCCGCGGTCACTTCGAGCGCCGTCACGCCGCCGTCGACGATGGCGGCCGCCACGTCGCCCGCCGCCTCCGGAGCGACGCCGCGCAGTATCGCGACGACGCCCCCGTCACGAATCCGATCGACCGTGTTCGCGTGCATGGTACCTACTCCGAGTGGCGGTCCGGATAAGTACGCCGACGTGACGGTCGCCCGCGAACGACGGTCGCTCGTTGAGCGGACGACGCGCGTGAGGCGGTGAGCGAAACCATATTCAATTTCTTTTCTGAACTTTGTAACGAGAGAAGGTTATATCCGGCCGTACCCTGTACCGGCGTCCATGCACTCGCGGTCCCGACGGTCGGTCCTCGCGGCGCTTTCCGCCGGGGGCGGCCTCGGGGTCGCCGGCTGTCTCGGTGGCGGCGACGCCGTCTCGGTCCTCGCCGCCGGGAGCCTCGCGAGCGTCCTCGGCGACCGCCTCGGCCCCCGGTTCGAAGCCGATACCGGGATCACCTTCCACGGGGCGTACTACGGCACGAACGCGGTGATGCGGATGGTCACCGACGGGCGGAAGTACCCCGACGTCGTCGTGAGCGCCGACGCCGGCCTCCTGCGCGACCGCCTGTACGAGACGCACACGACGTGGGACGTCGCCTTCGCGTCTAACGCCGTCGGCATCGCGTACGCTCCCGACACGCGGTTCGGAGAGCGACTCGGGGCGGGAACCCCCTGGTACGCGGTCGTCCGCGACGCGGACGCCGGCGACCTCGCGATAAGCGACCCCGACTTGGACCCGCTGGGCTACCGGGCCGTCCACGCCTTCCGGCTGGCCGAGCGCGCGCACGGGCTCGACGGGTTCGCCGACGCCGCCGTCGACGCCGCCTACCGGGAGCCGCACGAGCCGCAACTGCTCGCCGGCGTCGAGTCGGGCAAGCGCGCCGCGGCCGTCGTCTATCGGAACATGGCCGCCGATCACGGACTCCCGTTCCGCCCGTTTCCCGAGGCGTACGACTTCTCGAACCCGGCCTACGCCGACCGATACCGCGAGGTCTCGTACACGACGGACGAGGGGTACACCGCGACCGGCGCGCCCATCGTCTACAACGCGACGGTCCTCGGAACGGCGGACTCGCCGGCGGCGGGGCGGCGGTTCGTCAGGGCGCTCGCGAACGCGGGCGACGCGCTCCGGGCGAACGGGTTCGAGACGGAACGGTTCCCGCGGACTCGAGGCGCCGTTCCGCCCGCGGCGCGGCCCACCGAGAGGGGAGACGCGTGAGTGCCGACGGCTCAGACCGGGCGCTCGGGCCCTCGCAGCCGCTGGTCTTCTGGGTTCTCGGCGGCATCCTGCTCGTCTACTTCGCGGTCCCGTTCGCGGTGTTCCTCGCGCGAACCGGCTCGGTCCCCGTCGTCGAGACGCTGCTCGAACCGGGAACCCGGACCGCCGTCCGCAACTCGCTTCTCACCGCCCCCGTCGCCACCGCGATAGCGACCGGGTTCGGCGTCCCGCTCGCGTACCTCCTCGCCCGCGAACGCTTCCGCGGAAAGCGGCTGGTCGAGGCCTTCGTCGTGCTCCCGCTCGTCGTCCCGCCGGTCGTCGGCGGCGCGCTGCTGCTCAGCGTCGTCGGGCGGTTCACGCCGGTCGGCGCCCTCGCCGCGCGCGCCGGCGTCCCCCTGACCGACAGTTTGGTCGGCGTCGTGCTCGCACAGACGTTCGTCGCCGCGCCGTTCGTCGTCGTCACCGCTCGCGCCGGGTTCGAGGCGGTCGACGAACGGCTCGAACAGGCGGCACGGACGCTCGGTCACGGCCGGGCGGCCACGTTCCGGCGCGTCTCGCTGCCGCTCGCGCGTCGGTCCATCGCGGCCGGCGTCGTGCTCACGTTCGCGCGGGCCGTCGGCGAGTTCGGGGCCACGCTGATGGTCGCGTACAACCCCCGGACGATGCCCACGCGGATCTGGGTCGAGTTCATCGCCGGCGGCATCGACGACATCGTCCCCGTCGCGCTGGTGCTGCTTTTCGTCACGCTCGTCGTCGTCGCGGCGGTACAGCGCTTTGCGGGGGTCCCGACGCGAGGCGCGCGCTAAGGAGAGAGTTCGGCAACCCCGACGCGTGTGAAGGCTCCGGGCGGGCGGCGTCTCGGAAGCCGTCGGCTCAAAGCGATTCGTACAGCGAGCGATAGCGCTCGGCGATGGCGTCGAGCGAGAACGACTCGCTGCGCGCGGCCGCGTTCGCCCCGAGTCGGTCCCGAAGCGCGGGGTCGGACAGGCGTCGGATCGCGTCGGCGAACGCCGCCGTCTCGTCGGCCGCGGCGGCGGGGTCCACTTTTAAACAGTCGTCGCCGTCGTCGAGCCACGAGAACGTCTCGATGTCGCGGACGACGACCGCTTTCCCGGCGGTCATCGCTTCGAGCAGCGCGATCCCCTCGTTCTCCTCGTGGGTGGGGAACAGGAACACGTCGCCGGCGGCGAAGGCGCCCCGCACGTCGTCGACGAACCCGGTGAACGTGCAGTTGTCCGGCGACTCCTCGATGAGCCGCGTGGTCTCGCGGCCTTTTAAAGACAGATCGAGCGGGCCGAACCACGCGAAGTCGATGTCCGGCAGTTCGCGGGCCAAGTCGACGAACGTCTCCAACCCCTTCCGCTTGATGACGTGGCCGACGAGGAAGACGGTCGGCGGGTTGAGGTCGTAGCGCTCGCGGTACTCGGCCTCCAGCGACTCGAAGCCGTCGAGCTTCTCGCGGTCGACGCCGTTCGAGATGACCGTCGTCGGCACGTCGGCGTACGCCTCGATCACGCCGCGGTTGTACTCGGAGGGACAGACCAGCGCGTCGGCCAGCCCGTACGCCCGGCCGAGGTAGGGTTTGAGCGGCTTCGCGAGCGCGTTGGTGAACCGGAAGCTGTCGCCGAAGTCCTCCGCGGTGACGTGGGTGTGCGCGACCACGGGGACGCCGCGGTCGCTCGCTCGCTTCGCGTACCATATCGAGCGCGGCCCCATCAGGTTACAGTGGAACACGTCGGCGTCGAGCGTCGGCTCGGTGGTGTACGCGATACCCTCCCGGTCGAGCATCTTCCGCTGGTGGACGACCGACTCGCGGATCCCGCCGGTCACGTGGTCCTCGAACTCGAAGTAGTGGCTGACTCTCATCGTGGGGTCGCCTCGGGGGAACCGGTCGGCGCGAGGCTGCTCACTCCACTTCCAGCCACGGGACCTCCATCAGCGGCGGGATGTGGGTCTCGATGTGGTGTTCCCACACGCCCTCCTCGCCGAACGCCTCGCCGTGGTCGGCGGTGACGACGACCGTGCCGTCCAACTCGTCGACGAGTTCGGCGACGGACTCCAAGGCGATCCGGAGGTTCTCCTCGTAGAGTTTGAGCGCCGTCACGCGGGTGCCGTCCATCACGAGGTCCTTGGGGTCGAGCTCCAGCCAGAGCCCCGCCTTCTGCGCGAACTCGCTGTCGTCGAGCCGGCTCTCGATTTTCGGGCGAACGGAGTCGCTGAGCGACGAGAGCAGGCCGCCGTCGTCGTCGTCCGACTCTGCTTCCTCTTCCTGCCGTTTGATCCCCTTCTGGATCTGTTTGAGTTTCTGGCCCTTCCCGCGTGAGAGGTACGGCGCGTGCGGCTGCATGTAGTGGAGCACGGTTCGGTCGGCGCGCTCGACGGCGTCGAGATTGTCGTGGTACGCCTCCGCGAGCGCGTCCGGCGGAACGGTGCCCAAGTCGTCGTCCCAGCCGCTCTTCCAGACGTCGTGGATGTCGCTGATGTGGTCCGAGGCGGTCCACTCGTAGTCGCAGCTCGCTCCCCACTTGAGTTCGTTCAGCGGAATTTCCAGGTCGTTGATAAAGGGGTTCCCGGAGAAGTACGCGATGTCGTGGTCGCCCGTGAACGTCCGGTAGGCCCACTCCGGCGTCGACGATCCGACGCTCCACCGCTTTTCGAGGTCGCCGTCGAGGTACTCGTCGTACACGTCCTCGAACACGTCGTAGCGACACGCGTCTAAGACGAGACAGTAGTCCCACTCCGATTCGAGGAAGCGCTGATCGTCCATCGTTACGCCCTCGTTCCCGGTCAACGGTTGTATTCTTGTTGATGCCGGCCGTCCGACGCGCCTCGCCGGGCGTCGGCGTCGCTCCGCGGCGACGGTTCCCCCGCCCTCGGCCCGTCCGCGACCCGATCAGACGTTTAAAGTCGTCCAGCGCGCCATGCTCTCCATGGACTGGGGTCAGCGGCGGGGGCTGCTCGTCGGCGGGGCCGCGGCGCTCGCGGTCCTCGCCGTCCTCTTCGTCGTCGTCGGGACGGACCGCGTGGTCGAGAGCCTGCTCTCGGCGGACCCCGCGCTCGTCGCGGCGACGTTCGGCCTCGCGCTCTGCTGGCTCGTCACGTGGAGCCTGATGCTCAGGACCGTGCTCGGCTCGCTCGACATCTCGCTCGGAGTCACCACCGCCTTCCTCGTGTACGCCGGCGCCGTCTTCGCCAACAACGTCACGCCCTTCGGTCAGGCGGGCGGCGAGCCGGTGGCCGCGGCGCTCATCTCCCGCGTCTCCGGCTCCCGCTACGAGTCGAGCCTCGTCGGCATCGCCAGCGTCGACGTGTTGAACGTCGTCCCCTCCCTCTCTCTGGTGCTGCTCGGCGTCGGCTACTACGCGACGACGGCCGCCGTCGGCGAGCGCCTCGAAGTCGCCGTCACGGTTGCGGTGGCGCTCATCGCGGCCATCGTCACCGTTATCGGCCTCGTGTGGCGGTTCCGGCGCACCGTCGTCGAGCGCCTCCCGGCGGCGGTCGGTCGGCTGGTCGGGCGGTTCGACCGGTTCGACGCCGAGCGCGTCACGGAGGGGATCGGCCGTCGACTCCGGAACTTCTTCGAGGACATCGAGCGCGTCGGGACGAGCCCCGGTCGACTCGCCGCGGCGGTCGGGCTCTCGCTCACCGGCTGGCTGTTCCAGTCGGCCGCGCTCGTGGTCGCGTTCGCCGCCGTGGGCGCGTCCATCCCGCCGGCGGTCGCGCTGTTCGCCGTCCCGCTCGCGTACGTGGCGGGCGCGACCCCCCTTCCCGGCGGCCTCGGGGGTATCGAGGCGGCGTTCGTCGCGCTCTTAGTCCCGACGACGGGCGTTCCGGCCTCCGCGGTCACGGCCGCCGTCCTCGTCTTCCGCGGCGGCGTCTACTGGATGCCGGTCGCCGTCGGCGGCGTGTCGGCGTCGGTCCTCGGGGTTCGGACGGTTCGGTAGTCGGCTCGCGCCGTCCCTTTTTAAGCGTCGTACGCGTGCGCTTCCAGCGTCTCGCGGTCGACCGCGTCCAACACCGCCTCGTTCGTCGCGTCGAGGACGACGGGGGGCACGGTCGTCTCGGGGAGCTGCCGGTCGCGGGTCGCTTCGAGCGCCTCGATCCACCGCCCGAGACAGAGACACCAGCGGTCGCCGGGCGCGAGTCCGGGGAAGTCGAACTCCGGTCGCGGCGTCACCAGGTCGTTCCCCCGCTCGGCGCTGAAAGACAGGAACTCGTCGGTCATCACCGCACACAGCTCGTGTCGCCCGCGATCGCCGGGATGGGTGCCACAGCAGCCGTCGCGCTCGAAGCCGGTCCGCGGGTCGTCGCTACAGGTGGCCAACTCCTCGCCGAGAACGTTCCGTTCGGTCATGTATCGATCGCAGGCCTCGGCGACGAAAGGCGCTTCGCGTGGGTCTTGCGGAGTTTCGCCCGAAATACACACTACAGTTATGCTCTGAGCGCGTGTAAGGTGGGTGAGGATATCAGGCATGACACAACACACACTCTCGCGGCGGACGGTCCTACGACGAGGCGCGCTCGCCTCGACGGCCTTCGGACTGGCCCTCGCGACGACCGGCGGGGCCGCGGCGTCGAAGAAGCCCGAACTCGTCGAGGCGATGGCGAGCGAGGCCGGCCTCTCGAAGGCGGACGCGAAGCGGGCGCTCGACGCGATCACCGGCGGGACGACGGAGGCCCTGAAAAAGGGCGACAGCGCCGTCTTGGTCGGCTTCGGATCGTTCAGCATCTCGAAGCGCAGCGCGCGGACGGGGCGGAACCCGCAGACCGGGCGCCGGCCCAAAGACGATTCGGCGGTGACGTTCGGCGCGTGCCCCGAGTTCGCGGCCGCCCTCGCATTGAATCCCGGAAAGGGAGACGAGGCGAGCGCCAAGTGCCGGGACGCCGACGTGGTGATCGACGCGGCGTACGTCGCGAGCGCGACGAGGCACGGCTCGCGCGCTGGGCTCTCGAAGGCGGACTCGAAGAAGGCCATCGACGCGCTCGTCAGCGTGACGACGGAGGCGCTGAAGAAGGGCGATCGGCTGTCGATCCCCGCTCCGGACGGCTCCGACGACTCGTTCGGGTCGTTCAGCATCTCGAAGCGCAGCGCGCGGACGGGCCGGAACCCGCAGACGGGCAAAAGGGCTCAGAGCGCGGCGAAAAACGTCGTGAAGTTCAAGGCGGGCGCCGAACTTTCGAAGGCTGTCAACTGAGCGTCGCCCGCGACGACGGCTGCGGACCGGGAGCGGCGCTCAGAAGAACAGCCACAACACGAGCAGCACGTACAGCCCCGCCAGCGCGATGACCGTCAGCCGGATGAGGATGTTGACGCTGAACACGAGCCCGTTGTAGTCGTTTTTAAGC
Source organism: Halorubrum sp. PV6 (assembly GCF_003990725.2). Lineage (NCBI taxonomy): Archaea > Methanobacteriati > Methanobacteriota > Halobacteria > Halobacteriales > Haloferacaceae > Halorubrum > Halorubrum sp. PV6. The sequence goes on from NZ_CP030064.1 coordinate 1,228,340, forward strand.
AGTTTCACCGGCTCCGTGCGGCGGCTCGCGAGGCCGACGCTCGCCGGCGCCACGTCGTCGGCCGCTCGCTCGACCGCGCGCTCGATGGCGTCGGTGTCGGACTCGCGCATGTTCGCGAGTTCGTGGATCGAGGCGTGGGTGTCGGTCGAGAAGGGGATCACCTCGTCGAACGCGTCGCGGTAGCGGTCGGCGGTCTCCCGCACGTCGGGGGTGAGCCCGTTCGTGTCGACGCCGATCCACAACACCTCTTCGCCGCCGACCGACTCGACGAACGCCAGCGCGTGCTGGTCCGACTCCGCCAGGGCGAATCCCGCGGCGTAATCATCTAATGGCGCCTCGGCGAGACGCGCTCGGAAGTCGTCGAACGCGCGTTTCAGGCGGTCGGCCTCGGCCGAGCCGTACTGGATCTCGACGTCTGGGCCGTTCTGAATGTCGTGTTTGTGCTGGTCTATCAACAGCACCTCGTCGTGGTCGACGTCGCCCATGAACACGCCCGTGTCGTAGTCGTCTATCCCCTCGCCGTGTAAGACGATCACCTCCCGGTCGCCGATCTTCCGCCCGTGGAACCGTACGTCCGCGTACCCCTCGCGCTTGCCGTACGACTCGGTGACGAGCCGCGACGCGCGGGCGGTCATCTCGGGCGCCGTGACCGCATCGAGAACGCGCTCCGCGTCCGCCGGGTTCGACAGGTCCTCCTTGTGGGTACAGGGGACGTGCAGGAAGAACCCGGTCTCGTCGTCCGAGCCGTCGTTCAGCGCGTCGATCACGTTGGCGCTCAGTTGGCCGCCGCCGAACCCGCCGAGGGGACCGGGGTGGATCCACGGCGCCGCGAGCGTGAGTCGCTCGCCGTTGTCGACGGCGAGCGTCTCGACGGCCGGGCGGGCCTCGACGCCCAGGTCCAGCGAGGCGCGGTCGTTCTGGAGGATGCCGGAGGTGAGTTTGAACGCGGAGACGTCGGTGTTGCTCCGGATGAGGTAGTCGACGATGGCGAGGACCAAGACGAGGAACGCCGCGGCGATCAAAAGCGACGCGAACGCGAACACGTGGCGGTACGTCGAGAACCCCAGGTTCCCGCCGGCGAACGCGTAAAACGCCACGATGAGCGCCGCCGGCTCCGCGAGCGCGACGACCAGCAGTCGCTTGTAGTGGTCGATCCCCGTCGAGAGGACGAGAACGAAGATGTTGATCAGGTACAGCGTGATAAAGAGGAGCCAGACGATACTCCAGGCGTTCCCCACGTCGTTGGCCCCCGACAGGACCAGCGCGTACACGAAGGTGACGAACTGATTCGTCAGCGCCAGAAAGAAGCTCCAGGTCCGCGGATACCGCGGGAGCGCGCGGTGGAACAGCTCGCCGGCGAACAGGAACGGGAGGATAAAGAGCAGGACCGCGATCGGGAGCAGCGTCGGGGGGTCGAGCGCCAGCGGCGTGAACTCGGAGAAGGCGACGAACGTGACGACGCTGTAGAGGACCCCGAGCGCGACCATCGCCGGCAGCTGCTTCGAGAGCGGCGGGACACTGAACACCAGTCGCTGGAAGACGTCGACGTTGTCTGCGCCCATCTAGCTCACCCCGTATATCTCCTCTAGCTCGTCTATCGTCCGTTCGACGGAGAACTCCTCGACCGCCGCGCGAGTCGGCCTGTCGCGGTCGAGACAGTCGACGACGGCCCGCTCCATCGCCGCGATGTCGCCGTGTTCGAACCGCGCGCCGTTGTCCTCGCCGATGGTACGGTCGAACGGGGGCACGTCGGCGGCCGCGACCGGGGTGCCACAGGCGTTCGCTTCGAGCGTCGAGAGCCCGAGGGTGTCGCAGGTGGAGGCGGTGACGAAGGCGTCGAGCCCGGAGTAAAAGGCCGGGAGGTCCTCGCGCGGGAGGAAGTCCCTGAATCGCACGTTCTCCGAGGCGTCGGCCTCGAGATCGTCGCGGACCGGCCCGTCGCCGACCAACTCGAACCGGAGATCCGGCCGCCGGTCGGCCAGTCGGAGGATCTCGTCGACGTGTTTCTTTCGGGTCATCCGGCCGCTATACCCCACCGTCGGCTCGTCGTGTACGAACCGCTCGTCCGTCACCGGCCGGAACAGCTCCGTCTCGATGCCGACGGGGAGCGTTCGCGGCGTCACGTCGCGCCGGATCCGCGACGTGGACGCGGTAACGCAGTCGAACGAGTCGAGAAACCGGTTCTCGTAGGCCACGTACGCCCGGCCGACGACGCCGGCCAGCGCCTCGACTTTCAGCCCCTGGACGAAGTAGTCCTCCACGGGCGTGTGATGCGTGTACACGGAGGGAACGCCGCGTCGTTTCGCGTATCGCCGGCCCATCAGCCCGGTCGAGGCCGGGCCGTGACAGTGGACGACGTCGAAGTCCGGCAGCGTCGAGAGCCGTCGGTAGGTCGGCACGCGATACTGGCGGTAGAAGGGGTTCGGCAGCGACGGCACCGGAAGCTCCCGCTCGTCGGGCTCGTGGCTGCTCGCCGGGTAGACGACGTACACGTCGTGGCCGCGCTGTTCGAGCCGGTCCCGCCACGCGTGGATCGTGTACGTCACGCCGTCGACGCCGGGAAAGTAGCTGTCGGTGAAGAATCCGATGTTCATGTGAGGGCTTGCCGTGTCGTCTGTCGAGCGCCGCCGAACCGGTTCCGAGACACGGACGACCGCGCGGATCGGTCGGGGACCGGACCCGTCGCCGCGGGCCGCACAGCGCCCGCCTCACCGCAGTCGGTGTGGGGTCGTCCCGCAGCGCCGCCGTCGTGTCCAGGCTGTGCCACAGTTGGTGTCTGGCGAGTTTCCCTCCGACGGCTATCAACATTTTCATTTCGCGACTCTCCCGGTTCGCCGAGCGAGCGGTCGGTTCGGGTCGGCTCGTCCGGAACCACTGGCCCACATCCTTCCGGAACCGCCGGCCCACATCATTAATCACCCGGCGCGCCAACGCCAGCCCATGATCACCACCGATCGGATGGCCGCGGTCGACGCCAACGCCGCCGCCCTCGGCGTCCCGCGGAAACAGCTGATGGAGTCGTCGGGCAACGCCGTCGCCCGCGAGGTCCGGTCGCTCGCCGACCCCGGCGCGAGCGTCGCACTACTCTGCGGCCGGGGGAACAACGGCGGCGACGCGTTCGTCGCGGCCCGGTTCCTCTCGGCGTACGACGTGACGGTCCGGCTACTCGGTCGCCCCGACTCGATCCGGACCGACATCGCCCGCGAGAACTGGACCGCCCTCGAAACCGCCGAGATTCCGACCGAGTCGGTCACCGACGCCGCCGACCTCTCGCTCGACGACCCGGACGTCGTGGTCGACGCGATGCTCGGGTCCGGGGTCGCCGGCGCGCTCCGCCAGCCGGAACGGACCGCGGCCCGACTGATAAACGAGAGCGACGCGGCGGTCGTCGCCGTCGACGTTCCCTCGGGGATTGACGCCGACACCGGCACGCCGACCGGTGGCGCCGACCGCGCCGCGGTCGCCGTCGACGCCGACCGCGTCGTGACGTTCCACGACGAGAAGCCGGGGCTGGAGGCGCTCGATGCCGAGGTGACCGTCGCCGACATCGGAATTCCCGCCGCGGCCGAGCGGTTCACCGGCCCCGGCGACCTGCGTGCCATCGGTCGCGAGTCGGACTCGCACAAAGGCGAGAACGGCGAGGTGCTGGTGATCGGCGGCGGGCCGTACACCGGCGCGCCAGCGCTCGCGGCTCGGTCGGCCCTCCGCGCCGGCGCCGATCTGGTCCGCGTCGCCTGCCCGGAGACGGTCGCGGAGACGGTCCGCGGGTACGCCGCCGACCTGATCGTCCGCGACCTGCCGGGCGACCGCCTCGGTCCGGCCCACGTCGACCGGGCGCTGGATCTGGCCGCCGGCAACGACGTCGTCGTCCTCGGACCGGGGCTCGGCGACGGCGACGGCACGGGCGAGTTCGTGCGGGAGTTCCTCTCCGCGTACGACGGGCGCGCGGTCGTCGACGCCGACGCGCTGCGGGCGGTCCCGGACGCCGACACCGACGCCGAACTGATCTGTACGCCGCACCAGGGCGAGCTGGTCGAGATGGGCGGCGAGACGGCGACAGACCCCGACGAGCGCGCGGCGCTGGTCCGGGCGTTCGCCGAGGAGACGGGGCACACCCTGCTCGTGAAAGGCGCCCGCGACGTCATCACCGACGGCGACGCCGTGCGACTGAATCGCACGGGGAATCCGGGGATGACGGTGGGCGGCACGGGCGACGTGCTCGCCGGCGCGGTCGGCGCGCTCGCGGCGGTTACCAACCCGTTCCGCGCGGCTGCGGTCGGCGCGTACGTCAACGGGCGCGCGGGCGACTCGGCGGCCGCCGACCTTGGGGACGGGCTCGTGGCGACGGACTTACCCGACCGGCTGCCGGAGGCGATGCGTGATGCGTGACGAGCAGCCGGCCGGCGGGGACGACTCATCCGGCGACCCCACCGACGACCTGACCCACACCGACGCCTCCGGCGAGGTCCGGATGGTCGACGTGGGCGACAAGCCCGACACGAGCCGCCGCGCCGTCGCGCGCGGCGAGATCCGACTGACGGAATCGACGATCGCGGCGGTCGAGGCCGACGAGATAGGGAAAGGCGACGTGCTCGCGACCGCCCGCGTCGGGGCGGTCCAGGCCGTCAAACACACCTGGGAGACGATCCCGATGTGCCATCAGATCCCGATCACGAACGTCGACACCGACTTCGCGGTCGAGCGCGACCGCATCGAGCTCACCGTCGCGGTCGAGACGACCGGCAAGACCGGCTGCGAGATGGAGGCGTTAGAGGGCGTGACGACCGGCCTCAACGTCGTCTGGGACATGGTGAAAGCCGCGGAGAAGGACGCGGACGGCGGCTATCCGGATACACAGATTGCGAACGTCGAGGTCGTCGCGAAAGAGAAGCGCGCGCTCGACGGGTAGCCGGGCCGGCAGGCGGGCCAGTCGTCGGCAGGCGGGTCAGTCGTCGGCCAGCAGGCGGGTCAGTCGTCGGCCGGCTCCGGATCGTCTTGGTCGCCCCCGTCTGAGACGGTGACCGCGATGTCGGCGGCCGCGGCCTTGTACTCGGGAATCTTCGCGCGGTCGTCCAACACGTCGTTCGTGAGCCGGTTCGCGGAGGCGGCGGCGAAGTGCGGCGTCGTCCAGACGACGCCCTCCTTGATGTCCTCGGTCACCTGCGCTTGCACCTCGATCTCGCCGCGCCGAGAGCGGAGCGTGACCGTCTCTCCGTCCTCGATGCCGTACCGCTCGGCGTCGTTCGGGTGGACGTCGACGAAGTTCTCCGGGCGCTGCCGCGAGAGCGTCGGCGACCGCCGGCTCATCGTCCCCGTGTTGTAGTGCTCCTCGATTCGCGCGGTGGTGAGGATGAGGGGATACTCCTCGTCGGGGACCTCCGCCGGCGGCTGGTGGCGGACGCCCTCGATCTTCCCGAGGCCGTTCTCGGTGTCGAACGAGTCCGCGTAGAGGTACTGGTCGCCCTCGTCGCCCGGCTCGTAGCAGGGCCACTGGATCCCGGACTCGCCGAGCGCGTCGTAACTCATCCCGTGGTAGATCGGACACACCTCGCGCAACTCCTCGAAGACGGCCTCCACGTCGGCGAATCGGAACGCGTCGTCGCCGAACAGGCGGCTCCCGATATCCATCAGGATGTCGAGGTCGTGTCTCGTGTTCTCGTGGACCTTCCTCACCCCGCGCATGCGCTGGACGCGGCGGTCGGTGTTGGTGACGGTGCCGCCGCGCTCGGCCCACGTCGTCGCGGGGAGGACCACGTCGGCGAGTTCTGCAGTCTCGGTCATGAAGATGTCTTGGGCGACCATGAAATCCAGCGACCCCAACCGCGCTTCGACGGCGTTGCCGTCGGGCTCGCTCATCACGGGGTTTTCGCCCATCACGTACAGCCCCTTGATCGATGATCCCGCCTCGTGGGAGATCTCCACGTTCGTGAGGCCGGGTTCGTCGGGCACGTCGAACCCCCAGACCGCCTCGACGCTTTCGCGGGCCGCGTCGTCGTCGACGAGTTGGTAGCCGGGGAGGACGTTCGGCATCGCGCCGACGTCGCTCGTCCCCTGGACGTTGTTCTGCCCGCGCAGCGGGTTGACGCCGGTCCCCGGCTTCCCGAGGTTCCCGGTGATCAGCGCGAGGTTGATCTCGTTTTGGACGTTGTCGACCCCACAGGCGTGCTGGCTCATCCCCATCCCGGTGAAGATGGCGGCGTTGTTCGCCATCGCGTACTTCTCGGCGGCGAGTTCGATGTCTTCGAGGGGGACACCCGCTTCCTCGGCGGCGGCTTCCTTGTCGAAGTCGGCGAGCGTCTGTTTTAAGTGGTCGAACCCCTCCGTGCGCGCTTCGACGAACTCCTCGTCGATCCACCCCGCGTCGGGGTCCGCCTCGTGGCGGTCGAGGATCGTCTTCAACACGACGTTGAGCAGCGGGATGTCGGCGCCGGGGTTCACCTGCAGGTGCATGTGCCGGTCGGTCTCGTCGATTTCGAACGACCGGGTGGTCTTGTTTGCGTGCGGGTCGACCTGAATGACGGTCGCGCCCTCCAGGACGGCCTGCCGGAAGTACTGACTGTTGGCGATCGGGTGTTGCTCGCCGGGGTTCGCGCCCTGGATCCAGAACACGTCCGCCGACGCCTCCAGGTCGGCCATGCTGTTCGTCATCGCGCCCGCGCCGAGGCTCGTCCGGAGCGCCCACACCGTCGACGCGTGGCACATCCGCGTGCAGTTGTCGACGTTGTTCGTGCCGTACCGACGCGCGATCTTCTGGAGGAGGTAGTTCTCCTCGTTCATCGTCTTCGAGGAGCCGAAAAAGCCCATCGCGTCGGGGCCGTGCTCCGCTCGGATGCGCTCCATCTCCGAGACGATCCGCGAATAGGCTTCCTCCCACGTCGCCTCGCGGAACGCACCGTCTTCCTTTATTAATGGCTCCGTGAGCCGGTCCTCGTGGTCGACGACCTGCGTCGCGGCGCCGCCTTTGATACAGACGCGCCCCTCGTTGACCGGCGCCTCGCCCCACGGCATGAAGTTCACGTCGCCGGGCTCCGCGCCCTGTTTCACCTTGATGCCGCATCCGACGCCGCAGTACGGGCAGATGGTGTTGACCCCCTCGTCGCCGTCAGTCGACATGACGCTCACCTCGTTCGATCATGCCAGAACAATTGTGATCGCGTCCGCATGAGTGTGTCGGTGGTTCCCACGACGAGGTGCCACGGGCGGCTACGGCGGCGCCGCGTCACGCCCGCCGTCACGGCGTCACTCCCACTGTCACCGCATCCACCCGGCGAACCGTTTTGTCGCCCCCGGTCGTTCGGCGGGTATGGATGTCTCGCTCGCCGACGTAGCAGGGCGCGTCGACGACCACGTCGAGACGTACCGCGAGTCGGCCCCGTTCTATCCGGTCGAGTCGGAGGCGATAGCCTCGCTTCCCGCCGCGTTCCGGGCCGGCGAGTACGGGAACCGGGACGTCGAGTGGGTCGTCCGCTGGTACTTCCGGCGGGCCGTCACGGACGTCGACCACGCCGAGCGCCGCGCGGTCGAGGACGCCGTCGCCGACACGGAGCCCCGAGAACTGCGCGGCGCGATGTGGGACGCCGTCGACGCGCTCGACGGCGAGGGCGGCGAGGGCGGCGAGGCCGACGAGGACGGACCGCCGGCAGAGCCAGATGGAAATCGACCCCACCATCGCGCACTCGACGCGCTCTCGCAGATCCCCGGCGTCGACGTCGGGGTCGCCTCGGCGCTGTTGTGGTTCCTCGCCCCCCAGGAGTACATCGTGGTCGGCGAGCGCGAGTGGGCGGTCGTCGCCGCGCTGACCGCGGGCGCCCAGTTCGAGGCCCGCCTCGACGACGCCTACCCGGAGCCGATGACGGTCGAGGCGTACGACCGCTACCTCGACGCGGTGGCCGGGCTCACCGACCGACTCGGCGTCGACCCCTGGCGGCTCTACATGGTCATTCGAAGCGTGGACGCGACCGCCACCGGCCGGTCGCTGTGACCGGCGACCGGTGACGGCGCGGGCTTAGCGGTCGAGGAAGGGCGGTATCACGACCTCTCCGCGCTTTTCCCCGCCGTGGACGACGACGCTCACCTTGGTACCGGGGTCCGCGTAGTGTTCGTGGAGGTAGCCGAGCCCGATCGGTTCGTCGAGCGTGGGGCTCATCGTGCCGGAGGTGAGCTGTCCGACCCGCGTGAGGTCGCCGTCGGTGACCGCGTACCCGTTCCGGGGGACGCCCCGTTCGAGCAGGCGGACCCCGACGAACCGCTCGTCGAACCCCTCCTCCTTCTGGGCTTCGAGCGCGTCGCGACCGACGAACTCCGTGTCGAGTTTGACTACGAAGCCGATCCGCGCCTCGTAGGGAGTCCGGGGCTCGCTCTCCGGATCGAAGTCCTGCCCGGAGAGGAGGTACCCCATCTCGGTCCGGAGGGTGTCTCGCGCGCCGAGCCCGCAGGGCTGTGCGTCGCCGATGGCTTCCCAGACGGTCACCGCGTCGGCGGCCGGGCACAGGACCTCGAAGCCGTCCTCGCCGGTGTAGCCGGTCCGCGCGACCCACGCGTCGACTCCCTCGACCGCGGCGACGGTCGCCTGGAACTTCGAGAGGTCGACGACGCGGTCGGCCGGGGTCACGGCGTCGAGGGCGGCGGCAGCGTCCGGTCCCTGTACCGCGATCATGGCCCAGTCGTCGGTCGCGTTCGCGACGGCGGCGTCGAGCCCGTTCGCGTCGCGGTAGTCGACCCACCGGTCGTACATCTGCTCGTCGTGGCCGGCGTTGGGGACGAAGAGGTACGCGGGGTCGCCGTCGCCGGCGTCCAGATCGCGGTCCAGGCCGTCGACCGCGTCGCTCCCGGAGCCGGCCTCGATCCCGTCCGGGAGCCGGTAGACGACCGCGTCGTCGAGCATGATCCCGTCGTCGTCGGTGATCGCGGCGTACTGGGAGTCGCCCGGCGCGAGCGCCGTCACGTCGTTGGTCGTGAGGCGGTTCATCAGGGTCGTCGCGTCCGGTCCCGACACCTCGATCTCCGCCATGTGCGACACGTCGAAGCGCCCGAGCGAGTCGCGGACCGCGGCGTGTTCCTCGCTGATCGAGTCGAACTCGACCGGCATCTGCCAGCCGCCGAAGTCGGTGAACTTCGCGCCGCGTTCCTCGTGGATATCGTGGAGGGGAGTGCGTCGGTCAGACATGCGAAAACGGTCGCTCGGCCGGACCTAAGGTCTTGCCATCGGGGAACCAGTCGCCGACTGCGGGGACTGGTGACCGCTCGCGTGCCGGCTGTTTCGACCACCGGCGACAGCCTCAAGCCGGTCCCACTCCCGATACGGCACGTAATGCGGAACCCCTCCGGCCTCCTCGCGCCCGCCGTCGCGGTCGTGCTGGTCGCGGTCGTGGTCGCCGCCGTGGCGGGCGCGTGGCCGCCGTTCGTGGCCGTCGAGAGCGGGAGCATGGCCCCGGAGATCGAGCGCGGCGACCTCGTCGTGGTCACGTCGACCGACCGGTTCCCGTGGGGCGGCCTCACCGGCGCGGCGGCGCCCGACGCGCCGACCGCGTTCGGCGCCCCCGGCGACGTGGTCGTGTTCGACGCGCCCGCGGACGGCAACCCGCCGATCTTACATCGCCTCGCGTTTCCCGTGACCGCCGGCGAAGACTGGACCGAGCGGGCGGACCCCGACCTGCTCGACGGCGACTGCGCGAGCATCGCCGCGTGTCCCGCGCCCCACGACGGCTACCTCACGTACGGCGACGCCAACGGCCAGTACGACCAGAGCGCCGGCATCACGCCCGTCGTCCGCGAGGAGTGGATCACCGCCAAGGCGCTGGTCGCCGTCCCGAACCTCGGCTGGTTCCGGGTCGGCGTCGACGCCGCCGTCGCGCGCGTCGGCCTCCTCCCGACGGTGCTCGGCGTCGGGGGCGCCGCGGGCGTCGCCGGCGGGTTCGGCGCGCTGTTTTTAAACAGGCTCGGACGAAGTCACCGGGGGCGCGCTCGGCGCGACCGGTGAGTTCGTCCGCGACCGATGCGTTCGTCCGCGGTCGTTACTCGCTCTCGTCGCCGTCGAGCGTCACCGAGTCGTTCGTGGCGTTGCGGAGCGCGTCTGACCGTCCGAACTCGCCGGGCGCGATTGCGAGCGTCCTGATGCCGTAGCTGTTCGCGGTCTCGACGACCGGTTTAAAGTCGGTGTCCCGCGAGGCGATGGCGAGCGTCGACATCCGGCCTTCGGCCGCGAAGCGGGCGGCGTCGACGGCGAGTTTCACGTCGACGTCGCCGCTCGTGACGACGACCTCGAACCCGCGGGCCTCTGCCGCCTGGATGAGTCCCGGCGTCGCGTGTTCGTCGAGGTAGAGCCGCGTCGTCACGAGCTGTCCCTCCGCTTCCGCCGCCACCCGCACGTCGTCGAGGTCGACGTCGAACTCCTCGCGTAACACGTTCGGCCCGTCGACGAACAGCGCCACGCCGACTGGGTCGTCGTCCGACCGGCTAGATTCCATGCCTCTGTGTGTGCGATCCGCGGAGATATGCGTGCTGGTCTGACGCCGAGGCCGCGCGTGGCTCGACGGGTTGCGCTGTGTGAACACATTACTTATCACCGCACCGACCGTACTCGTCGCATGGTATCTCGCGTGCTGGTGCCGATAGACGAGTCGGAGATGGCCGAGCGCGCGCTGCGCTTCGCGCTCGATGCGCACCCGGACGCCGAGTTCGTCGTGCTCCACGTCGTGGGCGAGCCCTCCTCGATGATGGGCAGCGCGGCGGGGCTCGCGCTCGCGGACGACTGGCGGTCGGCGGCGGAAGAACAGGCGCGCGGCCTGTTCGACCACGCCCGCGAGATCGCCGCCGAGCGCGGCGTGGAGATCGGCACCGAGGTGGTCGCCGGCCACCCGGCGCGGGCGGTCGTCCAGATGAGCGACGAGTTCGACGTCGTCGTCGTCGGGAGCCACAGCGGGACGCTCGCGGACCGCCTGCTCGTGGGCAACGTCGCCGAGAAGATCGTTCGCGGCTCCGCGGCGCCCGTGACCGTCGTTCGCTGACGCGGCACAGCGGACCTCAGCGCGGCTTCGTGAGCGGCGCGGCGGCGTCTCGCCGCGAGTTGACGACTGATCACTCGGTGCGCGAATACTCGCCGTATCCGAGTACTAAACACCTTATATTCGTATTACTACTTGATCGACGACCGTAGTGAATATACGAAGTGTTCAAGTAGTATGTCCAAGAATAACGGAGTATGATGTCCGGAACCAACGCGTACACGGTAATTTCCGAGCAGAACGATCACGATTGCACCACGGTACGTGCACATCCACGCAACGAGACCTTCCACGTCGTCGAGTACGCGGACGAGGACGCGCGCGAGCGCGTCGCGGACCTCCCGGTCGGATCGGTCGTCAAGATGGAACTGTCGCGCGCGGGTCGCCGGAGCAACGTCTGGCGCGCCGAGTCGGTCCGGACGGCCCACACCGACGGCGGCACGACGGGGGAGTAGAGGGGAGGAACCGCGCCGCGGCGACCGCCGACTACTTATAAACGAAAGTTGGTACGCGTTCGACTACTTATAAATCGCGGGTCAGCCGCGGGTTCGTCACGGCGCCGTCGGACGCGCCGGCGAAGTCGCGGGCGTACTTCGCGAGGACGCCGCCCGCGTACTGCGGTTCCGGCGCCTCCCACGCCTCGCGCCGCTCGGCGAGTTCGTCTTCGGTGAGGTCGACGGTCAGGTCGCGCTCGGGGATGTCGACCGTGACGTGGTCGCCGTCCTCGATGAGCCCGATCGGGCCGCCGTCTGCGGCCTCCGGCGCGACGTGGCCGATCATCGGGCCGCGCGTGCCGCCCGAGAACCGACCGTCGGTGAGCAGCGCCACGTCCTCCTCGTGGCCCGCGCCGACGACGGCGGCGGTGACGCCGAGCATCTCGCGCATGCCGGGGCCGCCGGTCGGTCCCTCGTTGCGGATCACGATCACGTCGCCGGAGTCGATGGCGCCCGACTGGACGTACTCCATCGCGTCCTCCTCGTTTTCGAACACGCGCGCCGGCCCCTCGTGGTAGAAGGCGTCGTCGCCGGTCACCTTCAGCACGGCGCCCTCGGGCGCGAGATTGCCTTTGAGAATCTTGATCGCGCCCTCCGCCTCCTTCGGGTCCTCGACGGGGTAGAGGAAGTCCGCCTCGGTCTCCGATTCCGGCGGGAGCGTGCCGTTCGCTTCCAGTTCCGCCACCTCATCGGCGAGGGTACGACCGGTGACGGTCATCGCGTCGCCGTGGAGCAGGTCGGCCTCCAAGAGCCGTCGGAGGACCACCGGAACCCCGCCGAGTTCGTGGAGGTCGTTCATGACGCGGGTGCCGCCGGGCTGGAGGTTCGCGATCTTCGGGGTGCGCCGCGAAATCTCGTCGAAGTCCTCGATCGCAAGATCCACGTCGGCCTCGGCGGCCAGCGCGAGCAGGTGGAGGACCGCGTTCGTGGAGCCGCCGATGGCGGTCTGCAGTGCGATCGCGTTCTCGAACGACTTCCGCGAGAGGATATCCGAGGGACGGCGGTCGTTCTCGATGCAGTCCATGGCGAGTTCGCCGGCGCGCTCGGCGACCTCGTAGCGCTCCGGGTCCTCGGCGGGCGCGGAGGCGGAGCCGAGCGGGGCCATCCCGAGCGCCTCGGCGATGGAGGCCATCGTGTTCGCCGTGAACATCCCGCCACAGGAGCCCGCGCCGGGGCAGGCGTGGCGCTCCAACTCGTCGAGCTCCTCGCCGCTCATGTCGCCCTCGGCGTAGGCGCCGACGCCCTCGAACACCTGCACGATGGTCACGTCGCGACCGTCGTGCTGGCCGGGCATGATCGAACCGCCGTAGAGGAACACCGAGGGGAGGTCGGTGCGGATCGCGGCCATCAGCATACCGGGGAGGTTCTTATCGCAGCCCGCGACCGTCACCAGCGCGTCCATCCGCTCGCCGAAGGAGACGAGCTCGACGCTGTCGGCGATCACTTCACGGGAGATGAGGCTCGCTTTCATCCCCTCGGTCCCCATCGAGATGGCGTCGGAGATGGTGATCGTGCCGAACTCGATCGGCATCCCGCCCGCGCCGTCGACGCCCTCGATGGCGGCGTCCGCCACGTCGTCGAGGTGGACGTTACACGGCGTGATGTCGGCCGCCGGGTTCGGGACGCCGATGATGGGCGAAGACAGGTCCTCGTCGTCGAACCCCATCGCTCGGAACATCGCGCGGTGCGGGGCCTTGTCCGCCCCCTCCGTCACGTCTCTGCTCCGCAGGCTCTCGTCTTTCTCGCCCGCGAACCGGTCCGCGTCGTCGCGGCGTCGGGAGCCGTCTCCCTCCGACCGCGGCTGCTGGTCGCTCATACCTCACCGTGTCGCTCGGGGGTATTAAACGACCGCAACGAAACAAGGGTTGCTTGGCGAGGCGAACCGGTTCGGGGCGGGAGTCAGGCTCCCGCCTTGATCTCAACCCGGTACCCGAACGGGTCCCGAACGTACACCGCCGGCGACTCCCCCGTCGCGCCGAGCGGTTCGTCGAGCGACTTCTCGATTTCCACGCCGGCGGCCGCCAACTCGGCCTCGATTTCGTCGGCCGACTCCTCGACGCCGACGGCGACGTGGTCGTAGTTCGTCGCCGTCGGCGGTTCGAAATCCGCGGTCGGCCAGCAGTGGATCACGGCGGTCGGCGACAGCCGCACGTCGAAAAAGGGCTTCTCGCCGGCTTCGTACGGGTCGTCCTCGATGTCGAACCCGAGTCGCTCACCGTAGAACTCGCGGGCGTCCGCGGCGCCGTCCGCGGGGATCCGGAGGTTGACGTGATCGATGTGGCGTGCCTGCATGTGAACGACCTACGCGGAGCCGCGTGAAAAAGTGATCCGGACGGCCGGCCGAACGCGTCAGGCGAACGCCCGCAGGATCCCCGCGCCGTCGGTGCTGCGGCCGAGGTCGGGAAGCGTCGCGCGCTCGGGGTGGGGCATTAACACGGCGACCGAGTCGCGCTCGCCGAGGACGCCGGCGATGTTGTCGGTCGAGCCGTTGGGGTTGGCTTCGTCGGTGACCGCGCCGTCGGCGTCGCAGTAGCGGAAGAGGACGCGGTCGTCGGCGACGAGGTCGGCGTGGGCCGCCTCGCTGATCTCGAAGCGCCCCTCGCCGTGCGCGATGGGGACCTCGATGACCGCGCCCTCGCCGTAGGCGGCGGTCCACGGCGTGTCGGCGCGCTCGACGCGCAGGTGAACGGGCTCACACTGGAAGCGCGCGGAGGCGTTGGTGGTGAACGCGCCGGGCGCGAGGCCGGATTCCGAGCCGATCTGGGCGCCGTTACAGACGCCGAGTACCGGGACGCCCTCCGCGGCCGCGTCTCTGACCGCTTGCAGTATCGGATCGCGGGCGGCCATCGCACCGGCTCGCAGGTAGTCGCCGTACGAGAAGCCGCCGGGGAGGACGATGCCGTCGGCGTCGTCCGGGAGGCCGTCCTCGTGCCAGACGCGCTCCGCGTCGACGCCGAGGTGGTCGAGCGCGCGGACCGCGTCGCGGTCGCAGTTCGAGCCGCCGAACTGGACGACGGCGACCGTCACGCCGCCCACCCCGCGTGGGCGGCCGCAGCGGTTCCGCCGGCGCCGCTCGCGTCGGTGACGATCGGCGTCGTCTCGGCGACGGCGACCGTCATCGCTCCGCGACCGCGACCTCGTAGTCGTGGATGGTCGGGTTCGCGAGCAGCCGCTCGGCCATCTCGTCGGCGCGGTCGGCTGCCTCGTCGGCGTCGGCGGCGTCGAGGTCGACCTCGAATCGGTCGGCCGACCGGAGGTCGGACAGCTCGAACCCGAGGCGTTCGAGCGCCTGCTGTGTCGTCTCGGCCTCCGGGTCGAGGACGCCCCGCTTCAAGCGGACCGTCACCGTCGCGGTGTATGCCGTCATGTGGTGGAGTGCGGAGTCGTGTGTAAAAACCGTTTTGGAACGTCTTTTATATCCACGTTCGTGGATATTTAGTGGTCGTTCGTGTGGGTAGCAACGTCGGCACGGAACGAAAGGGGCAAACCCCTCCGTGTTCTCGAAGTGGGTGTATGCAGCCGTTCGAACTTGCGGAGGTGATCGTCGCATGACCCGCGAACTAACCGAAATTACGGTCGTCGGAGGAGACAAGACCGGCCTCATCGCGCGAGTCACCTCCCTGCTGTTCGAGCGGGGAATCAACATCGAGGACCTCGACCAGGCGGTCCGCGAGGGCGTCTTCCGGATGACGACCCGCGTCGACGCCTCGGAGATGGAGACCTCGCGAGACGAACTCCGGCGCGCGCTCGCCGAACTCAGCCGCGAACTCGGCGTCGACATCCAGGTCCGGTTCCCGAGCGACCGCGACGCCCGCCGGATCGCGCTCCTCGTGACGAAGGAGACGCACGCGCCCGAGGCCCTCCTTGAGGCCGAGGCCAACGGCGACCTCGTCGACGACGGCGAGGGCGCCGAGATTCCGGTCGTGATCGGCAACCGCGGCGACCTCCGCTCGCTCGCGGAGCGCTACGACAAGCCCTTTTACGACGTCGGCGACGGCAACGGCAACACGGACGAAGAGCGCCTGCTCGACCTGCTGGCCGAGTACGAGATCGACCTCATCGCGTTAGCCCGCTACATGCGCATCCTCTCGCCGGAGGTCGTCTTCCGCTACGAGGGCCGGATCATCAACGTCCACCCCTCGCTTCTGCCGGCGTTCCCCGGCGCGGAGGCGTACCGACAGGCCAACGACGCCGGCGTCCGGGTCGCCGGCGTCACCGCCCACTACGTCACCACCGACCTCGATCAGGGGCCGGTGATCGCACAGCGCGCCTTCGACGTGCCCGCCGGCGCCGGCGTCGACGAGATCAAGCGTCGCGGACAACCGCTCGAAGCCGACGTGTTGCTCGACGCCGTCCGGCTCCACCTCGCGGACGCCATCGCGATCCACCGGGGGACGGTCCACGTGCGCGAGGACGCCGACGTGGACGCCCAACTGGGGCTCAGCGACGCCGCCATCGACGCGAACCCGGACGAGCCGGTCGACGGCGAGCCCTTATCAGACTCGCAGACGCCGACCGCCGGCAGCGACTGACCGGGGTCGGATTCGACCGCAAGGCCCGGCCGAACCCGGTCGCGGCCGCCCCACGCTATTTATCACTCGCCGTACAACCGAACAGCGATGCGTCCCCGCCGAAGCCCGTCGCAGTTCGTCGCCGACGCGAGCGCGGTCGTCAGGAGCGACGAGCGCATGATCCTGCTTTTCCTGGTCCTGCTGGCCATCGCGGCGACCGCGGTGTTCGTCTACTACACCGTCGCGCTGCTCGACGCGCTCCCGCAGGTGCCGCCGTCCGTGCCGGGTAGTTAAAAACGGACGAGGAGGTCGCGGTTCGCGGCGCGGTAGGCGAGTTCGTCGGCCGCCATCGCCGCGCGGCGCCGCGCGGCCCAGTCGCTCGCGTCGTACCCGACCTCGCCGACCGCCGACTCGATGGTGTCGAGGAGGTGCGCGAGGACGGTCCGGTCGCCGGGCGAGTACGGCGGCTCGATCCGCCACGCCGACGGCCCGCTCGCGACCGTCTCGGCGGCCGCGTCCGCCAACGCCTCCGCCCCGTCCGGCCCGCCCGGACGCCGGTCTCGCATGTGTCGGTGGTACGCCGCCAACACGGCGTCGTCGGCCGGGTCCGCCGGCGCGAGCGTCGTCTCCCCGTCGTACGTGATCGGCGCGTACGCAACGGGAGCGACGGCGGAGAGCGCGTCGACCGCGGGGGCGGCGTCGACCACGTCGAAGAACGCGCAGCCGACGACGGCGTCGAACCGCTCGCCCGCTTCGGCGGCCTCGGCCGCGAACTCGAACGCGTCGGCGACGCGGTACGTCATCGCGACGTCGCCCACCCGGTCCCCGAGCCGGTCGCGGCCGGCCGCGAGCGCCGCATCGTGCGCGTCGACCGCGACCCACCGGCCGCCGTCGACGACCCCCCACTCGACGAGCCGCTCGACCATCGTGGCCGTGCCCGCGCCGACCTCCAGTACGGTCGGCTCGGCGGGGAGCGCGGCGCCGAACGCGTCGAGCACGTCGCGGTTCAGCGACCGGTCGTCCAATGCCCGCTTCGCGTCGAGGTACGTCGCGTGGTCCACCTCCGAGCCGCCTTCGCCCGTCATCGCGACGGCACCCCTTTTAAGAAGTCGACGGCCGCGTCGAGCGTCTCGGGCCAGGTCGGCCACGCCTCGTAGGCGCGGCGGGCAGCGACCGCCATCTCGGCCAGCCGCTCGCGGTCGTCGAGGCGGCGGATGCGGTCCGTGACGGCGTCCGCGTCGTCCGGGGGGACGAGGAAGCCTGACTCGCCGTCGGCGACGAACTCGCCGGTGCCGCCGGCGGTCGAGGCGAGCGGGACGCAGCCGAACCCCATCGCCTCCAACTGCGCCATGCCGAACGGCTCGTAGCGCGAGGGGACGGCGAGGACGTGCGCCTCCCGGAGCCGCGCCGCGACCGCGTCGTCCGCGAGCCGCCCGGTGAACCGGATCCGCCCGGCGATCCCCGCCTCGGCGGCCAGTCCCCGGACGCGCTCGACGTACCCCGGATCGACTCCGGTGTCCCCGACGACGGTGAGCCGCCAGTCCACGTCGCGGTCCGGCGCCCGCTCGACGCCGGCCAGTCCCGCGACGAGCGCGGCCAGCCCCTTTCGCTCGACGACGTTGCCGAGGAAGACGAGCCTGAGCGGCCCCGCGGCGGCGCGCTCGCGGATTTCCGGCCCCGACGGCGACGGCGCGAAGCGGTCTCCCGCGGGCGGCGCGACGACGCCGACTTGCGGCCCACCGAGGGACTCGGCCCCCTCGCGGGTCGCCGTCGAGTTGTATATCGCGGCGTCGACGCCGGCGAGGAACCGGCCCTCGATCCGCCGGACGACGCGGCGAGCGACGCCCTCGCGAGCCCGCGAGGCGAGCATGTGTACGAGCGCCACGGTGGGAGTCTCCAGGAGGCGGTTCGCGGCGACGAGCGAGGGGTGCGCGAGCCCGTCTTCGACGAGCACGTCGGCGCCCACCCCGTCGAGCTGCGCCGCGATCCGGCGCGCTCGGAGCGAGTCCGCGAGCTGTCGCGCGTACGACCGCCACGGGAGCGAACACACCGTCACCTCGTGGCCGCGCTCGCGGAGGCGGTCGCGAAGCCGCCGGTCGTAGTAGAACCCGCCCGACCGGCTGTCGATGTCGCCGGCGACGACGAGGCCGACGTGCATCACCGAAGCGACCCGGTGTAGGAGACGCGGGCCGTGTCGTCCTCGTGGACGGCGACGGTCAGCTCCTCGACCGCCGGGGCGTCGATGTCAGCGAGCCGGTCGAACAGGGCGCGCGCGAGCCGCTCGACGCTCGGGTTCCCTTCGAGCCGGTCGTTGAGCGTCTCGTCGCGGTACGCGTCGACCGCCTCGGCGACCCGCGCGGTCGCTACGTCGATGTCGAGGAGGTAGCCGTACTCGCCGAGCGTCGACCCGCGGAAGGTCACTTCGGCCTCGAAGGCGTGTGAGTGGAGCGCCGCCTCCTCCGGCGGCGGGCTCGGGACGGTCAGGAAGTGCTGTGCGACGAACGGTTCGGAGACGGTGAGCGCGTACATGTGTTGCGGCGTGAGAGCGGGGTTAGTAGGTGAACAGTACCTGGACGGTCGGTTCGGCGTCGTCAGCGAGCCGGCGGTACGCGGCGGGCGCCTCCTCGACGTCGAATCGGTCGGTCACGAGCCGGTCGGCGATGCGGTCTTCGGCTTGGAGCCGGCGGAGTTCGCGCCAGGCCGTCTCGCGGCGGCGGTCGGCGTCCCACCGGCCGCGAAGCTCGGGGGCGATGGTCGAGACCTGGCTGCTCTCGACGGCCACGCGCCCCCGGTGGAAGTGGTCGCCGAACCCGATCTCGGCGCGCTTCGTCCCGTACCACGACCCGACGAGGACGCGGCCGCCGAAGCGGGTCGCCTCCACGGCGGTTTCGAGCGTCTCGGGGCGACCGCTCACCTCGACCGCGAGGTCGACGCCGCCGGTGCGATCGCGGAGCGCCTCGCTCGCGTCGACGGCCGAGGGATCGACGGTGGCGTCGGCGCCGAGCGCGTCGGCCAGGGCGCGGCGGTCCGCTCTGGGCTCGACGGCGACGACGTCCGCCGCCGGCGACCGCGAGAGGAGCGCGGTCGTCAGCAGGCCGACGACGCCCTGCCCGAACACGGCGATGCGCTCGCCGATCCGGGGCGCCCCGTCGAGCGCGAAGTTGACCGCGGTCTCGGTGTTGGCGAAAAGCGCCGCGGTCTCGGGACCGATCCCGTCCGGGACCGGCTGTAACTCCTCGGTGGAGGCGAGAAACCGGCCCTCGTGGGGGTTAAAACCGAACACGGTCTCGCCGCGCCACGAGGGGTCGACGCCGTCGCCGACGGCGGCGACGGTCCCGACCACCGAGTAGCCGTACCGGAGGGGGTACGAGAGATCGCCGGAGAGCGCTTCGAGCGCCTCGTCGGCGGCGGTCTCGGGGTCGAGGTCGCCGCGGTACGCGAGCAGTTCCGTCCCCGCGCTGACGGCCGACACCGTCGTCTCGACGAGGACTTCGCCGCGGTCGGGCGCCGGCGGGTCGACGTCGACCACGTCGACCTCGCGAGAGGCCGAGAACTCGATCGCGCGGGCGGCACCCACGTTCACGAACCCTCCGCCGTCCGCGGGGCGAGATAGATATGAGACGGCATAGCACTTTATTGAGGCCGGTGCCTATTGGATGTTCGGTGACGTGGTGTGCGCGTGCGGGCGGTGGTGTCGGAGACGCGGCGGACGCCACGGGCACACCTAAGGGACCGGGGAACCATACCAAACGTGAACATGGCACTCACCGACAATATCGACTTCGACGCCCTGACGCCGGTCCACTGGGTCGGGATCGCCGCCGCCGCCGTCACGGGCGTGTACCACCTCGTGACCGGGGTGCAGATCGGCGGCGTGTTCGGTGTGTCGTTCCTGTTCGCGACCGCGGGGTTCGCGCTCGGGATCGCCGCGGTGCTCGTGGCGTACCGTCCCCGGCTCGTCTACCTGCTCGGGATCCCCTTCACGGGCGGGCAGATCGTCTTGTGGTACCTGCTGAACGACGTGCCGCCGATACCCGCGGGTCACGCCGTCGACAAGGGCGCGCAGGTCGTCCTGATCGCGGCGCTGATCGTGTTGCTTCGCCGAGAGACGTAAGGGCGACCGACGGCGGCTTCTGTGACCATTTGCTCCTGTGACCGTTTGCTTCTGTGACCGTTTCGCTCCGACGACCCGCCCGCCCGATCACTCGGGAGCGATAGGCGGGTCGTCGCGTCCCAACCGCCCGGTCGCGGCCGCCCAGTCGCGGACGAAACTCGCGAGGAGGACCGCCAGCGCGACGCCCGCGACCGCCGCGAGCGGTCGGCCGCCGATACCGGGAGCCAGCCCCGCGGCGACGACGAGAAACTGCGCGATACCGATCGGTCCGCGGACGCGGCTCGGCGGGAGTTCGTAGGTCGGTTCGCCGGCGCGCTTCCGGAGCCACAGCGACCCCGCGTAGGCGTACCAGACGCCGCCGGCGACGAGGTACCACGCCGGAAGCGCCCCGCCCCCGACCGCGACGACCCCGCCGACGAGGACCGCGAGGGCGTCGACCGCCGCGTCGAGTCGTGCGCCGAGGACTGTCTCGCGGGTCCGCCTCGCGACCGCCCCGTCGACCGCGTCGAGCGACACGGCGACGCAGAACAGCGCGACCGGCACCCACCGGTTCGGCGCCGACCCGAGCGGCGCTCCCGCGAGGACGGCGAGGAGCCACCCGCGGAACAGCGTGATGGCGTTCGCGGCCCCGAGCGTCGAGCGGGCGCGAGCGGCACCCGGCGCCCGGTTCGCAGTCAGGTTGCTTCCGGCGTACACCGCCAGGTACAGGCCGACCGGCGCCGCGCCGAGCAGCCACCGCCCGCCGAAGAGCGGCCGGAGCGCGACGAGGCCGAGCGCGCCGGCGGCGACCGCTCCGAGAAACCGCCGTCGGAGGCGCGAATGGTCGGCGCGGTCGGGCGCGTCGGCGCTCGGCATACGACCGCTGATGGCGCGCGCACAGTTCGGTGTTCCGGTCTCGCAGATCGCTGCACGGCCGGGGGACGGGAGCAGACGAACCGCCCGTCGGCCGTGCCGCGATCGACCGACGCGACTCGAACTCGCCCGAACCGGCCCGTTTATCCGGGGTCCGTCCGTGGCGCCCACGTATGAGTACACCCTCGGCGTCGACGGAGCGCGATATCGACCGGAACCTCTTCATAACGGTCTCGGGGCCGCCGGGCTGCGGCGCGACGACGCTGGTGGAAGAGCTCGCGGCGACGCTCGACTGCGGCTTCGTCTCGGGCGGCGAACTGTTCCGCGAGATCGCCGCGGAGCGAGACATGAGCCTCTCACAGCTGATCGCGAAGACGGGCGAGTCCGAGGAGATCGACCGGGCGCTGGACGAGCGCCTCCGCCGGATCGCCGAGAAGTGGGGCACCGCGAACAAGGCGTTCGTGCTCGAATCGCGGCTCGCGGGCTGGATCGCCGGCAACCGCGCCGACATGCGGATCTGGCTCGACGCGCCCGACGAGGTGCGCGCCGACCGGACGCTCGACCGCGAGGAGATGACCTCCGAGATGCAGGTGCGCGAGGTGATCGAAGAGCAGCGCTACCAGTCGTACTACGGTATCGATCTCTCGGACCGGTCGATCTACGACCTGGCGATCAACACCGGCCGCTGGGACGCCGAGTCGACGCTGGAACTCGCCCTCACGGCCATCGAGAACTACGACATCGAGGCCGACGAGGGCGCGTTCGACACGCCCGACTTCGAAATCTGACCGGGCGCGCCGGTCCGCGTGGTCGCCGCGGGTCGCTTGGTTATAAACACCGACCGCGGGGTCCTACTCGCGTTCCGCGTTCGCCGACTCCTTTGCCCACCAGTGGAGCGTGAGGCTGACGGCCCGGTCGAGGCCGAAGACGCCGGACGTCCGGCCGACGCTCGCCGTGTGTGGCGTCCCCAGTTCGACGCACACGCCGTCGTCGAACTCGATCACGACGCCGGCGTCCGTCTCGGCGACTTCCGCGACGACCGCCTCCAGCCGTTCGACGAGTTCGGCCCGATCTACGGCGCCGTCGTCGGCCCGCGACCACCGGGGAACCCCGCCGAACACGGGGTCCACGTCGACGTCGCTGGAGCGGTTCGAGAACACCGCGTTGATCGCCGCGCCGACCAACAACAGCAGGCCGATGATGTACAGCCAGGTCAACAAGACGAGGATGCTCGCGACGAGGTTGCCGCCGGTCGCGCCGCTCTTAAAGAGCGTGAACACGACCTGAGCGGTCGCGACGCCGACGGCCGCGAACGCCGCGCCGGGGAGGACCTCCCGCGCGGAGACGTCGGTGTCCGGGAAAATGTAGTACATCGGATAGAAGACGACGAACAGCCCGACGACGGTCGTGAGGGTTCGGAAGGCCGTCCCGCCGACGCCCGCCCCGGTCGCGGGAAGGCGGCTCCCGATCACGCTCGCGGCGACTATCGAGAGCGTCACCGTCGCGAGCAACACCAGTCCGTCGCTGAGCTGGTCGGCGAACGTGTTCTCCGCCTCCGTCTCGTAGATGTCCGAGAACGCGGTGTCCATCCCGCGGAAGATCCGCAGGGCGCCCCAGACGAGGAACGCCGCGCCGAGCAGTGAGACGGACGCATCCGCCTCGGAGAGCCCCTGCTGGATGAGCGCGCTCGCCTCGGCCGTGAGCACCGCCTGCATGAGTCCGATGATGGAGTCCTGTAACGCGGTGTTTTGCGTCTGCTGTAGCAGGGTCACGACCAGCAAGATGAGCGGGAGAATCGAGATGAACGCGTGGTACGCGATGGATCCGGCGACGAACGTGAGCTTCTCGACGCGGACCTCGTGGACGACCGCGCGGAGGAGTTCCTCCCCCCGCCTTCGGTGGGTTTGCATGAGTCGTAGTCGACGCTCGCGGGTATCAACCTACGCACGGACGCCGGCGACACGCCGCTCGTCGCCCGTCACTCCTCCCGGTCGCCCCGCACCGCGACCGTCTCCTGTTCGAACCCGTCGGCTCCGCGCCACCGCCACGACCCGACGAACGGTGCGCCGTCGAGCGCGCAGATCACGTACGAGTGCCCCGGCCACGTCGCTCGCTCGGCGTCCGTCTGGCTCGGGCGGGTCGGACCGGCCGGGTGTGAGTGGTAGAACCCGACCACGTCGAGGCCCGCGGCCTCCGCCCGCTCGATGAGCTCCAGCTGCTCTTCGGCGTCCATCGCGTACCGCGTTTGGGGTGTTTCGGCGACGTTCTCGGCCGCGTACGCTTCGGTGGCCACGCTCGGCTCGCCGTCTCCCCCGCGGACGCCGGCGAGGAGGCCGCAGACCTCCAACGCGCCGCCGTCGCGGGCGTGGGCGACGATGTGGTCGTAGGTTGGCCGCGAGAGTTCGATCATGGTGAGTGCGTGGGTCGGTCGGGGTCGTGCCGGTTGGGGTCGTGCCGGTCGGCGTCGCGCGCCGCGATCCGGTTTATAAACCCTCTGCGCGTCGGAACGCCGCGCGCACGTCGCTCGGGGTGGCGTACGGGCCGCCCTGCACGCGGTGGTCCGGGAAGAGGATCGGAATCGGGTTCTCCCGGAGCGCGTCGGTGACCAGTTCGAGGTCGTCGGCGTCGTCGGCGTCGAGCGCGGCCAGCCGGGTCAGGCGACTCACCGACACCTCCTCGCCGTACGGAATCGTTTCGAGCGCTTCGAGGACCGCGCGGCGGTCGGTCGGGACCGTGAGCCCGGTGGCGACATCGCCGAGCGCGTCGCGCTCGCCGTCGAGGAACGCCTCGATCCGGTCGAGCAGGTCGTGGTCGTCGTCCGCGTCCGCCGGCGCCGTGGCCGGAAACGACACCGAGATGACCCGCCCGCCGGCGAATCCGACCTCGATCGCCCGCCCGACTCCGTCGACCTCGCGGGCGAAGACGCCCGTCGTCCCCGTCGTGTCCATGGACACACACTGTCACCGGGGTGGTTAAATAATCCGGAGGCGGCCGGGGTTCGCGCGCCGCCACCCATTTCTCGCCGCCCGCTCGCGAATCGCTGTCGGTGCCCGCAAGTCTTATGAACAGATACGTGCATTAGTGTACACTAATGGAGGATCAAACCGAGTTGGCCCCGGCGGTCAGATCGATCCTGTCCGCCGCTCGCGACCGGGCGGCCGAGGGCCGATCCGGCGCGGTCAGCGTCGACCCCCGCGACCTGCGGGCGGCGTTCGACCGGGCCGCGGCCGACGGACGCGTTCCGCTCATCGCCGAAATCAAGCCCACGAGCCCGACGACGGACGGCACCCGCGACGACGACCCGGTGACGCTCGCGAAGGGGATGGTCGCCGGGGGCGCGGCCGCGCTGAGCGTCCTCACCGAGCCCGCGCACTTCGGCGGGAGCGTCGAGACGCTCGAACGGGTGCGCGAGGCCGTCGACGTGCCCGTCCTCCGGAAGGACTTCGTCGTCGACGAGTCGCAGCTCGACGCCGTCGAGAGCGACGTGATCCTGCTCATCGCCCGGTTCGTCGGCGACGACCTCGCGGACCTGCTCGCCGCCGCGCGCGACCGGGGCTTCCAGGTCCTCGTCGAAGTCCACGACCGCGACGAGTTGGAGCGAGCGATCGACGCGGGCGCGACGATCGTCGGCGTGAACAACCGCGACCTCGCCGAACTGGTCGTCGACCTCGAAACGTTCGAGTCGGTGGCGCCCCATGTTCCAGACGACGTGACCCTCATCGCTGAAAGCGGGATCGGCTCGCCGGCCGACGTCCGACGAATGCGCGCCGCCGGCGCCGACGCCCTCCTCGTCGGCAGCGCGATCATGGACGGCGACGTGACGGCGAACGCGCGAGCGCTGACGCGAGCGACGACCGACGAGCGGGACACCCCAGACACCACGGAGACATCCACATGAGCGAGACGGAATCCACGACGAGCGAGGCGACGAGCGCGGGAGACGCGGCCGACGCGGCGACGCCGTCGCGACGGCCCGGTCGCGAGCGCGGCCGCGAGGACGGGAAGTTCGGACGCTACGGGGGCCAGTACGTCCCCGAGGCGCTGATGCCCGCCATCGAGGAACTGTCCGACGCCTACCACCGGTACGTCCTCAACAACGAGGACGGGTTCATGGACGAGTTCCGCGAGCGGCTCGCGGACTTCGGGGGGCGACCGACGCCGCTCCAGCGCGCCGACCGGCTCTCCGAGCGGTACGACCGCGAGGTGTACCTCAAACGCGAAGACCTGCTCCACGGTGGGGCACACAAGCTGAACAACGCGCTCGGACAGGCGCTGCTCGCGAAGTACATGGGCAAAGAGCGGATCATCGCGGAGACCGGCGCCGGCCAACACGGCACCGCGACCGCGATGGCGGCCGCCCACCTCGATATGCCCTGCGAGATCTACATGGGCGAGCGCGACATCAACCGCCAGCGCCCCAACGTCTTCCGGATGAAGCTCAACGGCGCCGAGGTGAACCCGGTCACCGCCGGGCGAGGCACATTGAAGGAGGCCATCTCGGAGACGATGCGCGACTGGGCGACCACCGTCGAGAACACCCACTACATCATCGGGTCGGTCGTCGGTCCGCACCCGTTCCCGGTGATGGTCCGCGACTTCCAGGCGGTCATCGCCGAGGAGGCGCGCAAGCAGTCGATGGCGAAGCTGGGCGACCTGCCGACCGACGTGGTCGCCTGCGCGGGCGGCGGCTCGAACACGATGGGCACGTTCGCCGGCTTCGTCGACGACGAGTCGGTCGCGCTCCACGCGGTCGAGGCCGGCGGCTCGACGCTCGAAGTCAACGAGGAGACCGGCGTCGCCCCGAACTCGGCGTCGCTGTACGCCGGCGCGGAGGGGGTTCTCCACGGGGCGCGCACCAAACTGCTCCAGGACTCTGACGGCCAGATCATGGAGAGCCACTCCATCTCGTCCGGGCTCGACTACGCCGGCGTCGGCCCCGAACTCGCGTACCTCGTCGACGAGGGACGGGTGAACCCCGTCGCCGTCGACGACGACGCGGCGCTCGAAGGGTTCCACCGGCTCTCGTCGACCGAAGGGATCATCCCCGCGTTAGAGACCGCCCACGCGTTCGGGTTCCTGGAGGAACACCACGAGGAGCTCGGCGAGCGCGTCGTCGTGAACGTCTCGGGGCGCGGCGACAAGGATCTGGACGCCGCCATCGAGGAGACCGACAAACGCGACATCGAAGAAGCGCCCGATATGTCGATGTTCACGGGGGGGATCTGAATGGCGGAGACGGGCAACTCGGCCGCCATCGCGGCCGCGTTCGACGACGGCCCCGCCTATATCCCGTACCTCGCCGTCGGCGACCCGGACTACGAGTCGTCGAAGGCGTACGTCGAGGCGCTCGACCGCGGCGGCGCCGACGTGATCGAGTTGGGACTCCCCTTCTCGGAACCGATCGCGGAGGGGCCGACGATCCAGGGCGCCCTCGTGCGCTCGCTCGACGGCGGGATGACACCCGGTCGGTTCTTCGAGTTCGCCGAGGAGGTGGACGTGGAGGCGCCGCTCGTCTGCATGACCTACTACAACCTGATTTATCAGTACGGAGAGGCCGACGGCCCCCGCCCCTTCGTCGAGCGCGCCGCCGCGGCCGGGATCGAGGGGCTCGTCGTCCCGGACCTACCGGCGGAAGAGGCCGACCCGCTGCGGGAGGCCTGCGACGAGTTCGGCCTCGACCTCGTGTTCATCGTCGCCCCGACCACGGTGGGCGACCGCCTCGACCGGATCATGGGACAGGTGTCGGGGTACGTCTACGTGCAGGCGCGGCTCGGGACGACCGGCGCGCGCGACGACGTCTCCGACCAGACCACGAGCAGCCTCGACCGACTGCGCGAGTACGACGTGCCGAAGGCCGTCGGCTTCGGCATCTCGGCCGGCGACCACGCCGAACGCATCGTCGCCGGCGGCGCAGACGGGATCATCGTCGGGTCGGCGCTGGTCGACATCGTCGCCGAGGGCGTCGAAAACGACCTGTCGACCGAGGCGGTCGCCGACCGCCTCGAAGCCCTCTCGCGGGAGCTGACCGCGGGCGCGGAACGGGGTCAGGCGGCCCGCACCGAGGCCGTGGAGTCGCGGTAGCCGCCGCTTGAAGTCAATACGTCCCCGAACGAAACCCACTTACCTTCGATTGCCACACTCTCACACAACGACCGTACCACTATGACAGCAGGACTCTCGGCACGACTCGACCGCATCTCCACGAACGACAAGTACCTCATCGTCCCGATGGACCACGGGCTCACGATGGGCGCCGTCGAGGGGCTCGTCGACATCGAGTCGACGATAGACGGCGTGACGAGCGGCGGCGCGGACGCCGTCCTCACGCAGCGCGGCATCGCGCCGCGCGTCCACGAGCACAAAAACGACGCGGGCTACATCGTCCACGTCAACGGGTCGACGACCATCGGTCCCGACGAACAGGACAAACGCGTCACCGGCACCGCCGAGGACGCGGTGCGCGCGGGCGCCGACGCCGTCTCGTTCCACATCAACGTCGGCTCCGAACACGAGCCGGACCAGATCGAGGACCTCTCGCAACTGACCGCCGAGGCCTCGCGGCTCGGCATGCCGGTCCTCGCGATGGCGTACGCGCGCGGCGAGGGCGTCGACGAGACCGACCCCGAGTCGCTGGGCCACGCGGTCCGGCTCGCCGAGGAGGTCGGCGCCGACGTAGTGAAAACCGGCTACTCCGGCGATGGCGACTCCTTCGCTCGCGTCACCGAGTCCACTCGGCTCCCGGTCGTCATCGCCGGCGGGTCGCGGGGTACGGACCGCGACACCATCGAGATGGTCCGCGGCGCGATGGACGGCAACGCCGCCGGCGTGTCGATGGGGCGGTCTATCTTCCAGCACGAGGACCCCGAAGGGATCGCCCGCGCGGTGTCGGCGGTCATCCACGACGACGCGAGCGTCGACGAGGCGCTCCGGGCCGGCGGCTTCGTCGAGGCGTAAGACTCACTCGGCGCCGACGTTCTGTCCGGACTCGAACGAGTCCGGGTCCGGCTCGATGTCGGCGTACTGTACCGCGCGACGCCCCAGCGTGAGCACCCGGTCGTCGAGGGCGTCGTCGACGACGTCGCCGGCCTCGAACTGCGCGTGGGCGCGGGGGACGGCCACCTGATGGGGGATCACCCACGCGTTGAGCGCGCGACAGACGGACCGGAGGTGTTCTAGCGCCGTCACCGGGAACCCGCCGCCGGCGACCGCGAGCAGCCCGACCGTCTCGTCTTCGAACTCCTCGAAGCCGCAGTAGTCGAGCGCCGCCTTCAGCGCGGACGAGTACGAGCCGTGATACACCGGCGTCCCGAGGAGGACCGCGTCGGCCTCGCGAACGAGCCTTTTAAATTCGCCCGCGTCCCCCGCCTCGTCGGCGTCGGCGTCGTACGTCGGGAGGTCGTACGCTCGGAGGTCGATCAGTTCGGCGGTTCCCCCCGCACGGCGGACGCCGTCGAGCGCGCGACCGACGCCGAGGCGAGTGTAACTCTCGTCTCGGAGGCTGCCGGCGATACCGACGACGTGCGGTGAGTCGGACATGGTCCGCACGACGCGCCAGCCACGGTAAAACGCTCGGGGCGCCCCGCACCGCTCGGGACATCCCGCACCCCCCGACGCTCCGCCCGCGACGACGATCCCTCTCAGCAGGCGACCCGCACCTTCTCCTCCGTCACCGGGTCACCTACCGGCCCGTCGGGATCGACCGGCTGTTCGACGTGGAAGACGGTCACGGCGGTCACGTTGCGGTCCGACTGCTCACAGGCGTACGCCGCCAGCGGCCGGTACCGATCGGCTCCGGCGCTTTTCATCCTGAATCCGAACTGGTGCCAGAGCGTGGACGGATACGTCTCCGCCGCGTCTGGCGGGCGGTCGTAGGTGACCGCGCCGCCGTCGCGCAGGTCGATCGCGTCGCCCGATTCGAGCGTCCCGCGGACGACGTACCAGTTGGAGCCGTCGGGCGTGTTCGGCGCGAAGAACGACCAGCTCACCTCCGAGAGCCCGCCGTCCGACTCCGAGGCCGGGAGGTCGACGAGCCCGACCCCCGCGGCCTGCCACCACACGAGGGCGACGAAGAAGCCCACGAGAAGCAGGGTCGACCCCCCTCGAATCGCCCGGCGACCCCTCGACCGGGGCGCCGCGTCGGTCGCGGACCCGTCGCCGCGGCGCTCGGGCCCGGCCGCGCTCCCGCCGTCGCCTCGGTAGGCGGAGTCCGCCTCCGCGGGGCGAGACGAACCGCGGAGCGTCGGCGTGACGGACTCGAAGAGCGTCCAGACGCCGGGCGGGAGAAACAACAGGAGGATCGAGATCATCACGAACGGGAACACGCCGAGCCGCATCGTCGCGGCCATGCCGAGGTGTGCCGAGACGAACGCGAGGACGACCCCGGTCCTGAGCCGACCGGTCGCGACGACCAACAGCACGGACGCCGACAGGAGCGCGGTCCAGAGCCAGTTGACGGTTTCGAGGATCGCGGCGTGTTCCGCGACGAACGGCCCGAATCGCACGACGAACTCCGACAACTGGAATATCTGGGCGACCGCGCCGCCCGACATCCACGCGTCGCTCCGGTACTTGGCGACCGCGTTGACCGTGTAAATCGACACGAGCGTCAGGAGCGTGACGGCCGTGCCGACCGAACAGCGCCGCGGGTCCGCGTCGTCGTCGGCTCGGTCGGTCTCGCCGCTCCGGCGGCCCGCCCCGAGCGACCAGCGCGCGTCGAGCGGGAGCGAGAGGCTGACGAAGAGAACCACGACCAGAACCGTGTTCCCCCCGTTGATCACGTAGGGGTTCCGGGCGTACAGCGACGCGAGCAGGATTAGCGAGACGACCGCTGCCAGCCGCGTTCGATAGCCGACGAGCAGGCAGACGGCGGCACACGCCGCGAGCGCGAGCAGCCCCGTCTGCGCCCACGCCGAGCCGGACAGCGCGTGGATCGAGACGGCCTCTAACAGCGGAAACGCCTCTGCGAGCGTCGAGCGCGGGAGGACGCCACCGTCCGTGTAGAACGCGCTCACGCCGGGAAGCCGGTAGACGAGCAGGTCCCACAGCAGGACGAGCGCCAGCGCGATACGGAACGCGCCGAGCGCTCGCGGATCGATCCCGAGAAACGGTGCGGCGCGCTCGCCGAGCGACTCGCGGACCGCGGCGTATCGAGACCGCGCGTTCGAGAGGTGCCGGCCTGAGCGCGTCATTCGGTGGTGTACATCGAACGGTGTTATCTCTGTGATAAGTGCTTTGTCGTCGACGCGTCCGTGCCCGCAACGCAGGACCCTTCCGCAGTTTTCAAGCCCGCCCGCCGTGAGGTTCCGACAATGACACGCACGGTCTGGGTGAAAGCCGACGGCGACGTCGGCGACTGGGAGACGCGCAAACAGCGTATCACGGCCGCCATCGAAGCGGGCGCAGACTGGGTCCTCGTCGACGAGGCGGACGTGGGGCGCGCCCGCGAGCTGGGCGACATCTCAGTCGCCGCGTTCCGCTCCGAGGCGGACGTGATAGACGACGCCGAGGCCGACGCCGAGGCCGACGCGTACTTCGTCGGCAAGGCCGGCGAGGGGGACGGGACCATCGACATGCCCGAGGATCTCGCCGGATCGGCGGACCTCACGACGATCCGCCGCCGCGACGACCGGGCGCAGGGCGCGTACGTCCGCGTTCTCGGCACCGAGTACGAGAAGTTCGCCGAGGAGGCCGCCACCGCCGCCGACTTCACGGTCATCATCGGCGAGGACTGGTCGATCATCCCGCTCGAAAACCTGATCGCGCGGGTCGGCGACGAGACGCACCTCGTCGCGGGCGCGACGACCGCCGCCGAGGCGCAGACGGCCTTCGAGACGCTCGAGATCGGCGCCGACGGCGTCCTCCTCGACAGCGACTCCCCCGACGAGATTCGGGGCGCCGTCGAAGCGCGCGACGCCGCCGACCGCGAGACGCTGGACCTCCAGCACGCCGAGGTGACCGCGGTCGAGCGCACCGGGATGGCCGACCGCGTCTGTATCGACACCGGGTCGCTGATGGACGACGACGAGGGGATGTTGGTCGGGTCGATGTCGCGGGGGCTGTTCTTCGTCCACGCCGAGACGGCCGAGTCGCCGTACGTCGAGTCGCGCCCGTTCCGGGTGAACGCCGGCGCTGTCCACGCGTACGTCCGTAACCCGGAGGGCGGCACGAACTACCTCGCCGAGCTATCGAGCGGCGACGAGGTCCAACTGGTCGACACCGAGGGGCACACGCGAGAGGCCATCGTCGGGCGCGTGAAAATCGAGAAGCGACCGATGTTCCGGCTGCAGGCCGAAGTAGAGACCGACGAGGGGGTCGACCGCGTCGAGACGCTCATCCAGAACGCCGAGACGGTGAAGGTCGCGACCGCTGAGGGGCGAAAGGCGGTCACCGACCTCGAAGTCGGCGACGAGGCGCTCGTCTACTACGAGGACGTGGCGCGCCACTTCGGCGAGGCGGTCGAAGAGAGCATCATCGAGAAGTAGCGGGGCCGAGCAGCGCGAGGCCCCGTACGCGAGCGGTGAAACCGCGAGCCGAGTGGCCGAGCGGACGCGAGGCCACTGAATACGAACGGCGGAGCCGTGGACCGAGTGACCGAAGCGACCGCTCGCCGCCGAAACTATTAATAAATATTCTACATGTCTGCCATCCATGGCTGTGAGTCACGAGCATGGTCGCGTCACAGAGCGTCCGATCGGCGAGCGGCTCCAACACCTCGCCGCGGCTGCTCTTTTATACCCACGTCGCCGCCGGCGCGGTGTGGTTCGGGTTCGCGCTGATCTTCCCGGCGGTCATCGGGCCGACGCTCGGCGGCCTCGACCGCGAGACCGCGTCCGCGGTGACGACCGCGCTCACGCCGAAGGTCGTCTTCTTCCTCCTCGGGTTCTCGCTGACCACGGTCCTCTCCGGGACGCTGCTGCTCTCCGGCGACCTCGGTCTCGGCTACGGGTTCTCGGGGCGCTGGCCGACGCTCTCGCTGGGCGTCGGGTGGGGGCTGTTCGCCTTCGGACTCGTCGTGCCGAACCGGATCCACCTGCGCGCCTACTACGAGAGCCGCCGCGAGGAGCCGGACCCCGAACGGCTCGAATCCATCGAGAAGACGAACCTCGTCGTCGGCCTGTTCGAGGCGGCCGTCATGCTCGGAATCATCGTGCTGATGACCGGGCTTCGGCTGGGGTGAGCGGCGGGCGCGGCGACCCGGTCGTTCCGCTCGCGTCCGCCGGGCCGTCGTTGTCGCGCTTATAAATCGTACAGGTCGCCGTACTTGCTCTCGACGTAGTCGGTGAACGCGTCGGCCGAGAACGGGTCGCCGGTCGCGCGCTCGACGAGCTCGTTCGTCTCGTAGCGAGCGCCGTGTTCGTGAACGTTCTCGTTGAGCCACGCTTGGAGGTCGTCGAAGTCGCCCGCCGCGATCTTCGCGTCGAGGTCGTCGATCTCGCTCTCGGCGGCGTCGAACAGTTGGGCGGCCATCACGGAGCCGAGCGAGTAGGTGGGGAAGTAGCCGAAGTTGCCGTGGCTCCAGTGGATGTCCTGTAGGCAGCCCTCGCTGTCGGTTTCCGGACGGATTCCGAGGTACTGCTCGTACTTGTCGTTCCAGACCTCGGGCACGTCTTCGACCGCGAGGTCGCCGCGGACCAGGTCGCGTTCGATCTCGAACCGGACGACGATGTGGAGGTGGTAGGTGAGCTCGTCGGCCTCGACCCGGATGAGGTTGTCCTCGTGGACCTGATTGAACGCCTGGTAGGCGTCCTCGACGGTCGCGTCGTCGGTCTGCGGGAAGTGCTCCTGGAAGACCGGCAGGAAGCGCTCCCAGAACGCCCGGCTGCGACCGACGTGGTTCTCCCAGAGCCGCGACTGCGACTCGTGGACCGAGAGGTCGCGCGACTCGCCGAGGGGCGTTCCGAACTGCTCCTGCGGAAGCCCGAGGTTGTACTGCGCGTGGCCGAACTCGTGGATCGTCGAGCCGACGGCACCCAGCGGGTCCGACTCGTCGAACCGGGTGGTCACGCGACAGTCGAACTGGTTGCCTGCGGTGAACGGGTGCGAGGAGACGTCGAGGCGGCCGCGGTCGAAGTCGTACCCGACCAGTTCGAGGGCGTCGCGGGCGAGCGCCTCCTGGTCGTCCTCGGGGAAGGTACCCTCGAAGGTGTCGACGGCGAGGTCGGCGTCCGACTCGCGGATCGCGTCGATCATGGGGACGAGCGTCTCGCGGAGTTCCGCCAGTATCTCCTCCGTTCGTTCCATCGAGAGACACGGCTCGAACTCCTCGAAGAGGACCTCGTAGGGGTCTCTGTCGGGGTCGATGTGTTCGGCGTACTCGCGCTGCAGTTCGACGTGTTTCTCCAGGTGCGGCGCGAACGCCTCGAAGTCGTCGTCGGCCTTCGCGGCCTCCCACGCCTGCAGCGCCTCGCTGCTGGTCTCGGATATCTCCTCGACGAGTTCGACGGGGACGGCGTCGGCGCGCTCGTAGTCGCGACGGATCTCGCGGACGACCGCCGCCTGCTCGTCGGTGAGGTCGGCGTCGGCGAGTTCGGTCAGGAGGGCGCCGGTCTCCTCGTCCGTGACCATGTCGTGGCGGATCGACGAGAGCGTCGAGAGCTGTTTCGACCGCGCGGGGGTGCCCCCCTCGGGCATCATCACCTGCTGATCCCACCCGAGGACGCCGGCGGCGCTCCCGACCGTGTTCCATCGGCGAACTCGGTCGAGGAGGGCTTCGTACGCGTCGGGGGCCTCCGCCGTCTCGTCGGCCGCTGCTTCCGCTGTCATACCTCTACGATCGGCCGCGCGAGTTAAGAAGGGACCGGAGCCGGCGACCGCCCGCCGACCGGCTGGGGGCACGCGACACTGACGGGCGGTCTCGGGCCCCGGCCGCTAATCCGAGACCCCCGGCCGCCGATCTGAAACCCCCGGCCGCACCGCCCCGAGCGCGACCTATTTCCGCCCGGCCGCCGAACCGCCGGCAACGAATGGAGATCGACGAGGACACCATCGACCTGCGATCCGACACCGTCACCACGCCCTCCGAGGCGATGCGCGAGGCGGCCGCGACCGCCGAGGTCGGCGACGACGTGTATCGCGACGACCCCACGGTCAACGAGCTAGAGCGGCGCGCAGCCGAGGCGGTCGGCACCGAGGCGGCGCTGTACGTCCCCTCGGGGACGATGGCGAACCAGATCGCGGTCCACGTCCACACCGAACCGGGCCAAGAGCTCCTCTTGGAACGGGAGTCACACATCTACCGCTGGGAGCTCGCCGGCGCCGCGAAGCTCTCCGGCGTCCAGACACGGACGATCGACGCGGGCGGGCGCTGCGTCCCGACTCCCGACGCGGTCGCCGCCGGGCTCGTGAGCGAGGACTTACACCGCCCCGGCACCGGTCTCCTGTCGCTTGAGAACACCCACAACTACCGCGGCGGGGTCGCGGTCCCGGTCGAGGAGATAGAGGCGGCCGCGGCGGTCGCCGGCGACGCCGACGTGCCGGTTCACCTCGACGGCGCACGGGTGTTCAACGCGGCCGTCGCGCTCGGCGTCGACGCGAGCGAGATCGTCGCGCCCGTCGACAGCGTCACGTTCTGTCTCTCGAAGGGGCTCGGCGCGCCCGTCGGCTCGATCCTCGCCGGCGACGAGGCGTTCGTCGACGAGGCGCGGCGCGTCCGGAAACTGTTCGGGGGCGGGATGCGGCAGGCGGGGATGATCGCCGCACCCGGTCTCCGCGCGTTGGAGAACGTCGACCGACTCGCGGAGGACCACGCGAGCGCCGAGCGACTGGCCGCCGGCCTCGACGCGTTGAGCGGCGTCACGGCGCCCGAACCGGACACGAACATCGTCGTCGCCCACACCGACGCGGCTGGCGTCGAGGCGGCCGACCTCGTGACGGCGTGTAAAGACGCCGGCGTCGGCTGCGTGGAGTTCGACGAGTACACGACGCGGTTCACCACCCACCTCGACGTCGACGACGCGGACGTTGCGGACGCCGTCGACCGGATCGGCGACGCGCTCGCGTCGCTGGCGTAAGCGCCGGAGACACCCGCAGCTGCGTGGCTTGACTTTCGACCGACCGAGCGACGATCCGACGGCTCAGCGGTGTAAGGCGACCGCCGCTACGGTGCGGACGTTGAAAGGTGACCGCCCCGCGCGAACGCGAGACGACCAGTTGTGTCGCACACCGGCGGCCGGTCGAGTGAACGTCGACCGCTCGGGTATTTAAACCCTCGTTCATGCGGCTCCCCCGGTTGTTGAGTGCGAGCGGGCGATACTACCGCGGTCACTCCGGCCGGTGAACTTCCCCGTCGCGCTCGTCGGCGTCCTTCCGGCGGAGCGCGGCGGCCGCGTTGTTGGCGTCGTACCCGAAGAACACGTCTTTGGCGTACGTCTCGGCGACCTCCGTGGCGTGAATGAGGTCGTCGACGGCGACGTCGACCGCGTACAGTTCGAGCGAGAACGGCGTCTCCGGCGGCGCGCCGTGGACGTCGTAGTCGCCGCCGAGCCGAGACCGGAACCCGCGGGCGATGGTCTCCAGCCAGTAGGTGGTGGCGTACTCCGTGTCGTACAGCGGGACCACGAACTCGTCGACGTGGTCGGCCAGCCGGTCGAGGTCGAGGCCCGCCCGCGCCCGCAGGTGGTCGGGGTACGGGTCCGGGTACAGCGTCAGCAACACGCGACCGGGGATCCGGTCGGCGGCCTCGGCGACGAACTCGGTGATGACGTCGGCGCGCCAGTCGCTCCAGTCGTCGCGGTCGCTCTCGGCGAACAGTCGCTCGCAGCGCTCGCAGTGACAGAACCCCTCGCGGGGAAACCCCACGTCGTCGAGTCGCACGTCGCCGTTTTCGGCCGCGCAGTCCTCGATGATCTCTAACAGTCCCGCGCGGTACTCCGGGTGGGTCGGGCAGATGTACGCCCAGTCGAAGTAGTCGCGGTCGCGGGTCGCCGGCTCGCCGCGCTCGTCGACCGGCACGAGGTCGGGGTTCTCCCCCGCCGCGGCGTTGTCGCCGAAACACGACACCATGTTCACGGCGTTCGGCAGCGGGGCGGCAGACCGCCCCGTGACGTCTTTCACCTCGTAGAAGCCGAGGTCGAACGGCTCCATCTCGACCTCGTCGGCGTTGCGCGTGACGACCCCGTACATGGCTGTCGCTACGTGACTGACGGATAAAAACGGCGGGCATCCGCGCCCGCGGGAGGCGGTCGGCGAACGGTGCGGCGGGGCCGTGGGACCTTACTCGACCGTTACCGGCTCCTTGTCGCCGGCGAACAGGAAGTACGCGAGTGCGACCAGCGACAGGACCACGACGAGCTTCACTTTCTTGCTCATATTCGACATAACGCGGGGCGGGCGCTAAAAGTTACCGGAGCCAACGCGGGCCGCCGTCGCGACCGCGACGCCGACCGACTCACACGTCGATGTGATCGGCGATGTCCGCGCGCAGGATCGTCGAGCAGTAGTCACAGCGGACGCCGTCCGCGACCACGTCGAACCGGGTGTCCACCGGCTCGCCGGCGTTGGTGATGCAGTTCCGGTTCGGACAGGAGAGGACGCCCTCGACGCTGTCCGGGCGGGTGACGCGGTTCTTCTCGACCACCTCGAAGTCGCGGACGATGTTGATCGTCGCCTCGGGCGCGATGAGCGAGAGCACGTCGACCTCCGACTGCGAGAGCTCTCGCTCTTCGACTTTCACGATGTCCTTGCGACCGAGCCTGTCCGAGGGAACGTTCATCCCGACCGAGACGCCGTACCCCTCGGAGCCGTCGATGCCGAGAATCGCGAGGACGTTGAGCGCCTGTCCGCCCTCGACGTGGTCGATCACGGTGCCGTCACGGATCTTCGAGACGCGGAGTTCGTGCTCGCTCATCGGTCCACCTCCGTCCCCTCGGCGGCCTCAGCGTTCTCCAAGAGGGTGTCGAGCAGCGCCATCCGCACCGGAATCCCGTTGTGCGCCTGCTCGAAGTACGTCGCGTGGTCGGTCTCGTCGACGTCGGGGGCGATCTCGTCGACCCGCGGGAGCGGGTGCATCACGGTGAGATCGTCGGCGGCGTCTTCGAGCGTCTCGGCGTCGATCTGGTACTCGCCGGCGACGCGGTGGTACTCGTTTTCGTCCGGGAATCGCTCCTTCTGGATCCGGGTGACGTACAGCACGTCGAGCTCTTCGAGTACCGCTTCGAGGTCGGTGTGCTCGCGCACCTGCGCGCCGGTCTCGTGGAGGTCGAACCGGACCGACCGGGGGAGCCGCAGCGACTCGGGACTGATGAAGTGCTGGTTGGCGTCGAACTCGGTGAGCGCGGCCGCGAGCGAGTGGACCGTACGGCCGTACTTCAGGTCGCCCATGATACCGACCGTGAGGTCGTCGAGCCCGTGGTTCTCGCGGATGGTGTGGAGATCCAGGAGGGTCTGTGAGGGGTGCTGGCCCGCGCCGTCGCCGGCGTTGACGACGGGGACGGAGACGTGTTCGGCGGCCAGCGTCGCGGCGCCCTCGCTCGGGTGGCGGAGCACCAGGGCGTCCGCGTAGCCCTCGATGACGCGGACGGTGTCGGAGAGCGACTCTCCCTTCGAGACCGACGAGGAGTCGACATCGCCCATGTCGACCGTCTCGATCCCGAGGCGTTTGGCCGCGCTATCGAAACTCATCCGGGTGCGCGTGCTCGGTTCGAAAAAACAGAGCGCGAGCACGCGCCCGGCGTGCCGGTCCGCGAAGGCAGCCGGGTCGTCGGCGACCTCGCGGGCCCGGTCGAGCACCGCCTCGATGTCATCCCGCGAGAGCTGTGTCGCGGTGATGAGGTGGTCCTGACGCATCGTCGGAGAAGGGGGTCGGCAGTATCTTGAATCCCTCGGCTCGGCCGCCGGCGAGGGTGTTCACGTCCGTGATCACGAGCGCGGGAGACGCCTTCGAGATTCGCAGAACGCGCGGCCCGTCACCACGCGCCGTGCGCCCGCGCCGCACCGACCGCGCTTATAAACCGATCCGCGACCAACGGAGGGGTATGAGCGAGAGCGACCCGGCGGACGCGTCCGCCAACGACCCGGCCGACCTGCTCCCGAACGACCGCGTGAAACAGGCCGCCCTCTCCGGCGACGTGACCCAACTGCACCGCGGGAACCGGTACGGCGAGGAAGGCGACACCTTCGACATCGACGGCGTAACCTTCGAACTCACCGAGGTGACCGAACGCAAACTCGGCGACATGACCGACGAGGACGCGAAGCGGGAGGGGTCGCCGTCGCTGGCGGCGTACAAAGAGCGGATGGTCGAGGCGCACGGCGGCAACTTCGAGTGGGACGACGACGCCGACGTGGTGCGACACCAGTTCGCACGGGTAGAGTGAGGCGGTTCGACGCGCCGGGCGTCACTCCCCGAACGCGCCGAGGCTCGACTGCAGCTCGCGGTCCGGCACCGCCTCGGTGAGCTCGTAGCCGACCAGCTCCCTGGCGTCGACGGCGTACGTCGACCCGCCGCGGGCTAACAGCAACACGCGCCCCTTCCACCCGCGCACCGTGCCGGCCGCCATCGTCTCCGTGACGGGCCGGTCTTCGAGCGTGACCCCGTCGTCGAACGCGAACCGTTCGATCGGGTCGAACGCGTCTACCAACCGCTCCCACCCGGCTCGGTCCACGTCGCGACCGAAGCCGGCGATCTTCGTCGGGACGCGGACGCGGTCGACCAGGTCGTCGCGCGCGGCGAGTTCGGCCTCAACCTCGCGGGCGACGCGCCCGTCCGGGTAGGTCCGGATGTGGACGGCGCGGTCGGCTCCCTGCTCGCGAAGCCGGGTTTCGAGCCGCCACAGGCGGGTGACGCCGACCTTCCACACGTCGGGCGCGAAGCCGGCGAGGTACACCGCGTGCTCTTCGTGACAGTCCATCTCGTCTTTTAAACACGTCCCCGTACAGCGGGCACACACCCAGACGTGGCTGTGCGCGTCGCAGTAGGGTGCGTCGGCGGCGTCGCAGGCGATATGGCGACCGTCGTGGACCGTTCCCGCACAGCGGCGGTCGCCGAGCCCGAACGCCAACTCGGTGCCGGGCGTCGCTTCGACGAACTCGACCGCGCCGCCGCTGGCGACGTGGAGTCCCTCGCCCGACTCGTAGCCGACGACTTGCACGGGTGTCACTACGCGGAGCGCCGACTTAGGCGCGTCGTCGCACCGGGCGTCCGGTCGGCGCCGTCCGCCGCGACACGCTACTCCGCCGGGTCGCCGTGAACCGCGCGCTCGACTGCCGCTTCGAGGCGCTCGCGGGTGCGATGGCTCGGCTCGGCGTCCGTGCGCACTTCGATCAGGTGCGAGCCGGGCGTCTCGCGGGCCTCGGTGAGCGCGTCGGCGAGCGCGTCGGCCGTCGCCGTCGGGGCCGTCGCCGCGCCCTCGGCGTCCGGTCGCGCGTCGATGCGGGCGTACGCCAGCCCGTGTAAGTCGGCCAGGGGCTCGAACTCGATCCCGTGCGGCGTCTTGAACGCCTCCGTGAACTCCGGCTCGAACGACTCGATGGGGAGCTTGTGGAAGATGCCGCCGCCGTCGTTGTTGATCAGGACGACCGTCGCGTCGACGTCGCACCGGTCGAGCGCCAGCAGGCCGTTCGAGTCGTGGTAGAGGGCCAGGTCGCCGACGACGAGCGTGAGGTCGTCGGTCGTCGCGGAGCCGGCGCCGAGCGCGCTGGACACGATCCCGTCGATCCCGGAGACGCCGCGGTTGCCGAGCGCGGTGACGCTCGTCGTCGTGGGGGAAACGAAGCGGTCCAGGTCGCGGACCGGCATCGAGTTGGAGACGAAGAGCGTCGCGGGGTCGGGGAGCGCGTCGGCGACGACCCGGAGCGCGTCGCCCTCGTGGAAGGGGAAGGGGTCGTCCGTCGCTTCGGCGTCCGCGTCTCGCCCGTGGATCGCCGCCGCGGTGCGGTCGGCAGCCTCCCACTGCGCGCGCCAGTCGCCGTCGCCGTCACCGCCGGCGACGAGCCGAGAGAGGCGGGCACAGAGGCGGCTCGGCTCGGCGACGACCAGATCCGTCGCCGCGAACTCTGCTTCGCGCCAGCGACCCGCGGGGTCGACCTGGTACTGGTCGGCGTCGGTTCCGGCGAGGTACTTCCGGAGTCGCTTCGAGGTGGGGGAGGCGCCGAGTCGGACGACGAGTTCGGGGTCGGTCCAGCCGTGCGACTCGCCGGCGACCGCCGCCGAGAGGTACGCGTCGTAGGCGCCGATCACGGGCGCGACGCGGGTGTGCCCGCCGAATCGGACCCCGGAGAGGGGGTCGGCGAGGATCGGGAACCCCGTCGCGTGCGACAGCGCCGTGATCGCCTCGGCGTCGAGCCCCGGCGGGTCCGCGGGGCCGGCGACGATCAGGCCGCGCTCGGTCGTCGACAGCGCGTTTGCGAGCCGCCGGAGCTCGTCGTCGCCCGGCGACGGCGATCCGGGTGTCACGTCGACGTAGGCGCCGTCGCGGCCGCGCTCGGCGGACGGGTCGAGGTCGGCCGGCACGTCGTCGGCCACCCGCGTCGGCTCCAGCGGCTTTTTAAATGGGACGTTGAGGTGGACGGGTCCGGGGTCGGCGCCCTCGGCGGTCCCGACGGCGCGCGCGACGGTGGTCCGAAGCGAGCGCAGCGCCCGGTCGTTCGGCGCCGGCTCCGGGAGGTCCTTATAAAACCGGACGGCGTCGCCGTACAGCTTCTCCTGGTCCGCGGTCTGGTTCGCGCCCGAGTCGCGCAGTTCCGGCGGTCGGTCGGCCGTGAGCGCGAGCAGCGGGACGCGGGCCTCGCTCGCCTCCATCACGGCCGGGTGGTAGTTGGCGGCGGCGGTGCCGGAGGTACAGATAAGCGGCGTCACCGTCCCGGTCCGGCGCGCGCGGCCTAAGGCGAAGTAGGCGGCCGAGCGCTCGTCCAACTGGGAGAACACTCGTAGCTCGTCGTTGCGCGCGGCGGCCATCGTCAGCGGCGTGGAGCGGCTTCCGGGCGAGGCGACGACGGCGTCGACGCCCGCGGCGACGAGCTCGTCGACGAGGGCGCGCGCCCACAGCGTGTTCCGGTTCGGCGCGGTCATTACGACCGATTGGAGGTCGGGATTTAAATACTCCCGCGGGTCGGGCGCGTCGGGACTGGGGACGGCGGCGGCCGCGCCTCCCCGGTGCCGCTCACCGCCGGTCCAGCCGCGAGAGCCCGTGCCACACCGCGTCGACGAGGCGGTCTTCCCCGTCGCCCTCCGCCGCTTCCCACCCGCGAGCGAGCGCGTCCTCCAGCACGGGGACGGGGTGGTTTTCGAAGTTGTTCATCCCGCGGAACGTCTCCAGGGCGTCGCGCTCGGCGTCGCCGAACGCCGCGTCGTCGCCCGCCCCGACTTCACCCGCGTCGAGGTACCCGAGGTCGACGAGCGCGGCCGACACCGCCGCCGCGGTCTCGCCGGTCAGTTCCCGGGTTTCGTCGGGCGACTCGCGCTCCAGCAGGGTCACGTCGTACAGCTTGAACACCCGCTCTAACTCGTCGATCGGCGCCTCGTGGTCGTCGACGCGCACGTCGACCCACCGGTCGTTGCGCCCGTCGTAGCCGCCCTCCGGCTTGGCGACGTACAGCGCCGCCGACTGCTCGCCGCGCTTGTCGCCGCCGGCCTCGTTGCCGGCGTGGAGCGCCGCGATCAGCCGTTCGGGGAGGCCGCCGTC
The DNA here is from genome assembly GCF_003990725.2 of Halorubrum sp. PV6. Classification (NCBI taxonomy): domain Archaea; kingdom Methanobacteriati; phylum Methanobacteriota; class Halobacteria; order Halobacteriales; family Haloferacaceae; genus Halorubrum; species Halorubrum sp. PV6. Next base: position 1,269,932 of record NZ_CP030064.1, read on the forward strand.
GGTCGCCTCGAACGTCTCCGCCATCGCGTCGAGGGTGGCGGCGTTCTCCAGGATGTTACCTTGGACGGTGTAGTGGTCGCCCTGCCGGTCGCCGGCGTGGTCGTGACACTCGTCGCCGGTGAACGCCGCCACCGAGCCGTCGGCGCCGACGACGCCGACCTGTCGCGAGGGCGCCTCCTCGTCCTCGTCGGTGAGCCGCTCGACGACCGCGGGGGCGTCGTCGCCCTCGCGCAGGAGGTCGAGTCCGTCGGGTCCGTACGCGACGTTCGCGTAGCTCTGGGTGGCGATCGCGCCGGCGTCGGCGCTCGCGAACGGGACGACGGCGCCGACGCCGACGAACTTCGACTGGACCGCGACGCCGACGGCGTCGGTCTCCGGGTCGCGCGCGACGATCGAGAAGGTCGAGGGGCGGACTGGCATACGGTTCGGACCGTCGGGCGCGGGCGGCATAAATCCGGTCGGGTCGCCCCGGTTCGGGCCGCCTCGCCCGCGCGTCCGTTCCGTTCTGCAACGCTTATGCCCGCCGACCGACTTCTATTGGACATGAGCGACGACGACGCCGTCGACGTCGAGGTCGAGTCCCCCGACGACGCCGCGAGCGACGCGGCGCGAACGAACGGCACCGCGGACGCGGCGACAGAAGAACCGAGCGACGAGGGCGCCGGCGCGGAGGACGAAGCCGGCGTCAAGGATATCGCTGACGACCGCGAGGCGCTCGCCGCCGCCGTCGCCGAGCACGACGAGGCGCTCGCGCGGGAAGTCGCGGCCCTGGAGGCGGAACTCGACGAGACGCGCGACGAACTGTTAGACGCCGAGGCGGAAAACGAGGAGCTTACCAGCAAACTGGCGCGGGTCAAAGCCGACTTCAGCAACTACAAACAGCGCGCGAAACGCAAGCAAGACGAGATCCGCGAGCGCGCCTCTGAGCAGCTCGTCGAGCGCATCACCCCGGTCCGCAACGACCTCCTGCGTGCGCTCGACCAGGAGGCGGGCAGCGACCTCCGCCCCGGCGTCGAGTCGACGCTGGAGAAGTTCGACGAGGTGCTGGCCGACGAGGGCGTCGAGCCGATCGAACCCGATCCGGGCGAGGACGTGGACCCGGCCCGCCATCAGGTGATGTTGCGCGTCGAGAGCGACCGCCCCGCGGGCACCGTTCACGAGGTGTACGAACCGGGCTACGAGATGGGCGACCGCGTGATCAGGGAAGCGAAAGTCACCGTCAGCGACGACGAGTAACCCGAATTTCTCAGTCGGCGTCGGCTACGCGCTGTCGGTCACGCCGCCGTACGCCGCCGCCAACTCGTCGAGGTCCGCGTCCGGGGCCGTCTCGTGTGGCACGGACAGCGGCGAGACGGAGACCTCGCCGTCGACGACCGCGCGGCGGTCGGTCCCGACCGGGTCCGGTACGTCCTCCGCGTTCATCTTCCCCCAGATCGGGTCCGAGAAGGTGACGCGCCCGTTCCCGTCGTGAGCCGCCTCCATCCCGTACCACGGCGAGGGGTCGGTGACGCGCATCGGCGCCGCCGCCTCGTCGTCGCCCTCCGTGATCGGCGCGTTGATATTTAAATAGTCGACGCGCTCGAACGCGCCGGCCGCGGTCGCCTCCCGAATCAAAAATCGGGTCGCGCGCGTCGCATTCGCGAACTCGGGCGGCGAGAACTCCCGTTTCCACCAGTCGTCTCCGCCGGGCACGTACATCGACGCCGCGACCGCGGGCACGCCGAAGAAGGCGGCCTCGACCGCGGCGGAGACGGTTCCGGAGCGTCCGAGGGTGTACGCCCCGAGGTTCGCGCCCTCGTTACAGCCGGCGACGACCATGTCGGCGTCCGGGACCAGCGCGTCGAGCCCCGCGACCACGCAGTCGACCGGGGTGCCGTCGACGGCGTACCCCAGCTCGTGTTCCGCGACATCGACGCCGTCCGAGAGGGTGCGCCCGGTCGAAGACTGGTCGTCGGTGGGTGCGACCGCGACCACGTCGTAGTCGGCCGACAGGCCCTCGTAGAGCGCCCTGATACCGGCGGCGTCGATGCCGTCGTCGTTCGTCAACAATACGCGTTCGACACTCATACGATCTGTTCGGGCGGTTCGGGCAAAAGTCCACCGTCGCGAGGCGACGCGGCGAGTCGCCGGCCGCGCGCCGCTCCCGTTCCGAACCGCCGGCCGCGCGACGCCCCCGTTCCGAACGGAAAGGCCCACGTACCACCGGTCCGATCGCCCGGTATGGGATTCGGGGACACGGCAAAAAAGATTCAGACGCTCGCCGACAAGGCGGAGCGCACGTACCAGAAGATCAACGAACTTCGCGAGGAGGTCGAGACCACCCAGTCGACCGTCGTTGAGACCTCCGAGCGAGTCCAACTGCTCGAAAACGAGATGGCCGAACAGCGCGCCGTCCTCGACGCTGTCGCTCGCGGGGTCGGCGTCGACTTGGAGAGCGTGAGCACGGAAGCGCACATCACCGACGCCGAGGCGGCGGCGACGGACGGCGACGGCGCGGACGCGACCGCCGAGTCCGGCGGCGAGAGCGGCGAACAGTAAGACGCGCGCAGCGTCCGATCGGTCGGGGCGTCTCGGTCGCGTTCGCGTCGGTGCGGTGGTGCTTATTCGTCGGACTCGTCGGACTCGTCGCCGGCGTCGGTCGTTTCTTTCGCCCGCGAGACGACCTCGGCCGGCACGCCCGCGACCGTCGTGTCCGGGGGCACGTCGTCGGCGACGAGCGAGTTCGCGGCCACCTGCGCGCCCTCGCCGACCGTCACGCCCGGCAGGACGACCGCGCCGGCCCCGATCATCGCGCCCGCCTCGACGACGACGTCGCCGAGGCGGTACTCGTCGCGGAGGAACTCGTGACAGAGCAGCGTCGCGTCGTAACCGATGATCGCGTGGTCGCCGACCGTGATCCGCTCGGGCCAGAACACGTCCGGCGTCGACTCTAACCCCCACGCGACGCCGGTGCCGACCGTGACGCCGATCCGACTGAGCAGCCAGTTTTTCAGCGCGAGGCTCGGGCAGATCCGCGCGAGGACGATGACGACGTAGTTGCGAACGACGACGAGCGGCGACTTCGCGTCCGGCCACGACCACAGCGAGTTGCGCGCGCCGCCGGTCCGGTGTCGCTCCAGTCTGTCGGTCCGGGCGCCGCCGGGGGCCTCCTTGTCGGTTGCGGCGGCGTCGGACCGCCCGTCGTCGTGAGTCACGGAGGGTCGTTCGGGCGGCGCCGGTAAAAGGGTCGCTGCCGAGGCGGGTTACCGGCGGATCTCGGCCATGTGGTCGATCCGGCGCTGGACGAGGTCGGCTTTCCCCACGTCGTGGCGGATCCGGACTCGGTCGCCGGCGGCCGAGAGACCGTCTTCGGCCTGCGCCTCCGCGGCGGCGATGGAGTCGCCGCGGCCGACGACCGCGAACGCCCGCGAGGTGGTCGTGTACAGGCCGTCGTCCCGTTCGTCGACGCTGGCGTAGTAGAGGAGCGCGTCGCCGACGCTCTCCTCGTCGACCGCGATCTTCGCGCCCGCGTCGGGGTCGACCGGGTAGCCGTCCGGGACGGCGTACTTACAGACCGTCGCCTCGCCGGAGAAGCCGAGTTCGGGGAGCGGGTCCTCGTCGCGCGCGGCCGTGAGCACGTCCACGAACGGCGTCGACAAGGCCGGGAGCGTGTTCATCGCCTCCGGGTCGCCGAAGCGCGCGTTGAACTCGACGACCTTCGGCCCCTCGTCGGTGAGCATGAACTGGCCGTAGAGGACGCCCTTGTAGTCGGGGAGCGACTCGACGACCGCGTCCAGCACCGCGACGGCGGCCTCGTAGTCGCCCTCGGCCATGAAGGGAAGCGAAAGGCCCGTGTCCGAGTACGACCCCATCCCGCCGGTGTTCGGCCCCTCGTCGCCCTCGTAGGCGCGCTTGTGGTCCTGGACCGCGGGCGTCGTCCGCACGTCGCCGTTGGCGACGAACGCCTGAATCGTGAACTCCTCGCCGACGAGTCGCTCTTCGAGCACGACGCGCTCGTAGTCGGAGTCGCGGAGGTACGCCTTCGCGCCCTCGGCGTCCACCTGATCGCCCATCACTTTCACGCCCTTGCCGCCGGTGAGTCCGACCGGCTTCACGGCGAGGTCGCCCTCGTAGTCGTCGATGTAGTCGCAGGCGGCCTCGATGTCGTCGAACACCGCGTAGTCGGGACAGCCGGGGATCTCGGCCTCCTCCATGAACTCGCGCTGGAACGCTTTATCCGTCTCCAGTCGCGCTTCCTCGGCCTGCGGGCCGAACGCGTACACGCCGGCCGCGTCGAGCGCGTCGGCGACGCCCGCCGCGAGCGCGGACTCCGGGCCGATCACGGCGATGTCCGCGCCGACCGCGGTCGCGTAGTCGGCGACCGCCTCGGCGTCGGTCTCGTCTATCGTCTCGAACCCGTCGGCGAGGCGTCGAATTCCCGGATTGCGGTTGCTCGCGCAGGCGTACAGCGCACAGTCGTCGGCGACGGCGCGGGCAATGGCGTGTTCGCGCCCGCCGCCCCCCACCAGGAGTACGGTCTCCGTCATGTGCGACCGATAACTGCACGGTAGTGTAAACTTTGCTTTCTTTCTACAGCCGAATATCCACTATCTTGGATATGCGCTCGCGGCGGCGCTCGTGAGACGGGTTTTTGCCGCGCCGGGCCGAATCGGCCCTATGTCACAGCCGACCGAACGGAACCGCCTCGATGGGGAGGCGAGCCCGTACCTCCAGCAGCACGCCGACAACCCCGTCAACTGGCAGCCGTGGGGCGACGAGGCGTTCGAGCGCGCCCGCGAGCACGACGTGCCGGTGTTCGTCTCCATCGGCTACTCCTCGTGTCACTGGTGTCACGTCATGGCCGAGGAGAGCTTCGAAGACGAGTCGCTCGCCGCCGTGCTCAACGACGAGTTCGTCCCGGTCAAAGTCGACCGCGAGGAGCGCCCCGACGTCGACAGCACCTTCATGACCGTCTCACAGCTCGTCACCGGGGGCGGCGGGTGGCCGCTCTCCGCGTGGTGTACCCCCGAGGGAGAGCCGTTCTACGTGGGTACCTACTTCCCGCCGGAGCCGCGCCAGAACCAGCCGGGGTTCCGCGACCTCTGTGAGCGCATCGCCGACTCGTGGGCGGACCCCGAACAGCGCGAGGAGATGCGCCGGCGCGCGGACCAGTGGACGACGAGCGCCCGCGACGAGTTGGAATCGGTCCCATCCCAACCCGCCGGCGACGACGCGGAGGCCCCCGGCTCCGACCTCCTCGACGAGGCCGCGGCCGCCGCGGTCCGGGGCTACGACGACTCGTACGGCGGCTTCGGCAGCGGGGGCCCGAAGTTCCCGATGCCGGGCCGGATCGACGTCCTCCTGCGAGCGTACGCGCAGAACGGCCGCGACGCCGTCCTCGCGGCCGCGACGGGGACCCTCGACGGGATGGCCGCCGGCGGAATGTACGACCAGGTCGGCGGCGGGTTCCACCGGTACGCGGTCGACCGCCAGTGGACGGTCCCCCACTTCGAGAAGATGCTGTACGACAACGCGGAGCTGCCGCTGGCGTACCTCGACGGGTACCAACTGACGGGCGACCCCACCTACGCCCGCGTCGCGAGCGAGACCCTCGGCTTCCTCGACCGCGAGCTCCGCCACGACGACGGCGGCTTCTTCAGCACGCTCGACGCACGGAGTCGCCCCCCGGCGAGCCGAGGGGGCGGGGACGCCGACGTGGAGGGCGCGTTCTACGTCTGGACGCCGTCTGAAGTCGACGAAGTCCTCGACGAGCCCGCGGCGTCGCTCGCGAAGGACCGGTTCGGGATCGAGTCCGGCGGGAACTTCGAGCGCGGCACGACCGTCCTCACGGTCGCGGCGTCGATCGCGGAGCTCGCGGAGGCGCACGACATGTCACCCGAATCGGTTCGAGAGGCGCTCACGGCGGCCCGCGTCGCACTGTTCGAGGCGCGCGAGTCGCGGCCGCGCCCCGCCCGCGACGAGAAGGTGCTCGCGTCGTGGAACGGGCGAGCGATCTCCGCGTTCGCCGCCGCGAGCCGCGTCCTCGGCGAACCGTACGCCGACATCGCCAGCGAGGCGCTCGCGTTCTGTCGCGACCGCCTGTACGACGAGGAGACGGGCGCGCTCGCGCGGCGCTGGCTGGACGGCGACGTCCGCGGGCCGGGGTACCTCGACGACTACGCGTTCCTCGCTCGCGGCGCGCTCGACGTGTACTCGGCCACCGGCGACCCGGACGCGCTCGGCTTCGCGCTCGACCTGTCCGAGACGATCGTCGCCGACTTCTACGACGCCGACGACGGGACGATCTACTTCACCCGCGACCCCGCGGCCCACGGCGACCACGGCGACGACACGCTCTTCGCCCGGCCGCAGGAGTTCACCGACCGGTCGACGCCGTCGAGCCTCGGCGTGGCGGCCGAGACGCTCGCGCTCGTCGACGGCTTCCGGACCGACCGGGAGTTCGCGTCGGTCGCGGAGACGGTTGTGACGACCCACGCCGACCGGATCCGCGCCAGCCCGCTGGAGCACGTCTCCCTCGTGCGCGCCGCCGACCGCGTCGCCACTGGGGGAATCGAAGTCACCGTCGCCGCCGACGGGGTCCCCGACGCGTGGCGCGAGACGCTCGGCGAGCGCTACCTGCCCGGCGCGCTCGTCGCCCCGCGCCCGCCGACGGAGGACGGGTTGACGGCGTGGCTCGACCGACTCGGGCTGTCAGAGGCCCCGCCGATCTGGGCCGACCGCGACGCGGTCGACGGCGAGCCGACCGCCTACGTCTGCGAGGGGCGGACGTGCTCGCCGCCGGAGACCGACCTCGACGCGGCCTTGGAGTGGCTGGCGGACCGACGCCGGTCGGCGTAGCGAGGCGGACCGCGTCGCAATTATACCTCCGGGTCGCAATCTACCGGTATGCACGATTTCGTCGTCGTCGGTGCCGGCCCGCCGGGGTCGCGGTTCGCCCGGCGCGCCGCCGAGGCCGGCCGCGACGTCGTCGCCTTCGAGAAGGGGACCGTTGGGACCCCCCTCGCCTGCTCCGGTCACGTCTCGGACGACGTGTGGGAGTACGTGCCCGACGAGGCCCGCGAGGAACTGCTCCAGAACCGGGTGTACGGCGCGCGCTTCCACGTCGGCGGGCCGGCGTCGCGGGCGTACCCGTTTTATAAGACCGAGCCGGTCTCGAACGTCATCGACCGCGTCGGACTCGACCGGACCCTCGCCGACCTCGCGCGCGACGCGGGCGCCGACGTGCGGGAGAATCATACCGTTGTCGGCGTCGAGGAGCGACCGGATCGCGTCGTCGTCGAGGTGAAGACGCCGGGGGGCGACGTCGAGGAGGTCGAGGCGCGGATGCTCGCCGGCTGCGACGGGCCGACCTCGCGCGTCCGGCGGTCGCTCGATCTGCCCGAACCGGACGAACTGCTCCACGGCGTGTTGGCCTTCGACGACGCGCCCGATGACGGCGACCTCGTGGACGTTCACCTCACCGCGCCGACGTTCTTCGCGTGGCGGATCCCCCGCGGCCCGGCCGGCGTCGAGTACGGCCTCGCCGCGCCGCCGAGCGACGACGTGTCGGCCATGTTCGACCGGCTCACCGACGCCTACGACGTGACCACGGACCGGTTCTGTTCGGGCGCGATCCCGGTCGGGCCGCCGGACCGGGTCACGACCGACCGGGCGTTCCTGATCGGCGACGCGGCGGCACAGACGAAGCCGTTCACCGGCGGCGGCATCCTGTACGGGATGACCGCGGCCGACGTGGCGGCAGAGACGATCGACCCGACGGACCCCGCGACGCTCGCCGACTACGAGGCGGGGTGGCGCGACGCGCTCGAAATGGAGATCCGGCTCGGCTCGGCCGTCCGGCGGTGTTACTCGCTTCCGGAGCCGGTCCAGCGCGCGGGACTGTGGGCGCTGTCGGGAGAGATCGGCGTCCACATGGACCGGCCGAGTTCGTTCTTCTCGCCGGCGCACCTCAAGAAGCTGTTCTCGCGAACGACGCCCGAGGACGCGCCGCGGTAGCGCTCTCGGGGAGCCCTTCCGTTACGTTTCGACGACTTCCGCGAACGAGACGTTCTCGCGGACGCTCGTGATCTTCACGATCGGCTCGTCGCCCGGCTCGGAGTCCGGGACGATGACGACGTAGCCGCGTTCGATCTTCGCGATCCCGTCGCCTTTGTCGCCGAGGGTCTCGATCGTGACCTCTCGCACGTCGCCCTCGGAGACCGGGGGCCCCGACGCCCCGCGAGTCGTCTCTCGGGTCGTGGACGCGCGGCTCCCGCGGTCGCCGTTCTCGGAGACGGACTGGCTCCGTGCGCTGGACTCGCCGTCGACGGCGACGCTCGCGGCCTCCGTGCCGTCCTCGCGTTTGATGAGCGCGACGCGGTACGATCCTCCCGCCTCGACCGTGCCGTGTTCGATCTCCGTGGCGGGGATTCGGACGACGTGATCGTCTCCCCGCTCTTCGACGGTGCCGGTAAAGAGACACTTCAGCGAATCCGTGAGTTCGACCATGCCGCTACTTGCGAGTACGACAATGAAAAGGTCCCTATTCGGGCGAGCCCTCGTGGCAGGCGCTGAGGCGGACGTGAGTCGGCCCCCGAAGGAACATAAACGTTTACCCTGTTCCGAATAAATCGAGAGCCATGAGCCGAAACTACGAGTCGCTCCACGACCCGAACGCGGAGTACACGATGCGAGAACTCTCCGCAGAGACGATGGGGACCACGGGGTCGCGGGGCGGCGGCCGCGACGTCGAGATCACTGACGTGCAGACGACGATGGTCGACGGGAACTTCCCGTGGACGCTGGTCCGCGTGTACACCGACGCGGGCGTCGTCGGCACCGGCGAAGCCTACTGGGGCGCGGGCGTCCCGGAGCTCATCGAGCGCATGAAGCCGTTCGTGATCGGGGAGAACCCGCTCGACATCGACCGCCTCTACGAGCATCTCATCCAGAAGATGTCGGGCGAGGGCTCCGTCGAGGGCGTCACCGTCACGGCGATTTCGGGGATCGAGGTCGCCCTCCACGACGTGGCCGGCAAGATCCTCGACGTGCCCGCCTACCAGCTGCTCGGCGGGAAGTACCGCGACGAGATGCGCGTCTACTGCGACTGCCACACCGAAGAGGAGGCGGACCCCGAGGCCTGCGCCGACGAGGCAGAGCGCGTCGTCGACGAACTCGGCTACGACGCGCTGAAGTTCGACCTCGACGTCCCCTCGGGCTTCGAGAAGGACCGCGCGAACCGCCACCTTCGCCCCGGCGAGATCCGCCACAAGGCGGAGATAGTCGAGACGGTCACCGAGCGCGTCAAGGACAAGGCCGACGTGGCCTTCGACTGCCACTGGACGTTCTCGGGCGGCTCCGCGAAGCGCCTCGCGGACGCCATCGAGGAGTACGACGTGTGGTGGCTCGAAGACCCCGTGCCGCCGGAGAACCTCGAAGTGCAGGAGGAAGTGACGAAAAACACCGTCACGCCCATCGCGGTCGGCGAGAACCGCTACCGCGTCACCGAACTGCGCCGGCTCATCGAGAGCCAGGCGGTCGACATCGTCGCGCCCGACCTGCCGAAGGTCGGCGGGATGCGCGAGACCCGCAAGATCGCGGACGTAGCGAACCAGTACTACGTCCCGGTCGCGATGCACAACGTCGCGTCGCCCATCGCGACGATGGCGGCGACCCACGTCGGCGCCTCCATCCCGAACTCGCTCGCCATCGAGTACCACTCCTACGAGCTGGGCTGGTGGGAGGACCTCGTCGAGGAGGACGTCATCGAGGACGGCTACATCGAGGTGCCGGAGAAGCCCGGTCTCGGCCTGACGCTCGACATGGACGCCGTCGAGGAGCACATGGTCGACGGCGAGACCCTCTTCGACGAAGCGTAAGCAGAACGCCTTTTATACGCGAGCCGTAGGCCGCCCGGAGACGGCGGCAGTCTGGCGCCCGGAGGTCGCGGAACCGGCGGTCGCTGCAGGATAAATTCGTTGAAAGTTCATTTATTAATCATTTTATCATTGACGCGTGTTGACTTTCCCCATGGTGGGGAATGACAACTTGGTCGGTCGGGTCGTCTCCGGGAGCGATCGGCCGCTAGCGGGGCGAATCGTCATCGGTGAACGACGGGACGACCGGAGCGACGCGAGCGGTCCGGTCGGCCACGGGACCACGGACGACGACGGACTGTTCGTCATCGAGGCCGACGGCGGCGTCGACGTCGAAGCGGTCTCGTTCACGGTTCGAGACCCGATGCGAGGCGGTAGCGAGGAGTCGATCCGGCGCCGCGAGCGGCCCGCGGATGGCAGGGAGACGATTCGGCTCACCGTGAGCGAGCGCCGCGGGACGCCTCACGGGGGAACGGAACATCGCGGGATGAACGAGGCCGCGTGCACGCGCGCCGGAGCCGTCCGGAGTCACCGGTTTTACACGCAGTTCCCCGAACTCGACACGTACGACCGGAGCGAGGACCTGATCCGGACCCTCGGGGGAGCCGACGGGGAAACGGACGCCCCCGCCGCCGACGGTGCGCCGATGATGGAGTCGCCCGACGACCCGGTCGGCGATGCCGAGACGCCGGCCGCATACGGGATTTTCGGGCAGTTCGTCGATCACGACATCACCTTCGATCCGACCTCCGACATCGATCGGCGAAACGACCCCGCGGCGCTGCGCAACTTCCGGACGCCGGCGCTCGACTTAGACTCGGTCTACCGCCACGGGAGCGAGACGGCGCCGTTCCTGTACGACCACGACAGCGACGAGGCGCACCTGATCACCGGTGAGGCGGAGGGTGCCCCGGACCGCCCGGACGGGCTTCCGGGGACTGACTTGCAACGGAACGAGCAGGGGTTCGCGCTGATCGGCGATCCGCGGAACGACGAGACCGTCCTCGTCTCGCAGCTCCAACTCGCGTTCGTGAACTTCCACAACCGCGTCGTCGACCACCTCCGCGGACCGGGGTCGTCGCTCGTCGCGTCCGACGAGACCGTGCTCGAAGCGGCCCAGCGGCTCGTCAGATGGCACTACCAGTGGATCGTCCGCCACGACTTCCTCCCGCAGATCTGCGACGAGTACGTCCTCGACGACGTCGAACGGAACGGCCGACGGTTCTTCCTTCCGGAGGGGTCGCAGGTCGCTATCGCCGTCGAGTTCGCCGGCGCGGCCTATCGGTTCGGTCACAGCATGATCCGCGACGCGTACGACGTGAACGACCGGTCCGGGAACGTGCCGCTGTTCCCCTCGGAGCCGAACGAGTCGCCGAACCTCCGCGGGTTCGGCCCCGTCCGCTACGAGGTGACCGTCGACTGGACCCGCCTGCTCGACACGGGCGACGGGGCGTACCAGCGGTCTCGCAAGATCGATGCGCTGCTCCCGCCGGCGCTGTTCAACCTGCCGATGGCCGGGGAGGACTCGCTCGCCGTGCGGAACCTGCTTCGGGGGGAGGCGCTAGGGCTCCCGGCCGGACAGGACGTGGCCCGCCGGATGGGGATCGACCCGATCCGCAACGAGGAGTTCGGCGAGGAGTCGGGGGTCATGCAGACCCTTCGGCGGCACGGTCGGGGGGCGGACCCCGACGCCCCGCTGTGGTACTACATCCTCGACGAGGCGCGCTACCAGCAGGACGGCGAGCGGTTGGGGGCGGTCGGGAGCCGGATCGTTGCCGAGACGCTGATCGGGCTCGTCGAACGCAACGAGACCGCGTACCCGAACGCCGCGCCGGACGGGTGGGAGCCGTCGCTCCCCCGGCTCGTCCCCACCGGGGGGTACACGCTCGCCGACCTGACCGCGTTCGCCGAGGAGGCGCGTCCCGAGGGGCTGGTGATCGACTCGCTCGACCCCGTCGCAGCCCCTGGGGACGACCCGACCGACGAGTCGGTGACCCTTCGAAACGACGCGAACGACCCGGTCGACCTGGACGGGTACGTCCTCGATCTCGGCGGCCAACGCGACCCGCTCCCGGCGGAAACGGTTCCGCCCGGCGCGACGCTCACGATCCGGATTGGGGCCGGGACCGACTCCGCCGGCGAGATCCATCTCGGTCGGGAGGCCGCGGCGCTCAACGACGACGGCGACGCGGTGACGCTCTTGACGCCCGACGGCGAGGTCAGCACGCGACGGGTGTACGACTGACGGGGCGGCCGTCGCGCCCGGGCGCCGGGGGCCCTCGACCACGGAAACGTTCAATTCTACCGGTGCCGTATCGGGACGCATGGAGACGAGACTCGTGGGACCGGCCGCGCGCCCCGACCGAACCGAGGTGACGGCGGCCCATCCCTGAGGTCGTCGGCGTCGACATCAGCGGTCGCCACGAGGAGGCCGGCGAGTACCTGATGGTCGCGGCCGCGGTCCACGCCCGGATCGACTCGGCGCGCATCCGGTCGGTCGAGGGGATGGGCTTTGCCGCCGTGCGCGAGGGTCCGACGCTCGACGCGACCGTCGCGCTCACGGCCGAGGCGGTCGGGAACCTCCCGGAGCCGCCCTCCGGACCGATCGTCGCCGAGGGCGGGGAGTTCTACGAGGAGCCGGCCGAGCGCGTGGGGCTGAGCTTCCAACCCGAGTTTAAATACGTCGAGAGCATAGGAGAACGCGAAACTGTGCAGGCAGCACACCACGCCGCGTACGCCGCCCGTACCCTCCTGTTATGACGGGGAGCATCGACGGGCGAGGCACCGACACCGAGCCGCCGGCCGCCGAGCGGCGCGCCGTCGTCGCGAAGCGCGTCGAGTCCGGATCGGCCGATCTGACCGAGATCACCGATCTCGCGGCCGCCGCCGGGTACGACGTGGCCGGAGAGCTCACCCAGACCCGCACCGAGGACGCCGCGTTCATGTTCGGGAAGGGGAAAGTCGCCGAACTCCGCGAGGTGGTCCGCCGGACCGGCGCCGAGACGGTCATCATCGACAACGACGTCGGCCCCTATCAGACGTTCAACATCGGCGGCGAACTCCCCGACGGCGTGGAGGTCGTCGACCGCTTCACGCTCATCCTCGAGATATTCGGCCAGCGCGCCAACACCCGGAAGGCCCAGCTGCAGGTCGAACTGGCCGAGTTGCGGTACGAACTCCCGCGGGCGGAGGCGAAGGCGAGCCTCGCGAAACGCGACGAGCGGCCGGGGTTCATGGGGCTCGGCGAGTACGACGAGAGCGTCGAGCGCGACATCAAACGACAGATATCGGAGATCCGCGACGAGTTGGCGTCGATCGCCGACAAAGAGGAGTCCCGCCGCGAGCAGCGCCGCGACTCCGGGTTCGACCTGGTCGCGCTCGCGGGGTACACGAACGCCGGCAAGTCGACGCTGATGCGCCGGCTGGCCGCCGAGATCGACGTCGACGAGAACGCCGACCGCCACCCCGACCTCGACACGACCGCGGAGTCTCAGGACATGCTCTTCACCACGCTCGGCACCACGACCCGGCGCGCCGAGATGGAGAAGCGCGACGTCCTCCTCACCGACACGGTCGGGTTCATCGCGGACCTGCCGCACTGGCTGGTGGAGTCGTTCGAGTCGACGCTCGACTCGGTGTACCGCGCCGACCTCGTGTTGCTCGTCGTCGACGCCAGCGAGTCGGTCGAGGAGATGCGCGAGAAGCTGGTCACGAGCCACGACACCCTGTACGAGCGCAACGAGGCGCCCATCGTCACCGTGTTCAACAAGGTCGACCGGCTCGCGCCGGGCGAGTTGGCGGACAAACGCGCCGCGCTCTCCGGGGTCGCGCCGGACCCGGTCGCCGTCTCGGCGCGGACCGGCGCGGGCGTCGCCGAACTTCGCGACCGCGTGGAGTCGGAGCTCCCCGACTGGGAGCGCGAGCGCCTCGTCTTACCCCTCTCGGACGAGGCGATGAGCCTCGTCTCGTGGATCCACGACCACGGTCACGTCGCCGAGGAGTCGTACGCCGACGACCAGGTCGCGCTCGACTTCGAGGCGAAGCCGTCGATCGTCGCCCGCGCTCGGTCGAAGGCGGCCGGGCTCGCGCCGGTGGAGTCGACGTAATATCCGACAGGTCTCACGCCGGTGGGGGCGACCGGCCGCCGTCTCGTCGCCGAGCGCTCGGACAAAGTATACATTCCTCCGATTGCCATAATACGGCATGGATTACGCCGGAGTCGACGGCCAGCCGACGGGCGGGGGCGCCGCCGGCGACGACGTCGTCGAGCCACCCGACGCGTTCGACGACCGGGCCGCCGCCAGCGACGCGGACCTGTACGACGCGTTCGACGAGGAGGGACCGGACGCGTGGCGGCGGGCGGCCGACCTCCTCGACTGGGAGACCGACTACGACACCGTCCTCGACGACAGCGACCCGCCCTTTTATAAGTGGTTTCCGGACGGACGGCTCAACGCCGCGGCCAACTGCATCGACCGCCACCTCGACGAGCGGCGGAACCAGCTCGCGATCCGCTGGTTCGGCAAGCGCGGGGAGCGCCGGTCGTACACCTACCTCGACTTACACCGCGAGGTGAACGCGCTCGCCGCCGGCCTCCGCGACCTCGGGGTCGAAGCCGACGACGTGGTGACGCTGTACCTCCCGATGGTCCCCGAGTTACCGATCGCGATGTTGGCGTGCGCCCGGATCGGCGCGCCCCACAACGTCGTCTTCGCGGGGCTGTCCGCGGAGGCGCTCGCGACGCGCATCGACGCCGCCGACTCGTCGTACCTCGTCACCTGCGACGGGTACTACCGGCGGGAGGACGCGTTCAACCAGAAGTCGAAGGCGGACAACGCCCGGCTCCGCGCCGACGCCGACCTCTCGGCGACCGTCGTCGTCGACCGGCTCGGCGACGCGCTCGACGTGTCGCTCGGCGCCGACGAACACGCGTACGAGGCCGTCGTCGAGGCCAACGACGGGGAGACGGTCGAGCCGGTCGCGCGCGACGCCACCGACCTCCTCTTCGTCATGTACACCTCCGGGACCACGGGGCGCCCGAAGGGCGTCGAGCACGCGACGGGCGGGTACCTCTCGCACGTCGCGTGGACGACCCGGAACGTCCTCGACGTGCGGCCCGACGACACCTACTGGTGTGCGGCCGACATCGGCTGGATCACGGGCCACTCGTACGGCGTGTACGGCCCGCTCTCGGTCGGGACCACGACCGTCCTCTACGAGGGCTCGCCGGACTACCCGGACCGCGACCGGGTGTGGGACCTGATCGAGCGCAACGCGGTCAGCGTCTTTTATACGTCGCCGACCGCGATTCGGTCGTTCATGAAGTGGGGCGCCGAGTACCCAGACGACCACGACCTGTCCTCGATCCGGCTTCTGGGGACCGTCGGCGAGTCGATCACGCCGAAGGCGTGGCACTGGTACCACGACCACGTCGGCGGCGGGGAGGCGCCGGTAGTCGACACGTGGTGGCAGACCGAGACGGGCGCCATCTCCCTCGCGACCCTGCCGGGAGTCACGCCGATGAAGCCCGGAAAGGTCGGCCCGCCGTTGCCGGGTATCGACGCCCGCGTCGTCGACGAGGACGGCGAGCCAGTCGACCCCGGCGAGCCGGGGTACCTCACGATCGCCGCCCCGTGGCCCGGAATGCTCAGGGGGCTTCGCGAGGGCGACGAGCGCTACCGCCGGGAGTACTGGCTGGAGGGCGACGACGGGTGGCGGTATCGGACCGGAGACGGCGCGACCGTCGACGAGGACGGGTACATCACGATCCTCGGGCGCGTCGACGACGTGATCAACGTCCGGACCCACCGGTTCAACACCGCCGAGTTGGAGGCGGCCATCGTCGAGGCCGACGGCGTCACCGAAGCCGCGGTCGTCGGCGACGACGACGGTCGGATCGTCGCCTACGTCACCACTCGCGGCGACGTCGATCCGGACGAACCGCTCCGCGAAGCGATCGGCGAGGGGCTCGTCCGGTCGGTCGGCGACGTGGCGCGGCCGGACCGGATCGTGTTCACGCCCGACTTGCCGAAGACGCGCTCGGGGAAGATCATGCGTCGGCTGCTCGAAGACATCGCCCGCGGCGACGAGTTCGGCGACGTGAGCGCCCTGCGCAACCCCGAGGTCGTCGGCGAGATCGAGTCGGCGGTTCGCGAGGAGTGACGGCCGCCGATCGCTCGGGCCGACGCGAGACGCCGGGGGCGAGCGGGTGCGCGGTCGGGCTAGCGCAGTCGTTTCGCGTTTAAATCTATAGCCGAAACAGAATCCAGACAGTTTTCTCTAAAGGTCGGCCGTGAGCGCGACTCATCCGGACACAGTCGCTCGGCACGGCACCAGAGGCTCGTTTCAGGCGAAACGCTTACTTCGGTTTCCTGTGTGAATACGAACCGAGATGGGCGAGGGACTGGACGCCGACGCGTACGACGCGCTCGTGACCGCGGCGGAGACGTACCGCGCCGCGCTCGTCGTCCGGCTCGGCGGCGAGGCGGGGCTTCGGACCGGCGAGATCACTCGCGTCGCCCCCCGAGACCTCCGAGAAACGGAGCGACACGCCGACCTGGCTCTCCTCGCGGTCCCGGCGGCAGAGCCGGGTCCCGAGAGCGGCGAGACGCCCGAGTCCGATCCGGCGGCCGCGGCGGACGGCCGCGACAGGATCGACCGCGAGACGGTCGTCCCGGCGTCGCTGGCGGCGGAGTTACGCCGGTACGCGGAGAGCGCGGACCTCGACGAGTCGGAGCCGTTCGTGGACGTGACGCCGCGCCGCGTCCAGATGATCGTCAGCGAGACGGCCTCGCGCGCGGCGTCCCGGACCGACGGGCTCGTCGACCCGGACGTGACGCCGCGAGACCTCCGGCGGACCTTCGCGCGGCGGCTCCTCGCCGACCGCGGCGTCGACGCCCACACCGTCCGCGAGGCGGGCGGCTGGGAGACGATGGCGACGCTCGACGACTACCTCGGACCGCTCGACGGCGACGCGATCGTCTCGGCGATCGCGGACAGACGGGACGACCCGGGAGATGGGGCCGCGGCGACCGCGCTCGGCGGCTTCGAGGCCCTCGCCGACGGCGACACGCGAGCGACCCCCCTCGCGGCGGTTCCCGAGGGCGTCGTCGAGTCGCACCGGTGGGCGGAGGCGTGGGTCGTCCGCGGCGCCGGGGATCGCGACCGCGCCGAGATCGCGGGGACGGCCGGCGTGGGGCGCGAGGAGCTCGCGGACCGCGGCGTCCCGACCGACGGGCCGTGGCGAGAGGCGGTCACCAACGGGGACGCGGTCGTGAGCGAGGGGACGCCGGCGACCGCGGGCCGACCGGCGATCGCCGTCCCCGTTCGATACCGGGACGTGACACACGGCGCGCTGTGTGTCGTCGCCGGCGACGACCCGCCGGTCGGCCCGGTCTCGTCGAGCGAGCGGCGGGAACTGACGGCGCTCGGCCGGTGTCTCGGCTGGGCCGTGACCGCGGGACGCTGGCGCGACTTACTCCACTCCGACGCGGTGACCGAGGTGGAGTTTCACACGGGGGACGACGACGCATTCCTCGCCCGCGCGAGCGCGGCGCTCGACTGCCGGATCGAGTTGGCTTCGACCGTGACGGTCGACGACGACACGTCGCGGTTTTATTTATCAGTCGAGGGCGCGCGTCCCCAGCCGCTCGCCGACGTGATCGCCGGGGCGTCCGGCGTCTCGGACCTGCGCGTCATCGAGACGCGCGAGGCCGGCTGCGACGTGTCGGTCCGCGTCACGGGCGGCTCCGCGGTGCGCACGCTCACGGAACACGGCGCGACTGTCCGGGACGCGACCGCCGACGACGGCCGGGTTCGCGTCGTCGCGCACCTCCCCGAGGGCGCCGACGTGCGGCCCGTCGCCGACGGGCTGCGGACCGCCTTCACCGGGGCGCGCCTCGCGAGCAAGCGGTCCGTCCCGCGGGAGCCGCGGAGCGAGGATTCGCTTCGGGAGGGCGTCGCCGACCGGTTCACGGACCGCCAGTGGGCCGCGCTGTCGGCCGCGTACCACGGCGGATACTTCGACTGGCCGCGGGGGAGCACGGCGGAGGAAGTCGCCGACGCCATGGGCGTCTCCTCGCCGACGTTCCACAACCACCTCCGGAAGGCACAGCGGCAGCTCCTCGACGGACTCTTTGAAGACGGGCCGCGGACTCGGCGGGCCGACCGGGACTGAACCGACCGCGAACGCCCTCGCGGCGGTGATCCG
This sequence comes from Halorubrum sp. PV6, assembly GCF_003990725.2. NCBI lineage: Archaea > Methanobacteriati > Methanobacteriota > Halobacteria > Halobacteriales > Haloferacaceae > Halorubrum > Halorubrum sp. PV6. The sequence goes on from NZ_CP030064.1 coordinate 1,287,995, forward strand.
CGGGTGGATCTATCACGATTTTTCGTATTTAGCGTCGCCGTTTATATGGTGAGATCGGTTGGGTACGTCCGTACCATGACAGAGGGCGAAGGTCAACTGGAAGCGAGACTCGCAGAGCAGGAGGTGTTCGAGCCGCCGGAGTCGTTCGTCGAACAGGCGAACGTCTCGGATCCCGACGTGTACGACGAGTTCGAGGAGAACTGGCCGGAGTGTTGGGAGGGGGCCGCCGACCTGCTCGACTGGGAAACCGACTACGATCAGGTGCTCGACGACAGCAACCCGCCCTTCTACGAATGGTTCACGGGCGGCGAACTGAACGCGTCGGCCAACTGCCTCGACCGACACCTCGACGAGCGCGGCGACGAGGTCGCGATCGAGTGGGTCGGCGAGCCCGTCGACGAGGACGACCGCTCGTACACCTATGAAGAACTCCATCGCGAGGTAAACGAGTTCGCGGCCGCGCTCCGGGAGCAGGGCGTCGAGGAAGACGACGTGGTGACGATGTACATGCCGATGATCCCGGAGCTGCCGATCGCGATGCTGGCGTGTGCGCGGATCGGCGCGCCACACAGCGTCGTCTTCGCCGGGTTCTCGGCCGACGCGCTCGCGACGCGGATGAACAGCGCGGACTCCGAGTACCTGGTCACCTGCGACGGCTACTACCGCCGCGGCGACCCGCTCGACCACCTCGACAAGGCGAACGAGGGGCTCGCGGGCGTCGACCACGAGACGACGACGGTCGTCGTCGATCGACTCGGGCCGAACGACGACGGCTTCGGTCACGACCTCGGCGACGACCAGCTTGACTACGACGACCTCGTCGCGGACCACGAGGGCGCCGAAGTCGAGCCGGTGACCCGCGACGCCGAGGACATGCTGTTCTTAATGTACACCTCGGGGACGACGGGGAAGCCGAAGGGCGTGAAACACACGACCGGCGGCTACCTCTCGTGGGTGTCGTGGACCTCGCAGTCGGTCCTCGACATCAAGCCGGATGACACGTACTTCTGTTCGGCCGACATCGGCTGGATCACCGGCCACTCGTACATCGTCTACGGGCCACTCTCGCTCGGGACGACGACGATGATGTACGAGGGGACCCCGGACCACCCCGAGCGCGACCGGCTCTGGGAGATCGTCGAGGAGTACGAGGCGACCCAGCTGTACACCGCGCCGACCGCGATCCGCGCGTTCATGAAGTGGGGCGCGGAGTACCCCGACGCGCACGACCTCTCGTCGCTGCGGCTGCTCGGGACGGTCGGCGAGCCGATCAACCCCCGCGCGTGGAAGTGGTACTACCAGCACATCGGCGACGAGGAGTGTCCCATCGTCGACACCTGGTGGCAGACGGAGACCGGCGGCATGATGGTCACGACGCTACCGGGCGTCAAAGACATGAAACCGGGAGCGGCCGGACCGCCGCTTCCGGGCCTCGACGTACAGATTCTGGACACGCTCGGCGATGAAGTAGAGCCCGGAAAGGCGGGCTACCTGACGGTACAGAAGCCGTGGCCCGGCATGCTGCGGACGCTGTACAACAACGACGAGCGCTACATCGACGAGTACTGGGCCGAGTACTCGGACACCGACAGCGACGACCCCGAAGACTGGGTGTACTTCCCGGAGGACGGGGCGAAGATCGACGAGGACGGCTACATCACCGTGCTCGGTCGCGTCGACGACGTGCTCAACGTCTCCGGCCACCGGCTCGGGACGATGGAAATCGAGTCCGCCATCGTCGGCGTCGAGGGCGTCGCGGAGGCCGCGGTCGTTGGTGGGGACCACGACATCAAAGGCGAGGCCGTCTACGCGTACGTGACCACCGAAGACGGCTACGAGGGCAACGACGAACTCCGCGACGCGATCGTCGCCGGCGTCGAGGACGCCATCGGGCCGATCGCCCGACCGGAGCAGGTCGTGTTCACGCCGGACCTGCCGAAGACGCGGTCCGGGAAGATCATGCGGCGTCTGCTCGAGAACATCGCCGACGGGAAGGAGCTGGGTAACACCAGCACCCTCCGGAACCCGGAGATCGTCGAAGAGATCCAGCAGAAGGCGGCGGGCGAGTAGCCGCGCGACGGCGCCGTTTTCGAGACACGAAACGAAAGACGGCGCGCACGACACCGCGATTAAATATCACGATAAAATCGTACAAACGGACCACGACACTACACACCACAACACATGACAGATAATCGCTCACAACAAGACGACGCGGTTACCGACGGTGGTCGCGCAGCGGACGACGCGGTCACCGATGGGGGTCGCGCAGCGGACGACGCGGCCACCGATGGGGGACGCGCAGCGAACGACGCGGCCACCGACGGCGGCGTCACCGCGAGCGCGGCACAGAAGCACAGCAACACCGACTACCTCAGCGAGGAGGTGAACCTGCTGAAACCGAGCACCGCGTACATGCGGGATCACCTCAGAATCGTCTGGACCGGGTTCATCGTCTGGGCGGTGATCGTCTTCGGCCCGGTCACGATGACGATGCTCGCGCCGGGCACGATGACGACGACGATGCCGGTACTCGGGTTCCCCTGGCACTACTTCCTCGTCGCCTTCGGTGCGCCGACGGGCGCGCTGATCTTGGCGGCCGTCTACGCCCGCCAGCGCGACAAGTTGGACGACAAGTACGGGATCGACCACAGCACCGCCGTTGAGCCGGACGACTCCGGTGCCACAGCCGCAACCGACGGAGGGCAGCAGGAATGACGGTCCCGCTGCAAGCGGAAGCGCTCGACATTTCCTTTAAACTCCTCCCGGCGATCATCGTCTTCCTGATGATGGCCTCGTTCCTGGTCATCGGCTTCGTGTTCAAGGTGGCGGACACCGAGGGCATGTGGGTCGCCGGCCGGGGAATCGGCAACATCGAGAACGGGATGGCCATCGGCGCCAACTGGATGTCCGCCGCCTCGTACCTCGGGCTCGCGGGGCTGGTCGCGCTCGCCGGCTTCTACGGGCTGGCGTTCATCGTCGGCTGGACGACCGGCTACTTCGTCCTGCTCATCTTCCTCGCGGCCCAGATGCGCCGGTTCGGGAAGTACACCGCGCCGGACTTCGTCGCGGACCGATTCAACTCCCCGATGGCGCGCGCGCTGGCCGCGTTCACCACGCTGCTCATCGCGTACGTCTACTCCGTGGGCCAGGCCCGCGGGATGGGGCTGGTCGGGCAGTACGTGTTCGGGCTCGACATCATCCCGATGATCATCGTGATGATGACCATCACCGTCGGCTACCTCGCGCTCTCCGGCATGCTGGGCGCGACGAAGAACATGGCCGTCCAGTACGTGATCCTCATCGTCGCGTTCCTCGCCGGCGTCTACGTCGTCGGCTTCTCGCAGGGGTACTCGACCGTGCTCCCGCAGATCGAGTACGGCGCCCTGTTCAGCGAACTCGGCCGCCAGTTCAGCGAGCCGTTCATCGGCGGCAACAGCTACTACCTGTGGGTCGCCACGGCGTTCTCGCTCATCGTCGGGACGTGCGGTCTCCCGCACGTCCTGGTCCGGTTCTACACGGTCGAAAGCGAGCGGACCGCCCGCTGGTCCACCGTGTGGGGGCTGTTCTTCATCCTCCTCCTGTACTGGGCCGCGCCCGCGATGGCGGCGTTCGGCGTCGACCTCTTCGCCGCCGTGAACGGGATCTCCTCTGAAGCGGTGTTCAGCGGCGAGCAGGCGATGTCCGGCGCGGAGGGCGACGTCATCGTCGTGCTGGCCGCGCAGTTCGCCCAGCTGCCGACCTGGTTCGTCGGGTTGGTCGCCGCCGGCGCGATGGCGGCCGCGATCGCGACGACGGCGGGGCTGTTCATCACCGCCTCCTCCGCCGTCGCCCACGACATCTACGCCGAACTCATCAACCCCGACGCGACCCAGCGGCAGCAGGTGCTCATCGGTCGAGCGACCATCATCGGCATCGGCGCGCTCGTCACGGTGACCGCGTTCAACCCGCCGGCGCTCATCGGCGAGCTCGTCGCCTACGCGTTCTCGCTCGCGGGCACCGTCCTGTTCCCGATGTTCTTCCTCGGCCTGTGGTGGGAGAACACCAACCGGCAGGGGGCCTTAGCGGGGATGACCGTCGGCCTGCTGCTGTGGTTCACCTCGATCATCAACAGCGTCCTGCCGGCCTACGTCGGCTTCCTCGCCGACATCGCCGGTGGCTCCGGACAGGCGCTCATCCCGATCTACGCCCAGTACGTCCCGCCGATCGGCGCTGCCCTGATCGGGACGCCGCTCGTGTTCCTCGTCACCATCGCCGTCTCGATGGCGACGCCGGAACCCCCACTGGAGACCAAGCGGATGGTGCGCCAGTGTCACAGCCCCGAGCCGATGGGTCAACAGCAGAGCGCGGAAGACGTCGTCGCCGACGGCGGCGAGGAGATGGCGGCCGACGGCGGCACCACCGCTGACGAGACGGACACGGAGGCGTAATCCATGTACGAACGAATCCTCGTCCCCACCGACGGAAGCGACGTCGCAGAGGCCGCCGTCGACCACGCGCTCGATCTGGCCGAGAAGTACGACGCGGAGGTGCACGCCCTGTACGTCGTCGACATCGACTCCGTGAACCTCAGCCTCGGCACCGAGCAGGTCGACCGGCTCAAACAGGGTCGGTTCGACGAGATGGAGGAGCTGAAAGAACAGGCGGACGCGGCGACCGGCGTCGTGGCCGAGCGCGCCGACGAACGCGGCGTCTCGGTCGTCGAGCACGTCGCGGGCGGTCGCCCGCACAAGCTGATACGCAACTACGCCGACAACCACGACATCGACCTCATCGTGATGGGGAGCCACGGGCGCGCCGGCATCCGCCGCGCGCTCCTCGGCAGCGTCACCGAGCGCACGCTGCGCTCGACGCACGTGCCGATCCTCGTGGTCGACTACGAGGGAGAGTAACGCGGGCGACGCCACCCGTTCGCCCGTTCGTGACCGTCCGACCGCACACCGACCGATTGCAGAATACCGACGTACCCGGCGCCCGACGCGCATCACATGCCCGACACCGACACCACCCAGCCAGACGACTCGGAGCCCGAGACCGTCGTCGACCGTCTCCGCAGCCACGTCAGCGAGAACCGCGGCGGGATGTTCTACGACCTCGTGTTCGCGCTCGTCTGGGTGACGAGCGTCTCGCTGCTGTACAACGGGCTGTTCACCGGCGCCCCGCAGTGGGTGTTGTACATGTTCATGCTCGCCGGGATCCCCGCGTACTACGGCTTCTTCCTGTCGCTGTCGATGGCGAAAGAACAGGCCTGATCCGCGCGCTCCCCGGACACCCCGTCAGGTGCCGAGCGCGCGAATGTCGGCCACGTCGAGGAGCGACTCGTCGGGGTCGAGCGCGGTCCGGTAGGTCGCCCGCGCGACCGTCTCGACGGCGAGCGGGCGACGTTCGCCGAGCCGGTCGGCGATCGGCGGCGCGGACGCGACCAGTCGGAAGAGCCCGTCGACCGCTCGCGGACCGGGCGCGTCGCGGGAGCCGTACACGGGACCGGGACGAAGCGTCACCGCTTTTAAATCGAGCCCGGCGATCGCGGTCTCCGCTCGGCGTTTCGCCGTGAGGTAGGCGTTCCTGACGCCGGGCGGTTTCACCGACGCCGAGAGGAACACGAACGCCTCGGCGCCGGCGCGCTCGGCTTCGAGGGCCGCGAGGATCGCGGCGTCGCCGTTGACGCGCTCGAAGGTCTTCCCCTCGGTCGGCGACTCGGTTATCGCGCCGACGGCGTGGACGACCGCGTCGGCGCCGTCGAGACGGCTTCGCCACGCGTCGGGGCGGAACAGGTCGGCGCTGGTCCACGACACCGCGTCGGCCCAAGGCGCGTCGATCGCCGGACGCCCGCCGCGGGAGACGCTTCGGACGTCGTGTCCGTCGCGGACCGCGAGCCGACACACCTCGCGACCGATAAACCCGCTGCCGCCGACGACGAGGAGGGTAGCCATACCCGAGCGTCGGCGCCGAACGCCCTTGGCGTTTCGGTCGGTGGACGACCGGGATCGGCGGCGGGCGCGGCGTCGACCGTCTCCCGGCGAGCGCCCGTTTAGGGACGATGAGCCACGGATCGGACTGAATTCTCGTTGATAAACGCCGGACGCACACAACATTTATGTCCTATTCGAGAGAGGGAGTAGACGCGATGGCGACAGGCAAGGTCGACTTCTTTAACGACACTGGCGGCTACGGATTCATCGAGACTGACGACGCTGACGAGGACGTGTTCTTCCACATGGAAGACGTCGGCGGCCCGGACCTCGAAGAGGGACAGGAAGTAGAGTTCGAGATCGAGGAGGCGGACAAGGGGCCGCGCGCGACGAACCTCACCCGGCTGTAACCTCGACGACCCCTCGAATCGCTCTCGAAACGCGTTCCGCGTATATCACAGTCTCAGCGGCGGCGCTGGCGTTTTCAGCGGCGGCGCCGACGGTTTCAGCGGCGGCGCCGACGTTTTACTCGCCGAGCGGAAAGCGGTGAGCATGGCCACGGTCGATCTCGAAGCCTTCGTCGCCGAGAACCTCGATCGCTACGACCAGACGCAGGGCGTCCTCCCGGACCGGCTCGCGTCGTTCGGCGACCGGTACCGGTCGCAGGGGTATCTGACGCGCGAGCAGCTGTACGAGATTGCCTACGAGTCGTCGACGCGAAGCGCGTACCACGTCGAGACGAACCCGGAGTCGCGGTGCCGCGAGGTGACGCGAAACGTCTGGGCAGTCGAGGGCGACTTCTCCGCCGTCCACCTGCTAACCGGGCTGTCGGGGTTTCAGGCGCCGACCGCATCGTGCGTGCTGGCGGCGCTCGACGGCGACAGCCACGCGGTGGTCGACACCCGCGTGTGGGCGTCGCTGGAGCGTCTCGGCTACGTCGACGGCCGCAAGGAGTCGTTCGACGCCGCCGACTACGTGACGATGATCGAGCCGATCCGTGAAATTGCAGAGGAGACCGGGCACGCGCCGGTCGACGTGGGGTACGCGCTGTTCGCGCACGACGCCCACGTGCGAGAGGGGACGCTCCACTAGGGCGGCCTCCGGGGGCGGCTGTTTATAAGTCGAACTCGACGCCGGTCGCGTCGGTCGAGTACTCCCAGAGCCGTTCGGCGTCGGGACGGCTGTACGACGCGTCGTTCGACCGACCGATGGTCGGATGTCCGCGCATGTTCATCAGGCCGCCCGGCTCGACGTAGGCGCCGCCGTCGACGTCGGCGGTGGCCGCGTACAGCATGGGCTCGGCGCCGACGTCGGCGTCCTGTCCGAGGACGGCGTTGGCGGCTTTCATGCCTACTTTCATCAGGGGGTTGCCGCTCTCGGCCGCGGTCCGCATCTGGAGGTTCGTGTCGGTGTAGCCGGGGTGACAGGCTATGCTGCGGACGCCGAGGTCGTCGTCCGCCGCGTCGATCCGGCGCTGGAGCTCGTAGGCGAACAGCAGGTTCGCGAGCTTGCTCCGGCCGTACGCCTTCCACTTGCCGTACGACCGCTCCCAGTTGAGGTCCGAAAAGTCCATCTCGCCCTGCTCGTGGGCGCCCGACGACTGCGTGACGACGCGGGCGACGCCCTCGACTCCCTCGGCGGCTTTTAAAAGCGGGAGGAGGCGGCCGGTGAGCGCGAAGTGGCCGAGATGGTTGACGCCGAACTGCGTCTCGAAGCCGTCCTCGGTCTCGCTCCGGGGGATCGCCATCACGCCGGCGTTGTTACAGAGGACGTCGACCGCGTCGTAGTCGGCTTCGAGTCCGTCCGCGAACGCCGCCACCGAGTCGAGCGACGCGAGGTCGCACTCGCGCACGTCGAGCGCGCCCGCCACGTCGCCGCCGGCGTCGGCCCGGATCTCGTCGGCGGCGCGCTCGGCGCGCGCCATGTTCCGACACGCCATCACCACGGTGGCGCCCTTCGCGGCGAACGCGCGCGTTCCCTCGTAGCCGAGGCCGCTGTTCGCGCCGGTGACGACCACCGTCTTCCCGTCTACGTTCGGCATCGCCGCGGCAGTCCAGTCTGTCATGGGCGATACCAGGGGCGTCACGGGGAGAAACCTGTCGGCGGGATCGACCGTTTCCGCCTCCGCGGGCCGCTCGTGAACGAGCCACCGAGACGCCGTCTGTCGCCCGACTCCACTTTCACCTCGCTGCCGGTGCGTTTTTAGGTGCTTCGGCGAAATGAGTAGACACTGAATGACGTCCTTCCAGTCGACGATCGGCGACGAGGAGGGGATCGCGGAGGAGCTGGCCGAGGGTCAGCGCGAGATCTCCATCGCCGAGTTCTTCGAGAAGAACAAACACATGCTCGGGTTCGACTCGGGCGCCCGCGGGCTCGTCACCGCCGTCAAGGAGGCGGTCGACAACGCGCTCGACGCGACCGAGGAGGCCGGCGTCCTCCCGGACATCTACATCGAGATCGAGGAAGTGGGCGATTACTACCGGCTCGTCATCGAGGACAACGGGCCGGGCATCACCAAAGAACAGCTCCCGAAAGTGTTCGGGAAACTCCTGTATGGGAGTCGGTTTCACGCCCGTGAGCAGTCACGTGGCCAGCAGGGAATCGGGATCTCAGCGGCTGTACTGTACTCTCAGTTGACTTCCGGCCAGCCCGCGAAGATCACCTCACGGCCCAAGGGGCAGTCGCGCGCGCAGTACTTCGAGCTCATCATCGACACCGACACGAACGAGCCGGAGATCAAGGCGGACGAGGAGACGACGTGGGACCGCCCCCACGGCACCCGGATCGAGTTGGAGATGGAGGCGAACATGCGCGCCCGCCAGCAGCTTCACGACTACGTGAAACACACCGCGGTCGTCAACCCCCACGCGCGGATCGAACTGCGGGAGCCCGGCCTCGACGAGCCGCTGAAGTTCGAGCGCGCGACCAACGATCTGCCGGCGGAGACCGAAGAGATCCGCCCGCACCCGCACGGCGTCGAACTCGGCGCGCTGATCAAGATGCTGGAGGCGACAGAGTCGTACTCGCTGTCGGGCTTCCTTCAAGAGGAGTTCACCCGTGTCGGCAAGAAGACCTCCGAGTCGGTCATCGACAACTTCCGTGACGTCTACTACGGCCGGGAACTCGCGTGGGCGCCGCCGAAGGCGCACGGCGACCGCGACGTGGCGGCCGCGGTCGCGGAAGCGGTCGCCAACAAGGGGAAGACGGCGACGACCGCCTTCTCTGAGGGAGTCGCGGAGACGGTCGGAAGCAACGACCGGCTCTCCCGCGCCGAGCTCGCGACCATCGTCGAGAACATCGCGGAGACGGTCGCGGCGGACACGGGCAAGACGTTCGGCGAGACCGTCCGCGAGAACGCGGTCGACGCGGCGTGGCAGGCGATAACCGGTGCCGGCGACGACGAGGAGTCCGACGGGGACGCCGACGGGGAGTCGCCCCTCGTCCCCGACGCCTACGCCGTCGTCGACGAGGCCACGTCGACGCGGAAGGACGACGCGACGGTCCAGGCGATGGCCGACGCGCTCGCGCGCCGCTTCGAGAACCTCGACGGCGACGCGTTCCGAGTCGCGCTCGACGACCTCGAACACCTCGTCGCGGACGCGGCCACCTTCGTCGGCGAGCAGCACGAGGCGACCTTCGGCGAGACCGCCCGCGAGAACGTCGTGGAGGCGTTCTGGTCGCGGGCCCGGACGGTCCCGGACGACCCCCCGAAAGTGAACGCGATTGCGGGCGACCGCGACGCCGCGGCCGACCTGCTCGAAGCGATGCGGTCGACCGACATCCTCGCGCCGCCGACCGACTGCCTCGCGCCGATCACGGCCGAACTGGTCGAGGCGGGGCTGCGGAAGGAGTACGACGCCGACTTCTACGCGGCGGCGACCCGCGACGCGGAGGTCCACGGGGGCGACCCGTTCATCGTCGAGGCCGGCATCGCGTACGGCGGTGAGATTCCGGCGGAGGGGTCGGTCGAACTGCTCCGGTTCGCGAACCGCGTCCCGCTGGTCTACCAGCGCGGCGCCTGCGCGACCACGGACGTGATCAAACAGATCGGGTGGCGAAACTACGGGTTAGACCAGCCCGGCGGCTCGGGGCTCCCGAACGGGCCGGCCGTCATCAGCATCCACGTGGCCTCCACGAACGTCCCGTTCACGAGCGAGTCGAAGGACGCGCTCGCGAACGTCCCGGCGATCGAAGACGAGATCGAACTCGCGGTGCGGGAGGCCGCCCGCGACCTCAAATCGTACCTCAGCAAGCGGCGCTCGATGCAGCAGCGCCGGGAGAAACAGGACGTGTTAGGACGTATCCTCCCCGAGATGGCCGACAAGGTCTCGGAGGTCACGGGTCGCCCGCGTCCCGACATCGACGGCGCGCTGGCGCGGATCATGAACAACGTCAGCGTCGAGCGCGAACAGAACGGCGAGACGGTGACGCTCGTCGTGGAGAACCACTCCGACGTCACCGAGAACCTCGATATCACGGACATCGTCTCCGTGGAACCGACCGACCTCTCCGACGGGACGGTCGTCGACATGGACGGCGAGTGGTTCGTCCAGTGGAAACCCGAGGTGCCCTCGGGCGACGAGCGGGAACTGACCTACACGATCGACGGCGACGCCGACTTCGAGGTCAGCGTCGGCGGCGTGGAAACGGAGAAACTCACGGTGAACGCGTAAATGACGAGTGAAAGCGACGCACGAGACCAACTCATCGACCTGGCCGCGGACTTCTACGACCAGTTCGCCGACGGGACGATCCCGGAGATGGAACTGCCGACGCGAACGAAGAGCAACATCCAGTACGACACCGAGAGCGGCGTCTGGACCTACGGCGACCGCACCTCGACCCGCAGCGCCAACTCGGTGCGGGGCGCCCGCAAACTGCTGAAGGCCGCGTACACGATCGAGTTCCTCGCGAACCAGCTCGACGAAGACCGCTCGTCGACCCTGCGTGAGCTGTACTACCTCTCCGAGTCGTGGGACAACGACGAGGCGCAGTTCTCCTCACAGGACGAGTCGAACGACCTCGTCGAGGACTTGGAGATCGTCACGGGCGTCACCCGCGAGGACTTCCACATGCGTCCCGAGGAGTCCGGCGCGACTCTGATGGGACCGCTCCTCATCCGCGAGCAGACGCGGCGCGGGGAACGCGAGATCCACTGTCAGGAGGACGTGGGGGCCGGCGGCTATCAGATCCCCAACAACCCGGACATGATCGAGTTTCTCGACGACGACATCGACTTCGCGCTCGCCGTCGAGACCGGCGGGATGCGCGACCGACTCGTCGAGAACGGGTTCGACGAGGAGTACAACTGCCTGGTCATTCACTTAAAAGGCCAGCCGGCGCGGGCGACCCGTCGGATCACCAAGCGCGTCCACGACGAACTGGACGTGCCCATCGCCGTCTTCGCCGACGGCGACCCGTGGTCGTACCGGATCTACGGCTCCGTGGCGTACGGCTCGATCAAGTCCGCACACCTCTCGAAGTACCTCGCGACGCCGGAAGCGCAGTTCGTGGGGATCCAGCCCGAGGACATCGTCGAGTACGACCTGCCGGCCGACCCGCTGGCCGACTCCGACATCAACGCCTTGGAGTCGGAGCTCGAAGACCCGCGCTTCCAGACCGACTACTGGGAAGAGCAGATCGAACTCCAACTCGACATCGGCAAGAAGTCCGAACAGCAGTCGCTCGCGAGCCGCGGGCTCGACTTCGTCACCGACACGTACCTCCCCGAGCGGCTCGACACGATGGGCGTGCTGTAACGGGGGTCGACCGCCCCGAGCGCGTCAGTCGTCGGCGTACCGTATCTCCTCGATTTCGCGGCGCTCGCCGTCCGGATCGTCGCCCGCGTATTTATAAACGACACCGTCGGTCTCGTCGGCGGCCGCCTTGTGTGAGCCGTCACAGAGCGGCTTCGAGTCCGAGAGGCCGCACTGACAGACGTACAGCGCCCCGTCGTCGCCGGCGTCGGACTCGTCGAGGACGGCCGGTCCCTTCGCGTCGTGCGTGATTTCGCGCGCCATACGTGTCTGTTGCTACCGAGACACATACCAGTTGTGGCGACGGTGACAGGAACGCGGTACTCGCCCCGCCGCAACCCCCTTGAGCGTGGGTCGCGTACGTGGGGTATGAGCGAGACCGACGATCAGCCGCCGGCCGATCCCAAGACGCTGTCCGACGAGGAGTGGCGCGAACGGCTCTCCGACGAGGCGTACCGCGTGTTACGCGAGAGCGGCACCGAGGCGAAGTTCTCCGGCGAGTACGTCGACCACCATCCAGACGACGGAGAGTACCGGTGTCGGGGCTGTGGCACCGTCCTGTTCGACGCCGAGACGAAGTACGAGTCCGGCTGCGGCTGGCCCGCCTTCTACGCCGCCGAGGAGGAGTCGGTGACGACGACGCTCGACACGAGTCACGGAATGTCCCGCACCGAGGTCCGCTGTGCGAACTGCGACTCGCACCTCGGCCACGTGTTCGACGACGGCCCCGAGCCGACGGGGAAGCGCTTCTGTATCAACTCGGTCGCGATGGAGTACGACGAGAGCTGACCGCGTCGCGGGTCGGGCCGGTAATTTTGTAAAGCGGTCGTCGACTACGCCAGCGGGAGCCTGACGACGAACACCGCGCCCTTCGGCTCGTTGTCCTCGACCCACACGTCGCCGCCGTATATCTCGACGAGCGACCGGACCAGGTACAGTCCGATCCCGGCGCCCGGACTGTCGAGCCCCTTCTCCCCTTTGCCGAATATCTCGTCGCGCTGTGGTTCGGGGACCCCCGGTCCGTTGTCGGCGATGCGTACCTCGGCGACGTCGGCCGCCTCGTCGACGCTCGCCGAGACCGTCACCTTCGGCGGCGTCTCGTCGTTGTGCTGGATCGCGTTCCGGAGGATGTTGCGGAACACCGAACTCAGCATCTCGTCGGCGACGACCTCCCGGTCGGGGAACGACCCGTCGACGGTGAAGACGGCCTCGGAGTACGCCGATCGGACCTCTTCGACCTGCTGTGAGAGGACCCGGCTGAGCGAGATGTGGCTCGGCTCGGTCTCCTCTCTGAGCAGCACCTCCGCGAGGTCACGGACGGTCGTGGTAAGCGAGACGGCGCTGTCGGTGTTCTTTTTGATTATCTCTAAGTACTCTTTGCCCTCCTCGTCGACGTGGTCGTCGAGGAGTTCGGCGTACGCGCCGACGAGTTGGAGGTCGTTCCGGATGTCGTGGCGCATCACCTGATTCAACAGCTGGAGGTCGTCCCGCTGGCGTTTGAGATGCTCCTCGGGGTTCGTCTCGGTGCCGAGGGTCGCGCCGCTCGCCTCGGAACCTGCATCCTCACTCATACGTTCCATACACGGAGCGTGTAGTTTTATATGCCGGTTGTGCGCGACCGAACGCCCCGCCGCCCCGTTAGACCCCCTCGTCGAGCAGTTCGCGGGCGATGATGTTCTTTTGGATCTCGGTGGTGCCCTCGTAGATCTGGGTGATCTTCGCGTCGCGGTAGAGCCGTTCGACGTCGTGGTCGTTGACGAAGCCAGCGCCGCCGTGGACCTGAACCGCCTCGTCGGCGACCTCGACCGCCGTCCGCGAGGCGAACTCCTTGGCCATCGACGCCAGCGCCGTCAGGTCGCCCGCCTCGTTGTCGACCGCCCACGCGGAGCGGTAGGTGAGCCACCGGGCGGCCTCGGTGTTCGTGTGCATCTCCGCGAGCTTGTGTTTGATCGCTTGGAAGTCCGAGATGGACCGGCCGAACTGCTCGCGCTCCTCGGCGTACTCCAGCGCGCGCTCGGCGGCGCCGCGGGCGATGCCGACGCCCTGCGCGGCGACCGCGGTGCGGGTCTCGTCGAAGAACTGCATGAGCTGGAGAAAGCCCATCCCGCGCTGGCCGATCAGGTTCTCCTCGGGGACTCTCACGTCGTCGAACCGCAGTTCGGCGGTGTCGCTCGCGCGGATGCCGAGCTTCCCGGTTATCTTGTCGCGGCTGAGCCCCTCGCGGTCGCCCTCGACGAGGATCTGCGAGTAGCCGGAGTAGCGGTCGTCGATGTCGGGGTCGGTCTCGCAGACGACGACGAAGTAGTCGGCGACGGTCCCGTTGGTGATCCACATCTTCGAGCCGTTTATCACCCACTCGTCGCCGTCCTTCTCCGCGCGGGTCGCCACGCTCGTCACGTCAGATCCGGCCTGCGGCTCCGAGATGGCCGACCCCATCACGGCGTCGCCCGCGGTGACCTCCGGGAGGACGCGCTCTTTCTGTGCTTCCGTGCCGAACTCCATCAGCGCCTCGGCGCCGAACCCGGCGCTTGAAACGCAGAGGCCGATTCCGGGGTCGGCGGCGAACAGCTCCTCGGTGAGGATGGCGTTTTCGAGCGAGGAGTAGCCGACGCCGCCGTACTCGACCGGGACGTGGGGCGCGAGCAGCCCCATCTCGGCCGCTTTGTCCATCACCTCGTGCGGGTACGACTCCTCAACGTCGTGATCGGTCGCGACCGGCCGGATCTCCTCGTCGGCGAACTTCCGTACCTCCTCGCGGAGCTGTCGTTGTTCGTCTGTTAACTGGAACTCCATGCCGAGACCATCACGATAGTATGTGATAATTGTTAGCGAACGGCCGACAATCCGCGCGAAGTTGTTCGAGGCCCGTACTGGGTATACTTGGTAAAAAGGGGATGACCGAAATCCGCGCGTGACCGCCGCCTCAGCGGTTCTCGACGAACGTCGCGATCCGGTCGGTCGCCTCCTTCAACTCGCGCATCGAGGTCGCGTACGACACGCGGAGGTGCCCCTCGGCGCCCGCGCCGAAGACGGAGCCGGGGACGACCGCGACACCTTGGGCCTCCAGCAGTTCCTCGGCGAACGCCTCGTCGTCGCCGCCGCAGTCGGGGAAGGCGTAGAAGGCGCCGCCGGGCTCGAAGGTGTCGAGTCCCATCTCGTTGAACCGGGAGACGACCAGCCGGCGGCGGCGGTTGTACTCGTCGACCATCTCAGCCACCTCGTCGTCGCACCGGTCGAGCGCCTCGATGGCGGCGTACTGGGGAGTCGTCGGCGCCGACAGCATGGTGTACTGGTGGATCCGGTTCATCGCGTCGATGGCATCGGTCGGCCCCAACGCGTAGCCGAGCCGGAGCCCCGTCATCGCGTACGCCTTCGAGAAGCCGTTGACGACGACGGTCCGCTCGCGCATCTCCGGTTGGTTCGCGATCGACGCGTGGTCGGTTCCGTAGGTGAGCGCGGCGTATATCTCGTCGGCGATCACCCGGAGGTCGTTCTCGCGACAGAACGCGGCCACCTCGGCGAGCTCCTCGTCCGTCATCGTCGCGCCGGTCGGGTTGTTCGGGTAACAGAGGACGAGTAAGTCCGCGTCAGCGGCGCCCGCCGCTTCCAGCGACGACCGGGTGAGCGCGAAGTCGTCGGCCGCGCGGGTGGGGACCGTCAGCCGCTCGCCGCCGGCCAGTTCGATCCCCGGCCCGTAGGAGATGTAGGTCGGCTCGTGGACCGCCACCGTGTCGCCGGGGTCGACCAGCGCGCGGAAGGCCAGATCGACCGCCTCGCTCGCGCCGGTCGTGACGAGTATCTCCGAGGCGGGGTCGTACGACTGGTCGTAGCGCTGGTGGTGGTCCGCGATCCGCTCTCGGAGCGCGGCCATCCCGCGGTTCGAGGTGTAGGAGGTCTTCCCGCGTTCGAGCGAGTCGATCGCGGCGGTGCGGGCGGCCCAGGGCGCGGAGAAGTCCGGCTCGCCGACGCCCAGCGAGATCACGTCGTCGCGCGCCTCGGCGAGCTCGAAGAACTTCCGTATCCCCGACTCCGGGAGGTCGCGAGCGCGCTCGGACAGCCTCATGGCGACACGGAGAGGCGGTCGTCGTCGTCGCCGTCCTCGAACCGGATCCCGCCGTCCTTGTAGGTCTCCATGATGTAGTGGGTCACCGTCTGAGTGACCTCCGGCATCGGCGCGACCTGCTCGGAGATGAACCGCGAGACGTCTTGCATCGTCTCGCCGAGGACCTCCACGGCGAAGTCGTAGTCGCCGGACACCAGGTGGAGCGCGTCGACCGCGGGGAACTTCGAAATCTGGTCGGCGACCTGCTCGTAGCCGGTCTCGCGGTCGAGTTCGACGTTGATCTCGACGAGCGCGCGGATCTTCCCCTCGTCGACGCGGTCCCAGTCGACGACCGCCTGGTAGCCGTGAACTACGTTGTCAGCCTCCAGCGAGTCGATCGCGTCGGCTACCGCTGCCGCATCGAGGCCCGTCTGGGCCGCGATGTCGTCGATGTCTTCGCGGGCGTTCCGCGCCAACACGTCGAGTACCTCGCGCTCGGCATCCATACCTACAGATTACGCGGGGACGGTTTATGAGTAGCGACGCCTGCAAGACGATCGAGCGTCGCGAGGGGCGGGGCGTCGCTCGCGCCGACGCACGCCCTTCCGTCACCCGCACCGCTTTCCGCGTGGCGCGCCATCGGCCGACCATGGCTTCAGACGCGAGCGGCCGGAGCGACACGTTCGACATCGGCGGCGAACTGACGGTCACCCGCCTCGGATTCGGGGCGATGCGAGTCACCGGCGAGTCGATCATCGGCCGCCCCGACGACGAGGCGGCGGCCAAGCGGGTCCTCGAACGAGCCGTCGACCTCGGCGTCGACTTCGTCGACACCGCCGACTCCTACGGTCCCGGCGTCTCGGAACGGCTCGTCGGCGAGGCGCTCTCCGACCCGGACGACGTGGTCGTCGCCTCGAAGGCCGGCCTGCTCCGCAACCGCGACGGCGACTGGCTCCCCCACGGCGACCCGGACTTCCTGCGAAATCAGGTCCTCTGTAGCCTCGACCGGCTCGGCACGGAGACGATCGACCTGTACCAGTTCCATCGCCCGGACCCCGACACCGACTTCGCGGAGTCGGTCCACGCGTTCGCCGAGATGAAAGACGCGGGCCAGATCGCACACGTCGGCCTCTCGAACGTCACCGTCGAGCAACTGGAGACGGCCGCGGACATCGTCGACGTCGCGACCGTGCAGAACCGGTACGACGTGGGGAACCGGGACGAGGAGGACGTGTTGCGCGCCTGTGAGGACCGCGACGTGGGGTTCATCCCGTGGGGACCGCTGTACGCGGTCGACGAGGAGGAGCCGGCCGCGGTTCTCGAAGAGGTCGCCGCCCGGCGCGACGCCACGCCCCAGCAGGTCGCGCTCGCGTGGCTGCTCGATCACTCCGACGTGACGCTCCCGATTCCGGGAACGTCGAGCGTCGATCACCTCGAATCGAACGTCGCGGCCGCGACGCTCGAACTGACCGACGAAGACGTGTCGGCGCTGGACGCGATCGACCCGCGGCCCTGAGCGCGGTCGAAAAGCCGGCGGCCGGCGGGCGTTACTCGTCGAACGGGTTCGTCAGTTCGACCGTCTCCTCGCGGTCGGGGCCGACGCCGACGGCGTAGACGGGCGTGTCGATCTCCTCGGCGACGAACTCCAGGTACTCGCGGGCCGCCTCGGGGAGCGCGTCGTATCCGGTCTCGGCCACCGCGGCCGAGTCGAACGGCTCCCACGTGTCGAGCGTCTCGTACACGGGCTCGCAGCGCTCCCAGCGGTCGGTCGTGGTGGGGACCGTGTCGATCGTCTCGCCATCGAGCTCGTAGGCGGTACACACTTTCAGTTCGTCGAGGCCGGCGAGCACGTCGACGTGGTTGACGGCGACGCCGGTGAAGCCGGAGACGCGCGCGGCGTGGCGCAGCATGGGGAGGTCGAGCCAGCCGATCCGGCGCGGGCGCCCCGTGACCGTCCCGAACTCGCCGCCCTTCTCGCGGATGTGGTCTGCGAGCGCCTCCTCCTCGGCGTCGCCGTCCAACTCGGTCGGAAGCGGTCCCTCGCCGACGCGCGAGAGGTACGCCTTCACGATGCCGACGACCTCGCCGTCGCCGACCGTCGTGACGCCGAGCCCGGAGCCGACGGCGGCGGCGCCCGCAGTCGGGTTCGACGAGGTGACGAACGGGTAGTTCCCGTGGTCGACGTCGATGTGGGTGCCCTGTGCCCCCTCGAAGAGAATCTCGTCTCCCGCCTCGTGACGTTGGTAGAGATAATCAGAGCAGTTGACGGTCATCCCCTCGTCGGCGAGGCGTTCGCCGATGGCGGCGTACTCCTCGTGGAGCGCGTCGACGTCGAACGCCTCCGCGCGGTCGTCGTCCCCGAGATCGAGCCCGTACACGTCCTCGACGAGCGCGCGCTTTTGCGGGACCGCGTACTCGAGCTTGTCGCGGAGCACGTCGGGGTCGAGCAGGTCGGCGATCCGGATGCCGCGGCGGCCCGCCTTGTCCTCGTAGGTGGGGCCGATGCCGCGGCCGGTCGTGCCGACCTCGTCACCGGCGTCGTCGTCCGACTTGACCTCCTCTTCGATGCCGTCGAGCGCGCGGTGGTACGGCAGGATGACGTGCGCCCGGCGGGCGACCCGCACGTCGGGGTCGAGCCCGCGCTCGCGCAGGTCGTCGATTTCGGTGAACAGCGTGCGCGGGTTGACGACGCAACCGTTTCCGAGGACCCCGGTCGTGCCTCTGACCGCGCCGCTCGGCACGAGCGACAGCTTGTACTCGACGCCGCTCTCGACGACGGTGTGGCCGGCGTTGTCGCCGCCCTGATAACGGACTACGACGTCCGCGTCCCCTCCCCACCGGTCGACGAGCGCTCCTTTGCCCTCGTCTCCCAGCTGGGAGCCGACGATGGTGAGTGTCATACGACCCGG
Source organism: Halorubrum sp. PV6 (assembly GCF_003990725.2). Lineage (NCBI taxonomy): Archaea > Methanobacteriati > Methanobacteriota > Halobacteria > Halobacteriales > Haloferacaceae > Halorubrum > Halorubrum sp. PV6. The sequence continues at coordinate 1,306,614 of NZ_CP030064.1, forward strand.
TGGTTCCTGGCGGGAGGTAAAACCGATTACGGTCCGGCCTCGTGGAGTCGGCACGAACGTGCATCAACGCGGCAGGGTTTGCGCGGTTCGATCGCTGTTCGTGGTGGTTTCGCGCCGTGTTCGGCGCCGTTCGGGCGCGCCAGTCGAACCGCGTGATCGAATACGTTAACTACTGCCACGTGAAAAGTTCGGATCGAGCGACCCGGTGGCACTCGCCGACAGCAACTTTTAAACGGGGGCATGACGAGTTAACATGTGCCATGATAGATCGACTAGAGAAGGAGGTAGACATGCTGGAACGTCACCTCCAAGTCCTGCGGATGGTCATCGAAAACGAGCCGATCGGCATCGTGAAGATGTCGAACGAGACGGGATACCCCCATCACAAGGTTCGCTACTCCCTGCGCGTGCTCGAAGAAGAGAACCTGATCGAGCCGTCCAGTCAGGGCGCAATCACGACCGAGCGCACGCACGAGTTCGTCGACGAGCTCGACGAGAAACTCGACGAGACCGTCGACAAGCTCGGTTCCATGCGGATCGACGACGCCGCGGAACTCGAGAACTGAACCGGCGTGAGTTTGCGCGACGAACAGGCTGTGATTTCCCCGCGGTTCGCCCGACTCTGACGAGGATACCCACAGGTGTGGCGGGTTCCTGTTTTGCGTGACGAGTGAGCCGCCGGCTTCGAGCGTCTCTGTCGGCGGTCGACGAGTGACGGTACGGCAGGGTCTCACAAACCGAACGGTCCGACGAACGGCCGAGCGCGCCTTCCCGACGTGTCCCTCCCGGCGCCGACGACACCTCAGGTCCGACTACAGGTCGGGGACGGTCATGTGGAAGCCGCCGTCGCGGGCCTCCACGAGACAGAGGTGGAAGCCGCGCTTGCGCGAGAGTTTCACGAAACTCGCCCGCTTCGACCGGCTGAACAGTCCGCCGCCGACCGCGTCGCTCGCGGTCTCTAACGCGCCCGGCTCGAAGAAGCTCTCCGTCACCGCGAACGTCGCCGCGAACGGGTCGTTCGACTCGGCGATGTCGCGACCGTTGCCCACGAGCGACTCCAGCGTCCCCTCGGGGGTCGGGTCGCGGCTGTCGTTGAGGTCGGCGACGAACAGCGGGTTGCCCATGCGGTCGCGCAACACCAGGTCGAACGAGCGCTGCTCGCGGGTCTCCTCGCCGTTCTCCCTGAGCGCGATCGACACGGAGCCGCCGATCTCCGCGCGGTCGACCTCGGGTATCGCGTCGTAGAGGGCCTTGAGGACGCCCTCGTTGCCGGTGCCGCTCACCTCGAAGGGCAGTTCCTCGACGAGCCAGCGGGTGAAGCCGTACTCGATGGTCTCCGTCAGGAACTCCTCGTACGGGCGCCCCTCGACCACCAGCCCGTCCGTCTCGAAGCTCGTGTGGTGTTCGATGCGGAGGTTCTCGCGGAGTTCGTCGCGACCGACGGCGCCGTCGTGGGCGTCTTCGAGCGTCGCGCCGCCCTTCGACTCGTACCTAACGAAGAGGTTGGTCCCGCTGCGCGCCTCCGCCGCGGAGATGCTCCGGTCGCTCTCCGGGAGCCGGTCGCGCGCGCTCGACAGCTCCGACTGCAGTTGGTCGCGCTCCTCGCGGAGCGTCGACAGCTCCGACTGCAACCGATCGACCTCGGTCGCGAGCTCGTCGCGGCTGGCGGCGAGCTCGTCGCGCTCCGCCTTCAGCGACTCTCGCTTCTGCTCTGCGGCGTTGAGTTCTGCTTGGAGCCGTTCGACGCGCTCGTTCTCGCGTGCCGTCTGCCCCGCGCCTGCGGACCGCTGTGAGACGGCCGAGCGGTTCTCGCGGCTCCGCTCGGTCGACCGCGGCTCCGGCGACGGCGACTCGGCCGCGGCTGCGGCGTCGGGGTCGTCGCTCCGGCCGCGCGACCCGGAGCGACGCGACTCCGTCGACCCGGCCGACGACCGCGACTCGGACGCCGAGTCGGCCTCGCTGCGACGCCGTTGGCCCGGCGGGTCGCTCGCCTCGGACGGGTCGAGCGCGGGAATCGACTTCTGCTCGCGCCACTGCTCTTCTTCGGAGAACACGTCGTCGCTCGGTCGGTCGCGGTCGGCGTCGGACTCGTCACGACCGCTCGCGGACGCGGCCGCGCTCGACCGCTCCGCGCCAGACGATCGCGATGCGTTCCGTTCGTCCCGGTCGTCCCGTTCGTCCGTGGCGGTCGCGGCTCGCGACTCCGACTGCTCCGGTTCTGTCGGCGTCTCGGCTGCGGCTTCGGCGCCGGTCGGGTCGTCTCGTCGCCCGTTCGCCGACCGGTCGTCGCGGCGCCGGTCGGTCGCGGGTTCGTCATCGCGGCGTCGATCGGTCGCGGGCTCCTCGGCTCGCCCCTCGTCCGTCTCGGCGTCCCCGCCCTCGTCGCGGGCACCGAAGTCGTCCGAGTCGCCGCTCGGGCCGGCGGCAGGGCCGTCTGCCGGCGAGTCGGGTTCCGCCGGGTCGGGCTCTACCGGGTCGGGTTCCACCGGATCGTCCGCGGAAGCGTCCTCCGGCGTGTCCTCGGTGTCGGACTCATCCGCGGAGGCGACTCCGCCGGCTGCGCCGGCGTCCGGAATCTCTCGCACGTCCAGATCGACTTCGTAGACGGTGTAAATTCCGACCTCGTCGTCGGCGAGCGCGAAGGCGTCGTCGTCGGTTTCGAGGCGCCGCGAGTTCCCCACGTACGCCGCCGCCATCGACTCGCCGGCGGTGTACGTGACGTAGTAGTCGCCCGAGAGCACGTTCTCCGAGAGTTCGATGTAGCCCGTGAACCCGCCCTGCGAGAGCTTTCGGTCGGCCTCCGAGAGCGGCGTGTCGTTCGTGTAGTACTGCGCTCGCGGCTCGCCGCCGCGCTCCTGCATGGCGAACAAGACCGGGAGCACGTCGGCCGGCGCCTGATAAATCGTCCCCGAGGCGTCTGCGAACGCGTCGAGGTCGGCGCCGGCGGTGCCGACGACGCGGCCCTCGAACACGAACAGCCACCCCGTGCCGTTCGTCACCGCGCCGGAGAATCCCCGGTCGGCGAGGCGCCGGAGCTCGGAGAACCCGTCCGAGAACTCCTGGGCGTCCCACCCGGTTATCTCCGCTCTTCGCTGTGCGTCCATTTGGGTTTACGTCGCCTGCAGCGACCCAAATACCTTCCGGAGCGTGAGACGACTGTCAGACAGCCGTTACGCCCCGCCGACCGCCGCGATCGCTTCCCGGCCGAGATCGACCACGTCCGGCTGGAGGTCGCTCGCCGCGAGCTCCGCCCGCGTGTACCACTCCCAGTCGTCCGGGTCGGCCTCGTCGGCGCCGCTCGGGGCGATCGCTCGCGACTCGACCTGCGCGTAGTAGAGGTGGTCGATGTGCTGGTGGCCGACCGAGCCGTCCTCGTGGACGTTGATGTCGTGGAGCATGAGGTGTGCCGGCTCCGGGATACCCCGCGTGTTCGGCCCCGTTATCGGCGACTCGGTCGCGACGAGCTCGGCCTCCAACCCCGTCTCCTCGCGAACCTCCCGGAGCGCGGCCTCGTGGGGCAGTTCGTCCCGGTCGACGTGGCCGCCCGGCGGGAGCCGGATTCCCAGCCGTTCGTGAGCGTGCAGCGCGGTCGCGCCCTCGTTGACGACGTACGTGGTCGCCGTGAAGTGGCGAGTGGTCTCCATATCCACGGCAGGGCCCGCGCGGGCTTGGGCGTTCTGGGAGCCGACGGCTGGCCGGGTGGCGACGGGCGGAAGGGTAACAGAGAAGACGGAGAGAAAACGGCGAGCGACGACGACGGCCGAGACCGCGCCGCGAGGGGAGAGCCCGATTCAGTTCAGCGCGACGCCGTCCTCGGCTTCGAGCAGCTCGTGGTATCGGTTCCGGATGGTGACCTCGCTGATGTTGGCGACGTCGCTGACGTCGCTCTGGGTCACCTTCTCGTTGACGAGCAGCGAGGCGGCGTACACGGCGGCCGCCGCGAGGCCGACGGGCGATTTCCCCGAGTGAAGCCCTTGCGACTTCGCGGTGTCGAGCAGCGAGCGCGCCCGTCGCTCCGCCTCGTCCGACAGGCCGAGGTCGGAGGCGAACCGGGGGACGTAGCTGCCGGGGTCGGCCGGCTGAATCTCTAACTTGAGTTCGCGGACGACGTAGCGGTAGGTCCGGGCAATCTCGTCTTTCTCCACCCGCGAGACGCCCGCGATCTCGTCGAGGCTTCGCGGGGTCCCCGCCTGCCGGGCGGCGGCGTACAGCGACGCCGTCGAGACGCCCTCGATGGAGCGACCGGGGAGCAGGTCCTCGTCGAGCGCGCGCCGGTAGATGACGGAGGCGGTCTCACGGACGTTGTCCGGGAGACCGAGCGCCGAGGCCATCCGATCGATCTCGCCGAGCGCCTGTTTCAGGTTGCGCTCCTTCGAGTCGCGGGTGCGGAACCGCTCGTTCCAGGTCCGCAGCCGCTGCATCTTCTCGCGCTGGCGGCTCGACAGGGACTTCCCGTAGGCGTCTTTGTCCTGCCAGCCGATGTTCGTCGAGAGCCCCTTGTCGTGCATCATGTTCGTCGTCGGGGCGCCGACGCGCGACTTGGTGTCTTTCTCCTTCGAGTCGAACGCGCGCCACTCCGGCCCGCGGTCGATCTCGTTTTCCTCAACGACGAGTCCGCAGTCGACACAGACCGTCTCGCCGTGTTCCGTGTCGGTCGCGAGCTGGCCGTCACACTCCGGGCAGCGCAGCTCCTCGTTCGCCGATTCGGTCTCGGGCTCTGTCTCGTCGACGTGCTCCGCCGTATACGTTCGAACGTTTTCGCTCATTGGTTAATTCAGGTGGAGGGAACGAGGTGACCGAGCAACGCGTTTCGGTCGGTTTCCTCACCACAATGTAGTCGGCGAATGTATTTAAATCTTCGGCCGAACAATCAGATTAGAGAATCACGGTAATCGGCGCGTAGAGCCCGATTTTACGCGAGTGTACCGAGTTCTTCAGCGGGCCGAAACGTCCGGGGTGTGCGCTCCCGCCGAGCCACCGTCCACCTATAAATCTATTTCGCGGTCGGTCCCGCCTCGCGACCGCCGGAGCAACGGCCGCGAGGACAACCGATTTGGGGGCCGATCGAGTACCCTTCGTATGAACCGCACGCGACTCGACGACCGCCTCGCCGACTTAGCGACCGACGGCTACCTGATCGACGCCGCACAGGACGACGCCAACCAGCTGTACCTCTCGGGGTTCACCGGCCCCGACCCCTTCCTCACGCTGTACGCCGACGGCGAGATACACGTCCTCGTCAGCGGGCTGGAGTACGGTCGCGCCCGCACGGAGTCGACCGCCGACTCCGTCGACCGCCACGCCGACTACGACTACGAATACGGCGGCCGCGAGGCCCGAAACGACATGTACGCCCGGTTCGTCCGCGAGAAGGGCGTGGAGTCGGTGTCGATGCCGCCCCGAGGGCCGGTCGGCACCGCGGACGCCCTTCGCGACCGCGGTATCGACGTCGTCGTCGATTCCGACGACCGGCTCGGGGAGGTCCGTGCGGTCAAGACGGACGAAGAGATTGCGGCGATTCGCGAGGCACAGCGCGCCAACGAGGCCGCGATGCGGGCCGCCGAGTCGCTGATAGCCGGCGCCGACGTGGCCGGCGAGGACGCCCCGGTCGACGGCGACGTGGGGCCGGGGACGCTCCTCCACGACGGCGAGCCGCTCACCAGCGAGCGGGTGACCGAGGAGATCGAGGTGACCCTCCTCCGGCACGGCTGCGCGCTCGACCAGACGATCGTCGCCGGCGGCGCACAGGCGGCCGATCCCCACGACCGCGGTTCGGGCCCGCTCCGGGCGCACGAGGCGATCATCGTCGACATCTTCCCGCGCTCGAAGGCGACGAAGTACAACGCGGACATGACCCGGACGTTCTGCGTCGGCGAGCCGGGCGACCGGCTCCGCGAGTGGTACGACCTCACCGAGCGCGCGCTCGACGCCGCGCTCGACGCGATCGAACCGGGCGCTGACGGCGAGGACGTGCACGCGGCGGCCTGTGCGGTGTACGGGGCGGCCGGCGAGCCGACGTTCCGGACCGACCCCGAGACGGAGACCGGCTTCATCCACTCCACCGGTCACGGGGTGGGACTCGACGTCCACGAGGCCCCCCGGCTCGCGAGCGGCGGCGGCGAGCTGACGCCCGGTCAGGTGGTCACCGTCGAACCGGGGCTCTACGACCCGGACGTCGGCGGCGTCCGGATCGAAGACATCGTCGTCGTCACCGAGGACGGCTACGAGAACCTGACCGAGTACCCGATCGAGTTCGTGGTCTGAGACCACCCCACAGCCGGCCTCGCTGGCCGCGACCGGAACCCCCTTTTTGAGCCCCGAGTTAGGTCAGTCGTGAACTGGCGGTACAAACACACCGCGTTGACCCTTTGTACGCTCGCGTTCACGGCCACGATGGTCGCGCGGCTGGTGATCAGCCCGCTGATCCCGGAGATTCGGACCGAGTTCGGCGTCACAAACGCGACGGTCGGGCTCGGCCTGTCCGGGATGTGGCTCGCCTACGCGCTCGCGCAGTTCCCCTCCGGCGTCCTCGGCGACCGCTACGGCGAACGCGCCGTCATCCTGACCGCCGTCGGCGCGACCGCGGTCGCGTCGCTTTTCATCGCGCTGTCCCCGTCTATCGTCGCGTTCGTCGGCTTCGTCGTGCTGCTCGGGGCCGGCGCCGGACTCCACTACACGGTGGCGACGACGTTTCTCAGCCGGCGGTTCGACGACATCGGCCGCGCCATCGGCGTCCACGTGGCCGGCGGTCCGGCGGCGGGGCTCGCCGCGCCGCCGCTGGCCGCCTTCGTCGGGTCGCGATACGGGTGGCGCGCCGGCATCGCCCTCGGCGTCGCCGTCGCGGTGCCGGTGTTCGCCCTGTTCGCGTGGCGGGTGCGGCCCACGGAGCCGCGCAGACCGGACCAGGAGGTCCGTGAGCGCTTCGCCGTCGGCCCGCTGGTCGAACTCCTCTCCCGGCCGGCGGTGTTCTACACGACCGCGCTGTCGACGATGGGCGCGTTCACGTGGCAGGCGACCGCCTCGTTTCTCCCGAGTTTCCTCGAGTTCGGGACCGGCCTCTCGGCCGGGCTCTCGGCGTTGCTCTTCTCGCTGTACTTCCTCGTCCACGGGGCGACCCAGCCGGTCACGGGGTCGATATCCGACCGGATCGGCCGCGACGCGACGGTGATGGCGACGATGGCGGCCGGCGTCGTCGGCTACGGCCTGCTCGCCGCGACGGCGGCAGCCGACCTCGGGCGAGTCGTCCCGGTCGTCGGCGTCGCCGTCGTCGGCCTCGCGATGTCGTGGGGCGCGCCGCTGCAGTCGCGGTTCATGGACCTGCTCTCGGACGCCGAGCGCGGCGCCGGCTTCGGTCTCGTCCGGACGGCCTACATGGTCGTGGGCGCGTCGGGGAGCGTCGTCGTCGGCGCGGTGTCGGACGCCACCGGGTGGGCGCCCGCGTTCGGGCTGCTCGCCGGCGTGATGGCGCTCGGGCTCGCGACGCTGCTCGCGAACCGGCTGTTGGGACTGGGGTACTGACGGATACGCGACCGAGAAAAGCGCCGTTACAGTCGGTCGTCTTCGAGGCTCCCCGGATCCTGCGCGGTGTCGAACATGTTGTTTTCGGCGCCGTCGAGCATCTCGTCGCGCGGGTCGTCGTCGACGACGGTCACGTTGTACGCCTCGATGCCGGAGGCGATCAGGTCCTCTGCGGCCTGCTCTTCGGAGACGAACTCCTGATCGGCGAGCTGCTGGAACTCGGCGTAGACGTCGTCGGACAGGTTCAGCTCGAAGGTGGGCATACGCGCTCGTTCCGGCCGGACGCTTTTAAACGTTCGCTCGTCGGCGACGGGCGCGAGCGAGGGTTCTGCGACTCCGGATTTATAAATCGCGCCACGCGCCGAGGAATCGCTGGAGCGCGGTGAGGTGTCCGACGGCGGCGAACAGCGCGAGCAGGAGTCCGACGACGTTCAGCCCGACGACTATCGGCGCGGAGTAGACGGCGGCGACGACCCCGACGATGCCCATCAGCGCGAGGCGGTCGGCGCGGCCGAGCAGCCCGCCGTACTCGCGGCCGATGCCGACCGCCTGTATCTGGGTGCCCATGTACGAGGTCATCAACACGCCGGTCACCGCGGCGAATCCGAGTGCATACGCCCCGATTCCCACGGTGAAACCGGCGATAACCGCGATGTCCGCGTAGCGGTCGAGAACGTGATCGAGGAGGTCGCCGCCGTCAGAAGAGACCGCCAAGTGGCGGGCGAGCGCGCCGTCGACGAGGTCGAGCCAGCCGTTGAGGAGGACACAGATCGCCCCGAGGACGTAGAACGCGGGCTCGCCGACCGCGAACGCGCCGGCCGCGCCGACCGCGACCGCGAAGGCGACGACGCTCACCTGGTCCGGCGAGAGGCCGAGCCACGCCGCGGCGCGCACCCACGGCCCGAGCAGGCGATCCGCCACCGAGCGGTACTGGTCGAGAGTCATCTACCGATCCGACCGTCGCGGCGGACTCATATATACTCCATGAAGTCGACGGTCCCCGCGCTCGGCTCGCGCTCGCCCTCGACGGCGGCGCGGATCTCGTCCGCGACGGCCGCCGGGTCGCGGTCGGTCGTGTCGATCTCGTAGACGTTCTCGACCCCGTGTTCGGCGACGGCCTCCGAGAGAACCACGTCGAGCGCCTCGCTCTCGGCGTTCTCGGTCGCGGTCGCGTCCGGCTCCCCGCGCTCGCGGAGCCGTTCCTCGACCGCCTCCGGGTGACAGCGCAGGACCACGACGCGGTCGACGTCGAACCGGTGCGCGAGGTGCGAGTCGAGCACGCCCGTCCAGTCGCCGAGGTACTCGCGCACCGCGTCCAGGTCGGCGACGAGCGTGTCGCGCTCGGCGTCGCGCTCGGTCCAGAGCGACGCGTCTTCCTTTATAAGATCGTTGAGGTGGATCACGTCGTACGCGTCTGCGAGCAGGGCCGTCGCCGTCGACTTGCCGGTTCCGGGGGTACCGGTGACGGCGACGCGGGTCGGGGCCTCGTCCTTGCCGCTCGGAGAGCCCTCGCTCACGCCCGAACACCGAGCCCGAGGTCGGCGAGCGTCTCGTTGAGCCGGTCGACCGCCTCGCGGGTCTCTTCGCGCGTCCCGGTCGAGATCCGGACGTGGTTCGGGAGCCCGAACGAGGTGCAGTCCCGGATGATGACGCCGCGCTCCTGGGCCGCCTCGGCGACCCGCTCCGCGTCGCCGACCTCGGCGAGCACGAAGTTGCCGGCCGACTCGACGGTCGGCGCGTCGAGTTCCTCGGCAATGTACTCGCGGGCCCAGCGCGCCGACTCGACCGACTCCTCGACGTGCGACTCGTCGTCGAGGGCGGCGAGCGCCGCCCGGCACGCCAGCTCGTTCGCGGCGAACGGCGTGTTCACCTTCGCGTACGCCTCGCCCCACGCCTCCGGGACGACGCCGTACCCGATCCGGAGCCCCGCGAGGCCGTACGCCTTCGAGAACGTTCGCAGCACCGCCACGTCGTCGCGCTCGTCGACGAGGGGGATCGCGCTGTCGACGTCCGAGAACTCGCCGTACGCCTCGTCGACGACGACGAGCGTCTCCTCGGCGGTCGCGTCCGCGATCGCCTCCACCTCGTCGAGCGGCATCGTCGACCCCGAAGGGTTGTGCGGGGAGGTGACGTAGACGATCCGCTCGCCGCCGTACGCGCCGAGGACCGTCTCCGCGTCCTGCGCGAAGCCGTCGGCCGCGTCGAGGTCGTACGTCGAGACCTCGCCGTGGTGGTACCGCGCCGACATCCCGTAGTAGGCGAAGCCGGGTTCGGGGACGAGGACCTCGTCGCCGGGCGCTAACGCGGCCCGTGCGAAGTAGTCGATGGAGCCGTCGGCGCCCGGCGAGACCCACACCTGCTCGGTCGTCACGTCCCACTTGTCGGCGATCTTGGCGGTGAGGTCGGTGTGCGACGACTTCGGGTACTGGTGGACGCGGTCGGCGTGGTCGCGGATCGCCTCGATCGCCGCCGGGCTGGGGCCGTGCGGGTTCTCGTTCGACGAGAGTTTGATCAGGTCGTCGGGGTCGAGCCCGCGGTCGCGGGCGACCTCCTCGACGCCCCGGCCGGGAACGTACGGCGAGTGATCGGAGAGATCCCGTGGTTGCATGGGAGCCAGTCGGGGAGGCTCGGATTTAAGCGTGGTCGTACTCGCCGGCGGCGACACCTTCGGTCGCTCCGGTCACGGCGAGCGACCGTCGGCGCGAGCGAGGCGTCGCCGTCCCTCGGCCACGACCCCCGGCCGCCCGCCGAGTTCGATCGCGACCGTCTCGCCCGCGTACTCGACGCTTGCGACGACGCCGCGGTCGTACGCCCACGACAGCGCCGCCTGCGTCTCCCCGCCGTTCGAGACGGTCACCGCGGCCGTCGCGGTCGGGAGCGCGTCGGCGACCGCCGATCGGAGGGCGGCGAGCCCCGTGCCGTCGCGCGCGCTGACCGCGACCGGCGACCGGAGCGCGGCCGCGACCGGCGTCTCCTGCCGGTCGAGTTCGACCACGACCGACCGGTAGGTGTCCATCGCGGCCGCGAGGGCGTCGGCCTCGACCCGATCGGCCTTCGTGAACACGGGGAGTACGGGGCCGTCGGTCGCCTCGATGGCCGACAGCGACGTGTGCACCTTGCGTCGGACCGCGTCGGCGTCGTCGCTTGCGTCGACGGCGAGCAGCGCGCAGTCGGCCCGTCGCACCGCGTCGAGGGTCGCGCGGAACGACCGGATCGCGTCGTGGGGCAGCCCGTCGAGAAAGCCGACCGTGTCCGTGACGACCGCCTGCCGGCCGTCGAGGGTCGCCCGCCGCGTCGTCGTCGAAAGGGTCTCGAACGGCCGGGCGCCGTCGGCGCTCGGTTCGGCGGTGTCGTTGCCACCGTGGCCGTCGTCGCCGTCGTCGGCGAGTCGGCTCGCGAGCGTCGACTTCCCCGCGTTCGTGTACCCCGCGAGCGACACGAGGTCGAGCCCGGCGGATCGACGCTCCGATCTGCGCTTCGCGCGGTCGGCGGTGATCCGGTCTAACGCGCGCTCGGCGGCCTCGATCCGGCGCTCGATGTCGCGGACGCGCGGGTCCCCCTCGGGTCGGAGCGAGACGCGCTCGTTCGAATCGCGGGCGGCCGCCTCCTCGATCCGCGGGAGCTCGTACCGAAGCCGCGCCAGTTCGAGTTGCCGGTCGGCGACCCCCGAGTCGGCCGCCGCACTGAACAGCGACAACACCAGCCGCGGCCGGTCGATCACCGCGGTGCCGGTCGGCAGCAGATCCCCGAGCGAGAAGGTCTGACCGGGCGAGAGGCTCCCGTCGTATAGCACCGCGGCCGCGTCGGTCTCGGCGACGAGTCGCATCAGGTCCTCGGCCGCGCCGCGACCGAGCCCGTACGTCGGGTCCTCGCGGCGCCGCTGGGTCACCTCGCCGACGACGGCGTAGCCCGCCGCGTCCGCCAGCGCGCGAATCTCGGCCGTGTCCGGCGTCTCGTCCCCCGATCGGGCCGCGACGACGGCCGGCGTCGATCCCCCCGATCCGTGGGTCGCGGTGCCGTCGCTCGTCGCCGAGTCGGGCGGAGCGGTCGCGTTCGGTTCGGTGTCGTCTCGTCCCATGGTTCACTCGTCGCGGTCACCTCGCGAGCGCCAGCGCGGGGGGCGCTTCGCTCACGAACGTTCACCGGAAACCCGGTGTCCGGTCGCGCTGGGCGGCGGGTCCCCCGAACGGCCGCCGCCTACGGGACCCGCACGTCGTGTTCGAGCGTGCCGACGCCCTCGACGTCGACCTCGACGGTGTCGCCGTCGGAGAGGGGGCCGACGCCCGCCGGCGTCCCGGTCGATATCACGTCGCCCGGTTCGAGCGTGAGGTAGGCGGTTATCTCTTCGATCAGCGTCGGCACGTCGAAGAACAGCTGGGAGCGGTCCCCGGACTGCTTCGTCTCGCCGTTCACGCGGAGTTCGACGCTCGCGTCGGCCGGCACCTCGTCCGGCGTCGCCACGACCGGGCCGAGCGGCGCGGCGCCGTCGAACGCCTTCCCGCGCACCCAGTTCTGTTCGCGGTCCTGGTCGTCGCGGTTCGACACGTCGTTCATGCAGGTGAACCCGGCGACCACGTCCATCGCGTCTTCGGCCCGAACGTCCTTACACTGCTCGCCGATGACGACGGCCAGTTCGGCCTCCCAGTCGACCCGCGCTTTCCCCGCGGGGATCGTTATCTCGTCGCCGTGGCCGGCTAGCGCGTTCGGCGGCTTTAAGAAGAGGAGCGGGCGGTCGGGCACCTCGCTGTCGCGCTCGGCGGCGTGGTCGGCGTAGTTCCGGCCGATACAGACGATCTTCGTCGGCTGCGCTGGTGGGAGCACGTCGATAGCGGGGTCGTCGAGGGCGTACTCCTCGCCGGCGAAGGCGACGGTGTCGCGCTCGGGGTCGTACGTCCCCTCGCGAGTCGAGCCGGCCGGATCGCGGAACCGTACGTGATGCATACGCGACCCATCGACCGGCCGGATAAAAGGCGTGCCGGAGGGCGCCGACGGGCCGTCGATCAGCGCTCGGTCTCCGACTCTCGCTCCCGTTTTGACTCGGCGTCGGTCCTGTCGAACCGAAGGTCGGGGGCGGCCGGGTCGAAGGCGTTCGACCCTCGGCGACTCGGGTCACCGTCGAACAGCTCCGCACGGGCGCAGTCGGCGCAGTAGTGGTTACGCCGCACCGAGTGCGTCCGGATCGGAACGCCGGCGACGACGGTCTCGTCGCGCCGTCGCCGGACGACGCCGCGTTCGAACTCCCCGCCGCAGACGACGCAGGGGGCCTCGGTTCGCTCCGTCGACGGCGTGATGCGGCGGTCGACCGACCGGAGGCGGCCGAACCGCGTGACGCGGTGTCGGCGCGCGAACCGGCGCTCCGCGGGCGGCGACATCGCGACGCCGACCGCCGCGAACGCGGCGCCGAACAGCGCCCCCGGCGGCGACCCCTGTTCGGCGGAGACGACCGCGACGGCGATGCCGACCGCCACCAGGACGCCCGCCAACAGGTAGCCGGAAATCGTCACCAGCGGGTCCTCGTGGCTGCCGGGCGCGGACAGCTCGGTCGGCGGCGGCCGCTCGCCGACCGCGAGGCGGCGGGTGTCGGCCTCCGCGACGTAGTTGTACCAGCCGTACAGGAGGTTCCCGACCCCGCTGGTCGTCAGGAGCAACAGCAGGTGGACCGGAATCGAGCCGATGTCTCGCTTCACCAGGACGACCCGGTCCCCGTAGTCGTCGGCCACCTCCCAGCCCGCGTCGAGGTGGTCGCGGACCCGGATCCGGAACGTTTTGCGCGCGGCGGCGTCGGACGCCGCGTCTCGCGCGTTCGCGTCGCCCTCGGGCACGCGGTCGCCACCGCGACGCGGGGCGCCGCAGTCCGGACAGAAGTTCGCGTCGGGAGGGAGGGCCAGTCCGCACTCGCGACAGCGGTCGGTCGCTCTGGGAGGGTCGCGCTGCTCGGAGGGCATCGTCGACCGTTCGGACAGCGGCCTGTTAATTCCTCTCCCGATTCTCACCGGCGACGCAGCCGGATCGAGACGTCGTTGCCGCCGAGGTCGCTCTCGCCGAACGACAGCGCGCCGCCGAACGTCTCGACGGTCAGCTCCGTGAGCCAGAGGCCGAGGCCGCTCCCGTGGTGGGTCGGCGTGATCTGCGAGCCGTCCAATATCACGTCGCGCTCGTCGGCGGGGATCCGCGGCCCGTCGTCTTCGACGTGGATGGCGACCCACTCGCCGGACGCCTCATCGGGCGCCTCGTCGGCCTTCGCGATCCGGACCCGGACCCGCGGCTGCGGGTTCGGGTTGTGTTCGATGGCGTTGTCGACGAGGCTGTCGACCGCGTACCGCAGGCGGGTGTCGGCCATCACCTGACCCGGGTCGTCGATGTCGACTTCGACGGCCGCGTTCGGGGCTCGCTCGCGGTGTTCGTCGGCCACCGACAGGACCATCGGTGCGGGGTCGATATCGGTCGGTTCGTCGGCCGGGTGGTCGAGAATCCGGCGGATGTGGCCGGCCTCTTCGGCCAGCCGTTCGAGTTCGTGGGCGGCGCGTTCGATGGTGGCGGCGACGCTGGTCGACTCGGCGGTCTGCTCGTCGAGTTCGGCCAGCAGTCGCGTCGTGTGCCCGGCCACGATGTTGGCGTTGTTCCGGAGGTTGTGTCGCAGGATTCGGTTCAGCACCTCCAGCCGGCGCTCGTTTCTGGACACCTCCGTGAGGTCGGTGTAGACGGCAAAGCCGCCCTCGACGGCCGCGTCGCTCTCCTCGCACCCGGCGTACGGGACGCCGCGGTAGAGGAACTCCCGAAGGCCGTTCGCGGTCTCCCGCGTCACCTGTTTGTAGTTCACCTCGCCGGAGGCGGTGTTCGAGTCCAGCTGTTCGGCCTCGCTGAGCTTCCAGCCGGGCACGACCCACTCGTTGAGCGACTCGCCGGCTATCTCGTCGGCCGAGTAGCCGAACACCTCGACGAACGCCCGGTTGACGTCGGTGACTATCGGATCACCGTCGACGAGTTCGAACTCGACGACCGCGTCTTGGACGTGTTCGATGAGATGGTGATAACGGTCGGGGGCTGCCCCCCCGTCGCTGCGACCGTCGGCCGCGTTACGAACCATGTCGTGACTCCACTCTCACGGAGTCCGTAGACCGATCTGGCTGTTAACTCTGTGCTAGTGGGAAGATATTGCGATGAGAACTGGTATAAATGGACAGATGTATATTTACTACCTAAAAACGCGCTCGATGGTAGAAAACGCCTGCGTCTCGCCGCGTCGTCCGCCGATCGTCGCGTCTTCTCCGCGGCTCCCGGCGTCGCGGTGTCGGCTTTTATTATCGCCCGCCGATAACTTCTCGCCGTACCATGGAACTAACCTGGCACGGCCACGCGACGTGGCACGTCGTCGTCGACGACACGGAGCTTCTGATCGATCCGTTCTTCGACAACCCGAAGACCGACGTCGACCCGGAGGCGCTCGACCCCGACTACCTCCTCTTGACTCACGGCCACGGCGACCACATCGCCGACGCCGCCGAGTTCCCGGAGGCAACGGTGGTCGCGACGCCGGAACTGACCGCGTACGTCCAGGAGGAGTTCGGCCACGAGAACGCGGTCGCGGCCGGCGGCATGAACATCGGCGGCACCGTCGAGTGCGGCGACGCGTGGGTGACGATGGTCCGCGCGGACCACTCGAACGGGATCGAAAACGACCCGGACTACTCCGCCGGGATGCCCGCCGGCTTCGTCATCGGCGACAAAAAGCCCACACAGGAGTCCGACGCCGACTGTACGTCGTTCTACCACGCCGGCGACACCGGACTCATGTCCGAGATGGTCGACGTGGTAGCGCCGTACCTCGAACCGGACGCCGCCGCGCTGCCCGCCGGCGACCACTTCACCATGGGGCCCGCGGGCGCCGGCATCGCGGCCGACTGGGTCGGCGCGGACGTGGTGTTCCCGATGCACTACGACACGTTCCCGCCGATCGAAATCGACACGCGGGAGTTCGTCAACGAGGTGAAAGCAGCTGGCGCCGCGGCCGAACCCGTCGTCCTCGACGGCGACGAGACGTACGTCCTCGAGTAGGCCTCCCGACGACCGCGAGCGACAATCGACAGGGCGCCTCTCGGTAGAGACGGTTCGTGTCGGCACCCTTTAGCCGTGGGAGGTCGAACACACAGTCGACTATGGCAGACATCGAGACATCCACCGTTTCCGAGGAAGGCTACGCCTGCACGAGTCAGGTCGGCGAGTTCGACCTGCAGATCGACGCGACCGACGAGACGGGGCCGAACCCGAACGCCGCGCTCATCGCGACGTACGCCTCCTGTTACCTCCCCGCGTTCCGCGTCGGCGGAAGCCAGCGCGGCGAGGAGGAGCTTGGGAAGGTACAGATCGACGCGACCGCAGAGCTCGACGACGACGACGACATCGCCGCCGTCGCCTTCGACGTCCACGTCGAAGCCGACCTCGACGACGAGACCGCGACCGACATCGCCGAGCGCGCCGAGGGGATCTGCCACGTCCACAGCGCGCTCCGCGAGGAACTCCACGCCGACATCAGCGTCTACACGGGCGCGTTCTGAGGCGGAGTCGCGGGTCGAGAGACTCCGGGACGCGGCACGGACCGATTTTTTCGAGGCTCCCGTCGTGAGTCACGTCTGTGAACCAGGAGAGGTCGGGTGGGCCGAATCGGCAGGCCACGCCGGCCGACTCAGGGCCGATCGACGCCCGTGAACTCGAAGCGAGCCCCGCCGGCGTCGCCCTCCGTCAGCGTCACCTCCCAGCCGTGCGCCTCGGCGATGCGTTCGACGATGGCGAGTCCGAAGCCGGTCCCCGACTCCGAGGTCGTGTGCCCGCTTTCGAACACCGTCTCGCGTCGCTCCTCGGGGATCCCCGGCCCGTCGTCTTCGACGTAGAACCCGCCCTCCAAGTCGCCGACGACGACCTCCTCGCCGCCGTGCTCGGCGGCGTTCCGGAAGAGGTTCTGGAGCAGTCGCTTCAGCCGGCCGGAGTCGGCGAGCAGGTCGTCGTCCGCGTCGATGACGACCTCGACGTACTCGCCGGACCCGTTCGCGCGCCCGGCCACCGCGTCGTCGGTGCCGCCGTCGGCCCGGCCGAACACGTCGCTCTCGAAGCCGGTCGCCAACGTGTCGAAGGAGACGTGGTCGAAGGAGCCGACCGCGTCGCCCTGTCGGGCGAGGGTGAGCACGTCCTCGATCAGTCGGTCCATGTCGTCGAGCGCGCTCTCACAGCGGTCGAAGTGCGAGTCCTCGCCGGTCTCGCGGGCGAGCTGGAGATACCCGGAGAGGACGGTAAGCGGGTTGCGGAGGTCGTGTGAGACGATGGAGGCGAACTCGTCGAGCCGCTCGTTTTCGCGTTCGATCCGTCGCTCGTACGCCTTCCGTTCGGAGATGTCGCGGCTGGTGGCGAGATACCGGTCGGCGCCGCGCACGTCGACCCGCCGGATCTGCATCTCGACGGGGAACGTCGTGCCGTCGGCGCGTTTAAACGTCGTCTCCAGCCGCCGCGTCTCGCCCATGGCGAGGTCCTTCCAGACTTCCTCGCTGTCGTCGGGGGTCCGTTCCTCGTCGATGTCCCAGACGCTCATGCCCGCGACCTCGTCGCGGTCGTAGCCGAGTTTTGCGGCGATCACCGGGTTCGCGTCCACGATGGTCCCCGACGCGTCGTGGATACTCACCATGTCCGGGGAGTCCTCGTACAGCGCCTCCAGCCGGGCTGAGGTGCGCTCCAGTTCCCGCTGTCGGCGACGCTCTTCGGTCACGTCGCGGGCGATACCCAGGACGCCGTCGAACTCCCCGTCGATGACGAGCCGCTGTAAGCTGGCATCGACGATCGCATCGTCGCGGTAGGGGAGATCGAGTTCGACCGTCTCGGACACCTGTTCGCGGTCCCCGGCCACGAGCGCCGCGAACGGGTCCCCGTCGCCGTGCTCCCGGAGTCGCTCGACCAGCGGGCTCTCGCGGCCGACGAGTTCCGCCCGCGTCGACTCGTACACCGTCGCGACCCGCTCGTTGGCGGTCGCGAACCGCCCGTCGGCGTCGTACAGCGCGACGGCGTGGGGGAGTTCGTCGACGAACCGCCGGTAGCGCTCTCGCTCCCGCGCGCGCTGTTTCTCCTCGGTCACGTCGATGTGGATCCCGACGGCTCGGACCGGCTCCCCCTCGTCGGTGCGCTCGACGACGCGGCCGCGGTCGCGGATCCAGATCCAGTCACCCCCCTTCGTCTCCATGCGGTAGTCGCACTGGTACAGCTCCGTTTCGCCGGCGAAGTGGGCCTCTATCTCCGCCCACACCTCGTCGATGTCCTCGGGGTGGACGCGGCGTTCCCACCCGGACAGTTCGAAATCGATCTCGGATTTGTCGTACCCCAACATCCCGGCCCACCGGTCGTCGAACTGCACCTCGTTGGTGGTGAGATCCCAGTCCCAGACGCCGACGGCCGCACCCTCGGCCGCCAGTTGGAAGCGCTCGGAGAGCTCGCGGAGTTTGCGCTCCCGCTCTCTCGCCTCGGTCACGTCTCGGAAGTAGACGGAGAGGCCGGCGGTGGAGGGGTACGCGTCGACCGAGAAGTCGCGTCCGAACTGCTCCGCGTGGAGGTCGAACGTCGTCGGCGTCCCGGTCGACATCGCCTCGCGGAGCTCGGCCTCGGTCTCGGTGTCGCGAATCTCCGGGAACAGGTCCCATATCCGGTCGCCGAGCAGGGACTCCGCGTTGCGGTCGAGCAGGTCGCGCGCCCGCTCGTTGAGGTACGTGAGCCGCCACGACTCGTCGATGCCACAGAACGCGTCGGTCATCCGTTCTACGTGTTCTGCCACCCGCCGCTCGGCTCGCGACTGGGACACGGCGCAGTCGACGCGCGACGCGAGCCTCTCGTACGCGCCGTCGCCATCGGCCGGGAGGTACTCGTCGGCGCCCGCGGCGACCGCCTCGCTCGCGATCGCCTCGCTTCCGCGCCCGGTGAAGACCACGAAGGGGAGGTCGCCGGCGCGGTCGCGGACCGCCCGGAGGAGCGCGACGCCGTCCGTCTCGGGAAAGTCGTAGCCGCTGACGACGCAGTCGATCCCGCCCTCGGCGACGGTCGCGAGGGCCGCTTCCGGGTCCGTGGCCGTCGCGACGGCGAACCGATCGGCGCCCGCCTCGATGGCTGCGGCCGCGCGGTCGCGGGAGACGGAGTCGTCGGGAACGAGAAGGATTCGAACCGATCCGGTATGGCCGTCGCCCGCCGACAGGGGGAGTTCCGAATCGTCGCCGGTCACCATCTGTTAGCGCATCGACACCGATCTGTAGTAACTGTTTGGATCGCTTACACTAATTTTCAGACACGACGCCGTGAATCACCCGTCACACCGACGCAGATCACTCGTCGCACACCCGCAAATCGCGGTCACACTGCGGCGTACGCCACGACGACGCTGGAGGCGGCGTACCCGATCGCCGCCAGAATGAGGGCCGCGACGAGCGCGACCGCGAACTCCCCGGCGACCGCGAACGCGAGGACGAACCCACCCATCCCGACCGCGTTCGCACAGAGCAGTCGCAGCGTCCGGTAGGAGGGCTCACGGGTGGCCATAGCCAACGTACGACACCGAGAGAGAAAAACCCACGAGTCGCCGAGAGGGCGACGGCGGCTCGGCGCGAGCGGCCCTCGCGTGGGACGGTTTAGGCCGGATGCCGACACCACGCCCCCCATGCGTTCGCGAGACGACCGCACCGAGCGGCGGGGACGGGGGAGTACCCGGAGTCGGTCTCAAACTCACTCCCGCGCTCGGTCTCGGACCCACCCCCGCAGTCGGTCCCGGAGTCGCTCCTACGGTCGCTCTCGGCTTCGCCGAGGCGCCGAGCCTCGCGACGAGAACCGCCACAGCCCCGGCCGCGGTGCGGTGATTCTCCCCGGCGCGATGCTCGGGAGCCTCGTCGCCGTCGCCGCGCTCGCGACGGTGCGGGCGGCGATCGGCTTCCCCCGCGGGTGGTCGCTCGCGCTCACCGCGCTCCTCGTCGTGGGGACGGTCTGGGTGGCCGCGGTCGTCGTCGCTCACCTCGGGGCCGTTCTCGCGGGGCGAGTCGCCGGGATGGGGCGGTGAGTCGTCGGGACGGGGCGGTGAGTCGCCGCGACTTCCACCCCGCGGCGTCTCGCCCCGCTGTGACGCCGGTCGAGCGCCGTTCCTCCGCGGAACGGTTTTGAGGACGGCGGTGGAACCGAGAGTCATGGTCGCGATGGAATCCGACTCGGAACTCGACCGCGGCGACGCGGCGCCGGCGTTCGATCTACCGGGCACCGACGGCGAGACGCACTCGCTCGCGTCGTTCGAGGCGGACGCGCTGCTGGTGGTGTTCACCTGTAACCACTGCCCGTACGCGAAAGCGAAGTTCGACCTCTTAAACGATCTGGCGGCCGAGTACGACGACCTGGCCGTCGTGGGGATCAATCCGAACGACGCCGACGAGTACCCGGACGACTCTTTCGAGACGATGCGCGAGCGGGTCGACGACGGCACTATCGCGTACGACGCCTACCTCCGCGACGAGACGGGCGCGGTCGCCGACGCGTACGGCGCGGTCTGTACCCCCGACCCGTTCCTGTTCGGACGCGAGGGCGACGAGTTCCTCCTGCGGTATCACGGCCGCCTCGACGACGCGTTGAACCCCGACGACGAGCCGACCGAGTTCTACGTCCGCGACGCGGTCGACGCCGTTCTCGCGGGCGAGTCGGTCGCGGTCCCGGACCGTCCCTCGCGGGGCTGTTCGATCAAGTGGCCGGGTGAGTGAGGCCGGCGCGAGGCGCGGGGTACCGGGCGCCGCGACGGGCGGCCGCGAGCGAGTCGGGAAGCCGAAGCCGGAGACGCTCCGGAGGCGAGCCTACAAGTCGCTTCGGCGACGACCCGACGCATGACACGCGTTACGGTCTGGAACGAGTACCGCCACGAACGCGAAAGCGACGTGGTCGCCGAGGTGTACCCCGACGGCATTCACGCCGTCATCGCGGACGCGCTCCGCGAGGCCGGCCACGAGGTCCGCACCGCGACCTTAGACGAGGGGCCGGACCACGGGCTCACCGAGTCGGTCCTGGCCGACACCGACGTGCTCGTCTGGTGGGGCCACGCCGCCCACGACGAGGTGCGCGAGAGGGTCGTCGACCGCGTCCACGAGCGCGTTCTCGACGGGATGGGGCTGCTGGCGCTTCACTCCGCGCACTACTCGAAGATATTTAAACGCCTGATGGGCACCAGCTGTTCACTGAAATGGCGAGAGGCGGCCGAAACCGAGCGGCTCTGGGCCGTCGAGCCGAGCCACCCGATCGCCGACGGGATCGGCGAGTACATCGAACTCGACGAGACGGAGATGTACGGCGAGCGGTTCGACGTGCCGGCGCCTGACACGCTCGTGTTCACCTCGTGGTTCGCCGGCGGCGAGGTGTTCCGCTCCGGGTGCTGTTACCGCCGCGGAAACGGGCGCGTCTTCTACTTCCGGCCCGGCCACGAGACGTACCCGATCTACCACGACGAGGACGTGCGGCGGGTGCTCCACAACGCCGTCGTGTGGGCCGAGCCGGGCGACGGGCCCGCGCCCGACTTCGGCAACGCCGACCCGATAGCGGACATCGACACCGACGACGAGCGGACGGTTCACTGATCGGCCGGGCATCGGAGCCGACCCCCGGCAGCGGCTACCCGTCGGCGAGCTCCGCCGGCGACACGGGATCGATCCCGCGCCGCGCCAGTTCGGCCTCGATTTCGTCGAGCCGCGGGGAGATGACGCCCGGCTCGTGGCTGTCGGTCCCGACGCTCATCCGGAGGCCGGCGTCGGCGAGCCGGTCGAAGAGCGGCGGCGCGGGATGGAACTCCCCGTAGTCGTCGAGCAGGCGTCCGGCGTTTATCTCCGGGACGGTCCGCGAGCCCGCGAACGCCTCCGTGACCGCCGCGTAGTGGTCCGCGGTCGCGAACCCGCGGAGGTGCGGGTTGCGTTCGATCAGGTCGGGGTGGGCGGCGATCGCGAACAGTTCGGCGTCGACGAGCGCGACCAGTTTCTCGAAGTAGCGGTCGACGAGTTCGCGCCGCGCCGCCTCCGGCATGTCGGCGAAGTGCGACTGTGCGTGGACGTTCACGCCGTCGAGGTCGTGGACGCTGCCGATCGCGTAGTCGAACCCCGCCTCGTCGAGGAACTCGGCGATGGCTCCCTCGTGGTCCGGGTCGTAGTCCATCTCCACGGCGTCGAACACGTCGACGTCGACGGTCGGGTCCTCGCGGACCCGCTCGATCGCCTCGCGGCGGCGCTCGTAGGTGAGATCGAGGTTGAACCCGAACGCCCTTTTAAACGCCTCCGCGCCCGGCTCCGGCGAGACGTTGCAGTGGTCGGCGATGCCGACGCCGTCGAGGCCCGCGGCGGCCGCGGCGTCCACCATCCGGCGGAGGAACGTCCCATCGGAGTAGTTGGTGTGGACGTGGTAGTCGTACACGGACGATGGGTCGTCCCGAGCCGACTCGTAGTTTCCGGTCGCGTGCGACGAGTTGACACGACGTGAGGGGCGCTCGGCGACGGGGACGCGTCGGGGCGGCGTTACTCGCGTCCCTCCCGAAGGCGCGCTGCGATCTCGGCGCCGGCGGTTCGGGGGTCGGCCTCCCGGATCGCCACGCGGTCCCCGACGGCCACGTCGCCGGCTTCGAGCACGTCACAGCAGAGCCCGCCGCGGTTGCGCAGGGCCGCCGCGAGCCCCGCCGCGCCCGCCAGTTCCTCGACGTGCGCGCAGGGCGGCCGGCGGCGCGTCGGGCGGAGGAGCGCGCCGCCGACGGCGACGGTGGCGTCCAGCAGGTCGTCCAGCCCGGCGCCGAACCCCTCGACGACGACGTTCCGCCGATGGCGGCCGTCGGAGACGTCGATGCCGGTCTCTTCCCGGACCGCGTCGAGCGCCTCCGCGGCGACGAGCGTGACCGCACAGCCGTCGAGTTGGAACGTGCCGTCGCCGGCGCGGTAGCGGTCGCCGGCGACCCCGTCTGCGTGGACCGTCACCGACTCGCGTCGTTCCGGCGGAGCGCCGCTCTCGGGCGCCGTCACGAGGCTCCGAACCCTGCCGACCGGCGCGTCGTCCGTCACGGCGGCCCTCCCAACAGATCCGGCTCGCCCGGCTTCAGCCACTCTCGGTGCGCGTAGTAGACGACGGCGACCGGCGGCGCGTACAGCGCGACCAGCGCGTAGAGCCATTTAAAAAGGCCGAACTCCGCGACCCCGCGCTCGGCGAGCGAGAGCGCGTCGAGGAGGACCGCCGCGGTCGCGAGCGGCGCGAGGAGGTAGCCGTGGGCGAACGCGACGGCGGCACCGACCGGGGTGCCGGCGGTCAAGAGCGCCCAGTCGACGGCGTAGAGGACCGTCCAGCCGACGGCGGCGACCGCGAGGAATCGCAGCCACGGCCCGTCGAACCGCCGGCCCTCGGCGTCGGCGCCGGGATCGGACGTACCGGAGACCGACTCGGGGTGAGTACTCACACCGGATCTGGGGGGCGGACGGTAATCAACGTCCGGGTCGGTGTCGGCGCCGACCCGCGTTCAGCCCCCAAAACGGCGGTTATTGTTTAAAAGGAGGCGTCGACGACAACCGCTGACCGCGACGCGATTACCGCAGGTGTGCCCGCACGCCGCTTCGGGGCGCGAGCGCCTGCGCGGTGTCGTTTCCGGCGGGCGCGGAGGCGTTCGTCGGCGTCCGGATGTCGACGGACTCGTCGTCGTACACCTCCATCGTCTCCAGCACGGTCCCGTTCGCGGCGACGCGCTGGATGACGACCGTGGGCGTCCGCTCCGTCGCCTCGCTCGACTCCGAGTCCGGGGGCGTCTCGGCGGGCGTCTCGCCGCCGAGGAACCGCGTGATCGCGTCGGTCTCGGCGAACGACCTGACGTCGCCGGACCGCGCGTCCACGAAGGCGACGTAGGCGATGCCGCTGTTGTCTTCGGGGACGACCCGGACCTGCCAGTACTCCCGGTCGTCGACGACCGTCAGGATCGGTTCGGCCGGGTCGAAGCGGTCCCAGTCGGTCTGGGGGGCGGACTGTCTGACGAGGTCTGCGGCGCGCTGTGGACCGAACAGCGAGTCCTCCGGGACGTACCGCTCGAAGGTCCCGGTCTGGCCGTCGATCGTCCACAGCTCCTGGAGCCCCTGCGCGTCGCCGTACGGCTCGACGGCGACGACGTACTGCGGGCCCGACTCGGAGAGGACGAAGAACGGCTGGTCGTTATCGTCGCCCGGCAGCGGGGCGATCTCGATCTCGTCTTCGTGGCTGGTGTAGGTGTTGATGATCCCGTTGCGGTACTTCGTCGCCCCGACCGCCCGCAGCGCGAGGTCCTCGGGGAACAGCTGTTGGTCGTCGAGAACGGGGCTCTCGGCGGCCGCCTCCGGCGAGAGCAGCTCGGTCGATCCGGACGGGTCGATGACGGCGACGCCGCCCCACTGCGGCGTGGTGTGCGGGATCGGCGTCAGGTGGAACTGCGGCTCCGAGTAGGGGACGACGATGTACTGTGTCCCCTCGTGGACGACCATCTTGGGGTCGCCGTAGTCGACGAGGTACGCCTGTGACTTCAGGAGCGTCCAGCGGTAGTTGCGGTAGAAGGCGGTCCCGACGCCGATCTCGAGTTCGCCGTCGACCGACCGGACGTTCGCCCCCTGCGTCGTCATGTCGACGAGGACGGTCCCCGCCTGTCGCTTCGTGACGGTGTTGAACAGCCCGTCCGGGGCCAGCGGCGCCGCCCAGTAGGGCGTCCCGTTGACGACGCTGATGTCCGTCTCGCCCACCCGGTACTGCGGTCGGTTGAGCGTGTTGGACGCGTAGCGGTCCGCCACCGCCCGCGTCACGATTCGTGGGTTGTCGGCGTCGGCGTTGTCGAGCCGTTCCACCGTGGCGGTCGAGCCCATCGTCTGGTCGCTCAGCGTCACGCCGGCGACCGCGTTGGCGACGGGCAACAGCGCGAAGGCGGTGAGGACGAACACGACCAGCCCCACGCGAACCGGCGTGACCGTGTGGTCGTCGCTGGAGAGCGTGTTGACGACCGTCTCGACGCGGGTCCGCGACCGGGCGGTCGCCCACGCCGCGACGGCGGCGGTGACGAGTCCGAGGAGCACGAGCGGCGTGGTGTAGACGGTGTACACGATGCCGTGGAGCCACGGCCGGAAGAACCACCCGACCGCGACCACGACGAGCCCGACGACGCCGAGGGCGATCCACGGCGGCGAGGGCGTTGCGGACGTCGAGTCGGCGGGCGGCCACTGCGAGTCGTCGTCGGCTGCCGGTTCGTCAGGGTCGTCGGCTGGAGGGCGTGAAGACATGAGTTTCGGTGGTGACTGTCGGTCGGTTCCGACGCCGCAGCCGATCGCTTCGATCGGTGGGCCGACCGAGGGGGCCGGACCGTTCTGGCGACCTGGAGGGTGGCGCGGCGGAACGCATACGCGGAATGTCACCGCGCAGTAGTTAAAATGTGCGTAAACCGCATCGACCGCGTACTACTCCGACGGCGCGTCGAAGGTGCCGGCGGTGAGGTAGCGCTCGCCGCTGTCCCAGAAGACGGTGATAACGAGCGGCTCGTCGCCGGCGAACGCCCCCTCGTCTCGGAGTTCCGCGGCGACGTCTTTGGCCGCGAGGTTGGAGGCGCCCGACGACTGCCCGACGAGCAGCCCCTCCTCGCGGGCGAGGCGGCGGCACTCGGCCTCGGCGTCGGCGATGTCGACGCGGTGGACCTCGTCTATCAGGTCGGTGTCGAGGTTCGGCGAGACGAACCCCGGTCCCATGCCCTGAAAGTCGTCGACGCCCGGCTCGCCGCCGGAGAGGACGGCGTTGTCGCTCGGCTCGACGGCGTCGATGCGCACGTCCGGAAACGCCTCGCGGAGCCGGCGCCCGATGCCGGTGAGGGTTCCGCCGGTGCCGACGCCGGCGACGAGCGCGTCCACGGTGCGACCGTCCACCTGGTCGAGTATCTCTGAGGCGGTGGTCTCGTAGTGCGCTCGCGGGTTCGCGGGGTTGTCGAACTGGCGGAGCTGGACCATCCCCTCCGCTTCGAGCGCGTCGGCGCGGGCCTTCGCCGCGGAGATGTCGCCGTCGACGAGCTCCACGTCGGCGCCGTACGCGCGCATGAGCCGCCGGCGCTCGACCGACTTCCCCTCCGGCATCACGAGCGTCACGTCGTACCCCTTCACCGCGCCGACCATCGCCAGCCCGATGCCCGTGTTGCCGGAGGTGGGCTCGACGATGCCGTCGCCGGGCGTCAGGTCGCCCTCCGCCTCGGCCGCCTCGACCATGTACAGCGCCGGGCGGTCCTTGGCCGAGCCGCCCGGATTGCGCGACTCGACTTTCGCCGCCACCGTCGTCTCGGGCGGGGCGTCGACCCGCACGAGCGGCGAGCCGAGCGTGTCCAACAGATCCTCGTTCATGTCCGACCCAGGGCGGCGCCACTCAAATGCCCGACGGACTCGGCCAAGGCGGGGCAGCGGGGCGGCAGGGCGGCGGGCGGTTGCCACCGACGCGGCGTTTACAAACGTGCCCGGCGTACGAGCGGCCATGTCACTCGAAACGCTCGACCCCGATTCCGACGACGCGGCTCCCGACGCCGCCGACCTCGACCCCGCCGTGTTGGACGCGCTCGGCGCCGCAGACTACCGGTTCAAGGTGTGGGGCGGCGACTGGTGTATCGACTGTCAGCGACAGCTGCCGGCGTTCGGCGCGGCGCTCGCGGCGGCCGGCGTCCCCGACGACCGCATCGAGGACTTCCCCGTGACGAAGAGTCCGGAGGGGAAGGAGGGCGAGGGCGTCGACGAGTACGACATCGAGCTGATTCCGACCGTCGTTGTCGAGTCTCCCGCCGGCGACGAGGTCGCTCGCTTCGTCGAGGACGCCGACGTGTCCATCGCCGAGTTCCTCGCGACGCGGCTCGCCGACGCGGAAGCGAGCGCCTGACGCCCGGCTCTCGACGCCGACGCGGAAGCGAGCGCCTGACGCCCGGCTCTCGACGCCGACGCCGGGCGGGTTACTCCTGAGGCTTCGGTGAGACCGACTCCGGATCGGCGTACACGATCTGCATCGGGAGCCCCTCCGCGTCCCTCGGGACCGACGCCCGGTCCGTCTCCGGGTCGTCGAACGTGCGCTTCAACGAGTCGGCTCCCGCGCTCGCGGTGAGCGCGAGCACCGACGCGTCCAGCAGGTCGTCGCGGTTCGACTCGCCGATGCGACGCGCCCACGAGGGCTGTCCCTCGATGTGGGTCTCGACGAACTCGTCGTAGACGCCCGCCGCACTCTCCGCCGTCGCTTCGAGGATCGCGCGCCGCTCTTGTAAGCCGTCGTCGTCGTGTTTCGAGCCGACGGTCCCGCCGGCGAACGAGGCGTAACACACCTCGGGGTGCGACTCCGCGACGACGGCGCGCGCGGCCTCGGTGTCCCGCAGGAACCGATCCACCTCGCGGATCCGCGGGATCAGCCCCCACGCCTGTGTGGAGAGGCTGTCGCCGCGGGCGTCGCGGTTCGCCCGCTTGGCCGCGTCGTACGTCTCCTGTTCGACCGCGGCGCGACTCGGCGTCCAGAAGACGCTGCGAGCGCGGTCCCCGCCGAGAAACGCCTTCGCGCCTCGGTCACAGTCCCGGCGCGCCGACTCGGGGAGGCCGATTGGGATGTCGACGAGAATCGCCGCCGCGTCGCGGTGGTCGAACCAGACGCTATGTATCGAAGGGTGCATCCGCGCGGTCCACTCGCCGTCCTCGATGGCGACCGCGAGCCACCCGCGGGACGCCCAGTCGACGCCGACGTACGAGGTCATACTGCGGGTAGTGGCGCGAACGGCATGAGTTCGTTGCTCGGAGGCGCCGACGCCCCCGCGAGCGGTGCGTCACGACGCCGGTTTCGGGACAGCCGATCGCTCACTCACAGCGACCAGTCAACTGAGGAGACGGTTACGAACGAGTGGGTCTGTTGAAATCCTCAACAAGTGATAGGTTCCACCCTCGGTTGTGGTCAGTAAAGGATAGCCAGTTGATATCCAACCACTTAACCGAATCTTCGGGTAGTAATTACCTATGGATGTCCGCCGTGGCCTCCTCGGCAATCCTGACGTCCGCCACCGTCTCGCTGGTACCCTCGTTATTCTGTTCGTCTTCTCATTCCTACTCTATGCCGCCTACTGGCGGTCGAACGCGGCCTACGGTGCGAGTACGGAGGTGACCACCCAATTCAGTGCCATCCGCGCGGTCACTCCAGAGATCAGTGGTATCGGTCACTCCAATGCTGCCGCCATCCTCTACCTGCCCGCAGCGGCGATCGCTATTCTCGTCCAGTATCACGGTGGCGCCATACTCTACACGCTCGCAGCGGGGCCTCTCCTACCAGTCGCGTCGGCGCTCGCACGAGTGGTATTCAGCCCGTTGCCAGATATCTTAGAGATCGATGTTCTCAGTGTCACGCTTCCGACCCACATCCGGCTCGGCCTCGCCGTCGGCGCTCTCGCCGTCGTCGTTGGGTCCGTCTTCCGCCGATGGAGGCCGCCGAGCGAGCGTTCAGTGTCAGAACGCTTCTTCGGCTCGCCAGAGGACCGCTACAAAGCGCTCGCCGTCATTGTTGTCGCCGCCGTTCTCTCGGTCCCGTTCACGTTCTGGCTGTACGCCTCGTATCCAGCCTACCAGCCCTTTGTGTATGCCGTGTTCGGCACTCCGATTGCGACGCTCGTTTACTTGTACTGGCGCGGGATCGTGCTCGCGTGGCTCGGCAACGCTGCGGTCGTCTTGGGACATACCACCGCATTCGCGTTCATCGCCGCTAACCCTGACTACATCATCGATCCGAGCTGGTCCGTCCCCGCACTCGTGGTTGCAACCGCACTCGGGTCTCTCGGTGCGGCCGCCGCCGTCGTCATTCGAGAGCTGTACGCGGTCGTCAGCCGCCGTGCCGCCATAGCGTCGGGGTCACTCGGAGAATAAGTCGAGAGACACGGTTTTCAAGCGGCGACTTTGTTGGAATGAACGTCGAAGACCCTGTCGTAACTCGTAGTGGAGACACCAGTGACATGCCGGATACGCGCGGTGTATCACGCACGACTATTGGAACACCTCTCTGATCCGGTGGAATCCTCGACATTCAATGTACAGTTCCCATCGAGCGGCTGCTTCAGGCGAGAATGTGTCTGAAGAGTCGGATTTCCAAAGATCCGAACGGGTATGAAACGGCGGCCGTACCTTGGTGTGGTTTCGGCGTCGAGCGTCCTCGACCGCACCGAGCCGCCGGTCAGCCGTGGAACCGGTACAGCGAGGTGACGTACGGCAGCCGGTTGAGCATCCAGATCGCGACCGGCAGCCCCACGACCGTGATCGCGAGCGCCGAGGCGACGTTCGCCCACAGCAGGCTCAGCCACCACCCGACGAAGAGGAAGTAGATCCCGCGAACGACGAGCGACGACTGCCCCCGCGACGACTCGGGCTCCGAGAGCGACCGCGGTTCCGCGAGGGTCAACACCGTCGGGACGAGGTTGATGAGCTTGATCCCGATGGGCAGCAGGACGACGGTGAGGTTGAGCAGCCACGCGGTGTTGACGACGATCGGCGTCGCCCACCACCCGATAGCCAGGAACCACAGCGCGCGAACGAAGACGGAGCGTTGTGCCATGGCCGCGATAGATCCCCCGACGGTAAACCCGTGTCGTCCGTTTCGGATCGGTGAGCCCCCTGCGTGCGCTGCTCGATTCGGCGCCAACGCTTACACGCGAGACGTTCGGAGCCAAACCCCCTCGGGACACCGCGGTGGCTTTGCTCGTCGGGCTCGAACGAGGCGTATGGCAGGACAGTTCGAGTCGCGGTTCGACGTGGCGTACGACGGGGAGTTACCGGCCACCGTCGACGCGGCGGCGCTCCGTCGGATGGACGCCGTCGCGTACGCCCTCGACGAGAGCGTCCGGATTCCGGGAACGAACGTCAGTGTCGGAATCGACCCCATCCTCGGCGTCCTTCCGGTCGCTGGCGACCTAGCCAGCGCCGGACTCTCGCTGTATCTCGTCGCCGAGGCCGCCGCGCTTGGCGTCTCGTACGCGACGCTGCTCCGGATGATTCTGAACATCGCGATCGACGTTGCTGGCGGCTCGCTCCCCTACGTCGGCACCCTGTTCGACTCCGTCTGGAAGGCGAACCGACGGAACGTTCAGTGCGTGCTCGCTGCCCTCGCCGAACCGGATCCCGAGACGTAACTCGACACGCGGGTAGGTCGAGCGCAGACGTGTCTCAGCGCGGTCACTCTCGGAGTGTAGAAGACCGAAATTAGGTGGCTGGGGAGTTCCCGGCCCCTAATACGCCACGGCCAGAGACCGCGGACGTTGTAGGTGGGCCAACACGGTTTTGGCTTTTCGGTCGGGCGATTCTCTCGTATTTGCGCTCGTGTACATGTTAGATGTCCTCCGGAATGTGTTCCTGCCGCCGGCGCGCTCGCTCGCGGTTGCCGGCCTTGTCGTAGTGCTTTTCGAGTACGTCCTCCGACGCGTCGCCGCGATCGCTGATCACGGGTCGAGGCGTTCCGGCCGTCCGGTGCGCCGTGACCGAGCCGGTCCGCACGTGGTGCGGGGCGCGCGACGACGGGCACTTGCTCGCCTTTTGCGACGGGATTGCCTCGCACTCGTCGGGATCGCGGTCGTGGGGGCACTCCTCGCCGATGACGCACGGCCGCGTCACGCAGTAGATCCACCGCTGGAGGGTGGAGACGCCGGGCCGGCCGCGTTTCGTCGTGATGAGCGGCTTGCGCCCCTGGTCGTCGATCACGTCGATGCGCGGGCCGTCGACGTAGTCGTCGACGACCTCGGCGACCTGCTCTTTCAGAATCACGTCGCGCTCGCTCGTGGAGCCGTTCTTCAGGGGCGTCAACGGCGGGCGGTGTCGGAACTGGAGGGCGCGGTCCTCTGAGTCCCAGTCACCGAGGTCGAGCGCGCGGATGCCCCCGCGCCGGGCCGGGACGCGCCACATGAGCAGGAGCGTGACGTGCCGGCGGGACGCGTACTCGTAGGTGGAGAGGTACTCCAAGATGGCCTTCGTGCGCTCCGAGGAGAGGATGGTGTCGTTCGACTGCTCGTCCTTCGAGGGCGACGGGACGCGGATACGGTCCGGGAGGGTCTCGGGGACGCCCTTGATGTCGGCGACGCGGTAGAGGAACTGCTTGACCGTCGAGACCTGCCCCTGCATCGTCATCATGTTGCAGGGGTCGTGGTCGCCGTTGTCCTCGCGCTTCCAGACGCGCCACTCGTGGACCATCCGGACGTCGACGTCGTTCATGTTGGCGACCTGTTTCCGGTCTTCGAGCCAGTCGACGAACGTCCCGATGCGGTACGCGTGGTCGCGGAGCGTCGCGTCGGCGAGCTCACCGCGGCGCGCGTCGAGATAGTAGTCGAGCGCGGCGCTCGGGGTGATGGGATCGAGGTCGTCGCTCACCGTGAGCCCTCCAGCTTGTCGGCGCGGTCTGTCGTCGCATCGATCTCAGCCCTCGGCTCGCCCCCGCAGGCCACCAGTTCGCGCTCGCCGGCGTGGTACCGGAGGTCCTCGACGAGCGAGATCGCGCGGTCGGCGTCGAGGTCGCGCCGGAATCGGTCGCGAAGATCGAGTTCGTCGACGACGCGGGTGTCCTCGCAAACGCCGAGGCGCGCGACGGTCTCGCCGTCCGCGCCGTAACGCCGGTCCACGAGCGCGTAGAGCGATTGGAGCACGCTTCGGTGGTCGGCGAGGAGCCGGGCCGCACGGTCGCGCTCCGCGTACGCCAGCACGGAACCGTGGCGATTGCGTCGCACGACGACCTCGACGGTCGGGCTCACGCGTCGTCACCTCCGAGCATCTCCTCTTTCGCGTCGCGAACGCGATACAGTTCTTCCTCCGATCCGCCGTGGTCCGGGTGCGCCTCCTTGACGCGCTCGTGGTAGGCGTCGACCACCTCGGAATCGGCGGCGTACGCGTCGACGCCGAGAACCTCGTGCGCCGGTTTGCTCGTAGCAGATCCGGCCACGATCACGTCCTCGTCGGCGTCTCCCGGCGGGAGGCGGGCCGCCGCGAACTCGGAGTCACCGGTCTCGACCGGGCGGTTCCCCCGCATGCGGGTCTCGTGAACCCACTTGTAGACGGTGCGGACGTTGTCGCGGAGTCGCGAGTAGGCGTCGCAGGCGACGGCGAACTCCTCGCCGTCGTCGCTCCACCGGAGGACGAACCCCGGATCGTCCGGGTTCGCGTTGTGGAGCGGGAGGCCGTTCGACTTCGTGTGGCCGTTCCCGGTCGACGCGCGCCAGTGGTCGACGCCCATTCGATCCAGTTCGGTCGCGAGGTCCTCGGTGGTCCTCGCGAGCGTCGCCTCGAAGCTCCGGTTGCGCTCGCGCTCGGACTCGGGCGTCCGGTCCCACCCTCTGGGCCAGTCGAGGTTACTCATCGTCCTTACCTCCCGCGTCGAGTGCGTCGTCGATCGCGTCGCGGTGTCCAGCGAGCAGCTCGCGGGCGCGGTCGGTGACGCGGTAGGCGTTGGTGCGTCCGTCGATCTCCTCGGTCTCGATCAGGCCCTCGTCTTCGAGGCCGCTCAGGTTGGTGTACAGGCGGCCGTGGTTGATCGGGTCCGCGTAGCGCGCTTCGAGGCGGTCCATCAGGGTGAGTCCCTTCGGCAGTTCCTCGCCTTCCACTTCGGCGGCGACCAGGAGGAGGTCGCGCTGGAATCCGAGCAGGTCGTACCAGGCGGTGTCGTCGCGGGCGGTCTCGTCACGGTTCGGCTCGTCGGTCGGCTGGGTGTGGGCGTCGCTCATAGTGGTGTCCTCAGACGGCATCGGTCGGTCGTCGCGCGGTGCTGGTCGCGTCGGTGCGAGTCGGCATGCGTCGGAGTCCGCCCGACGCGTGGTTTAGCGTGACCCGGAGCGTTCCGAACGGTTCCGGCCGGTCGCGTTCCCGATGCCGTGGTCGGGTTTCGGTGGTTCGGAACGCGGTTCCGGACGGGGCGCTCGCGTCGCTCATCGGTCGGGGTACAGGTCCACCTCGCCGCGGAACTCGCGGAGCGTGGTCTGGGCGACGTCGTGGCTCGCGCGGTCGGCGCGAACGAGTGTCGCGAGCGCTGCCGGGTACTCGTCAGTCAGGGTCGATCCGTCTGCCGTCAGTCCGGGGGATTCTTGCTCCCCGGTGGCGATTGCGTACATGGCTTTCGTGCTCTATCACGGAAGCCCACGCGGACCCGCTGTCCCAAGCAGCGGGGTCCGCAATCCTTTCAGAGTGGACCCATCGAGGAGCGACGGGTCCGCGAGAGTGCTTCCGATACAAACTGTTCTGTAGGTCAGCAGTATAAATCTTGCCTACAGTTTAGTTTGTTAGAACGACTAATGGGTTTGTGGATTACCCGCATGAAAATAATAAAGCGCATTGATAATCCTATTAGCCTCATAGGATAATGCGTCCCCCTCTTGCCTCATGGATGACACCCGTTGATCGGGATATTCTCGAAAAGTTGGCGAACGGGGACGAAGATGAACTGGCACTCACTCCGGCATTGATCTCCGTGAACACAGACTGGGGACACCAAACGATTCGAGAACACGTGTCTGTTTTGCGTGATCATGGCCTGATAGAGTATTACGACCAAGAGCGAGGTATATACCAAATCTCTAATCTTGGTCGAAAATATCTCAGGGGAGAGGTTGACCCTAGTGATCTTAAAAATTGAGACCCTCTTAGATCCACTTCAGTGAAGTGTGAACCTCATTATCACTGGGTGTCTTCTGAACAGGTCTAAGACCCGATCTGGTAGTATTTCAAGCAACCCTTGGCTGTATTTGTGTGTGTCTTTAATCCGTACAGCAGGATCGTGAATTGCCATATCCTCGTCAGCCTCAACAACTAGGGTGAAAAAGAACTTGGCATTGTCAACACCATCCGCGCTAATTGTTTTTGTATCTTCATCATAATCTGCCACACTAGGCAGACTCCCGCTTGTGGGATAGATATCTACCCCATTATCTGATTCGAGTTGGAGGCTGTACGCATTAACATGAGTATCAAATAACGCGGTTATTCTGATTCTAGCCTTGTCCTCTCCGACATTGATACGCCCCCTATAATTAGCTCTCTCCGTGGTACTGTTTTGTGGAGTTAGTTGTTTCCAGTCTATTTCTATATTAAATGGGCGAAACATGTAGTAATAATAAAACGCAGGTAAAATAAGAGTTCCAACCGCGGTGATTGCTAATGGCGTTGAGTAACTAGAAAATATTGAGGAAAATATCCAAAAGACCGATGAAAGTGGGGACGTTATCTTAAAAAGGTTTGAATCTGAGTAGTGATTCCAAAAACGGCGGGATTTTCTAGCAAAATAACTTCTCTCCCAAAGCGGCGAAGAGTTGTACATTATCTCACCGCAGACTCAAAAGTCTGGATTATAAATTCGACATCTCCCGATAGATCCGATTCGATATCCAGCTTATCATCAAGGTATCGCACGTCGAATGGTTCAGACTCATGCGTAAATTCGATCTTGGCAGAATCAACTGGATAGTTGCCTTTGGCATCCTCAAAGTCAACGCTACTATGTGGGTCCTCAACCAGAGCTATCCGTTGAACGCCTCCGAATGGGGTAACTACGTCTATTCTCTGAGGATTTCCTGCTAGTACAAATTGCCATATGACCTGTCTATTCAATACTAATCTCTTATTGATTGCTAGGTTCTCATCAACGGACTTTCTGAGATCCCTTATGACCTGATCGACTTCTTTTGTCCCAGAATCAGAAATAACGAATAATAAACCAGATGATGGACGAATTTCAATTTTGCCAGTAGTTGGTTGGACTGAACCAAACCCCGAACTAGGGATATACTCAAATTCAATAGACGTGATATCTTGGTCCTCAAACTGCCATCCCGAAAACTCTCTTTCTCTAGTCTCCGTAGTTTTGGACTGGATAGTGAACGATTCACCAATAGTGTCGTCACTCGGGTCCCAGCTGTCTTCAACACTGATTTCCCGAATTCCCACTATTGGCATGTAGTGCGTCTGATTAACACTACGGGTTCATCTGCTATACGATTTTGCCTTGGTTGCGTCATTGTCACTCATCCGGTTCGTAGATTTCAAAGTCAAGATTGTATGAGTTAGGATCCTCACCTCGGAGATCGGCGTACCGGTGAACCAGTGGCGTAAAGTCAAAATCAAAGTTTGCCCCCATGTCATTTGCTTCGTTGTGTAAGTCTTCGAAATAACGTGGGTGGGGATATTTCTCTTCAGTCGGTAGGTCTTCCCATGAGCGGTATTCTTCCATTATTTCAGTTAAGAATTTAATAGAGATAAGCGCACGCTCCAGTTTTGTGGATGGTCCTAAGTCGCGGTTCGCATACAACCTGACTCGGCCATCACCGAATATTTTAGCGTTTACTCTATGCTTTCCAATCGCAAAGTCGCCTTCTAACATGGCAACGTCCATATCTTTCAGGATACCTGCTAAGATGGGCAATGATTGCGAAATATCGTCGGAATCGTCCACCTCTGCGTCCCGACCGAAGTCAGCAGGATCTCCTCCAGTGATTTCAGTTGAATTCAATTCGACAATTTCTAAGCCGGTCGATAGATCTTCCGAGTGCTTGTCCTTGAGTACGAGCCAAAGTAAGAACTCTTCGTCAAAATCGTGATATGTAAAACTAACTTTATTTTTGAGAGAACTATTAACAGTGGGTGCTACATCGTCAACCCTCGTCTGCGCACCTTGTACAAATATTGTCTTCGGGTAGTCCCAATATAGGAACACGCTGCGAGTCTTCCGGGGAAAAGCATCCACATATCGAGGTTCTCCATCA
Organism: Halorubrum sp. PV6; assembly: GCF_003990725.2. NCBI lineage: Archaea > Methanobacteriati > Methanobacteriota > Halobacteria > Halobacteriales > Haloferacaceae > Halorubrum > Halorubrum sp. PV6. Next base: position 1,341,910 of record NZ_CP030064.1, read on the forward strand.
CGATATTCCACGGCCTCAATGGGCTCATTCGGATATTCCTCGTACCTGTATTCTATCCCTAAAATATCATCAGCCACTTCGCGTAGGTCGAATTGTACATTCTCTTCCTCAGCAAACTCTTCGAGATTAAGTTCAATTGAGCCGGACCCTTGTTGGCCGGGATCTCCTTGTTCAAAGTCGGGAAGTTGATCAAGAATCTGGTCTCGTAGCCCCTCAGGATCGTCTCGTTTTACGTCGGTTCGTATAATACTATTAAATACTAATTCACCACCGCCATACTCAAATGTCTCTTCTTCCTCTTCCTGTTCCTTCGCTTCGGTATCTGTCTCAGTGCTCATTTTTATTCACTCCATGAACGAGGTTAGGTCGTTGAGAATAAACTCTGCGTAGTCTTCCGATTCAAAGTTCGACGGTTGATATATTTCTACGTAGCCGCTTTCGCTCATCGTGGTCTTGATAATCTGCCCGTCTCTCTCAAATTGGAGCCCTAATTGATTCAGTTGGGAGCGCTCCAATACCTCGCCAATCTCATCATCGGAAAATACATTCTCTCCGTACACAACACCTTTCTCCGCATTTCCAACATTCCCGTAGAATCCTACCTGCCAAGGGTCGACGTTCTCAGCTGTATAGTACCTCTCAGCATACTCATTCAGATCTATCGTCGATCTATTCAAGCCATTTACACTGTGTTCGTAGGACAGAATGTCGAACACAAATGTCCCACGACCGCTACCAACAGCCACGAACTCATCGGGTACTAAAACGAAATCGGTGTATTTCCCCTTTTTTAACGGTTCATCTTGTACGCTAATATCACCAGTGTCTGGGTCAATGTGTATGTTCGTATCGTCTTCCACCTCTTGTGTTGCCGCTTGACCGCTAATTACCTCTCTACCACCCGTGGTGTGGTTTGTATTCCTAACTTGGAATGAATGTGTGAACTCTGTTCCATCCTTCTCAAACGTATTATGGAACGACGAGACATCGTCTAAGCTTCCGTCGATTAGACCAACCACGCCAGCTTTCATACCTATCAAATAATATGTTCGACTAATAATTCTTTCCCCCGAAGACACACTTAGTAAAATTTGAAATAAACAGATAGAATCCCACATTGCGAGACCGACTAGCCATCGTTCTCTTTTTTAGGTGACACACTTGGGCCGAATTTAATAGGCTAATGCAGGAAACCCTCAAGAGACCACTCTCACAAAACCCACCCATGAGCGACGTGGTCTACGCGATTCGGATTTCTCATCTCGAATACTCCGGGCTCAAAATTATGGACATCAAGATCGGCAAGTCCACCGATATCGAGAACACCCTCCGCCAGTACAGCCGGGGCAACCGCGACATCGAACTGCTCGACATGTGGACGCCGAACCCCGACAAGACCCTCTCCACCGCCGAGCGCGGCGTCCACGCGGTCGCCGAGCGCTACGCCTACGACAAACAGAGCGAGAAGTTCGTCTTCCTCCAGGGTGCGTACCAGGAGTTCGCCGAGACGGTCAACATGCTCCTCCAAAACGTCAGTCGCGAGGACCTCGCTGCGGCGTCGGCGTCGAGCGAGTCCGACGACGTCGACGACTACACCGGTACGACGCCCTCGGTAATCAAGATCCTCGGCGAGACGCACGACGTCGGCAGCTGGGCGGACGCGCTGACAGTGGGGGTCGCGGCGATCCTTCGCGACGTGGATGATCAGGAGCGTATTACCGAGATCGACGGTCGGACGCGAAGCTACTTTGTGGAGGAGGGCCGGCAGTCTGATCTGGTCTCGCCTCGGCGGATTCCGGATACTAATCTGTACGTGGAGACCAACTTCTCCGCGAACGACTGCGTTCGGAAGATTGAGCAGGTGATGGCGAAGTACGGGTACGACAGGGCTGAACTGGAGATATTTATTGAAGAATCTTGATTGAGCGGCTCTGATGGATTGAGATTGATTGGAAGTATATCCCATGATATATCAGATAGTGAAGGATATTCTAAATCATGGTAAACAGAAATCCGGAGACTGAGGCCGTAGCAAATGAGATCGCAGAATTGCTGATAAAACAAGACTATCAAAGTGGATGGGTTACAGAGGCGATCTTCGTCACAGCACTTGACCTACAAAATAACCCACATATCGATCTTCAGCGAGATCATCCAGAGCTCAATTCTGGAATAAACGAGGTCTGGAACACTCAACCAGAGTGGATATTGAACGAATTACAATCGAACGATTTGCCAAGTGGATTCTCACAGTCTACCTCAAGAGGTGTTGCCAAAGTAGTCGATCTAAATGACCCCATACTCAATCACGAATGGCTCATGTACCCGGGCGACGACTTTGTAGAGGTTCTAGTAAGGCAGTATTATCCTATAATTTGTGGTGAGAATAGTCTTCAGTCCCTCACTCAAGCTACAAGGTCGAAAAAGAACGTTGTTCGTGATGGAACACTCATGTTGATCGCTGGTGGTGAATCTGCTCTTCTCCCCTTGCTTGGTCTTTTCACACTACATTTAGTAGAAAGTAATATCGATGAAGTGTGTGAAGAATACACAAAGTACTAGACTGCTATATTTGCGCCCCTACAAGCAAGAACAATCATTTGCGGTATAGATTTTCAGAGTATCTTCTTAGATCCGATTCCAGCTCAAGATCATCCTTACTGTCTCAAACTCCCTCCGGATCGAAGTTCATCACTAACCGCTCTTTCGCGTCCTTCGCCTCGCCGCGTTTCCCGCTGTTGATGAACCGCTTCTCGTCGCGGTCGAGCACGTACACGTCCTCGAACCTCTCCGGCAGGTCCTCGTACGAACAGATACAGTCACCCTCCAGCCCCGCCAGCCCGGCGACGAGCGCCTCATGGCTGATTCTGTTCACAAGGGAGACCGCCAGCACAGTCACGACCAGACCGCCGGAAACGACCTGGACTGTAACGCTCGCGAAGCGATGTTGAGGTGTAGCCCGTAGCAAGAAAGTAACTGAAGAGGTTGCCGCTGAGGTGGCTGGCGCTTGCGTGGAAGTACGCGGCCGTAAATACCGTGTACCACTGTGGATCGCTTGGTGCGAGTGCGAGTTGCTGTTGGAGGGCCATCGGAGTTAAAAAATAAACTATACACAAGAGAGCTGGTACTAACAGAATAAAGACTAAATCAACATTTGGTCTGTTCGGTTTTTCCATTATTTGTCGGTGAGAGTCAGACAGTCTGAGGAGGAAGCAAAATAGTCAATTAGAAAGATTATCTACTTCGTCATTGGATGTACGCGGACTGTCTCCTAGTTATTGAGAAACTCTGAATTTTTGACCCGCTTTTTTGCTTCTTCAGTGGCTATATCTTCCATTTCAGACAACGATTTGAATTCCTCTCCTTTTAAATAATCATCCAAAGCAGAGTTCACAATTTGACATCCTCCCGCGCCTGAAGACGCGGGAATCCCACGGCACCGCACCGCTGAGTTGGGATATTACGGTTCGCGGTTAGCAACCTGTTCTCGTGGGGCGAAAATACCCTCACTACGGTCGAACAGGTGAACCGCTGGCTGTGCCAACCAGCCGTTATCCCTATCACCGCCATCCGTGGCGAGACTCGGGAGTACCTTTTGCCGAATATTCTCCGCACCGTTAACGTCCGCGTTCGCCACCGTGTCGCACTCCTCACAGACGTACAGTCCGCGTTCAACGCGCTGATTCTTGTCTGTGTGACCACACGCTGAACACGACTTCGACGTGTCGCGTTCCGATTCTAACTCCACGTCGATGCCTTCCGCTTCCGCCTTGTAGTCGAGAAGCGTTGTGAAGCGGTCGAACGCCCACCCGTGCAAGTCGAGGTTGCCGTGGTCGCCCCAATTACGAGATTCGCCACTCTCATCATCCTCACGAATGCCGCCAAGGTCACCAACGACAAGCGTCCCGACACCTCGTTCGACACACTGTTCCACGATCGCTTTCGAGAGGGAGTGTAAGAAGTGTGTCCGGCGACCAGTCCACTTCCGGTCAAGACGAGTCGCCTCAAGGGACGAAGAATCGTCGCACTTGGCCTTCTTTTTTGTGAAGTAGTATTCGTCCTCTTTGAGTGCGCCACCGGGATACAACACCGACTCGCCACCGAACGAGACGGCGGCGAAGTTGCAAATCCCGAGGTCAACACCGGCCACCCCGTCACCCGGCGGTTCCGGGTCAATCGTGGTGCGACAGACGAATTGCAGTCGCCATTTGTCGCGTTTGTGGACGGCTCGAACCTGTTGAATATCCCACTCGGTTAGGTCAACATCCGGGCGAGTCTGATACTCACAGAGTATGAAGTCTGAACGGTGTTCTTTGAGGTTGCGACCTTTCGAGAGGCGAACGCGATTGAACTGTGCATCGTGCTTGAAGCCAGCCGATTTGAACGACACGGTTGAACGTGGGTGGGAATCGCCGCTTTTGCGATAGCCGGGCGGTCGGGCACGGTCGTCGCCGTTCTGACGCTTTCCGAACCAGCCGTTGAACGCTTCAGCGAGTTCTTCGAGAACGCGCTGACTGGATTGAGAATGTAAGTCCGTGTAGCGTTCGTGGCCCTTGAGTTCGGCTTTGAGTTCCCCGTCATCGGGAATCTCGCCCGTCTCGTCCCACTGTTCTTGTGCGTAGTAGCGACCGACGTTCCAGAGTTTTGAGGCGGCCCATCCGAGTTGGTCGAGGTAGTCACGAACCTGTTGCTGGTTCGTGATCGTGGCCTCGAAGGTTCGGATGGTTCGACTCATTTCTGGCTTCATAACTGGTTATGTGTGCCGTTTTGTTAATAGTGCCGGTTAGCGTGGAATATCCGGTTATGCCATCGACGGTGGTTGGTGCAGAGTATTGTCGGATTCATCCTGCGCCTAAAGGCGCAGGTATTCTCCTTGGTTCTGTATAAAATCTCCTCAACTCTGGTCCAGAATTAGGAGGGGTAATATACGCGAATCTTACCACAATTTGGCCGTCATCAGTGTCATTCCTAACCTCAATTTCAAGCGATGGTGCATGATTTGATTCTGTTACTTCAGTTATTTCCATACAGACACTTGACTTGTTATCCGGTAAAACTATTTTGCCAAGTCTAGGACATCACTCTTGATTAACGAGACCCTCTACGAGACTCGTGACGTCGAACTGCCCGACATGTGGACGCCGAACCCCGACAAGACCCTCTCCACTGCCGAGCACGGTGTCCACGTGGTCGCCGAGCGATACGCCTACGACAAAACAGAGCGAGAAGTTTGTCTTCCTTCAGAGCACGTAACAAGAGTTCGTTGGGACGGTCAACATCCTCTTCCGAAACGTCAGTCGGGGGACCTCGCCGTGGAGTCGGCGTTGAGCGAGTCTGACGATGTCTGTGGGCTCCGACTCGTACGTATCCTCCACGGCGACGACATACGCGACGAGTAGGGATCCACCAACCCATCGACGACGTCTGAGTAGCCGCAAGAGTATCTCTTGACCTCGGTCTGAACAGTTCTGAAAGCGAGTACGTTCTCAATGTTAGAACGCAGAATTACCAGTTTCTCAATTACTTCAGAAACACCGAAGCAGAAACAGCAAATCTGTGGCTCAGATCGTTTGCCTTCGCATGTTATCTGCTTGTCTGAACATTACCAATTTCCTAACCAAACATTGATTAGTGTTTGTTTGTTTGTCAATTTTAATGAGCACAAGTGGTAATGAGGATTCCGCTGGGCTATGGTGGTTTGAAGAAGTTCCCTGCGGTCGCTCCCGAAAACAGGGATTAATACAGAAGAAGACGTTCAGTCGAGATTTGGAGACTTTTGTCCGAGAAATTCTCCAAAATTCGACGGACGCAAGAGAGGATCCAAACGATCCCGTTAAAGTCTCGTTTCGTCTCCATGAGTTTGACGACCGCACTGTGTTCGAAGAGGCGTTGCGGTGGAACAAGCTGTATGATCACGTAAAGGCCGCTGGGAAGGATCAAGATGGACACGGACTCACAGATTACGTCGAATACCTTGAGGACGGAGGGACGTTCAGGATTCTGATTGTAGAAGAGGAGAACGCCAAAGGGATTCAAGGAAACGAGGAGGACCAGGACTCTGACTACGCAGCGCTAATACGTGACCCAGGTGCGAGTAACAAGGGAGGGAGTACAGGCGGTCGTCACGGGTTGGGAAGTACACTCCTCTGGGTTGCCTCTGGCTTTCAAACTGTCCTCTTCAATTCTACTTTGGCAAAGGAAATGGAAGGCCAGACCTCTCCTCGATTGGTCGGGCGGTGTTTCATTCCGACACACGAACTATCAGACGGGGAGTGCTACGCGAACGATGGATGGTTCGGCGCCCAGTCGGGAATGGAGCGTGATGAGCTCCAACGGCCAGAGTCTATCTGGGGTGACGCTGCTAGTGACTTGGCTGACAATCTTGAGATGGGCCGGCCAGACAGTTACGGGACCACCATCATGATTCCGGGGTTCCGTGACCCGGCCGACCCAGCCATGGACGACCAACCCTCGCCGCAGGAGCTGTGTCGGGAGTTCGAAAAATCAACTGCGGACTACTTTTGGCCGGCAATCCGAGCGGGTGATCTAGAAGTCGACATCAACATGTGTGGTCACAGCTCAAGACTCACGAAAGATACTATCAAAGACCACGAGAGAATCGCTCCGTTCGTCACCTGCTACGATCAGATACGTGAGGCCCCAGAATCGTTCAAAGGACCGGGAACGGTAGCGAAGACCAACGAAGAGTATAGCATCGTCAGCAAGAAGGAAGACGAGTGTGAGGAGAACGAAGAGTACCCTACACCGTCTGACGGGCACGTAACTGTCGCCGCCCGGAAAGCTAATCCGAGCGATACCGAGGGACCAGCGTCTAAGCGAATCGGTGAGATAGCCATGTTCAGAGGTCCGGGCATGGTCGTGAAGTACAAGTCAGGCCACTACCTCGGCCACTCTGGAAAGTACCACGCTCTCCTCGCAGCAGGGAAAGCGCGCACTTTACCAGGGGAGTCCCACGATTCTACCGACGAAGCAATTGACGACTTTCTGGCGATGGCGGAGCCGCCGATGCATGACCGTTGGTACGGGGAAAAGAATGACGAGCTGAGCGCGAAGTACGAATATGGCGCGAAAGGGCCGGCTGACGACATCTCAACTAAGATTCTCCGCAACGGTCTCTCGAAGATACTGTACAACCAATCACGCCAAGGGGGGTCGCTGACACGACCTGGTCGCGACATACTGCCCAAAACGCGTTCGGATCTTGCGAAGGACGGGGGTACAAATCCTCCGACACCGACCATCCCACCGCTGTTTGACTGGGATATTAAGGACGAGATCGTTGGAAACAGTTGGAATTTTACTGGCAGTATCGGACCGAATACCGAACGGAAACAGATCGCAGGAAATCCAATCGACGGATGGGAAACGACTTTCGAAATCGTCGCACTCTTTGAGGACAACAGAGAGGCTGATACGGTCGTCATTGAAGACGTGGACGCCGAGGTGGAGAGTGGGAGTGGTTCGACCACAACGGAAACCCTAGAACACGGTGAGAAAGGACGTATAGAGGTCCAAGGCGACGTCAAGAATGTAGAGTACAGTATCGAAGCTCGACTCCCTGGACGTCGGGCGCGGCTTGGAGATGTGTCGAAGACCAGACTCAAGCTGACGGATGGTTCCGTGGAGGTGAGTAGCTGAACATGTCCAGCACGATCCAACTAAACCGACCGCTCAAGTACGAGACATTTCCTCACCACTGTGCGCTTGGCGAACTTGATTTCTGGATTGAAGAGTATGCGGTTGATGGCGACGAGGCTATCGAGCCGGAAGACGACCGACGACTTGATCTCACCGAGTACCAAGGTTGGTCAGAGATTGAGTTCACCCTCTGTGTAAACGTCCCAAGTTCGCTCCTTAACGAAGTCCTTCCCGAGATCGGAGAAAGTACCGCGGCTGACCCCCCGGACAAAGGGCCCGCGGACGTCGTCATAGCTGGTCACTGTGTGAGTACCTACACGCGAGCAGGGACAGTCCTGAACGATGGACACGAAGTCGGTGCTGAAACGGTAGACGACACGCTCACAATCTCCGCAGACAATATAGAGGATAGACTCGTTCTCCGTCCCTACCTCCTCCGGTCTAAGCCTCTCAAATCAAAAACTGAATCGTCACTCGGGTTGGCACCGAGCCATGACTATGCGACCGAACCTGGAACCCTCCTTTCTGACGGTAGTGAGTGTCGGATCGAAATCACCGAGGAAGATCCGGGGAGCGACGATGTGCTACAAGTTGAGCGGACATCATTTGAGAGAGAGAATGAAGACGACGAAACGCCGTTCCCGCCAGCCGATCGGATGTACTACCTAGATCTGAAACGAGATCCAAACAATCCAGTCCTTTATTTCAATGAGGATCATGACCAGGTGGTTGATATTGTGTGGAACGGAGATAGCAATTACGACGATCTCACGGCCGAGTTGATCTGGGATCAAGTAATGACGCCCGTATGGACCAGAATGGTCCAGGTCGCTGCCGACGAGTATAATTCCGACTCAAAAGAGTGGACACCAGAGTGGCAACCAGCGGTATTCGAAATGTTGAGTGAGTACCTGTATGAAGGAGAAGATAAGTCTCCACAGAAAGCCGCAGAGTCGCTACAACAGGAGCTAGAAGAAAGTCCCATGGCTGCGACAGAACGGATTGAACAGGCGGTCCAGGGGCTACTAAATCCTGCTGAACAGGTCAATAACCACGCAAAGAGGGTGGGTGGCCGATGAGCGTTTGGGATCCTAGCAGTGATCTTGAGGATGGACAGGAGCTGGTTAGACTGGCGGATGGGGCACAGAGTCTGCTCAGTAAGTACGATGAGTTTCTACGTGGCGATTACGACAGCATCCCTCAGACGGAACTTGAGCCACATATCCAATCGACTGGGCTGACAGCCGACTTAGCCACGCTGGAAGATGAACTGAGGGCCATCGCGTCGGATACGACCCCCGAAACCGCGCAAGCAGACCCGGAGTCGGCTGTCGTTGTTCATCGCTGTGTTGATCTAACCCGGGCGGAGGCGTCCGATTCGGGGCTCTGGAGTGCGTTTGCGATATTATACTTCCCATGGTTTGTTAACCATCGATGGGCGTTCAACAGCGTTTCGGCGATGAAAGAGAAGTTCTGGACACAGGCTAGGGCTCTTGACGGGAAAGCCAGTACTTTTGAGCGAGCCTGGTGGATAGCTGAGCTGACGTGTGAGGAGAATGATGATGGGAGCGTTAATTACGAACCCACCCGGCGCGCACTCAGCAGGCGACGATTCTCGCTTCTAGTTTTCGACACACCCATGGCCCGATATGAACCGGCAGTGAGGGCTCTACTTGATGTGTTGTACGACGAAGCAGAGGACGACGAAGAGGGAAGTTTGGTAGACAACGACGTCATTGACGAGACAATCAAGCGTTTCAGGAAGTCTGGCTCGGTCTTCCCCTATGAGGGGCAACGAAAGTCCGATCTGAAAAAGACCCTTCGTAGTATCCGCAGTGAGGTAGAGGAGTCAACCGCAGCCACTGATTCGTAGAATATCGCTAGAACCCTCCAGAACAGGGTTGCGATTCAAAAACCGAACCAGCTGGATTTTGCGCAATCTAAAGTGGCTAACAAAGGGCCTATGGTAATTCAGTCTTATATCATACTATAACTCAAAGGGTATATCTCCTGAGACTGATCGGTTGAACGCTTAATGTGAGGAAGACATCATCAGACAGCCCGAAATGGTCAAATCTAGAGTGAAAGAAGGCCTCCAGACACAGTTGGTTACTCTTCGAAGTCGGTCAGTTGTTTATTGTCTGCTTCTCGCCGGCTGGTTTCCATCCGCTCGTCGTAGTCAGAATAATCGACACGATTCTCAGTTACGCCCTGCTCTTCCTCGTAGACCGCTAACCACGCTCTGACCAGGTACTGGATGAAGGGTGCGGGGATCGTGTTCTTGGCCATGTGTTGCTTGGTGTATGGCCTTGGGTCGTACCCTTTTGTTGACGCCCACCACTCCTTTGACCGCTCTGAGAAGAAGAACGACGAGGTCTCGGTCGTGTCAGAACTACCGTTCGTGGTCAAGAACGCCCTCTCACGGGGCGGTGAAGCTACGTGGAAGGAAGTCTCGAATGCGCGCTCATACTCTATCGGAAGGCCAAACATCCGCCCGCTGAGGATTGTCGGATCCCGGAGTGGTTCGGCTTTCGGGACATTCTCAATGACGTAGTGGTCGCAGTAATCCTGAGCGATAGAACGAGCACTCGGAATCATGTTCTCGTGCTCGTCAGGGTCCCCTGAGATACTCGTCGTCGCTGCCCACTTGGTACATACGGGGTGGAAGACGCCGAGGTCAAACGTCACCTCGTCCTTAATCGGGAAACCCCAGTCTTTCTCTTCGTCACCCTCAGGCAGGAGATGAGCGTCCGCAGCGATCGGCTCACTCTCGTTCGTGTCTTGAGGATCGATGCTCACTCGAATGACGTCACCGAAGTTTGAGAGCACCTCCGACTCAGTCCCCTTGTCGGCGAAGCAGTGGAGAATAGTTGGCCGTTCATCGTCCCTATACTCACTCATGGGTTCACCCTAACGAAAGTAGATAAGACGCTCTTAGCACGAATAGGAACTAGTAGCGAGCCTTCAGATACTCCGGGGCTAGCCATCTTACCCGAACTCTATGCGGAGCGAATATATTTCCCTCGCATGGAGTCGGGGGAGCTCTCGAATCAGTCTGCGATGGATGGTTCTGGGACGGCTTCCTCCCCGGCGTCGTAGTGCGAGAGGATTGCTTCACCAATACGCTGGCCGAGCAGCGGAGGTACGGCGTTCCCGATCATACGGCCGAGGCGTGTAATTGACGCGTCATCCCAGTCTTTAACGAACTTGTAATCTTCGGGGAAGGTCTGAATCATCGCGCCCTCGAGAACCGAGAGTGCGCGATCTTGTTCGGTGTCATAGTGACCGAACCGGCCGCTCCCGTAGTTGTAGAACTGTGTTGTCATCGTCGGTGCCGGCTCATCAGGCGACATCCGCCCGTAAGGTGCTCTGTAGCTACGCCCGCTGGCCTTCTTATGACAATCAAGTAGCAGGTGTTCTTTGTCCTCTTCTTCCCACACGGTCCAGTCCTCGCCAGGCCTCATGTTCCGGATCCGCTCTTCGTTCAGTTCGGAAAGGTCACGAGCTTGGTGTAGCTTCCGATCGGGATCTTTTTCACCGTTCTCAAGCGGGGGTAGATGGCCAATTGCGTCGCGTACGGTCGGGTACTCCGACTCGTCTGTCGTGACTGGCTCGCCTAGTTCAATAGTGCCATCAAGCGAAGCGATCAAGACCCATCGTTTCCGCTTCTGAGGGATTCCATACTCTGGGCAGTAGACGTTCTTGTCTTCGTCGCTATTTACCGAATATCCCATTCTCTCGAGCGTCTGTTCAAAGATCTCGTACGGTCGGTGGTTTCGAACCTCGAAGACGTTCTCCATCACCACGACGTCGGGACGGACATACTCTACAATATCACGGAACTCGCCAAGCATCCCATACTTGTCGTGTTGGCTACTATCGCCTCCGTGGTTCATTGGTGAGAACGGCTGACAGGGGGCACAACCGGCGAGTATCCGGACATCAGCGTTTCGCTCGAATTGAGCAGCGATCCGCTCCGGGTTCTTTGCGAGCGGCCGGATGTCCGTGAGACGGAAGTCCGCATCATTATTCTCCTCATACGGATACTTACACTCAGGGTCGACGTCAATCCCGACCGAGACGTCGACGCCGGCATCCTCGAGGCCTCTAGTGAGACCACCCGCTCCACAGAAGAGGTCGACAGCGGATACTTTCATGCTGTATCCTCTTTAACCGCGACATTAAATCTTCTGTGCGATCTCTCGGGGACTCTCAAGATTGTGGAGCCTGGGAGAATAATAGTCATTTCTCCGACTCAAATCGACGCGATAATACCACCCTCGATACATTAGCAATACAAGACATGACTGACCAATATTTCCCGCTACGTCGAAGCATCTATCATGACATGAGGCCGGAGACGGTGAGTCAACGTCCGAAGAATTAGTAAGCTGATTCATGGATATGAATAATATTGCGCAAGAAGCGAAGTGGCACTTCTACGACGGCGGACAGAGTGCGCCTCGATTCGGTGGCGACCCTACTAAACACGCGGTTGACCATAATACAGAGAGCTTCGTCCGAGAGGTCCTGCAAAACTCGAATGACCAAGCTCTGCCGAACGATATGCCGGTTGAGGTGACGTTCCGCTTGGTGGAGCTTTCTGGTGACGAACTTCATGAGTTTCTTGAAGCGATCAATTGGGAGAGCGGGCTACGAGACCGTATTGGTGCCGTAGCTAGGTCCGATAGAGGTCGAGGGTTCCAACAATTTCAGGAGCAGTTGGAGGATGAAGATCCCTCTCTTCGTATACTCATCGTTGAAGATAGAAACACAACTGGACTCACTGGAAACTGGGATGAGGACTCGAACTACGCAGCGCTCGTCCGGGACGAGCTTTACAGTCAGAAACAGGACGAGACAGCCGGTGGGTCGTATGGCCTCGGCAAGTCGGTTCTCTGGACCTTCTCGGGGGCATCTACTGTCGTATTCAATTCGTATCTAAGCGAACCTTCCGAACGGGGATTCCGTCAACGGCTCATTGCCCGGACAAAGCTTCCGACGCACAGCTTGGATGAAGACGGTACGGAGTACCAAGGAGCAGGTTGGCTCTGTACTATCGACAACTCGGAGGAAGACCCCAAGCCTCGCTCGTTGTGGGGCTCAACGGCTGAATCACTAGCCGAGCGGCTCGGTGTTAACCGGCCAACCACTCCGGGTACTAGCGCGATGGTCGTAGGGTTCCGCGACCCAGCACGAGATCGCACGCCGAGCCTCAAGAGTCTCGGACAAGAGCTCGTTGACGCCGCCGCGAAGTATTTCTGGCCCGCAATGTACCGGAACGATCTCGTTGTAAACGTGGAGGTGGGTTCTGAGACGACAGAGGTTGACGTAGACAATCACTCGGCAGTACAGCCGTTTGTTGACGCCTACGCGAACCGATACAACGGCGAGACGGGACTTGAGACCCCCGGCGATGTTGCGGGACGCGACATCAAGGTAGAACTCCCGAAGAGGGACGACGGAACACAGAGTGAGAGCGGGCCTGTCAGGCTCGCAGCTCGCCTAGCTTCGCCTGTTGACGATCCCACCCTACGGAACCACGTCGCTATGTTCCGGGGCTCGGGAATGGTAGTGAAGTACTACGACCAGAGTCGGGTGTCTTTCGGGGACCGGAACTTTTTCGCAGTCTTAGCGGCTGGTACTGCCCGGTCAACTGGTGCTCCCCGAAGATCGGACGAGGAGATTGACCGATTCCTCCGATTCGCCGAACCGCCCGAACATGACGAGTGGCGCTCAACAGAGAACCTGAAAGAGCAATATATGCAGGGTTATCGGAAGGCAATCCTAAATCTTGAGGCAGACATCCGGGAGGAGCTTCGGAACCTCGTCTCACGAGGTGGACGAGGAGATCGTAATTTACCTGAGAACGTCTTGAAGAAGTTTCCAATACACGGGCAGGGGCGTCGTTCCAGCTCACCGGCCAACTCAAAATCATTTGAACTGGACGGTACGGCGTTCTTCGAACGGGACCGCTGGCGTTTCAGTGGGAGTGTGGAACCCGAGGCGGACGACCATTCCGGCTGGACGGCCCAGATATCTCTTACTGGAGTCGGTGAAGACGGGACGAAGTATCGGCAAGTACCGCTAGAATCGGCCGAGGTTGACGTTGAGGGGGTAGACGTCGTTGAGCAAGACGGAGCGATGGTTCTGAGAGCTTCGCCGGGAGTAGGAAGGGTAGAGTTTCGTGGAGCGTCTCGTTCAATCGGTCACGCGGACTTCTTCGACGGTTCAGTCGGTGAGACTCAACTGGAAGTTGACGCTGAGGTCCGACTTGGGGGTGACGAGTGATGGTTGACTCTAAGAGTCAAAAGCTGCGTCAGACTGCTCTCCCCTACCCGTACCGCGATAATGGGCTCTCACTTCAAATAGAGGAATACCAGTTAGAAGACGAGCAACCGGTTGAGCTTGATCAGGAACAAGACAATTTAACAGTTGACCTTGCGATCAACGAGAGCGATCCTTGGGAGCACGCTACGCTCCGTGGGGAGGTAAATCTCCCCGAAGACGTAGTACAATCCGTGTATCCGCCGGATGAACGTTCCTCTCCTCCTGGGAAACTCTATGTGGCAGTTCGGTGCCCAGAAACCATTTACAGAGACCGGGTAGACGTGGGTACCAGTGAAACAGAAGGAGGTCTTGACCCAGGTGTCCATGAAGTTGAGATTTCGCTAGAGAGCAACGATCTCCGGGGTAAGGTTCAGCTACTCCCGTTTCTTGTTCGTTCTTTTGAAGGCGATAGTGACGGTCAGTTTGCGACGACTCCAAACGTCAGGCTAGCGAGTGGTGAACCGTGGACAGTTGTCGTTGATGAAGAGGAAGAGAGCGGGAGTCGTCTTATTGAGGGTGAAGAGGCCGAGTTTAGTGAGCATGATCACCTCCCCGGTGAGAAGCGCCTATACCACCTAGACTTCCGGAAGGTCGACAGCCCAAAACTTTGGATTAACAGCGACCACAGCCGTATAGTAGACATACTCCACGCAAATGGCTCAGTCGGTGCGGAAGCTCGAATGCGCGATGTTGTGCTCGATCAGATTCAGCAAGGTGTCTGGTCCCAGCTTGTAGTGCGAGCAATTTCGGATGTTGATGATGAGGGCGAGCCCCGACACGACTGGGAAAGAGCAGTACTCAATATCTTCGCTCGAGACTTGACTGACGAGGAAGATGTCACGCAGGCGTCGATTCAACTTCGAGAAGAACTCAACGATCCAGAGGGGGTCGCTGTTCTAATGGAACGACTGGACGGAGCGATTCAGGACTATATTGATCCGCGAGATCAGCTGATCAACCTCATTGAGGAAGGGCTTCAAATATAATGAGCGAACAACCATTACGCCGACTGACTGCTGATGGACGACGATTGATCGGGGAAGAGTTCCTCAAGGGAACCAAGGGACAGGTGATCGCGGGTGACGAGCTCGCAGAGTATCTTGAACTTGAGCCCTCGGGCGAGCAGGTCCAGTTGAGCCAGCTGGATGATGAATTAGAATCAATAGTTAGCTCGTACGATCGGTTCGACACGTCAATTGACGCCGCGGCGGCACCTGCGGTCAGAGCGTCGCTGAATATGTCTCGGCGTGTTGCGGCAGACTCTGGAGTTTGGCACTATCTTGCGACTGTCCGTTACCCGGACTTCGTTCGTCATCGATGGGAGTTCACTAGCAAGAAGGCGATGACAGAGAAGTTCCTCGGTGCGGGAACGGACATTTACTCAAACGCACTCCACCGTCTCTGGTGGATTGCTGAACTCACTCGCGAGGGTGACGACTACACACTGACTGAGGAGGTTCTCTCAAACCAGACACTGGCGAACAAAATATTCGACCGGTGGTTCGCACGCTATGAACCAGCTGCGAAGGTCTGTTCTGAGAAACTGATCGGCGAACCTTCGGATGTCGTAGACGAATCGACTCGTCGGTTCAACCACGCACTCACGAACCTCCAATTAGAGGGGCTTGACGAAGATGACATAGAGCGAGTGATGGACCGTATCCTTGATGACATAAGGTGATAGTGCCAGCTACTCACCTGACAGGTAGACAGAGTAAATAAACTGGAGGCAGCCGTCAGCTCCGCTCCATTGGTGTCTCGGTTTTCTGTCGCCTGTGTAAAGATAGGAAATCAAAACGCCCTGCTGTAGACAGTTAGATCATCTCCGGCTTGAAGTTCATCACCAACCGCTCTTTCGCGTCCTTCGCCGATCCGCGCTTCCCGCTGTTGATGAACCGCTTCTCGTCGCGGTCGATCACGTACACGTCCTCGAACGTTCCCGGAAGGTCCTCGTACGAGCAGATCCAGTCGCCCTCCAGTCCCGCGAGCCCGTCGACGAGCGCCTCGTGGTCGATCGTGTTCACGAGGTAGTAGTCCTCGTAGCCGACGTACGGCGGGTCGCAGTAGAACACGGTGTCCTCGCTGTCGTACTTCTCGAAGACGTCCGCCCAGTCGAGGTTCTCGACGACCACGTCCCCGAACCGCTCGGCGAACTCGTCGAGGCGGTCGACCTTGTTCGCGTACGACAGCGCCCGACTCGACACCTTCGAGGTCCCGAACCCGGCTGGGCCGTCGTACTTCCCGCCCCATTGGGTGTACCGGAGGTAGAAGAACTGACCGGCACGCTCGATCGGGTCGCTCGGCCGGTAGCCGTGGAAGAGCTTGTGCGCCCACTCGCCGTGGAGCTCACGCGAGTACGGCGTCCGGTCGAGCCACGCGACCAGTTCCTCGCAGCGGTCGCGAAGGACCTCGAAGAACTGGACGAGGTCGCCGTCGCGGTCGTTGTACACTTCGACCGTGCTCGTGTCCGGGTCCTTGTTCGCGAGCACGCCAGCGGCGCCCCCGAACACTTCTACGAAGCAGGTGTGCTCCGGGACCTGATCGAGGATCCACGACGCGAAGCGACTCTTCCCACCGGGGTAGGGGAAAACGGCGTCCGCCATCACCGATCCCCTACCAGGCGCTCGCCGACGATGCGGGCGACGCGCTCGACCCAGTTGGGAATCACGTCGTCGGGGACGCCGTTGCCGTCGTTGAACGCACGGAGGATCTCCAGCGAGCCGGTAGCCATCCGTGCGTCGAGCTCCCAGTTCAGTTCGTTCGCCGCTTCGATCTCAACGCGGAGTGTGTGGTTTGCGTCGACGCTGACGACGGCGCGAGCGTAATTCGGGCTCCGGCCACGAATCCGCTCGCCGACGAGACTGATGTCGAACTCTTTCGTCTGCGCGCTGCCGCTGTGGGCTGGTTGCTTCGAAGCCATACCCTGCGCTGGTCGTCGGCCGTTGTTTAGACTGACTCGCGAGGTTCCGCACGGTTCCGAACGCGGGGAACCCGTGAGCTGTGTGGGAATTCTCCGATTTCCGGACGCTATTCCGGAGGGTCACTAGGATGGTGAGATATAGAACGGTGCTCGCTCGCGACATCGGTCTCCTCACTTCCGTCATACCCGCTGAAGTCGCTGAACGTTCCAGTGCGCTGATGGACGACTTGGACGCGAAGAACGCCGTCGCCTTCGATGTGCCAGCGGAGCGTGTCGCCGTCGTCGATGTCCAATTCGTGGCGGATGCGGGCAGGAATGTTCGCTTGATTCCCCGAGACCTTGCTTTCGGAGTCTATCCTCTCGCCACCCATATGTGGTCGTAAGGAATCCGTTACGGATAAAATAGCGTTCCTCACGCTACTGTTCTCGTCAGCAGGGGCTGGGGTTCGTCTGGGAGCCTTCGGGACCGACAAGGTGGTACCGCTTCGAACCACGATCCTGCTCGATGTCGATGAGGTTGTAGTGCTCCAGCTTCGGCAGATGGTTCTCGCGGAGGTACCGCAGCGTCACGGGGTCGTCGTGCGCCTCCTGGTACCGCGCGTACAGCTCTTTCTGGATGAGCCCGTCCTCCTCGGCGAGGACCTCGTACAGCGCACGCTGATGCGTGTTCAGCTTCGAGATCGTCTTCTGCCGAACCTCGCGTTCGGCGTCGGCGACCGCGTCCTCGACGAGTCGCCCCGGAATCGCGGCCAGTCCTTCGCGGGAGGCCATCCGCGCCGCGACACGCAACCCCGCGATCGCCTGCCGCGCGTCTCCTTCGGAGAGGCGGGCGATGCGCCGAAGCACGTCCTCGTCGACGGCGTTCGGTCCGAGTCCTTCGCGAGCTCGCCGGGAGAGAATCTCCGTGATCGCGTCCTCGCCGTAGGTGTCGAACCGAACGCGGTAGGCGACGCTGATCCGAGAGGTGATTCGATCGTCGAGGTCTGCGAGCAGATCGACCTCCCGGTTTGCGATACCAATCCACGAGAGTCCGGGGATATCGTGGAGGTCGTAGAGCACCTTCGTCTCGCGGAGCTGATCGACCTCGTCGAGGATGACGACGCCCGGCCCGTGGAGATCAGCCTTGATGCGGTCGATGAGCCGACTCGTTGAGGCCGATCGCGGCATCGCGGCGCCGACGAGTTCGTGGGATATCTGGTCGAGTACCGCGTTTCTGGTGTAGTACTTCCAGCAGTTAACGTAGGCGTAGGGGACATCAAGAACTTCTCGTCGGAGCTCGCGAACAGCGGCTTTCGCGACCGTCGTTTTCCCGACACCGGAGGGGCCAAACAGAAAGCAGTTCTCTGCGCGAAACCCGTCTTGGATCGGTGCGAGAGCGTCTGTCACTTCGTTCATGTGCCGGTTTCGGTCGACGATCGGGTCGGGCAAGTGTCCCTCTTCGAAGACCGCTCCGTTGCGTACCACGTCTCCGTCGCGTATCACGTCTTAGTCGGTCTCGGTACGAGTACATAAGCCGACCCCCGAGTGTTCCGGACGGTTCCGGATGATCCTAGTCGAAGGAGACAGTCGATACCTCCTGGTTTTAGAGCCAAACACAGATCCTTGAGACCGGTGACAGAAGCCGTAGAGCCAATGATTAAATACGGTACGGAGCCAGATTCGATACAGATGGGAGACACGGATCTGACCTACGTCGATCTCTTTGCCGGCGCCGGCGGGCTGTCTGTCGGTCTCGAGCGTGCCGGCTTCGATCTCGTTCACGCGGTCGAAGTCGACGCAGACGCCCGTGCCTCCTTCGCGAACAACCGAGACAATCTCGAACCCGAAGACTTGACGCAGGACATTCGCGATATCGACAACCAAGACGTACAGGATGTCGTCGGTCGTGATCGCGTCGACCTCGTCGCCGGTGGCCCACCGTGTCAGGGCTTTTCAGAAGTCGTGAGCCCCGACGGGTCTGACGACCGGAACCACCTGTTCGTCAACTTCATCTCGTGGGTTAACGAGCTGAACCCGAAGGCCGCGCTGTTCGAGAACGTCCGGGGGATGCAGAACACTGCTGACGGAAAGTTCCTCGAGGCGGTACAGGATTCGTTCGACCAGATGGGCTACGACGTGAGCCACCGGATCGTGAAGGCGTCTGACTTCGGTGTCCCACAACAGCGACACCGGCTGCTCGTCCTCGCGACCGAGAAGTCCGCGACCGAACACCCGTTCGAGGGCTTCGAGATCGACCCTGTGGACACCCCTGGCGTGATCGACGGAATCGGAGATCTCCCCAAGGTTGGTCCCGGTGAGCAGATCACCGAGTACGATGCCGAACCTAAGACGGTGATTCAGGAGGGCCTCCGCGGTGACACGACAGAGCTCACCCATCACCAGGCGGCGAGCCACTCGGAGGACATGGTTGAGATGATCGATCACATTCCTGACGGAGGGAACCGGACCGCGATCCCCGACGACCTCCAGCCGTCCTCGGGGTACCACAACTCCTACTCTCGGCTCGACTCTCAGGAGCCCGCCGTCGCGATCACCTCGAACATGTCGAAGCCCTCCAGCGCCCGGTGTATCCACCCGTTCCAGAACCGGGGGCTCACCCCGCGCGAGGGTGCTCGACTACAGACGTTCCCGGATTCGTACCGGTTCGAGGGCGGGCTGGTCTCGGTCCGACAGCAAATCGGGAACGCTGTGCCGCCGTACCTCGGGGAGGCAGTCGGCTACTACCTCAAACAGAGCGTCTATCAACAGGAACTCGCCGAACACGAACAGGAGCGCATCTACAAGCTCCGGTGCGGTGGCATGGAAATAGACGAGTTTGAAGAGCAGAAGGCTGATATCGGCGGTCACGCTCAACAGGCCACCCTCGACTTCGCGGACTGAACGTCTGCTCCGATTCTGCCGCTGTAGTTACTTTACCAGTGGTCTCGCCATCGCCGAGTCGATGGAAACATTTCTATGATTGTCTATTTCACAATCAGATAACCAAAATGAGCGACCGGACTGAGGTTCGCACGGAGCGTGAAGACGATGTCATCCGGACGTTCCTCACCGAGCACTTCCCACCGGGATACGAAGGCGACGGCTCGACGCTGGCGGACTACACCGACGCTGACGCCGAGATCTCCGTAGACGAGCAAGCGGAAATAGAGGATCTCCTCGAAGAGGCTGGCCGGCACTTCGAGAGCTCGAAGGGGACGCTCGGACTTGCGATCGACTTCGTGATTCTCGCCGAAGAGCTGTCCGACACGGATGAGTGGCTGGACGGGTACGACTCGTCCATCGGGAGGAGCGATATCCTCGATCGCTACGAGAGCACCGCGAAGTCCTCTCTGACCCTCAAGCGGGGAGATACAAAAGAGGGAATCCGGTCGTATCACAACGACCTGATCGACCTGTTTCGCGAGGATCTCGGCCGAACCAACTTCCCGAGTTCTCCGGGCCACCACACGGGAGAGTGGGAACGATACGATCATATGCTCGAGCGAGCGTTCCGCCTCTCTCGCCGAGGGCGATTCGTCGCCGCCCAATGTCTGTTCGATCTGGGATTAGAGCGCCTCGAATCGAAGGAGTACGAGCAGCGACAGCCGCCCTTCCCAAACCCGTTCCACCGCGTGCTGACCGAGTACGATCGTAGCGCTCCCGAAGAACAGGGCGGATCCGCGTATCAAGCCCTCTGCTACGGATACGTGAAAGCGGAGTGGCCGCATCTGTCGCTCCGCGCGAGCAAGGTCCGTACAGGATCGTCTCGACAGAATCGATACGGCGATATAGACGGGTTCTACGGTCCGGACTTGATGATTTCCGTCGAAGTCAAGGATAGAGATATCGACGGTTCGAACGTCGACTCCGAACTCGGCACGATGATGCAAGTGGCTCGAAACACGACGGCGATCGCGATCGCAATCTGCCGTCGAATCACTGACGACGCTCGCGCGACCCTCGAAGATGCCGGTGTTCAGGTTCTCTCTGATGAGGATCTTGAATCACAACTCCAGATATGGGACTATCATAAGCAAAACCGGGCGTTACACGGAATGGTCCACTTCTTCGCCAACATCGAAGAGAATCCGGCAGGAGTACAACGGCTGCTGAGATTCGTGGAATCGATCGATCCGGAGAACACCGCTTTGGCCCATCTCTACGAAGATTCTGACGATCAATCTTAAACTAGCAATGTCTCCTCGTACCGTACACCACTAATTTATTCAGATAGAAGAACAGTACTATTTTCATCAACTTGAGGCCGTATGACAAGCGAATCACCTACACAGATACTTGATGGTATTCACCAGAGTATTCTGAGGAAACACGAGTTAGGAGATCAGCGAATCAAAGCATGGTACTGTGACGAGTATGAACCTCCGGAAGAACTCCAAGATATTGAGACACCCCCTCATCAAAGGTTGTTTGAGCGGAGTGCCAAATTAGCCGACTTTGCAGCGAGTAATTTGGCTAGAGAAGAGGTGAGATTTGGTGATCCAGATCCAATCGTTGAACTGATCGCCTATGGTGTGGCTGTCGAGATATTATTGAGTGGAGTCCATCTCAAAGTGGATTCGGAAAAATTTGTCAAAATATTGGAGAAGAATAAAAAGACACCATCATACTGTGACTGTAAACAGATACTAATCGCTGATATCACCTCAAAAATGCCCTCTGAGCAACTAGGTATCCTGATTAAGACTCTTGAGATAATTCGTGATCAACGGAACAATGAAGCCCATCTTGGATATCACACCTATCAGCATTCACATCTTGATGGATTAGTTCTGGAGCTAATCTACATACTGCTGAAAATCTACTCTGAATCCGATATACCAGAATTGGAATCTCTTGAGTCACATATCAAAGAAGCGCGATCGAATATCACCAATCCAAGAATGGTCACTTTTGATTTAGACGCGATCTTCGAAGAGTGAGCCAACGTGCTGTGAAATCTAGAACAATGATAGTGCTACTGCCGACTTCTAGAACAAGTCGTCAACGAACCCCCCAAACCACCCCTGATCACGCCTGAGACCGCGTCGGTTCTGCCGTACTAAGTGCTACCTTCTTTTGGAAGTTCATATGCGATTAGAGGCAACCGGGAAACCGGACCAGTACAAGTGTTGGCTCACGGACGACGACCTCGAGGCGCTCCGTCGTGCCGCCGGGAGTCACCGCGACGACCTCGTGATACAGCTCGGCGGGTTCGTCGGGCTACGCGCGTTCGAGATCCCGCAGGTTACTCCCAAGCACGTGAAGCGGACTCCCGACGGCGACCACTTCCGACTCCGCGTGCCAGAGGGGAAGGACACGACCGGGAGCGGCGGGAAGCCTCGCGACGCCTACCTCCCGCAAGAGGTCGAGGGCGACATCCACCGGTACGTCCGCTCGGAGGATGTCGGCCGCCACGAGCCGATCGTGGATCTCTCCGAAAGCGGTGTCCGGGCCGTGGTCAAACGCACGGCTGAGCGTGCGGCTGACGCGACCGGTGACGAGGACTTCCGCCACGTGTCGAGCCACGATCTCCGGCGCCGTTTCGCACAGCGGCTTCTCGTAGACCGTCACATGAACCCGCGCGTCGTCATGACCGTCGGCGGGTGGGACTCGTTTCAGGCGATCGAGCCATACCTGAACGCGCCGACGCCTGAGGTCGTCAATGAAGCATTTGAGGAGGCTGGCTTTGAGTAAACACAGAATTACCATGGGCCGGTTAGAGCCAATCCAAGAACGGCCAGAGTGCTGAATCCCTCTGCCAGAGATAGGTTTCAGCGTCCTTCGGAGTACAACGCGCGTATACAGTGGCAAATGCGGTGATCTAGAAAAAACCAATTGAACCCTTGCTGGTACTATGGTCTGAACGTACTCTCGGAGATAACCGTTTTTGAAGGGGTGTGTACAATTACAACTTCAAGTTTGTCAGCTTCCGGCCCTGTATTATTTGGTGGACTACGGAAGTCTGCTGCCCCTACTGGTATTCGAAATTTGATATTACTTCCAGTAGTCCAGGTGGTACTGTCATCAAATAGAACTCCATCAGTGACACCGTATCCAGAAGCTAACTTGTCGTTACCCTCGTAGGAGTCAGCGTCAAAGCTTAAAGAGCTGGGTGGGAGATTCACCAACCGAACTTGTGTGTCATCCATATTGTCGCCACTAGCACGAACGATTATCTCTAATTTAGAAAGGGCAATATCCTCTCCAGCGATGTGTGTGATCGACACAACTTGCTGGTCAAGCTCGCCGCCAGCTTCGAATACACCGGTTGTATCTCCAACATTTGGGGCAGGGTCATTAACACTCTCTGCAACATCAAAGAAAAGCACCGAAGCCGTTGCAGCTAGTACAACCACAATTGCGACCATAAGAATGGTCGAAATAACAGGAGTAACCGCACGATCCTGTTTACACATTATCTATATTACATCCTGCTGGCTAAAATAGCCTTGGAACTCACTATTGAGCGAACCCTCCACATATCGCACGCTGGCCTTATCACATCTTGTGTATTTCGCCAGAAGCGCGACAGCCTATCGGTCGCTGCGCTTCGCCGGCCGTCGAATCTCTGCTGTCTCTGATCCCTCCTCTGCATAGAATGCAATCTGATCCCCCTGCTCGATCTCCCACTCCTCGGCGAGCGGTCGCGGGATAGTCACGGTGACGCTACCGTCTCCTTCCTGTGCGGTGCGACAGTCGGCAAACCGGTTCTGAATGCCCATACGTACTCACCCGTCGGTCGGGATATAAATCGGCAGAACCCACCAGAATCCCTTAGATAGACCCCCAAAACCTCCCAATTTTCTGTGATTTAGACGACGGCGCCGCGACATCCAGGTGTCGAGCCGTCGGATCGGTTCGGCTGTCGAAAGTATGAACGACGACGACACTGGCTCGCAGAAAGAGCCCGACAGCGAGGCGGAGCGGTGGATAGATTGGCGGAACCACGGGGCCGACGAGTGAGTCGTATCTCGGAAGGGATCGCAGTCTCGGAAGCGTTCGCAGCGTACCTCAAGAAATTCCGCAGGCGCTACCCGCTCGACAAAGAACTGGCTGAAAAGTACGGCGTGCCCGCCGGAAACGGGCATTTTCGAAATCCAATGACACAGATTCGCAGTAGCGGTGGCTACGGAGGTAGCGCATGAACATCAAAAAGGCGGGACTCGCGGCGCTACTGGCGCTCGCGGTGTTGACATCCATGGCGGTACCCGCAGTCGCACAGTCCAGCGCTGAACTCGCGGACAAGGAAGTGACCGTTGACGGCGACACCGAGAGCGTCTACCTCGAAGTAACGAACACTTCGGGGGACAACCTCAACTACACCGTCTACGGCATCTCTGACGGCCTCTCGACTGAGGTCGACTCTGGGAGCATTTCGTCGGTAGACGAGAACGACACGGCGCGCCAGACATTCACGGTTGACTCGGAGCAGTACGACTCGTACCGAGTCCTCGTCACCGAGGACGCGAGCGACTCCGACGAGGAGTCCGCGGACAACATCGAGATCGGGACGACGGTTAACCAGGCGACCGGGGGCGGCGGCGCCTTCGCCGGCGTTGGTGGTGGCGGGCTGTTCACGCCCACCAACCTCCTCATCGGCTTAGTCGTCATCGGCGGCGCCTACGTGGCCGGCTTCCTAGACCCGCTCAAGAACGCGCTGGAGGGATAACATGGCTACCCTCTCGCTTGGGGACGGTGGCGGCGTGGATACGCTGAACGGTATCGCGAGCTACCTCTCTAACGGCGGGAAGCCATCGACCGTTCTGAGTGCGTCGGTAGTCGGCCTGATCACGTCGCCGTTCATCGCGATCGTCGACATCATCAACGCAATCACGCAGTTCGCGACGGCGCCGTTCGAGGGTGCCGGCGAGTCGATCTCGACGCTGTTCGACGGACTCCTCACCGGGCCGGCAGCGCTGATCGAGGCGGGCTCGCGTATCTCGGAGAACGCGATTATGGCGGTGTTCGGTGAGACGATCGCCGGCATCCTCGCGCTCCCACTGACGGTCGCGCTCGCGCTCGCATCGTTGTACCTCCTCGCGACGTTCCTCGACGAGGAGGAGACGGGCAACCTCTTCCCCGGCCTGCCGTTCGACGTGCCGGTGATCGGGGCCGACGAGGAGGCGACGGACGACCAATGAGCTCGTCGTCGCCGCAGGCTCAACGAGGTGTTCGCCGGTGAGCAGCAGCGGCGACGGCCTCCTGAGTTTCATCAACGGCGACACGTCCGGCGACATCCCGATTCTGAGCGTGTCGAATCCCGTGAATTGGGGCCGACTCGGCCAAACGATACTCACCTCGATCATCGCGACCGTAGTCGCGGGGGTAACAAATGTCGTGTCTGCGGTTACGGGCGCGTGGATATCGATTTTTGGCGGGTTCGAAGCGTTCTTAGAGGGCTCTGTTCAGACGAGTAGCGGACCCGGAGTCCCGCTCGACTACGTCCCCGGTGTAATAGACGTCGTTATTGGCGGCGTGTCGACGGCGTACGGAAACGCCTTCAGCTACAGTTCGGCGCAGTTTGGCATCTTCGCGCTGCCAGTCAACACGGCGATCGTGCTCGCGAGCGTGTACATCCTCTCGGTCGGCCTACAGGCGTCGGCATCGAGGCTGTTCGGGGGTGGGTGAACGTGAGAACGACACCTGATGGCGGGAGCGGTGCGTCCTCGTCTACTGACGGAGGGGGTGGGTCTTCAGGAGGATCCGACAACGGATTCACCCTGCCGCTCACGCTCAAGCGCTTTGCGAGTTCGCCACAGGGGTTCATCCTCGGGGCGATTCTCTCGCCGTTACTTCGCGGTCTTGAGAACGTCGTCGTGACGGTTCTGGACCTGATCACGTTCGTCTTCCAGGGCGACGAGCCGGGTCTCACCGGCACGTTCGGTATCGCAGACGTCCCGCTGTTCATCGGCACGAAGCTGGTGAGCATCGGGGCGACGATCGGCGGGTCCGCGATAGAGGGCACGGGGCTTCTCGGACTCCTCTCACGGCTCGTCGACGCGGGGACAGGCTTCGCATCGGCAGGCGGCCCGCTCGCGCCGATCATCCTGGCTGGAGAGGTCGTCGTAGTCGTGTACATGTTCGCGTGGACGACCCAGAGAATCATCCTGGTCATCGCGGACGCGGTGCCGGGACTCGCGGGGATACTCGGAACCTGACAATGGCACCGGACGCACTCAAAAGCCCAGCGGCGGTGGTAACTGGTTTGTTCGGGGCTGTCGCGGCGGTATTCAACATACCGTTCGTCGACAGCCTTGCGCTCTACGCGTGGACGAACATCAACCAGTTGTTCTACATTTCGTCGCTGTTCACGACGCTCGGCGAATCAAGTCCGCTCCCGGAGGGCTGGGGGACGCAGGCGGTGGTCATCACCGGCGCCATCCTCCTCATCAAACTTCTGTGGGACGCGAGCAACGACCTCGAAGATTCGATCGAAGACTCATGAAACATAAACTCACGGACACAGACAGCACAGAGCGGTCAACGGAGGCGGTGTAGATGCCGGCGATGAGCATGGAAGCCATCCTCGGGTGGATGGTCATCGCGGGCTTCGCGTACGTCATCGGCGAGTACACCGATGTACTGGCGTATCTCGTCATGTACCCGAAGAAGGCGTTCAAACGCATCTTCGGCGTCGCGAACGCCGAGCGTGTTCTCGGCGCCGGCGGGCTCGTCGGCGGGATGTACTTCGGGCCGGCAGTCTGGGAGATCGGCGCCGCCGCGGTCGGCGGGCTCGTCGGCGGCAGCGCTGGCGTCATCGCACTCGAAGGGCTCGGATTCGAACTCACCGGGGGTGAACTCGCGGCGGTCGGTGTCGTCGCGGTTCTCGCGTGGATGTTCGCATCGTACCTGACGACGGAGGATGACAACTGATGTCAGCGGGTGATCCTCCAGAGGTTCGGAGCGTTTCCCTGACCCGCTCGGCACCGTTCATCGAAGTCGAGAAACGCCATGAGAAGCGCGGAGACCACGCCTTCATGGCAGTTATGATGGGCGTCGCAGCGGTGTTCGGAATCGCCGTCTCTAGCCTTCCGGTCGCGTTCGTCGCGGTTCTCGGATTCGTGGGTGGCTACGCGTTCAACAACTGGCTCGTGTTCGAGGACCTCTACGGAGGTGGCGAATGAAGCTCTCTACTCGTCGAACGGTTCGGCAGTGGTTCCTTGATGCACCGAGTGGGACGGCGTACGCGCTCTACTCCGCGGCTCTCGGCGTCACAGCCCTCGGCGTCTTCGCTGATGCCGGTGTTGTGGCGGTTGCTGGAGCCGGTGCTGGAGTCTGCCTGTACGCTCTCCGCGACCTCTCGCGCTACGACATGTGTCCGAGGTGCCACTCCTCGGTGAACGCGACGGGCGAGCGGTTCTGTGCGACCTGCGGGGAGCGCCTCGACGAGATCGAGGCGGCACCGCCGATCGACGAGCGCGTCGACGAGCGGTTCCGGCCGGTCGGACTCGAAGACCTAGAGCGCCGAGATTCGGCTGAACGCGCTCCGGCACCGGCGACGGACGGTGGTGAGAGCGACGCAAACGAGGAGGCCCGATGAGACACGCGTGGGTCGTCGCGACCGCCGCGTTTCTCGTCGCGAGTGCGCTCGTGCCGGTGGCCGGCGCCGCCGTGAGCCCACAGACGGACGCCACGGCGGCCGTGGAGGCCCACGGGCTCGCACAAACCGAGGGGAACGCGACGTGGCAAGAACCCGGACCGTTCACTATCGAAGAACTCCGCCGCAGCGGCAAGCAACCGCCGAGCACGTCCGAGGCCGTGACGATCGACTCCGAACGGAGCCTCGGCACCGGCGGCGCGTTCGTGAAGTACTCCTCGCTGTCGCTCATCAACTCGCAGAAGAAGCCGCTGACATCGTCGACGCGAGTAGAAACGAACACGCTGACCTTCGAGACCAGCGCGTACGTCGAGGCTGTGGGCGAGTACGAAGTTGTACTCGTCTACTGGACGCCCGAGACGACAACGGGACCGAACGGCCAGCAGCGCACGTACGCGGCCGGACAGGAGGTGCAGCGCGTCGGGATCGACGTCGAGAAGGGGCGAGATGCGTCGCGCATCTCGCTTCAGCCGCACTTCGACGAGACGGTTCAGGTGTCGATGTGGCTTGAGCGCGACGGCGAACTCGTCGACGGCGCCCGCTGGCGATTCGAACACCAGAGCAACCCGCTGGCGCAGTCACCGGCGTTCACGGTCGATTCTGAGGGCGACCTGTTCCGCTGGGGTGGGATTTACATCCTGCTCCCAGCGCTCGCCTCGCTGTTTGTCAGCCGGAAGATCGCCGACCACGTGTTCGACCGTATCGTGATCGGCGCGCAGAAACCGCTCGGCTTCTGGCTCGTTCTCTCCGGCGTGATCTTCATCGGAGCGGCCGGGTTCGCGACCTTCGCGACCGCGGCCGTCCTCGCGAACGCGCCCGCCGTTGTTGGGATGGTCGTCGGGCTTATCGGGCTGATCCTGATGCTCGGGCTCCGAGACGCCGACGCGGAGAAGGCGGGCTTCTTCCAGCGACGCCTCGACGATAACGCGGTCACGCCGACCGGCGACAAAGCAGCTTCGAGCCGACTCGTTCCGAACCGGATCAAGACGGTGGTCAACCGCGGCGGGACGCTCTACGCCCCCGCGAAGGGCCTCTCCGCCATGATCGCCCGCTACTGGGCGGACCCGGCGGCTGTCCCCCGAGAGGACCTGACGACGGTCGACGAAGGCGACGCCGATTCCGACCTCGAACGGATGTACGAGGTCGACCCGACGAGCGATGAGGTGCTCACCCATTCGCCGGCGACGCTGACGTTCTCGCCGTCGCTGACTGTGGACGTCGAGGACGACGAGCTTGAGGACCCGCCGGAGGGCGACGGCATCGCAGCCCTTCCGGCTGCCATCTCGATGAGTCTGTCGAACGTCTCGAAGAAGCTCAACTGGTCATTCCTCGGTGTGGCGGTCGGCGGTGGCGCAATCGCCTACTTCGCTGGGATGGCGGTCTTCGGCGCGCAACTCGTCGCTTCCACGCTCGCGCTGCTCCCGGTTCTCATCGCCGGAACAGTCGCCGTCGACGGGAAGATGTCTGTCGAGCCGGCGCCGTACCACTACAGCGACGTCCGCGCGACGGTCGCGACCGAGCGACAGGAGTACGTCGCTCGACGCACGTTCGAGGACCTCCACAAGCAGATTCAGGACATGGACTGGCAGGCTCTCGACCGCGCACAGTCCACGGTTCAGACGCTGCGAAAGGAGATGGCCGAGAAGATGGACGACATGTTCGGCACCGACATGGCCGACGATGTCGACGCCGCTTCGGGCTTTGACGATGATGGCGGCGACGGCGACGCCCCGGCACCGTGGGAGATCGACGCGGACACCGACTCGGGGGTGGCGGACGATTAGTTCCGCCAGTTCCCCCGATCCGCTCGGATCGATCATCTCGATCCAGCGCGAAGACGACGAGCAGACTGCCGAGTCGGCCCACGTTCCCGCGCTCCCCACGCTTCGGGCGCAGCAGCGAGACGTTCGAGCACGGCTTCGCTCCGGGTTCAAAAGCCGGCACGAACTGCTGGTGTGGTCGCACGTCGCGGCTGCGATCTCTGTCGGCCGCGTGCCGGACGACTGGTTCAGTCACCTCATCAACGACCAGTGGACCGTCGCGGCGTGTCTCGACTCACACGCGAAGCGAGAGGCGATCTGTGGAGACACGGCGCCGTCACCGTCGGAAGCCCGCACTGAGCGGACGCGCATCATTCAGGACGTCCTCTCGCCAGCGTTTCAGAAAGCTGTCGACGTCATCCGAGCGCAGTCGAACGATTTCACTGACGATCAGGACGGCGTCCGCCACACCGACCGCCAGCGCTTCATCGCGATGCGCCCGCGGCTCCACCAGCGCGTCATCGACCAACACAGAGCCCTGCGAGAACCGTTCGGTGACGAGGGCGTCCAATCGCAGGCGGACGCGGTCGAGTGGGCGGATGAAGTCGCGTACGCTGCCTCGGGACACCTCTCGCGCGACTTCACCGCGACGGTCTGCAACCCGATGAGCCAGTGGTGGACAGCGCTCGCGA